>NZ_CP060822.1:3242990-3910736 GCF_014489415.1 Cylindrospermopsis curvispora GIHE-G1
CTCAGCTGCAACTTTCCCCTCTTATAGAAGATCGCGCAATGTTCACCTTTTCCCGTTCCAGTGCGATCGCCTCCCACAAATTCATAGTCTGGTAAAAGTACCTGTAAATCCCTAAGTTGATGAGGTTGACCCTCCTGGGTCCCCCATAACTCAGGTTGATAATGTTGGATCATACGGGCGATCGCTCCTATACGCTTTTGCCAACACCTCTCGCCCGGATCTGGTTTGTCGCAGCGGAGGTTGAAAGTCATAACTGTGATTTGCATTACATTATTTAGGTAAATCCTTGAGGAATAATATTTAAATATTATTCCTCAAGTTCAAACCCTATTATGTTCAGGAGATTCAAACTTATAGCCATAACCGCGCACAGTTTTAATAAATTCTGGAGTGCTAGAGTCAACCTCCATTTTTTTACGCAGTTGACCAATATGAACATCAACAACCCTTCCATCACCCACATAGTCACACCCCCAAATTTTTTGAATTAGTTGGGGACGACTCCACGCTTGTCCGGGATGACAAGCCAAAAAATGTAAAATATTAAACTCCAAAGCTGTTAAAGCCAAAGGTTTATCATTCAGGGTCACCTCTCGACCTTCTGGGTTGATTGCTAACTGTTTAAAAACAAGACGTTGTGATTGAGTGGGTTGAATATAACGTATGCGTCTCAAAAGAGCTTCCACTCTAACTTCCACCTCCGCTAGACTAAATGGTTTGGTCATAAAATCATCCGCACCACCAGCTAAAACCTTAATTTTATCAGTTTCATCATTACGACTGGTGAGCATGAGAACTAAAACATTGGTTCGAGTTTGCATATCCTGACAAAGTTTGTAACCATTTACATCTGGTAAGTTCCAGTCTAAAATCACCAGGGAAGGGTTAAACTGCTCAAACAGTGTCATGGCACTTTTACCATCAGCAGCAGCTTCTGTTTTATATTTTCGACTTAAAAAGCGATGAACAAGATTTCTGACACTGAAATCGTCATCTACAACCATAATCTTGGGAATATTTGTAGCGAGGTTATCCATAGTCTAATGCAGTTTATTGATTGGGTGTTTTTGTAGTGACAGATGGTTTTCCTGTTTTTTATACCCAAAAATACTAGCTTCCCTCTGATGCGGTGGGAACAATATTTTATTATTGGTATAATTGGTATGACTGGTTTGCCGTAAAATTAACGTCTTCCCTGAACTTTAACCAGCCACCATTATAATCGCCAAAAACTGTATCGTGAATGTATGATTTTGGGATTTTTTTGGTTTTTTTTTGTATAAAATATTATTACCGGTCACATTGCTGGGGGGTTGATAATTTTGGTAACTTCCCGTGCAAACGTTATTTATCTCGGCAGTTTTGATAACGAATGGGGTGCATCCGTACTCAGTTTCCCATAGTGCGATCGCTCTTCTTTAACAAATCACCCCCGAATCACCGTAATCATTCTGCCATCTGGACTCTGGGCAATTTCTGTAAAGGTGCGATCGCTTATTGGTGGCAAATCCGGACGGCGATCAAAAATTACCAACCAGCCCGTATCCAGATTTAATCCTGATAGGTACTTATCCAATTGCTTCAAACCTTCTACTAATAGATCAGGTCTTCCCTCGCGCCATACCTTTAACTCCATTCCCAATGTAATTTCACCATAGCGCAAACAAATATCCATTCTTCCCGAACCGATCGCATATTCTCTTTCCAATGTACCGCCACCATTGACCACACGGTGCAAAAATGCCATTAGTACAATATGGGGCGCAATCTCTGGATAGGGTGTACTTTTAAACAATGGTTCCCCGTGTTGCCGCCAAAAATCCAAGAAAGAATCTAATAAAGCCTGTGGGCTTAAATTACCATTGGAGTCTAGCCATGTGGGATAAACAGAGGTTAAAGAAGCGATCGTGATGGAGGCTAGTACCTTAGGAATTACTTCCCGATAGATTGGATTAGCAATTTGAATTCCGCCCCTAGCATCGCGGTTGCATAAGCCTAAGTCTAGAACATAACGTAGGTCATCTTCCACAATATTAGGTAATGCTTGTCCTGATAGAATGGGCTGTATAATTGCCCTGACGCGATCCTCTCTTAATCTTTCAGCAAGACTATCTAAATGGGTATCTTGTCTCTGAATTAGGATTTCTTTGGCTTGATTAATTAATTCAATGGTAATCGGAATTTCAGGATCGGGGGCCATATATTCGGTGATTTCCTTGGCGATCGCATTGACTAGCCAAGGCTGACCCTGTGTTAGATGGAAGGCTAAATTAACTGCTTCTTCGGTAAATATTTGTCCTGTGGCTTCGGTATGTTGATGATAGAGTCTTCTCACTTCATCTTGATTGAAATTCCGTAAGGTAAAGGATTGCACTTTGATATTAAAGGGACTGGATGTATTAAGTCTGTCACTGCCACCTGAAGCATATTTGTAATCTCTGACATCACGCATTCCCACTAAACCGACCGATTGCGGAAAGCCTTGGGGACGGCGGGGAAAACCATCCCGTAATTGCCTTAGTACACTAATCAGGGTTTGATTTTGCAGCGAATCGATTTCATCAATAAACAAGACTACGGGGCGAGGAGAATGCTCTACCCAAGTTTTTAGAAATGAACCAATTCTTTGAATTGACGCAACGTGAGCAGGTAGTTTCAGTTCGTCAGGCAACCAAAAATCAGCAGCATCTAACCATGCTCCCAAGATTGCTTTTTCAGCAATTTCGGGTTGATCGGGGAAGGCGGAACCCACTTCGGCGGAGACCATAAGAGCGGTGTATTCGCCACTGTTGGTTAGATCTTGGGCGAGGGTAAGCATGGCGGTGGTTTTCCCCACTTGTCGGGGGGCATGGATCACAAAGTAGTTTTCCTGAGCGATGAGGTTTTTGATCTGGGGGATGCGCTCTACAGACGAGAGCATATAGTGAAGGTTGGGCTTACAGGGACCTGCGGTGTTAAAGTGTTTTCTCATTTCCAGTTTTAGCAATTTCTAACAGTCTATGACTAGTGTTCAAATAGTTCTTTAAACTGCAAAAGATCCAAAGAAACTAAAGTAGGTAAAAAACTAAAACACTCCTGTGCCAATTGCCAACGTTCTTCTCTTTGCAACATGTGAGAAAGTTTTTGTTGCAAACTGATCAGATAGCGCACATCATTAGCAGCATAGCTTAGTTGAGCATCAGATAAACCCAGCGGATTCCCCCAGTCCGAACTCTGAGAACTTTTATCCAATTCTACTTGCTCTAGCTCTTGTACAAGCTCTTTCAATCCATGACGGTTTGTGTAAGTACGAGCCAGCTTACTGGCAATTTTCGTACAAAAAACAGGTTGGACATGAATTTTCAGGTTGTGACGCAAAGTGGCCAGATCAAACCTGGCAAAGTGAAAAACCTTGACAACATCGGTTGATTCTAGAAGTTGTTGTAGGTTAGGAGCGTGGGTTTGTCCCTTAGCAATGCGGACAGCAGTCACCTTACCTTCAGGGTTACATAGTTGAACCAGACAGAGACGATCTCGCTGTGGTAGCAAACCCATAGTTTCTGTATCCACAGCTAAAGCATCTGACCTTAAATATTCCGAGAGGGTAGGGTAGTCTAGATCCCCATCAACTACCTGAAAATCATCTAGTTTCATGATTTTTCACCAAAACATTTACAAAACAATTACCTTATGTAATAATCTTATCAGAAAATTGCTTAAAAAGCTGGGGATCTGGAGGAAATTTTTCGGGAGTACCTGTGGGGTGTATTGATAAATATTTGAGTCAGATAAACTTCACCTTTATCATTTTTAGCTACTCCCACCCCTGTCAGTTCAAACTTCCCTCGAATATTTCGCAAATGTCCCGGACTATTAAGCCAACCAATTATTGCTTGTTTTGCTGGTTCATTATACCCTATGTTAAATGCCACATTTTCCGCAGCATTATTATATTGCAAATGGATGGATTTAACCCGTTGCTCAAAACCATGATGGCTAAATTTTACCGTACCATTAGCCATATTTTGACTATGAATTCTTGCCTGTTTAGTGATGTTTAAATTCAAGGTTAATTTTGATAATCCTTGAGCAACACGATACTGATTAATTTCTTCAAAAACCAATTTTTCCAACTTGTTATTCTGGTGGGAAGCAACAGCTCGGGTAGAACCATTAAATGAGGGAGCAGATGAGATTTTTTTAGTAACATTACTAGCGGAAATAGCATCAGTTACCAATCCACTGGTAAGGACAAGTGTAGTTAAACCAATTCCGAAAGCAGTTTGTCGGAACATAGAGAAATCCCCAGATAGTGTATGAGTTTGTTGGACATATACTCTATCTTTCAATGCTCAAAAGAACTACCAGGAAGGATACTTCCAGTATATGTCTATGGTGGATGGTACTTTTGGTGCTATCCTCAATACATTCTCAACTACAAAATATATAAAAAACAGTATCTTGTGACAGATACCTGAATAGTTTATGGGGAAAATTAGGTTAGAAATTGATTAACAGATTAAGGTCTCATGATGATAACATAGGTACTTCCATCACCAACAGCTCGGATTGTTGAAAGACTTGAATGTGCAGATCTTCCTCCAGTCCCAGTCCATCCCGAGGAAATAGCTCTTTGCCATTGACGTTTGCAAATCCTGATATTACGAACACATACACACCTTGACCTTTTCCGTGCAACTTATATTCCACACTAGTTTCTTCTAGATCTGCCAAAGAAAACCAAGCATCTTGATTGATCCCTAGTCCTTCACCATCAGAAGAAACCACTGTTTGCAACTTTTGCCTGCGATCGATAGGATTGAAGGCTTTTTGTTCATATCTAGGCTGAACACCTATCTTCTTGGGTAAGACCCAGATTTGAAGGAGTTTGAGATCCTCATCACCATGGTTGAATTCTGAATGGAGGACACCTGTTCCTGCACTCATGGACTGAATCTCCCCCTTTTGCAGCACTTGAGAGTTTCCCATACTATCTTCGTGTCTAAGAGAACCTTGAAGAGGTATGGTCACAATTTCCATATTCCTGTGGGGGTGGGTAGCAAATCCCCCACGAGCAGCTATATGGTCATCGTTGATGACGCGAAGAGCCCCAAATCCCATACGAGAAGGATCATGATAGTTGGCGAAGCTAAATGTGTGTTTCGCTTTAAGCCACCCGTGGTCTGCCATACCCCTGGTGTTTGCTCCATGGTAAATCATTGGAAACCTGGCCAAAATTTATCTTGATTGTAAGAAAATCTGGGTGAAAAAAATTTCCCCCTTATTATTGACCGCAACACCAATACCAGTTAGGTTATAATCACCTCGAATGTTTTTTAAATGTCCCGGACTTTTTAACCAACCTCGAACCGCAGTAGTAGCAGAATCTTGGACTCCTTGATTATAAGCCACATTTTCCGCTACACCACGGTAGCTAATGTTAACTGCTTTAACTCGTTTATCAAAGTCTTGATGACTAAAGGGAACTTTGCCACTAGCCATGTTTTGACTGTGAATCCTAGCTTGTTTATCAATGCTAGGGTTACGGGTTAGGGTAAGTAACTTCTGATTAACACGATACTGATTGATTTGTTGGAAAACTTGAGTTTCTAAGTTGGCACTATTCAAATTGTTCTGAGCTAATTTATAGCTGTTATTAGGTAGAAAGGATGGAATTAAGTTAGTTACTCCACCATTAGTAGATGCAATTAAAAGCCCTGCACCAATAGCCGAAATACTTATTTTTAACATAATCCTTTAAATCAACTTTAGTTGTGTGCTACTATAATAGGGTGAATCCTAACCATATTACCAATTTTGACAACTTATGGCTAGAACTATTCTCTCTTTACACCTATCCTTATTTGCTTTATTGATTGGTAACTCAATCGCTTTTGGACAAACTGGCGTAGTTGTTCCCACCGTACCCTCAGACTCAACCACTCCATCTAATCCCCCATCCAGCACACCCACCCAAATACCCACTCCCAACAACCCTAGCACCAATAGGTTCAGTTGTCAGTATTATGATGGTAAATATACTGTTATGTATCAACCCCAAAGTCAACCAGGGCGATTTTTTACCTGGGCTATACCCCAGTCCTTGGGTGGTGGTTGGAACCCGCAAAACCGCTGTCAGGCGATCGCCAGTCGTCTAGAATTATATCGTCCTGATGGTTTGCAAGAGTTGCAAATTGCCAGACAAAATAATGAGAATATTATCTGTGTTACCACTGAAGCTGTTTCTACCTGTCGCATAGTTTTAACAGTACCACGAAGCAAGGATCCCTATGCTGTCCGCAGCAGCATTTTTAGTAACCTAACTGCTGCAGACCAGGGACAGCAGACTATTGGTGTGAACACTTATACCAACTCTCCTAGAAGATCGGGTAATAATCCCCATTTCCGGGGGGGAATTAACTTAAAACCCTTTTTGTCCATGGAAGATGGTGGAACAGGTACTAATCTCAATAATGGATTATTAATTCCCAGTCGGACTCCAGGAAAAACCATTTTAAATCCACGCCTATTTCGATAACCACTAGATTGTGATTAACTGTCCCACACCAAAATTTCCCGCACTTGTTTCCAAATGATTATGGGATTAAAGGGTTTACTGATTACCCCCGCCACACCCATATTGCTAAAACGTTTCTTGTCCAAAGATGATGTTTTAGCAGTTAGTAAAATTACTGGTATGGATTTAGTCAATGGGTCAGACTGTAACTGATCCCACACTTGAAAACCATCCGTATCAGGCATTGTTATGTCCAATAATATAGCATCTGGCAATTGGGATCTAGCCTTTTCTAAGGCCTCCTGCGCGGTAGCAGCTAAACTAGTCCGCCAACCGGCAAATTTTTCTAAAGAAATACGGACAACTGCACGAATGTCTTGCTCATCATCCACAATCAAAATATGTTTAGCCATGATCCGACTAGTTGCTACACAAAAGGTTCTCTTATGTCTTGGGTTTATCCATGGTAGCCTAAAAAAACTACTATAGTGGCAGTGTGAAATAAAAAGTGCTACCACTACCCAATATGCTCTCAACCCAAATTCTCCCCTGGTGTTTTTGCACAATATTTTTACAAATAGCTAATCCTAAACCTGTACCACCCTTTTGACGAGAATCAGAAACATCCACCTGTTCAAATCGCTCAAAAATAGTCTCTAACTTATCTGGAGGAATACCTTTACCGTAATCTTTTACCGCAACAATAATCTCTTTATCACCCATTGTGGCATATATCTCTACTTTAGTACCAGCATGGGAAAACTTTACGCTATTGCTCAATAGGTTAGTCAGGACTTGAATAATTGTTTCCTCGTCAGCTAGAATTTCTGTGTTGGGTACATCGAGTGCGCTGTAGGATATTTTTATGCTTTTTTGTTGCGCTATTAGTCGCACTGTTTCCATTGCTTGTTTTACCATGATATTAATATCACAAAGCTCCAGGTTTAGTCTCATTTTCCCCGAATCCAACATTTCTAAATTCAAAATATTATTGACAAGACATAACAGTCTTTCACTATTACTAACAGCGATTTTTAGCATCTGTTCTGCTTCCTGTGGTTCATCAACTAAAATTCCTGTTGCCAAAATCTCCAAAGCACCTTTAATAGCTGTTAAAGGCGTGCGTACTTCATGGCTAACTACAGAGACAAATTCATTTTTTAATTGCTCAACTTCGTGTCGTTCACTAATATCCTGAATTTGCCAAATAAAATGCAGGGGGTTTCTGTTAATATCAAATAATAATGAAACATTCAGCAACACCCAAATAATTTTTCCTGATTTATGTAAACAGGATTTTTCCACTTGATAGTTACTTATTTGACCAGAGAGAAATTGGTGTGCCAAATCAAAATCTTTTGGTAACTCCTCACCTGTAATAAGTTCTGTCACATTTTTAGTGAGTAAATCTCGAGAATCATAACCCAACATTTGACATAAGGCTCTATTCACACTGATGAAATATCCATTTAGTGAGACTAAAGCCATACCACTGCCAACATTTTCAAAAGCAGTGCGAAATCTTTCTTCACTTTGTCTTAAATTTTCCTCAGCTTTTTTGCGATCAGTAATATCTTTAATGATAGAAATCACACAGTTCTTGGTATCTATTACAATACTTTCACAAGATACTAAAGACGTTTTTACTTCCCCAGATTTTGTCAGCCAATCAAATTCTAAATTCCGGACATATCCTTGATTTTTCAGTTGCTCCTTGAGTAATAATCCCTGTTCAGGATTAGATATCAAGGATAAATTATCAAAACTGTAGCCAATCAATTCTACTTCCGAATAACCAGTGAAATTTAAGAAACTAGCATTCACATCTAACAATACACATCCCTGTATATTTTGGTTTATAATTTGATGAATTAAAATTGGGTCAGGAGAGCTATGAAATATCTTCTCAAACTTATCCTGGGATTCCTTTAAAGCAGTTTTAATTCGTGTAAATGATAGTGCCAAATCTTCAGCCATAGATTGAAAAGAGTCACCTAGCTGACCTATTTCATCACGCCGGTTGAGGATTGATTTTAACTTTAAATCCCAGTCTAAATCTAAACTATCAAACCTATGTTCACTTAGTTTTTTAGCCGCAGTATGCAAATCCCTAATCGGTTGTATTATCCAATGATCTAAAACCATACTCAATCCCACAAATATGAGTAGTGTAATTGCTGAAAAAATTAAGGTTATATTTAAATTAGTATGAATCTTATCCAGAAAATCAGATTCTGGCAAAACAGCTACAATTAACCAATCCAACCCATATTGATCCTGATAGGGGTAAATATGAGAAAAATACCTTTGGTTACTACTACCATTAAACTCAAAACTAGTCGCTTCCCGAATTTTATGCAAGTTTCCCCATCGCTGAAATAATACTTTTGCTGTTTTGGAAATTATTGGGTTACTACTTTTTGTGACAGATAACCGTATTAATTTTTTGTTTTTACCAGTTTTTTTATCTTTAACAATTTCTATAAAAGGTTTTTCATTGGTGGAAGTGGCGATTATATCTCCCGACCTCTCTATAATGAACAACTTTCCTGATGGTGAGAACTGCAATTTTTGCAAGTATAAACCAATATGGTCTAAAATTAAATCACAACCAACAACGCCAATAAATTTATTATGGCGATAAACAGGACTAACAGCAGAAATCTTTGCCGTAGGAATATAAAGATAGGTATCTACCGAAGTCCATGTTTGTCGTTTTTGATTTTGAGCGGTTTTAAACCACAAAAGGTTTATATATGACGAAGTTTTAGTTTGTTCAGGGATAATTTTGACATATTTTCCCTGTTGATCTAAAATGTAGAAGCGTCGTTGACCACCATAGGATGGGTGTAAACCACCCCCCAAGTAAGAATTGGCTGGTGAAATTATGCCCATTTTGTCTAATGATGCAAACATATATGTACCATTAACACCACCGAAGTAAATGGCAGTTGGCTCTTTATTTACTTTAAGTTGATTAAAAAAGTATAATCTCAATGCTTCCCAATTATCGGGGTTAAGATAGGAGTTTTTAATCCCATCACGATTTATTCCTACTATTATTTGTGGTGTTTCTAAATGTGTCCTGAGATGATCCTCAATCCGCTTTGTTGTGGACATCATTAATTTATTGGTCAAGTCATTTACTGATTTTTCCCCAGTATGATAGAATATATAAGTAACTATTCCCGCACAAGTGATAGTTGGTATTAAGTAAAGTATACTAAGTAATGTTTTGAGGGGGATTTTTCCGAAAATATGGTTTAATGTTGTTGTGTACTTATTCATATAATGAGTCCGACAAATTACCTGCAAAATAAACAGTTCTGTTATATCTTGAGTTCCTCCATGGTAGTCCAAAAAACTATTACAGTGGTAGTGTGAAATAAAAAGTGCTACCACTACCCAATATGCTCTCAACCCAAATTTTCCCCTGGTGTTTTTGCACAATATTTTTACAAATAGCTAATCCTAAACCTGTACCACCCTTTTGACGAGAATCAGAAACATCCACCTGTTCAAATCGCTCAAAAATAGTCTCTAACTTATCTGGAGGAATACCTTTACCGTAATCTTTTACCGCAACAATAATCTCTTTATCGCCCATTGTGGCGTATATCTCTACTTTAGTACCAGCATGGGAAAACTTTACGCTATTGCCCAATAGGTTGGTCAGGACTTGAATAATTGTTTCCTCGTCAGCTAGAATTTCTGTATTGAGTACATCGAGTGCGCTGTAGGAAATTTCCATGCTTTTTTGTTGCGCTATTGGTCGCACTGTTTCCATTGCTTGTTTTACCATGATATTAATATCACAAACCTTCAGGTTTAGTCTCATTTTCCCTGAATCCAGCATTTCTAAATTCAAAATATTATTGACAAGACGTAACAGTCTTTCACTATTACTAACAGCGATTTTTAACATCTGTTCTGCTTCCTGCGGTTCATCAACTAAAATTCCTGCTGCCAAAATCTCCAAAGCACCTTTAATAGCTGTTAAAGGTGTGCGTACTTCATGGCTAACTACAGAGACAAATTCATTTTTTAATTGCTCAACTTCGTGTCGTTCACTAATATCCTGAATCTGCCAAATAAAATGCAGGGGGTTCCCATCGACATCACATAATAATGAAACATTGAGCAATACCCAAATAATTTTTCCTGATTTATGTAAACAGGATTTTTCCACTTGATAACTTATTTGACCAGAGAGAAACTGGTGTGCCAAATCAAAATCTTTTGGTAAATCCTCACCTGTAATAATGTCTGTCAACTTTTTAGTGAGTAAATCTTGAGAATCATAACCCAACATTTGACATAAGGCTCTATTCACCCTGATGAAATATCCATTTAGTGAGACTAAAGCCATACCACTGCCAGCATTTTCAAAAGCAGTGCGAAATCTTTCTTCACTTTGTCTTAAATTTTCCTCAGCTTTTTTGCGATCAGTAATATCTTTACAAACGGAAATCACGCAATCTCTACCACTGATTAAAATCCTTTCGGAAGATACCAAAGAGGTTTTTACTTTCCCAGATTTTGTCACCCAATCAAATTCTAAATTGTGGATGTATCCTTGATTTTCTAGTTTTTGTCTGACCAACGACACCTTCTCTGAATCACATGGTAGACATAGACCTTCAACAGGATGATTAATTACTTCCATTTCTGAATAACCCGTTAAATGTAAGAAGCTCGGATTGACATCCAAGAATATATTCTGCACCCTATCGGTAATAACAATTGGGTCAGGGGAGCTGCGAAATATTTTAGTGAACTTATCTTCGGATTCCTGTAAAGCATTTTGAATTCGTGTGAATGATAGTGCCAACTCCCCAGCCATAGCTTGGAAATATTCACCTAGCTGACCTACTTCATCACGACGGTTTAGGATTGATTTTAACTTTAAATCCAAGTCTAAATCTAAACTATGAAATCTATCTCTACTTAGTTTTTTAGCAGCAGTATTCAAATCTTTAATCGGTTGTATTATCCAATGGGCTAAAACTATACTCAATCCTGCAAATATAAATAGTGTAATTGCTGAAAAAATAGAGGTTCTATGGAAATTAGTATGAATCTTATCCAGAAAATCAGATTCTGGCAAAACAGCTACAATTAACCAATCCAACCCATATTCATCCTGATAGGGGTAAATATAAGAAAAATACCTTTGGTTATTACTATCATTAAACTCAAAACTAGTCGCTTCCCGAATTTTATGCAGGTCTCCCCAACGCTGAAATAATACTTTTGCTGTTTTAGAGATTATTGGGTTACTACTTTTTATAGCAGATAAACGTATTAATTTTATGTTTTTACCAGTTTTGTTATCTTTAAAAATTCCTACAAAAGGTTTTTCATTGGTGGAAGTAGCGATTATATCTCCTGATCTCTCTATAATAAACAACTTTCCTGATGGTGAGAACTGGAATTTTTGCAAGTATAAACCAATATGGTCTAAAATTAAATCACAACCAATAACCCCAATAAATTTTTTATTAAGATAAACAGGACTAACAGCGGAAATGCTAGCTGTGGGAATATAGAGATAGGGGTATACTGATGTCCATGTTTGTTTATTTTGATCTTGAGCAGTTTTGAACCATGGGAGGTTAATAGGTGTATAGGGTTTACTTTGCTCAGGGATAATTTTGACATATTTTCCCTGTTCATCCACAATATAAAGCCGTCGTTGACCAGGATGGGATGGGTGCGTACCACCGCTCACGTAAGAGTTTTTGGGTGAAATTATTCCCATTTTGTCTTGTGCTACAACTATATATGTACCATTAATACCACCAAAATCAATGGTTACTGGAGTCTTATATATTTTAAGTTGACTGAAAAAGTATAATCTCAATGATTCCCAGTTTTCCGGGTCAAGATAGGAGTTTTCTATTCCCTGACGATTTATAGCTACTATTCTTTGTGGTATCCGTAAATATGTATTGAGATGATCTTTAACCCCTTCTGTTGTGGACATCATTAATTTATTGGTCAACTCATTTATTGATTTTTCTCCAGTATGATAGGATATATAACTAATTATTCCCACACAAGTGATAATTGGTATTAAGTAAAGTATACTAAGTAATGTTTTGAGGGGGATTTTTCCGAAAATATGGTTTAATGTTGTTGTGTACTTATTCATATAATGAGTCCGACAAGTTACCTGCAAACAGTTCCGTTATATCTTTAGTTCCTCCATGGTAGTCCAAAAAACTATTACAGTGGTAGTGTGAAATAAAAAGTGCTACCACTACCCAATATGCTCTCAACCCAAATTTTTCCCTGGTGTTTTTGCACAATATTTTTACAAATAGCTAATCCTAAACCTGTACCACCCTTTTGACGGGAATCAGAAACATCCACCTGTTCAAATCGCTCAAAAATAGTCTCTAACTTATCTGGAGGAATACCTTTACCGTAATCTTTTACCGCAACAATAATCTCTTTATCGCCCATTGTGGCATATATCTCTACTTTAGTACCAGCATGGGAAAACTTTACGCTATTGCTCAATAGGTTAGTCAGGACTTGAATAATTGTTTCCTCGTCAGCTAGAATTTCTGTGTTGGGTACATCGAGTGCGCTGTAGGATATTTCTATGCTTTTTTGTTGCGCTATTGGTCGCACTGTTTCCATTGCTTGTTTTACCATGACATTAATGTCACAAACCTTCAGGTTTAGTCTCATTTTCCCCGAATCCAACATTTCTAAATTCAAAATATTATTGACAAGACATAACAGTCTTTCACTATTACTAACAGCGATTTTTAGCATCTGTTCTGCTTCCTGTGGTTCATCAACTAAAATTCCTGTTGCCAAAATCTCCAAAGCACCTTTAATAGCTGTTAAAGGCGTGCGTACTTCATGGCTAACTACAGAGACAAATTCATTTTTTAATTGTTCAACTTCGTGTCGTTCACTAATATCCTGAATCTGCCAAATAAAATGCAGGGGGTTCCCATCGACATCACATAATAATGAAACATTGAGCAATACCCAAATAATTTTTCCTGATTTATGTAAACAGGATTTTTCCACTTGATAGTTACTTATTTGACCAGAGAGAAATTGGTGTGCCAAATCAAAATCTTTTGGTAACTCCTCACCTGTAATAAGTTCTGTCACATTTTTAGTGAGTAAATCTTGAGAATCATAACCCAACATTTGACATAAGGCTCTATTCACCCTGATGAAATATCCATTTAGTGAGACTAAAGCCATACCACTGCCAGCATTTTCAAAAGCAGTGCGAAATCTTTCTTCACTTTGTCTTAAATTTTCCTCAGCTTTTTTGCGATCAGTAATATCTTTAATGATAGAAATCACACAGTTCTTGGTATCTATTACAATACTTTCACAAGATACTAAAGACGTTTTTACTTCCCCAGATTTTGTCAGCCAATCAAATTCTAAATTCCGGACATATCCTTGATTTTTCAGTTGCTCCTTGAGTAATAATCCCTGTTCAGGATTAGATACCAAGGATAAATTATCAAAACTGTAGCCAATCAATTCTACTTCCGAATAACCAGTGAAATTTAAGAAACTAGCATTCACATCTAACAATACATATTCCTGTATATTTTGGTTTATAATTTGATGAATTAAAATTGGGTCAGGAGAGCTATGAAATATCTTCGCAAACTTATCCTGGGATTCCTTTAAAGCAGTTTTAATTCGTGCAAATGATAGTGCCAAATCTTCAGACATAGATTGAAAAGACTCACCTAGCTGACCTATTTCATCACGCCGGTTGAGGATTGATTTTAACTTTAAATCCCAGTCTAAATCTAAACTATCAAACCTATCTTTACTTAGTTTTTTAGCAGCAGTATTCAAATCTTTAATCGGTTGTATTATCCAATGGGCTAAAACTATACTCAATCCCGCAAATATAAATAGTGTAATTGCTAAAAAAATAGAGGTTCTATGGAAATTAGCATGAATCTTATCCAGAAAATCAGATTCTGGCAAAACAGCTACGATTAACCAATCCAACCCATATTCATCCTTATAGGGGTAAATATAAGAAAAATATCTTTGGTTATTACTATCATTAAACTCAAAACTAGTCGCTTCCCGAATTTTATGCAAGTCTCCCCAACGCTGAAATAATACTTTTGCTGTTTTGGAGATTATTGGGTTACTACTTTTTGTAGCAGCTAACCGTGTTAATTGTATATTTCTGGCTGTTTTGTTATTCTTAATAATTCTTGTAAAAGGTTTTTCATTAGTAGAAGTAGCGATTATATCTCCCGATCTTTCTATAATGAATAGCTTTCCTGATGGTGAAAACTGCAATTTTTGCAAGTGTAAACTAATGTGAGTGAGAGCTAAATCACAACCTACAACGCCAATAAATTTATTATTACGATAAACAGGACTAACAGCGGAAATGCTAGCTGTGGGAATATAAAGATAGGGGTATACTGATGTCCATGTTTGTTTATTTTGATTTTGAGCAGTTTTAAACCACGGAAGATTAATGGGTGTATAGGGTTTAGTTTGTTCAGGGATAATTTTGACATATTTTCCCTGTTCATCCACAATATAAAGCCGTCGTTGACCAATATGGGATGGGTGCGTACCACCACCCAAGTAGGAATATTTGGGTGAAATTATTCCCATTTGGTCTTTACCTGTAACTATATATGTACCATTAATCCCACCGAAATAAATAGCTGCTGGAGTTTTATATACTTTAAGTTGACTGAAAAAGTATAATCTCAATGCTTCCCAGTTTTCCGAGTCAAGATAGGAGTTTTCTATTCCCTGACGATTTATAGCTACTATTCTTTGTGGTATTTGTAGATACTTATTGAGATGATCTTTAACCCGTTCTGTTGTCGATATCATTAACTGATTAGTCAACTCGTTTACTGATTCTTCCCCAGCACGATAGGATACATAGCTAACCACTCCCACATTAGTGATAATTGGTATTAAGTAAAATATACTCAGTAATATTTTTAGAGGAATTTTTCCGAAAATCTTGCTTATTGTTATTGTATCTTGGTATCTTGCATTCATAGAGATAATCCGAAAAATTAGTCACGGAATGAACCAGCTTTTTTGTGTCTTGGATTCCTCTATGGTAGCCTGAAAGACTACTATAGGATTAGTGTTTAATCAAACCTACTGCAAAAGCGGGCGAAATTGCAACACTTCCAGTGACCCGATCTAAAATAATATCTGCATTAAATTGATGCAAATTTAGGATACTTTGGGGATCAACTGGTGACCTTGACTAACCATTACTAAAAACGGGAGCCCTCCTGTAAAGTAAAATCACCATAGGGAATTAAAACCCAATAACAAACAGGTGACTCTATTCCGCAATATTACATAATCTTGATTATGAAAATCCTGGTCGTAGATGATGATACATCCTTATGTCAACTTGTTAAAACCTCACTGGTTTCCCATCGCTATGTGGTGGATGTGGCTACTGATGGTGAAATGGGTCTAGAAATGGGATATCAGTTCAATTATGACCTGATTCTAATGGATATACTTATGCCTAAATTAGATGGGCTAAATTTGTGTCACACACTGCGTAATAAGGGTTATCAAGGTCAAATTATTATGGTAACCGCAAAAACTACACAAGAAGATATTATTATCGGACTAGATGCTGGAGCGGATGACTATTTGATTAAACCATACTGTATCCATGAATTGCTGGCACGAATTAGGGCTTGCTCCAGAAGAATAGGTATTCAATTAAATTTCGGTACATTGGTATATGATAAGCTTTCACTTAATCCTGAATTAATAGAAGTAAGGTATGATAGAGCAAATATTAACCTTAGTCGTAGAGAATTTCAGCTTTTAGAATTATTTTTGCGCCACCCACAAAAAATCTTTACCCGGAGTCAGATCATAGACAAATTATGGTCAATAGATGATTCTCCTACGGATGGTGCAGTGACTAATTTAGTTAAGGATCTGCGAGGGAAACTTAGAAAAGCTGGGATGCAAGAGGAAGTGATTGAAACTGTTCATGGACTGGGCTATCGTCTTACAAGCAAAAGGCAATTAGAACGGGAAGTGATAGAAACTATACCAACCCAAGCAAGTTCACCAATAACAGATTCTAGTATAGGTGAAGGACTAGACTTAATTGAACAAATTAAAGCAGAATTTGAAATATCCTTACCCAAGAAAATTGCGGACATAAGAGCGGAACTTGTTAAATTGGAAACAGAAATAACTAATGGTCAACAACAGCAATATCTGATGAGAATGACCCACAGTTTATCGGGTAGCTTAGGTACTTTCGGCTATCCCCAATGTTCCCAATTAGCGGCCGAAATGGAGAATATTCTGGTGAAGGAATATTTGACTAATGTAGACATTCAGGCAATTGATTCCCTCATCCATGCTTTAGAGTGGGAAGTTACCCAAGAAAGAGAAAAAACAGATCACAATTTCAGCATTTTTTCTGATATTCCCTATATGCTTCAACCCCAGGATTTCCTTGCTGCTCTTAATTGGGAATGGCAAATGCTAAGTTCTGATGGTCTGCCATTAAGTTTGATTTTTTGTGCTATTGATAACTTTGATGCAAATCAATGGACAACAAAAAATACCTCTAACCTCCGTCAAATTGCTCTAGTTATACGCAAATACCTTTACCCGCCTAGTTGCTTTACTTACTATCAACAGGGTGGTTTTGGTGTTCTATTGCCGAATGTGTCTTTGGATGCTACCGTGCGTCTTGCCCATGATCTTCATCAAACTGTGGTTAGCACGGTAGAAATCTCACTTAGCCTTGGTATTACCGGTACATTGCCCAGGTCTAGCTCTACGGTTCAAAAACTATTAAATACTGCTAATCAGGCACTTATGGGGGCTAAAAGATCTGGTGGTAATACCTTTTGTCTTTATCCCGGTTAAACCAACAACGAAGTTATTTTAAGATTAGCCCCAGCATTTTCTGCCAAAATGCCAAATCCAGCTGACAATTTCCCTAAGTTGTGATAGGTTGATGAAGTGATTTATAAACACTAGTGTGTCTGTTACTTAAAATTGACAGACTATATGGTCTGGTCCGTTAAACGTACCTGGCTGCACATAATTTGGAGAGTAAAATCATGCAATAAACTGACAATAAACTTAACACTTAGATAAATTTGCGGTAAGAAGTTTGGGCTGATTTTTGAGACCATAAGTAAATCTGCTGATATTAATGATATGAATCCAGTTCTGCAATTTGGCAACGTCTCTGGACAGGAAAGTTATCATACACTAACCGCCCCAGAAGTACTAAAATTATTGAATAAGTACCAATTAATACCACCACTGCTTAAAGAGGTGATTATAGAACAGGCGATCGCCCAGATTTCTTCTACACCGGAGGAGGAGCAATTGGCCTATGAAAAGTTAAATCAACAATATCAGGGACAAAAAGAACAGGGAATAAGTCAAGAACAGTTACAAAGTATGGCGACTCGTCAACTAAAACTCGAAAAGTTTAAGGAGGTGACTTGGGCAAAAGAGATAGACTCGTACTTTTACCAACGTAAACCCCAATTAGATAGGGTTATATACTCCCTAATTACCACTGCTGATATTGGTATTGCCCAAGAAATATATTTTCGTATTCAAGAAGGGGAGCAGTCGTTTAACCAACTTGCCCAGGAATACTCTCAAGGACCGGAAGCTCAAACTGGCGGATTAGTAGGTCCAGTGGAATTACAGTCTCTTCATCCACTATTGGTGAGAATTTTATCCACAAGTCAACCCCAGCAGCTATCACTACCAACCCCCATAGGAGACTGGATAGTTATAGTGCGGCTAGAAAAATTATTGCCCGCCCAGTTAGATAATGGGATGCGCCAAAGGTTGCTCAATGAGCGGTTTCAGTCCTGGTTGCAAGCACAAGTTTCACCCCAAAACTGGCAAGTTAAAGAGTCAGAAAATTAAATGACTAACCCTGCACTTAATTACACTTAATCAATATGAACTACAGCAGTCAGGAGTTTTCGGAATTTCTGCAAAAAATTCCGGGGTTTGAAAAATTATCCCCAACGGAAATTAATTATTTATTGTCAAAACAACAGGCCCTGCGTTATCGGTTGGGTCAGAAAATTATCGGTAAGGAACAACTACCAGAACGGATAGTAATTGTTTACCAAGGTAAGGTGAGACTCTTAGGATATCATCCCCAAAGCCAATTGCCAATTACCCTCAAAATGTTGGAACTAGGAGCAGTAATTGGCGAAATTAGTTACCTGCGACAGATAGCATGTGAAACGGCGATCGCCTCAACGGAGGTAATATGTTTAACCTGGAACCCCATAGATTATCTGTCGGTATTTTCTCAAAACTCTGATTTTGCCAAGGAGCGTCAAGAAGAAAATCACATCATAGAGGTTTTTGATGTGATTAGCCATCATGTAGCTCAAAAAGCCTATGGAAATCTGAATTTGAAGGATATAACCCGAGACATTTTACCAGAGTCTAAAATCCAATATCTACCACCAGGAAAAACTCCATTAGAGCAACTAGAAAGTGATAGAACCTGGTTTGTGAGTAGTGGTCAGATTACAAATTTCCCTGTGAATTCTCAGATACTATCAAGCAACAATAGGGAGGTTTTACAAGTTACAGGAAAAAGTCCAGCCCGGTTATTAGGTATTAATCCTCAAGTGTTATTGTTGTTAGAACAACAAGAGAATAGGGAACTAGAGAAGATAGAAGATCCATGGGAAACCAAAGATGTTATAGATATTCCCTTTGCCACAACTGCAGAATTTTCCCCCCAGGAAAATAAAAAAGCAAAATCCAGAAAAAAACAGCCGAAATATCCTTTTTTTGGGGGGCGGGATGAACTAGATTCTACCTTGGCTTGCTTTCAGATGCTGGCGAAACATTTCCAGGTTCCCCTGCGTAAGGAGGTGGTTCGTAGGATTTTAAGTGATAACCTCAAACGCCAAGGTAATGTATCTTTTCAACTTTGCGCCTATGTGGGAGAAGTAATTGGGTTAAAATCCCAGTTAGTAGATATTTATGCCACTAAAATTACGGAGATTCAGACACCAGCTATTATCCAACACCAGGATGGTTACGCTGTGGTTTATGAAGCGGATGAAAGTAGAATAGTTGTAGCTATTCCATCCCAGGGAATAATCAACTATAAACCCAGCAAACTCCTACAGCAAATACCAACGGATGATACTAATCTACAACCTCAAATCAAAGTCCTCCAGATTAGTCCCACCTCCGAAACCCCCCAAGAACGCTTTGGACTACGTTGGTTTCTTCCCTACTTATCACGTTACCGCCGGGTTTTAATAGAAGTCTTTATTGCTTCATTTTTTGTACAACTGGCCGCATTGGCAAATCCATTGGTTATTCAGTTAATTATTGATAAAGTCATAGTACAAAATAGTATTAGTACCCTGAATGTTTTAGGGGTGTTACTATTAGCAGTTGGTGTATTTGAAGCCATATTAACTACCTTACGAACCTATTTATTTGTGGATACCACTAACCGAATTGATATGGGTTTGGGTTCACAAATTATTGACCATTTACTCAGACTACCACTGCGTTATTTTGAACGCAGACCCGTGGGAGAATTAGCTACTCGAGTGAATGAGTTGGAAAATATTCGCCAGTTCCTCACAGGAACAGCTTTGACAGTGGGACTAGATGCAGTATTTTCGGTGGTTTATATCGTCGTTATGCTGTTCTATAGTTGGGAACTAACTCTGGTGGGACTGGGAACTATTCCCCTATTTGTCGTGATTACATTAATTGCTGCTCCTACCGTTAGCAGACAATTGCGCACCAAAGCAGAACGCAATGCCACTACCCAGTCCTATTTAGTGGAGGTAATGTCTGGTATTCAAACGGTAAAGGCCCAAAATATTGAACTGCGATCGCGCTTTTCTTGGCAAGAGCGTTATGCCAAGTTTGTTTCCGCAGGTTTTAAAACAGTTATTACATCAACATTAGCCAATTCCACCAGTCAGTTTCTCAATAAACTAAGTAGCTTGTTAGTGCTGTGGGTAGGAGCTTATTTAGTTTTAAAAGGGGAATTAACCCTAGGGGAATTAATTGCCTTTAGAATTATTTCTAGTTATGTTACCAGTCCCATACTAAGACTAGCGCAAATCTGGCAAAACTTCCAAGAAACCGGTTTGTCCCTAGAGAGATTGAGCGATATTGTGGACACACCTCAGGAAGCAGAAGTAGACAAAGATAATATTCCCCTACCTAGTGTTGTTGGTGCGGTCAAATATGAAAATGTTTGCTTCCGCTTTGCGACTAACGGACCCCTGCAACTAAATAACGTCAGTTTAGATTTTCCAGCGGGCACATTTGTGGGGATTGTGGGACAAAGTGGCTCAGGAAAAAGCACCATGATGAAATTACTCCTCAGACTTTATAACATTGAGTCTGGGAGAATTTTTATTGATGGTTACGATGTCAACAAGGTTGAGCTTTATTCCGTCAGAAGACAAATCGGCGTGGTTCCCCAAGATCCCCTGTTATTTGATGGAACAGTATTCGATAATATAGCCCTAACCAATCCTGACGCTACCACAGAGGAAGTGGTAGAAGCAGCTCAAATAGCAGTTGCTCATGAATTTATCATGGGTCTGTCCAATGGTTATAACACCAAAGTTGGGGAAAAAGGGTCGAACCTGTCTGGAGGACAAAGACAAAGAATTGCCATTGCTCGTTCCATACTGCAAAAACCTAAAATATTAGTTTTAGACGAAGCCACAAGTGCCCTAGACTATCCCACAGAAAGGCAAATATGTTTAAATTTAGCCAAGGCATTTCGTGGCAAGACAGTTTTCTTCATTACCCATCGTCTCAATACCGTCAGTAATTCAGATACGATTGTAGTTATGGATGGGGGTAGAGTGGTGGAGCAGGGTAGTCATCAGGAACTAATGACTGCTAAAGGACACTATTCCTACCTTTACCAGCAACAGGAAGTCAACCTCTAATTATCACTCAACCAACCCAAGGAACCTTATGAGTCAATTTAATGATCATCCAACTAATGGCAATGGTAATGGCAAACCAGCTAGTATAGGAGTGCTTCAAACCCCATCAAAAGCCAAAGCAGGGAATTTAAGTCATGCTTATCAAGACAGCTTTGAACAATCCATAGTTTTACGACAATCACCCATCTGGTCACGCACAATCATGATTACTTTGATGCTTGTGGCCTGTTTTGGAGTGGGTTGGGCTTATTATGCAAAAATTGAACAAGTAGTTCCCGCTACAGGACAATTAAAACCAGAGGGTACGGTAAAAGATGTACAAGCACCCATTAGTGGGGTGGTGAAGTCTGTTCATGTCAAAGATGGACAAGAGGTGAAACCAGGGGATCTATTATTAACATTTGAATCCGTTGCTACCCTAGCTGAGCTAGGCGCCCTCAATAAAGTTCGTGCTGCTCTAATCAAGGAAAATGACATCTATCGTCGTTTGATGAATGCAAGCGGTGCTATTAGCTCAGAACTGAATTTTCTTGGTGGTAGTCTACCAGCAGAGTCGGCATTTTTGTTAAAAAGTCGCATTTCTCTGGTAGAAGAAAACCAACTGTTACGTTCACAATTGGGAAATTCAAGACCAGAAACAGGAACTGGAATTGATGAACAAAAAAGACTAACTGTAGCTAGAAAAGAGCTGGAATCTCGCTCTAATGCAGCTAAATTTGAGGTAGAAAAAATTAGAAAGCAACTGTCTCAAACAATAGTTAAGAGAAAGGACACACAAAACAGTCTGTCCATTCAACAAGGAATCTTAGATAGGGTAGAAGTCCTGGCCAAAGAGGGGGGAATTTCTCAACTGCAATATCTCAATCAGCAACAACAAGTACAAAATTTAAAAGCGGAAATAGCCCAGTTAGAAGAAGAAGAAAAACGCCTGGGCTTCGATATTCAAAGAGCAGAACAACAGGTGACCAATACCATAGCAGTGACTGACAAAAATGTCTTGGAAGAAATTGCTACTAACAAGAAGCGCATTGCCGAAATAGACAGCCAGTTTATGAGAATAATTTTAGACAATGAGCAGAAGTTGGCAGATATTAGTAGCAAAATTTCCCAAACCAAATTAAACGTTAAATATCAAGAACTGCGTGCGCCCGTATCAGGGATAATATTTGACATGCAAGCAAAAAACCCCGGTTTTGTCGCCAATCCTACCCAAAAGCTATTACAGATTGTCCCCAATGATAAATATATAGCGGAGGTATTTATCACCAATAAGGATATTGGATTTGTGAAGGAGGGAATGAAGGTGGATGTGAGAATTGATTCGTTCCCCTTTAGTGAGTTTGGTGATATCAAAGGTAAAGTAACTAATATCGGTTCAGATGCTTTACCTCCTGACCAGACCCATCAGTTTTATCGCTTTCCAGCGCGAGTTAGTTTAGATAAACAAGCTATGGAATCTCAAGGTAGAAGTATTCCTTTACAGTCTGGTATGGCCATTACTGCTAATATCAAAGTGCGTGAGGAACGGAGCGTTATGAGTTTGTTTACGGAAATGTTTACTAAGCAAGTTGAGAGCTTGCAGGAAGTGAGGTAGGGATTAGTGTTGGACATATTGCAGGAGGTTGAATTAAACTGTTTAACCTCCTACAACTGACATAAGACTAAGAAGCCGCGTCTTGTTGTATAGTTAATTGGTCTAGCTTCAACCAAATATTTGGCGTGGGCACTTTACCAAACTTCACTAAAGCGTAATCTCCCTTAATATCCACCACTTCCCCGGAAGTTTCAAATAAATAGGAAGGAAAGCGCCCATCACTAGCTTTAGCTTCCAGACTATTTTCTAACTTTTCGCGCAGGGCACGAACCATATTTCCTTTTTTAATTGCCATAACTTTCTAATTTATATTGCAGGTTGTATTCCAGGAGCAGAGCTGAGCCAAGAAGAATCAAGTTAAGTCATAGATTTCTTCCCCAGCTCAGTTCTTGCTGTTTTTTGCCCAGGTATAGGTCAGCGCAGATTAATATGCTAGACCCATGCTGCGAGTTGTTTCAGCCCCAAGGTAAACCCGAATGCTCAAAAAGTCAGTTGGGCAAGCTGTTTCACAGCGCTTGCAACCTACGCAGTCTTGAATACGGGGTGAAGAAGCAACTTGAGCGGCTTTACATCCGTCCCAAGGAACCATTTCTAGAACGTCAGTGGGGCAAGCGCGTACACATTGAGTGCAACCGATGCAGGTATCGTAGATTTTTACGGTATGAGACATTGAAAAAACTACTCCTTTGGTGGTGTTCTTCTCTGGAGAAGGAATAATATCAAGGCATAGTTTACCCCAGTCCAGGCTAAGCTGTAAGTAAAAGGCTACATAACTTTAAACAATTTAATAAGCTCCCCCAACAAAATGATTTCCCAAGAACCCGTCCATGGAGGTTTAATCAACAAAAGGACTGACTGGTATGGAATTTGCCGCCCCCCCACAACTTGAAGAAATTTTAAAGAATTGTAAAGCCTCCCATCAATTACTTAGCGCTCAATCTATATTATAGCTTTAGCCATAAGTGGGTGGGTGGAATTAAATATAAAATCAACGCCCGCATGGGTTTCGTTCCTCAACCCATCCTACAAATAATTGTGCCTCCCTACTTAGCGCCATATATAAATTATGCATCCAGACTCTTTAGCAACTGAGATAATTTTGACCAGTCCACAGCGGTATCTTGGTAAGTTACAACTTGATTGGGCTCCTCAACCGGGAAATTATTTAGATTTTGAGGGGAAAACCTATGCCGTTTTAGAACGCCATCACAGGTATCAGTTCCGAACTGGACGCTACAGGTTACATAGGATTGCGATCTACGTTCAAACAGCTAAAAGACCATCGGAAAAAAGTTTTATAAATGGACGTTGGGTAGTGGGGGATGCCAGTTGTAAGTATAATGCCCACTCAGAAATTATTCGTTGTGCTGTCAACCCAGATGGTCCGTGTGATTCCTGTGATTCTTATGTTGCTAACGAATAGTTTCTCCCACTGTCAAACGACTACCATTGACAAAATCCCATCCCGACTGAAGTTTTTTGCCTGTTGGTTGTACCTCTCTCAACCACAAGCAACCTTCCCCAGTTTGGATCACAGCACCCAATCCTTTAATAATACTGAGGACAGATCCTGGCGGTGCTAATTGGGCGGATGAATCAGGTACTTTCTCAAGTTTGGACTGGATTTCCTTTGGCAACTCTTGAATGTAAGCGGACTCCAGGGGAACAGTGGCGACAATTTTTAAAGGTTGATGACGAAAGGTGGTAATGCAGTTGGGGTAAAATCCTCGGATCTGATTGTGTAGTTCTATAGCTGTTCTTGACCAGTCTAAATAATAGTCTTCTTTATTAATCAATGAGGCATAGGTAGCCAAAGAGTCATTTTGAGGAATTGGTGTGATCTCTCCATTCTTAAATTTGGTTACGGTTTCTATTAACAGGTCTCCACCTATTTCAGCTAGTTGATCGGCAATAATTTGAGCATTGTCTAATAATCCAATTGGTAAGCTGGCCTTTAGGAGCATATCTCCTGTATCCATGCCTGCATCCATTAACATAGTTGTCACACCAGTTTGTCTTTCTCCTTTGTGTATAGACCACTGAATGGGGGCAGCACCTCTATATTCCGGTAAAATTGAACCATGTACATTAATACAACCTAATTTTGGCATGTTGAGGATTTTTGTAGATAGAATTTGCCCATAAGCAACTACTATAAAGAAATCCGCATTAAGTTCCCTTAGTTTAGTCAAGGTCCCAGAATCCTTCTTAATTCTTTCTGGTTGCCATACAATCAGATTATGAGCCTTAGCCAAGGTTTTAACTGGAGAGGGCGTAAGTTGATTCCCCCTTTCTCTGCGTTTATCCGGTTGGGTGACAACTGCTAAAACCTCAAATCTAGAATCATTCAACAATTTTTTTAAGGTGGGAATAGCAAAATTAGGAGTGCCAAAAAACACTATTTTCATCGGAGGTTGGTTAGTTTTGTTGATTAGTTATGACCTGGGAATTACTCAAATAGCAAGAAGGTTAACACCTCCTCAGTTAACTCTACCACCAAGGTACATGCTACCATAAGTTTGCCAGGTAGGATATTCAGGTAAATACTCTCCTGAATTATCGTTTCTTGCTATGTATAACATTTGTACTCTTCCTTGCACACCAAAGCTCCTTGCCCAGCACCTTATATCTCATCAAGAGTAAAAGCCATGCTTAAATCCCTCCCCCAGTCAGGATGGTTCCACCCCCACCCACGTTTTAATCGAGTTGTAGTTATTATATTAATAGTAGCACCCATCTTGAGTACATCAGCTTATTTTAACCTAGCAAGACAATCACAATTAAAAATAGAGAAAAGTAACTCAGAATCAAACAGGTCTAAAGATTTCTCTGGATTTAATTCCCCATCGGTCAAATTGGGTGCTACTTTACCAGTAACCCAGACAACTAATAGAAGTGGTTCTGTGTTTCCCCAATCTAAAATCTCTAACAAAAAACAAAATACAATTAAGCTGGAAACAGAAAATATGTTAGGTGTGAAGGAGATGGAAGAAAGCACCAGTACTGGAGTAAATAAATCCGCCATATATGATAAGGGAACTAATCATCCAAAAAGTAAAAATTATCCAAATCAAAGTATTGCTACGGGTGTAATCCCTTATGATGCAGGAAGTTCACAAATTGTACCTACAGAAGAGCAGGTAAGCATACCCAATGGAGTGCCAGCAGATCCCATTAATAGTCCCCATCCCATACCCTGGAAGTGGATAGTAATGACCCAGGAAGCAATTGGTGGTCAGGGACGTTCAGGAGTGCGGCAATATCGCAGCACACCTGTGGTATCTCCTGATGGTAGATATGCAGTTTATAGTCGGGTACAACTGGAAGTAGAACCGGAAATGCACAATAGCCAGGTTAGTAGTCTGTTGTTTATTGAAGATAGACAGACTAAAAGATTGAATATCCTGGCTAAAACATCAGACGCTGTTGATATGTTATCAAAGAATGGAAAATTTACCCCAGAGACCAACAATCAAGGTAAGATAGGGATTTTAGTCCCGGTTAGTTGGTCAGAAAAAGGGGATCAGTTTTTGGCTAGAAAATTTGTGGGCACTTTCAACACAGCAGATGTAACAGATAATGCAGTCATTTGGAATCGCCAACAAAATACCACCACCACAGTAGTTCCCCCTCAAGGAGAAGGGGAGCATGAGAAAATTGCCATTTTATTGGGTTGGAGCAAAAAACAACCCAATTATGTGCTATTCCGCTCAGGTGAGTTAGGAGAAGAAAACTGGCCATTAGTGCAAGTTAGTGGTGATGGTAAGAATATTAACATGAACGTTAGTGATGATCAACCCATAACTTTTGGTAATAAAGGACAAAATATTTGGTTAGATCCTGAAGTTGCTGCTAGATAATATAGCGTGTGCCCCTAGGGAATAAGTGAAAATAAATAAGGGCGAATGTTAACATTCGCCCTTATTTATCTTGTTGGGTAAAACCATTAAAAAAAACTCACAATTCAACAGTTGATAACAAAATAACTTCATAATTGAACACTTGACAATTGATAGCACCGTATCTACGATATGATTATTACAGGTGTTTGATAGAAAGTCAATGTACAAACCCACTGCTTATAGCTTAAAACCTTGACATTTTCTAGCGATAAACATTAGGCATCTGGCATGGAAAATTTTTTGAAATTGGGTTTTTGTTTCCCTAATTCAAGCAATGAATATGGGTCTTTTGCCATGGAGATTGAGAGATACATCTATCAACAAAACCACAATTAATAGCAAACAGCAAGCAACTAAAAATACCACAGAAATTATGACTAAAAAATTTGTTGACCTCTCCACACTTGATGGAAAAAATGGATTGACCATCATCAACGGTAATGATAAAGATGACAATTTAGGGTACTCAATTAGCAATGCTGGAGATATTAATGGTGACGGAATTAATGATATTATTATTGGGGCGCCTTTAAGTGATCCCAATGACCAAAGTAATGCGGGAAACAGTTATATAGTATTTGGTAGCAACAACGGTTTTGCCAACATTATAGACATCTCGACCTTAGATGGAATCAATGGGTTTACGGTTAATGGTGGTGGAATAGGCGATCAATCAGGTCGTTCTGTAAGTGCAGCAGGAGATATTAATGGTGATGGTATTGACGACCTGATCATTGGCGCTCCTTTTGCGGACAGTAATGGAGATGACTCTGGAGCAGCATACCTAATATTTGGCCGCAGGAGTTTTAGTTCTCTTCCCGCTATTAACCCCTCCAATCTGAGTGATAACGGTTTTATTATTAACGGTCTAAATTCTCAAGACCAATTAGGTTATAGGGTCAGTGGTGCAGGTGATATCAACCAAGATGGTTTTGATGATGTAATTATTGCTGCACCTCCCAATGCTTACGTCTATCCCCCAGTGACGGGTGATCAAGCTGGTAAGGTTTACGTAATATTTGGTAGCGAGAAATTTAATCCCAGTAATTCCAATTTTGATCTCAATAGTCTTGATGGCAATAATGGCTTTGTTATCAATGGTTCTAGAGCAGATGACTACTTAGGTGTTGGTCTCAATAGAGGTGGAGACTTTAACGGTGATGGAATTGATGACTTGATTATTGGTTCACCATTTAATGATTTCAACGGTTTCCGTTCCGGACAAGCTTATGTAATATTTGGTAGGAAGGAATCATTCTCATCTTCCTTAAACGTCTCCCAACTTGATGGTGTCAATGGCTTTATTATCAATGGAGAGGAGGGCGATCAATTAGGATTCTCCGTTAGTAGTGCGGGGGATATTAATCATGATGGTATTGGGGATATAATTGTTAGCGCCCATGATGCAGATCCCAATGGGGTAGATGCAGCTGGTGTAGCTTATGTTGTATTTGGTGCCCGTACCCAGTTTAATTCTCAACTAGACTTGTCCAGTCTTAATGGTAATAATGGGTTTGTAATTAACGGTATTGGCGAACTAGATAAGACAAGCTGGGCTGTAACCGGTCTAGGAGATGTGAATGGTGATGGAATTGACGATCTTCTGGTTAGTGCTAGTCATGCAGATGCTAATGGTGATAATTCTGGACAAGGTTATGTAATTTTTGGCGGAAATAAATTTAGTTCTACCATTAATCTTGCAGAAATTGATGATACCAAAGGTTTTGTCATCAATGGTAAGTCGGAAAACCATAATTTAGGTTATTCAGCTAGTGGTGTGGGAGATATCAATGGTGATGGTGTCAGTGATATACTAATCAGCGCTCCTTTTGCTGGTGCTGGAGAAGTCTATGTAGTTTTTGGCAATAATGGTTCCACAGATACAGGAGAAATTACTGATGAAGTTACGGAAGGAAATGGCAGTGAATCCGACATAATCAATCAAGCTCCTAGGGGTTTATTTTTAAAAACTAACAATATTGATGGAAATGGTCTGGAATCAAATGTAATTGGCACTTTTACAACCGTGGATCCGAATGCGGATGATTCTTTTAGCTATAGCTTATCCGATGATGAGAACTATCCTGACAATGCTTTATTTAGTATTCAGGATAGTGAATTAATCAGCAAGGAGCCCCTCGATTTTGAAAATCAGCCCAGTTACACCATCAGTGTGAGTACCACAGATAGGGGAGGACTATCCTTAACCGCACAATTCACCATTGATGGAACTGAGGATGAAATAACCGGTGGAGTTATTGAAGATAGTAACAGCGAGTCTGACATAACTAATGTTGATGGAACTCCCGATGAAATTCCTGATGGAGTTATGGGAGAAGGTGATAGCGACAATAACTCAACGGAAGGATCTGGTTCTGATATTACGGATTCTCCTGACATTGAATCCATACCAACGGGAACCAGTGATAATATCTTGAGCAATAATAATAATGTCCTGAGTAGTAGCACTACTAGGGTTGAATTTCAGCTTATGGATAAGATTCCTGCTTCCATCCGTGAATTAGGAGTATTTACCGTTGATGATGCTAGTGGTAAGATTAACGGTATTGCACCTGGTCAGGTTGGTTATTCAGAAGCTGCTTTAGCGAGAAGTAAGGTAGTTTTTTCCGTTCTTTCCAAAACACCTAATGAGTTTAACAACGGAAATGTCACGAGAATCCTAGGATTTCAGGAAGCAAACCCCAATTTGAGATTTTATGTTATAGATAATGGCACTACTGATTCTGTTAAAAATGGCCTGTTGCCAATTAATCAGGTAACTTTTTTAGACTCTTCAAATCTTCAGGTAACACAATTGCCTGATAATAGTTTTTCCTTGCAGTCCAACGATCTAGTTTTCAAAGCTAGACCTACTACTCAACCCTTACCTATGGGGACAAATTTACAAGAGAAGTCCCAGGGAGAAAGTATAGATTTACGCGGGGTAACGGGTCCCCTAAATGCCCAATTCACAGTTTATAGGGAGGCGAGCTTTGATAATTATGTGGGCTTTTATAAGGTAACTGATGAAAAGGGTGGCATTGATACCAATAATGATGGAACTGCGGATTTACTTCCGGGAGACGCTGGTTATATTCAAGCTGCTGTTAATCAACATCTAAGTGGTTTAGGGTTAAATGTTGCCAATGGAAATAAGTCTACTTTTAATAGTACTTTGTCAGGAGGAGAGCTGTATGTGCCATTTATAATTGTCAATGGCAGACCCGACACTGTTCTTAATAGCGATATTTCCGCCAACTCCAATCCCGACATATATTTCACATATTTAGGTGCTAATTCTGATCGGGTTGACCATGTTCGACTTTTAGGAGACAACACCTTTGGTTTTGAAGATCTCAGAGGTGGTGGGGATATGGATTATAATGACTTGGTTGTTCAAGTTAATATGTCTGCTAATGTTTAATTTTCTAGGTCTCTTTTGTTAACCCATCTATGCGATTAGAAACTATAGGTTTCTAATCGCTCGTCGTAAAAACCCTAACTTGTTCTTGGGAATTTTGCAAAATTTTTTTCAAGGAGTTTTCCTTAACTATGATAGCAGCATGATTAATATCTAGCCATATTCGCTCTCTTTGACTAGCTTCTGGCCAATCCTCTAAGATTTTTTCTACTGGTAACCAAAATAGATGAACTTGATAAATATTGCCCCGTTTACGATATTTATAAGCACCAAGCTTTTGGGTATTAACTTGACCAATTACACCTGCTTCTTCCCATGCTTCCTTTGCAGCTGAATCCGGTGGTGTCATCCCCTTACAAATTCCTCCCTTGGGAATTACGAGGCTTTGCCGTTTACGGCTGGTGATTAATAATACTTCTACTTTCCCGTCACAGAGGCGATAGGGAATTACTCCTGACTGTTTACAAATTTTGTTGTTTTTCTTCCTCATGTTATTGATATAGATTTCTGTTGAGCTGATCTTTCAATTCTAATTAGCCTAATAGCTTTAAGATGATTATTATGGTAAAATATGGGATTTGTAGTATATGTCTTTAGTTACATCTTTCTGTTGCGCTATTCCCATCTTGTAGGTTGGGTTGAGGAGTGAAACCCGACCCACATTAGACCAATTTTACAGGAGGTGAGGTTACTTGTCAAAAGTCAAGAAATTAACGGTAGTTCAGTCTAATCTAATCCGAACAGACCAACACTTAAAAGCTGTCCTTGAGTACATTTGCTCAGAAGCAGCAGCAAACATTTTAAGAAAAGTAGCGGTGTTGACATGTCCTGCAAGGCTCAAAGTCTTCCTAAAACCGACAGATCTTCAACATCCAGGTCTACAGGTATACCACTTCTAATCAGTTCGGAAAAATCCTCATTAGGAATCATAACAGTGAGTATATAAAGACGAGTTTTACCTGTATTTCTAATCAGATGGATGCCCATAGGTGGTACTAATAAACTATCTCCAGCCTTGATATTTACTTTTTTACCATCACAAATTGCTATACCTTCTCCCTTGAGAATGAAAAACATTTCTACGGCCCATTGATGGCGATTAGGTGGAGTTTGTCCACCAATATCAAAAATTTCCACACAGCAAGTTAAAGAAGTATTAGCTGTGTTGGAATCGAAGATAATTGCTAACCGATTGGTATCGTGAGGGCTAATACGGTATGCTTGATAATCTCGAGGAGATTTTATCACGGGAATAATACAATGATGACTAATCATAGAATTAAGAATTTTTACTTAGTTTTGTTATGATGGTAACTAGCTTGATTTTACAAATCACAACCCCGTCTAGACTTAACTTTACCTGTCAATCTTTTACTAATCCTTAGTTCACCCCCAGCATTTCCATAATGATTGGTTCAGCATTCAAAATGATTGCTAAATTTTTAACTACAAACAATAACAAACAACAAATAATAATAATTCGGGAGTTAGGGAATTAACTTTAAAAAAAGGTAAAATTTACAAAAAGGCAAAAATGATGAATTTCACTATTAAGAATGCCCTAAGTCCGGTGAAAGAAGGTTATACAACCCTAGATATTCAAGTGATGGAGGGTATAATTACTCAGGTGGGGCAAAATTTAAATGTCATTGGTACTCTAATTGATGGCCAAGATAAACTGGTGCTACCAGGTTTTTTTAACGCTCACACCCATTCCGTAGAAAAGTGGCAACGGGGAATTATCCCTCCCTTACCTTTGGAGTTATGGTTAGCGCACTTATGTGATTTTGCTCCCTTAGATATGGAAAGAGTCTATCTTAGTGCTTTAGGTACCGGGGTGGAAACTCTATTGTCTGGAGGTACAAGTGTTGTAGATCATTTGGTGTTAATTCCAGGTCAAGAATTAGAAACCATTGCTACAGTAGTTCGAGCTTATCAAACATTGGGAATTAGAGCTTTTATTGCACCTTTAATTCAAGATGAACCTTTAACTGCAGGAATGCCAGAGGGGAAATTATTGGCTAGTCATGAATATTATTGTCGCTCAACCGATGAAACTTTAGCTATTGTGGAACAAGCTGTAATTAACTTTCACAAGAAAATCGCCGAAAGGCACGGAAGCCACTTGGCTTTAGACAGGAAGTGCCAACGGCGAATTTATTCGCCTTGATATTTAACCGTGATGCGGATCTTCAATATACCTTTTAATAACATCTGCTGAAACCTGTCCAGCAGTGGAATAAAAATAACTATTAGTCCATAGGCTAGGAAGTTTAAGTAATTCAGGAAATTTTCGTCTTAACAAGCAAGATAACCGTCCTTTAAAAGCTTTAACCACTTGATTTATAGCAGAAGTGTTGAATGTTAAGATTTTGAGGATTGTGTCCAAGTTGTGCATTGGTATTGGTGATACCAAATTTGATCAATTAATGACTCTATTCTCAATAGACAATGGATTTTACCTGGGTAAAACGCAAAGATTGTAAAGTTTTATTGCAGGATTCAACACTTGTGGGTCTGGAGCAACCTCAAGAGCGAGGATATCCCAGTCTTTTTCTTTGGCTAGTTCGTAAATTATCTGTCGAAGGCGTTTAGGTATCCATACAAGATGCACTACTACATTACCTTTTGAGTGATTTCCTATTCTGTATTCCAGTGTTGTCTTCATATTGTTTCGTGGCTGCTATTGACAAGTAAATCATATCTCAACTATACTTTTGAAATCAACAAACATTGAAGGTCGAACAATGTACGGATGCCAACAAGTTCTTATCAAGTCCGATAAATCAATAACAGCCATATTGGAGTACGTCTGCACAGAAGCTAAAAAGCTGACAAATTGTGGCGTTTACTATTCTAGGCAGATGTACTTTAAAACTGGTTATATTCCTAGTAGAGCAGATTTGCATAAACAACTAGGAACTTATCAGAAAAACGTTCATTATCAGGCATTGTATTCTGATACTTCTCAACAAATACTAACCAGTGTAGCTGAATCCTTTAAATCGTACATTGAGCTAGTAAAAGCTGCAAAAAAGGGCGAAGTTTCCCAAAAACCCAAATTACCTAATTACTGTAAAAGTGTTATGACTGTAGCTACTTTTACGGGCAGGTCATTAAAGTTAATTGATGGGATGATTAGGTTTCCTTTGGGAACAAAAGTTAAGGCATGGTTTGGGATAGATTCTTTTTGTCTACCAATGCCATCTAACCTTGACTTCAAATCAATTAGAGAAGTACGTATTTTACCTAGAAATAGACAATTTTATGCAGAATTTGTCTATCAGGTAGATGAAATAAAATCTGATGTTGATAGAAATAATGTTTTAGGGATTGACCACGGGTTAAATAACTGGTTAACTTGTGTTTCTAATCTGGGAACATCATTTATTGTTGATGGACTTCATTTAAAAAGTTTAAATCAGTGGTACAACAAATCAGTAGCTAAACTTAAAAGTGATAAACCGCAAGGTTTTTGGTCTAACAGATTAGCTGCTATTACCGAAAAAAGAAACCGACAAATGCGTGATGCAGTTAACAAAGCTGCAAGAATAGTCGTTAACCACTGTATTGAAAATAAGATTGGTGCTATTGTTTTTGGATGGAATAAAGGACAAAAAGATAGTATTGATTTGGGGTCTAAAAACAATCAGAAGTTTGTCCAAATTCCCACAGCAAGATTAAAAGACCGTATTGCTCAATTATGTAAACAATACGGAATAGATTTTATTGAAACAGAAGAATCATACACTTCTCAATCATCGTTTTTTGATTGCGACAATATACCTAAATTCGGTGAAAAACCCGAAGGGTGGGAAGCAAGCGGGAAACGAGTTAGTCGTGGAGTATATGAAACTTCTGATGGGTTCAAAATTAATGCGGACTGTAATGGTGCTGCTAATATTTTGAAAAAAGTAGCGGTGATGCTAGGAATTGATCTTAGCGGAATCAGTAGAGGCTCTTTAAGCCAGCCTCAGAAAGTTCGTTTATGGACTCTTCAGAAATCTCCGTGTCTTTAGACCGGAGAAGCTTAACAACCGGAGAAAGGGACAAGTATTTTAGTTGGACCCACGGGCATTCAATTATGTACAGATGCTTTATTTACAGGTTGTGTAGCATTAAGCGATCGCTATCAACTTAGTCGTCATAGTCATTTATTAGAAACCAAGGCTCAGGAAAAGTTAGCAGCTGAAAAGTATGAATGTAGTGCGGTTAAACATTTACAAGAAATAGGTTTTTTAGATGAAAAGACTAGTTTAGCTCATGGTGTTTGGTTAAATGATACTGACATAGAAATTTTAGCCTTAACTAAATCTACTATTGTTCATAATCCTTTAAGTAATTTGCGTTTGGGTAGTGGTATTGCCCCGATTTTAAAATGTCTCAGAGCAGGGGTAAATATCTCTTTTGGTTGTGATGGTGCTTCTAGTAATGATTCTCAGGATTTGTTAGAAGCAATTAAAATCGGCTCAATTTTACATAACATTACGGATCCAGACTATAGGTCTTGGATTACACCTAAGCAATCTGTGGAAATGGCATGTTTGGGTGGAGCTAAGGGATTAGGCGTACATAATCATTTAGGTTCTATAACTGTAGGTAAAAAAGCGGATTTAGTTCTTTATGATTTAACAGCTTTATCGTTATTACCCCGTACAGACCCCATTGGTTTATTAGTTTTAGGTCGTCCTGTAAATGTTATTGATAGTGTTTGGGTTGATGGTAGACCAATTGTTGTTAATGGTAAATTGACAACTATTGATATTGACGAATTACGCCAGGAGTTATTTGACCGCAGTGGGTGGGAAGCTGGGAGAGAATCACCCACTCTAGGCAAAATTGAGTCCCATTATCGACGAATCATGAGTTTATCAACCTAGCTCGGGTATGAGAATTTTCTATATAATTTAGGTCAATTTTTTGCTAAAATCAATAGGTAGAAAAATAACTCAGTCAACATGGCCGCAAAAATACCCGTAACAGTAATCACAGGATTTTTAGGGAGTGGTAAAACTAGCTTGATTCGTCACTTACTACAAAACAACCAAGGACGACGCATAGCAGTACTGGTAAACGAATTTGGTGAATTAGGAATAGATGGAGAAATATTAAAATCTTGCCAAGTTTGTCCAGAAGATGAAAATTCAACCAATCCCCAAAATCAGGAAAATACCCAAGAAAATACTAATATATTTGAATTGACAAATGGTTGTTTATGTTGCACCGTACAAGAAGAGTTTTACCCTACTATGCAGGAGCTAATTAAACGCCGTCATACTATTGATTGTATTGTCATTGAAACATCCGGTTTAGCACTACCTAAACCTTTAGTGAAGGCTTTTCGTTGGCAAGAAATTCGTAGCGCTGCTACGGTGGATGCTGTGATTACAGTGGTAGATTGTGCAGCAGTTGCAGCGGGCACCTTCGCTAGCGATCTACAGGCGATCGCCCGTCAAAGAGAAAAAGACGACAGTCTAGAACATGAAACGCCATTACAAGAACTGTTCTCAGATCAACTAGCTTGTGCTGATTTAGTGATTTTGAATAAAACAGATTTGGTCGACGAACAACAAAGGTCTCAGGTTTTAGAATTGGTTACCCAGGAATTACCTAGGGAAGTGAAAATTGTTGCCAGCGATTATGGTAAACTTGACCCATCCATATTGTTGGGATACCAAGCAGCAGTTGAAGACAATTTAGATCAGCGTCCTAGCCATCATGACGTGGAGGAGGACCATGACCATGATGATGAAATTAACTCGACCCATCTAATTTTTAATCGTAGTTTTGACCCAGAAAAATTGCAGGACACACTACAAAAACTGGCAAAAAAACAGGAAATTTATAGAATTAAAGGATTTGTTGCTGTTCCTAATAAACCTATGCGATTGGTCATGCAGGGAGTAGGCACACGATTTGACAAATTTTATGATCGCCCCTGGAAACCCAAGGAAGAAAAACAAACCCGACTAGTTTTCATTGGTCGAGATTTACAATCATCAAGAATAGAATCTGAATTAGCTGCTTTGTAGGTCACAATTTCAACCGGACTCCGTGGTGCCTTAACACACCACGAAACAGGTAGATGTTTTTAAAAACGGTGAACCGTCCAGCACTATCTGGATCTCAAACTCCGATAATTAGGATCCCACCAACATCTGGGCAATTCTTCCCCTGACGGAAAAACCAAATCCTGTTTTTCATAGATATCCATGTCCTGCTCTTCCTCTCCCTCTTGGTCTTTTCCATGGACTATGCTACTATTGGGATCCAGTAGTTCCTGAAAATCAACAATTTTAACTAGGTCTACTTTACCTTTGACTTGTAAAAACATATTCAACTCTCCCTATAGAAAAGTTATATTTGTTGTTTATCCTAGTTTAGTTGTTGAAACACGATCACTCCCAGTAAATTGCATCAATGTTGATTAGAAGTTCTCTAAAATTCTTGTTGATATTTTTCTAATATATCAACCAAATGAACTTGACATTGGACAGGTAACAGGTCAATTAAAGGAACTTCCTTTCGACCACCACCGATTTGGATCTTGATAGTTGATAACAATCCTAAAACTCGTTCTTCTGTGACGTTGTGCTCAATAAGCAGGGAATAGCATCTTTCCGCTAAAACATGATGGAGCTTAGCATCAGTCAGATACAAATGCCACTTGGCTATATCTATGTAAACATTATCACCTATTTCCGAGGCCAGAGATTCTAGCAACTCAGTACTATTAATTTTAACCATTTACCTAATCCTTGATTTGCTGTCCTTCCTCATAATTAGCAATCAATGTAATATAGAGCAAGTGCAAGAAGATAACCCCCACCCACAGGAGGGTTAGTGGGGTTAACCATTCCCAAGATGTGGATTTGAGAAAGTGGAAAAACCACAGGCCAGAATTAATGGTCGCAGCAACAGCTATGTGAAAAGCAAAATTCATCCGATCATCTAACTTACGGAATTCTGGGTCTTTACGGTCGGGTTTACGTGGCCAACGAGGAGGCATAAATAACAGGGTGATGCGGTGTTTAGGTTTACCATCTAATCCCATACTAAAAATAAACGCTCACCATGTCAACTCCCACCAAAAGACTTTTTACACCTCACATTATTTACTGACTTTAGCTCGATAAAGTAGTTTTTCTTCTTGCCTATACCCAATATAAACTACTTTTACAGCTTCACCTATTCCAGCAGTACCCTGCAACAATTCGTGATATTGGGGATCGTAGGGTACTTCTGCTCCTACAGATGCGATCGCCTGTATTCCCCAGGTAGATAAGAGTTTTTCCAATGGTTTTTCCACTAAGGGTAATATTTTTATTGCTTCTAGTTGGGGGTTTGCCCTCACCTTCTGTGCAGCAGTAGGAAAAAACAATAATAAAGACTCTATAATTTGTAATGTGTTTTGCTGAAACTCTTTTTCCAAAACTTCTCGCTGCTGTTCTAGCTTAACTAGGGATCGCTCGTATTCTTGTTGTATTTGAACTAGTTGTTGCCGTATTAAGTCAGAATCTAGCTGTTTAGTATCCATCTGATTAAGAGGATCGGAAAAAATCTCCACCAGTTGATTGAAGGAAACTCCTAAGGTAGCAGACAAATTCTGCAACACGTTGAGTTTCATCCCTGATACGCACCCACGCCGTAGGCGTAATATTTGCCTTTCTGAGATAGCAGCGGTGCGACCAAGATCTTTAAAACTGGAAATGCCAGCTTTGCCCATTAAAATCCGCAATTGGGGTGTAAAATCCGTGGAAGACATAAAAAAACCTGCCAAGTCTAGAGTTGTATGGTTGGCCTTCATCCTTCCAGCAGGAGATTGTGCCACACTCAATTACATAACTAAAACTTATCATTTGCGGGGAACTGAACTTCATTACTAATCGTAGTAGATTTTTCGTTACAAGATTTAACTTTTCCCCTAGTATCAGAAATTGAGGTAAATAAAAACCGATGGCTGTTCTCAAAAGACAACCTATCCATTGGTTTTATTGGCCTGTACTTCACACTCCCGATCACAAAAGAGGAATAACACATGGCTACTTACAAAGTCACACTCATCAACGAAGCTGAAAACGCTACAAATACAATAGATGTTCCTGATGACACCTACATTCTAGATGCAGCTGAGGAAGCAGGTTTAGATCTTCCCTATTCTTGTCGCGCTGGTGCTTGCTCCACATGTGCTGGTAAACTAAAGAGTGGTTCAGTTGACCAATCTGACCAATCCTTCTTAGATGATGATCAAATTGAAGCTGGTTATGTTTTGACTTGTGTTGCATATCCTACCTCAGATGTAGAAATATATACCCACAAGGAAGAAGAACTTTACTAAAAGTTACCCGTTATCCCAATCAAATGCCGCCCTACGATTATGAGACTATAAGAGTATGGCGGTATTATTATGTTGGTCTATCCTTATCTACGGAAAATTTCAATTTTTGTACCCGGGTAATAAAAGGTAAGAATTTTGTCACTTGACCAACCTAATTGGGCTAAATTTTGAGACCCTGTTTGACTTAAACCTACTCCATGTCCTAACCCCCCACCAATAAAAGCATATCCCCATACCTGAGACTTTCCCTTATTTATTGGTTGTAAGTAAAACAGTGTACTTACAGGAGCTGCAAAAGCACTACGAACCTCATCTTTGTGTAAATCGAAGATTCCAATATCCGTTTTGACAGCCAATGCTAAAATTCTGCCACTGGGACTTCTTTTAGTAATGGACATCGCTTCAATATTCTTAAAATTGGCATACTGACTATTTTTCGCTTTTAGAAACTTTTGTAAATCTTTAGTAATATCCTCTAAACTTGTTTCTCTACGCCAACGAAATACATCCCATTTACTTTCGTTAAATCCTTGTTCCAAACTAATAAACTGACGAAAATTCTCTTCATCAGCCAAACTTTTCTGGGACAGGTTCCAAATGTCTTTAGGCCCATCTACCACGGGACGTAAATAAGGACGATCTTCCCCATTCCAAACATCACTAAAATAAGCTGTTACACCTCCCGTAGTGGAAGAATATAGAGCATCCACTAGCTCGTTCTTATAGGTTAACACTTTACCTCTAGTGCTGGCGATCGCCTGATCGGTTTTTTTACTTGCGCCATTCAATCCATCATATACCTGACAGTGGGTATCCGCACATAGCTGATAGTTATCCACAGCAAATCTATGTATATTGCGTAGGGCATAAGTACGAGCGATAATTGCTTGAGCTTCAAGAGCTGCTTCGGGTGCTTTTGTGCCAATTTCATAGGGTATAACTCCTCGTAAATAAGTTTCTAGACCTACGAGATTTACCAAAGAGTAGCTACCATAGGCATTAGGTTGTAAATACAAATTACCAGGAAAAAGTTTTTTACCACCGGGTTTTCGGTTATTATTAACCCATATCTTTCCCTTGCGACTAGTAATTTCCAGATAACTACTAGTGTATTGACGACCATTAACTTCCCAGGTTACCCTAGCTACTTGTTTAATAACCTGCGTATTTAAATAAGGTAGTTTATCACCGGATGTATGAATGCTATTCAATAATAAACGTCTAAGTAAAGGAGTACTATAAACATCTCGCTTTGCCCAAACTTGCCAACGTTCTGGCTGGGCTATTTCCACTTCCAGACCCTGAGAACGCCACTTTTTGGCACTGTCTTCTGCTGTTTCAAAAGTCCGATAATCTCCCAGCACCAATACTTCCCACACTTGGGGTTGTCTGAGAGTTTCCATAATTGGAATCAGCTCAACAGTGTTAGCAGTAGAAATCACAGTTTTTTGTCCATCATTTGTCTGCCATTTTAGCGTTAAATCGTCACCAGAAGTAGCTTTGAGGTTTAATTTGTCCGTCTTAACCGAAGCAAATCGTTGTACAATGCCAATTTTCAGTTCCCTATCTTGACTGCTGATAGGATCAGAAGCTCCCGTTAGTCCCAATAGGGAAAGGGTGACTAGTATATTGCATGCTGAACGCCAGAAAAATATTCTCATGAAAACTTCAATGAAAGCTGAGTAATAGACCACGGGCACCCATAAACCCGTAACATAATAATCCTTGATTTTTGCTCAAATCCCGACAATTACTACTAAATATTAGACTTTCTCCAGGAAACCCACCTAATAAACTCTACCTTTCCAGCTACCACCTTTACCTTGCCAATGACGATAAGCTGAATCTACGGTCATAAAGGTATAAAAGAGGGCAATTAGGGGTAAAAACCCGGCAAACCAGAGAGGACATTGGTAAAAGATAATGATGGGTAAATAAGCAAAACTCATTAATAGCCAAGTTATTAAACCCAGGGGAGAAATCAGCACATTATTTATACCTAAACCAATAATGATTCCCACCACAGGTAAGATATAAACTATCACCATACCCAACACACTACCCATTAATAGTAAGGGAGAGTAACTTAGCTGAGTATAGGCGCTGCGAGCTACCATGTTCCAAATAGTTTCTAAGGAATTATAGGTACGTAAACTGACAGTTAGGGAACTTAGTCCTAACCAAATTCTTCCTCCCTGGGATTTCACAGCTTTAGCTAAAGAACAATCATCAATCAAAGCGTGACTAATTGTTTTTAGTCCACCAATCTTTTCTAGGGTTTGCCTACGAATTAAAATGCATCCACCAGCTGCTGCAGCCATAGATTTTTTGGGATTATTGACCCAAGCAAAAGGATAGAGTTTTTGAAAGAAGAAGACAAAAGCAGGTATTAATAGTTTTTCCCAAAAACTTTCACACCGGAGCTTGACCATTATAGATACTAGATCTAAACCTTCTGTTTCCGCTTTGTGGACTAATTGACCTAAATTGCTGATATGATGTTCTATATCCGCATCGGTAAACAAAAAATAATTTGGGTTTAATTCCAGAGCTTTTTGCACACCCTGTTCCATTGCCCAAATTTTGCCAGTCCAACCTATGGGTAAATCCCTACCAGTCAAAATTTCTAGTTGGCTAACCCGACCAACTGCATGAGCTGCTTCCTTGGCAAAATCGGCCGTACCATCCCTACTTTGGTCATCCACTACAAATATATTCACCTCCCCTGGATAGTCTTGTAACAAAAGTGATTTTATGGTTGTGGCTATAAAATCTGCTTCGTTACGTGCTGGAATGATTACACAAATTCTAGGTAAAAATGTGAAGTTATTTGTTGTAGGGGTTATGGGCTTTAATAGTTGATCTACCCGCCAAAACTGCCCCCAAAATAAAAGCAAAAACAACCAAGTCCCTAAGGATAAAACCATCAAACCTAATAGAATTTGTTCCATCTCCGCTTCTCTAAGGTATTAGTTTCATCAGAAATATACTCGAATATAGATAAATATGATAATATAATAGGTATCACCAAGGCTAGGTGGCAAAACTCCACGGAGGGGGATCTGTTAAAATCAACGTTTTATGCAAACACAACCTAGGATAAATATCAAGGAAATTACCCAGGCGATCGCAGCTAGTCAAGAGCATCTATTGTCAATCCAGAGACCAGAGGGCTATTGGTGGGGTGAACTAGAGTCAAATGTGACTATTACTGTAGAAGTTTTACTGTTACATAAAATTTGGGGAACCTGTGAAAACAGGGCTTTATATAAAATTGAAAATTATTTGCGATGCCAACAAAGAGAACATGGTGGTTGGGAACTATACTATGGAGATGGGGGAGATCTCAGTACCAGTGTGGAAGCTTATATGGGTTTAAGGTTATTGGGAGTACCTGCAACAGATACAGCACTGGTAAAAGCTAAATCCTGGATTTTAAAAAAAGGTGGCATTAGTAAAACCCGGATTTTCACCAAATTACATCTAGCACTAATAGGTTGTTATAACTGGCGCGGGTTACCTTCATTACCACCCTGGGTCATGTTATTACCAGATTATTTCCCCTTTAATATTTATGAGCTTTCCAGTTGGGCCCGTTCTAGCACAGTACCATTATTAATAGTCTTTAATCGAAAACCAGTCTTTGATATAGATTCTCCCATTAGTTTAGATGAGCTATATGCTGAAGGAATAGATAATGCGCAGTGGGAACTGCCAAAAAACAATGATTGGTCAGACATCTTCACCCTATTAGATGATGGGTTCAAATTGGCAGAAACTTTAAATTTAGTCCCATTGCGAGACCAGGGGATAAAAGCAGCAGAGAAATGGATTTTAGAGCGCCAAGAGTCTACAGGAGACTGGGGGGGAATTATTCCTGCCATGTTAAATTCCCTATTAGCTTTAAAATGTCTAAACTATAAAGCAGACGACCCAATTATTTATGGAGGTTTAAAGGCGGTTGATAATTTTGTCATCGAAACAGATAACAGCTACTGCGTGCAGCCTTGTGTCTCTCCCGTATGGGACACAGCCTGGGCAATTCGGGCCCTAATTGATTCGGGTATGGCTCCGGATGACCCAGTAATTGTTAAAGCTGGGGAATGGTTAATAGATAAGCAAATAATAGATTATGGAGACTGGGCTGTCAAAAATAAACAAGGCCAACCTGGTGCTTGGGCATTTGAATTCCACAATCGCTTTTATCCTGATGTGGATGATTCCGCTGTGGTGGTGATGGCCTTACATCAAGCCAAATTACCGAATGAAAATCTAAAAAAACAAGCTATTAAACGAGCTGTGAATTGGATTATATCCATGCAATGCAAATCCGGGGGTTGGGCCGCTTTTGATATTGATAATGACCAAGAATGGCTAAATTATATCCCATACGGTGATTTAAAAGCTATGATTGACCCTAATACTGCGGATGTTACCGCTAGGGTAATTGAAATGTTGGGTGTTTGTAAACTATCCATCCCATCCCAGAAGCTAGATCAAGCTATGAATTATCTGCTGGGGGAGCAAGAAACAGAAGGTTGTTGGTTTGGACGTTGGGGAGTTAATTATATCTATGGAACTAGTGGTGTACTATCAGCTTTGGCCTTGATTAATCCCCAGAAATATCTTAGTAATATAGAAAAAGGTGCCAACTGGTTGAAACAAGTACAAAACCCTGACGGTGGTTGGGGTGAAACCTGTTTGAGTTATGGTGACCCCAACTTTAAGGGAAAAGGTGATAGCACACCATCTCAAACCGCATGGGGATTAATGGGACTCATTGCTGCTGGTGAAGCAAGGCAAAACTTTGATTTGACCACTATGGAAAAAGCTGTTAATTACTTATTAACAACCCAAAGATTAGACGGTACTTGGGATGAGTCATACTTTACCGGAACTGGTTTCCCCGGTCATTTTTATCTCAAATATCATCTCTATCAACAGTATTTTCCCTTACTAGCTTTGGGGAGATATAGGAGAATTGTGAACTCTACTTGGCCTTAATCGGAGTTAAAGCTACACCCTTGTAGTAGTATCCTAGGATTTGTAAGTAGTTGAATCCATTTTTGGCTAGAATATAAGCTCCCCATTGACTCATTCCTAAACCATGGCCAAAACCTAATCCTTGTAGAACAAAGTTACCATTTACATCTTTATTCACCGTGAAACGGGTGCTTCTAAGCTTGAGGATGGTACGAACTTCTTCACCTTTGAGAACCTTGCTTCCTTGATCACCAACAATTCTTAAAGTTTTAACACTGCGAAAAGGAGATAGGGACTCAATAATTATTTCTCTCACACTACCTACACCGGGGACACGGTCACTAATTTGTTCAGAACTGAAAGTGCTGTTCCAGTTACATTCCCTGATGTTTTGGTCAAAATCTTGAACTGCTCGCAAGTAAGGAAGAGGGTTTCCCCATACATCCTCCACATTTTCCGTGTGTCCACCAGAACAAGCGTGAAATGCTGAAAGAATAATTTGGTTCTCATAAGTGAGAACCTGACCCTTAGTTACATCAACCGCACTATAGGTTTTAGGAGATTCACTACTTACACCGTGATAAACTTGCCAACTATCAGGACTATCCCCTAGGTCATAGAGAGGATTGTTCCGTTGTTCCTTTCTCTTGTACAAAGCATAGGTACGAGCTGCGATCGCCTGGGCTTTGAGAGCTTCTTCATGCCAACTAGAGCTCATTTCTCCACCAACTACACTGTAGAGATACTCTTCTAGGTCTACCCAGTTGACAGCGGTTATACCCTTCCCTGTAGATACAATAAGAGTTCTACCACGAAACCAGCGATCGCCTATGTAGACATATCCTTTAGCAGTGGGTTCAATCCAAAATAAACCAGACTGCCATCTATCTAAAGCTACTCCTCCTGGGATTGCCTGTGCTGCATAGGAATTACTACCTGTTAGTTCTCCTAAATTGCGTCCAGAACCATCCTTAACTATAGCTGTAGTGGATGCACCAACCTTAATTTGCTCAACTTCCTTTTCGATAGCTATACGCAAAATAACGGATGCTTGAGCAGGAGCGGTAAAAGCGAACCATACAATAATAGCTATCCACCAATTTTTGCTCCAACGGTGAGGAGATAAAGTGTTTAGTAAATTATTCAAGTGTAATTGGTTTTTCATGCTAGTAATACTAATAATTGAAGTTAAAAGCTTTTACCAGTTTACACGAAATTTCTGTGCTAGGCAATTTTCTGCTGGTTATTTCCCAGGTTCAACAGGGTTAAAAATTAAAGTTGGTATCAGAATGGTGGAATTGATTAGAGACAATACCAATTAAATTGAAATCGCTCAATATTTCCCTAGCTTGTATGAGTTGATCTGGAGTTAATTGTCCAATTCTTCCCACCATGACAATACTATTAGAAACCGATGCCATAATTCTAGCTTCTACACCATCCAATAGGGAACAAGCATCAATAATTACCAGATCATAAATACCTTCCAACACTTCCAGTAACTCCTGGAATTTTCCCGATGTCAATAAACTAACTACATTATCTGGTTGTGGTCCTGCGGTGAGAACATCAATCAGGGGATGAATGGGTTGAACATAATTGGCAAATTGTGTCTTGATATCGTCCAGCAATAACAGAGATAAACCCCAATCATTATGAATTGACAGAACTTTGTGCAATTCGGGAGAGCGTAAATTTCCATCAATAACTAATACTCTTTGGTGCATATTTGCCGCACTAGCACCTAAGCCTATAGCTAAAGTTGTTTTACCTTCTCCTGGTAATGCAGAAGTCAACATTAAAGATTTAAATGGCAGGGAATTATGGTGGACTTGCAGATTATGATAAATCATATCCAGGTTCTGATTACCAGATAAGCTAATTACATTGCTTGTAGTTTCCGCAATTGCTGCTGTTTGTCGTTTTTGTTGAATTGTTTCTTTTAATCTAGTTTTGAGTCTGCTTTTCCAACTATTTTTAAAAATAGACGTGCCTAATTGAGGAAGACAACCAATTAAAGGAATGTTGGCAATGTTTTGTAAGTCTAGGGGTGAAATAATTGCCCGGTTGAACATTTCCCGTACCAACACTACAATAATACCCAAAATTGGTCCGGTTACTATTCCTCCCAGAATCAATAGCCATTTTCTGTTTCCAATATAAATCCCTATATTTGGTGTCTCTAAAACTTGCAACTGAAAACTGCTTTGAGCAATTTTCATTCCTAAAGATTGTTGAAATTGTAGCATTTGTCCAAGATTCTGTCTCTGGATTTTTGTTGCTGACAATAGCTGATTATACTCTGTAATAATACCTGGAAATTTACTCAAAAGCTCGCGAATTTCAAGTTCAGATTTAGCCAATTTATTATCCTGCTCAACCAGCTGAATTTGTTGTTTTTGGAACTGGGATAAATCTTCGGATAATGTCTTTTCTATTCCTGCAATATATTCGGGGTTTAATTTATCCTTTGTTGAGTTATTGACCTGGGAAAGTTGTAGTTCTTTTTTCAGAACCTCCAGTTGCATTTTGTGTTTTTCTTTGAGCCTAATTACCACCGGATAGCTTTCAGTATAACGAGAAAGTTGTTGAGCTAAGTTAGCTTCTGTCTTTCTAATTTCTGCAACCAAGTTTTGATAATTTTTACCATCATTTAAACTGGCGAAACTTTGTTGGTTTTGGAAAGATAAGAGTTTTCTTTCTATATCTTTGATTCTTGCATCTAAATCTTTAATTTGAGAACGATAATTTTCTCGTTGCTTTTGAATATCAGTCAAAGATTGGAAGAAGACTTTCGTTTGTATTTGTGGATCAATAAGACTATGTTTTTTTTGAAAAATAGCCAATTTTTTCTCTGCAGCTAAAGCATTAGTTTGCAATTTTGGCAATTGACTATTTACGAAATTTATTCCTTGACTAAGACGCTGATTTTTTACTTCCAGATTATAATCTTGATAAGCCTTTTCTAGAGCTTGTAGCACTCTTTGTGTTTTGACTGGATTGGAATCTTTAAATGAAATAACAAATATGGGATTATTAACTTTAGATGTTGATGAAATATTATCAGCAAGTCTAATTTGTAATTGCCCATCTGCACCAAAATCAACTTTGTCTCTAATATCTTTTAATTGAATATCTGGATAATCTTTATGCAGTATATCCACCGCTTTTTGTAAGAGTTTGCCACTGAGTAAAAACCTCATTTGGTGACCATAAGAGTCAGTTTTATTAGAAGTCTGATTAGATCTTAACTCTGGTTCCAAATCATCACTAATCATGACCTGCATGGAGCTTTGATACATGGGTTTCGTGATAACAGCAATCAGACTTGTAACTGAAATTACTCCACAGGAAATACCCATGATCAAAAAGCGCCGATATGAGAGAATTTTTGATATTTTTTCTATATCAAATCTTTTTTTTGTCTGGGTATTAACCATCGATTTATCATTGAGAATAGTTGTGGTCACTAGACAAGTCCTCTAATATTCAAACTATATATAGAGAGATTCTTCCAATGTCTATTTTTGGCAGACATTATGTAGTTATTGTGTAATCAACTAACAGATTCACTCTGATATATATTATGTCAGGACTATAATAGTAACTTTATCTCCAGAAATTTTAAAGCTTTGATAAACTTTTTGCTAAGGTTTTTATAGCCTTCCTATCCTGATATTATCTTGAGTGGAAACTTTTCTTTCTTGTCTAGAAATAATTCCTAGGGTAATTTGTTTCATCAATGAGTATAATGCCCAGAGAATTATGAAGCTGATAAGGATAATTACTAGCGGTTGTTTTCCTAGTAATTCTTCTATACCTTTAGTTAATATTGTATCTGGTTGAGTAACTAGATCCCAGCTGTTAAAGCGCAAGAAACGCCCCCAATAAATGCCAATGGCATTTAGTATATGGGTAATTAATTCTACTGGCATAATCCATGAACTTCGCTGGATACGATGCAAATAGTGACCTAAATTAATGAGGGAAATAACATAAGCTTGAAATCCAGCTAGGATGACTAATAAATATGTGGGAATCAAGATTAGTGTAATTACCCAAATTGATGGAATATTGCGAATGTCATCAATCAGATGAATGACATCCGTTAATAGGTAAGGAGCATTGGGTAGAAAAGCATAGAACACTAAAAATACTGGCCACCAAACTAAGGATGGTTTTTGTCTCCCACGAAATAACCAAATACTTAGAACTAAGGGGATAAATGCTAAAAATAAGTTCCATGTCATCCATCTGATATTTATTTGTAATACCTGGATAACTTTCACTATTAATTCTATTACTTCTGCTTTCATGATTACAGGTTCACTCGCTTTATTTGTTTGGGTTGCAGTACTTGTTTAATTTGTTTCCCAAAGTGTCTAATTGCTTACCAGCTGCTTCTGCTGTAGTTAAGGATGACTCTATTCCCCTTTTAGCGTACCTAATTTTTTCTTGTCCAGATGGGGAGTTTAATGTTTTCTTTGCTTCACTAAGAGATTTAGCAGCTTTACCAATGTAATGGCTAAGACCAGCAAAATTTTGGCCCAGGTCACTCTGGAATTTTTGCAGTTGTGGATCGGTTAGGTGCAATTTTTTAATTGCTTTACTCGTGTTTCCCAAGTCTTGCGCTAGTTTTAAACTGGTTGCAATTTGAGAACCCTTACTTTGATCAATCATCATACTACCCTCACTCACAGCTTCTAATAATTGTTGACACTGGGAGACTTTACTCTGAGTACAACCGGTGACGAGAAAACCTATATATAGACAAAGGCATGCCATACTCTTACGCATAATTTATAGGGATAAAATAGTTTTTATCTGTTTCTTCTTCTGCTTCTCTCACCAACCTACCGGTAAACCCAAGTCATCTAGAGTTTTACCATCTGCTAACAGGGGTTGAATTGGACGGTCTATTTGAATTTTACCATCTGTTAGCACTAACGCACGTTGGGTGACTTTACCCAACCAGTTTAAGTCATGGGAAGCAATTAACAGAACCTGTATGGGCAATTTTAATAGGACTTGGGCTAAATGTCTTCTCCATGCAGGATCTAGTCCGGTGGTTGGTTCGTCTAAAATCAAGATTTCTGGCTCTAAAGCTAATACTGATGCAATTGCAGCTAAACGTCTTTGACCTCCAGATAGTTCATGATGGGAACGATGGGCATATTTTTCTAAACCAAAATCAGCTAGTAGTTGTCTGGCCTTTTCTTTAGCTACCACTGGTGCAACACCATAGTTTAGCGGTCCAAAGGTAATATCTTCTAATACTGTTGGCATAAACAGTTGATCATTGGCATCCTGAAAGACAAATCCAATTTGTTTACGTATTTTTGCTACAGTATTTGGCTCCACAGGAATCCCATTGATGGTAATTGTGCCACTCTGAGGATACTTTAACCCAATTAGGTTTTCTAAAAGAGTGCTTTTCCCTGAACCAGTAGCACCAATTAAAGCCACGCGATCGCCTGTTTTTAATTTAAATGAAATATTTTTTAAGATTGTACACTTATTTGTATAAGCATACACTAGACTTTTCACTTCCAGGACAAGGGTCTCAGGAAACAAGTGGGTTATGGAAGAATAGGAGGTTAAGGATGTCAAAACTTATTACTTTAATATGAACTAACAGTGATATAACTAGCAATAACAATTACTAAAATAATTGTCAAAAGTTCTTGTGGTTTAGGTTGGGAATCCATGGGAAGTTGACCGTTGTAACCACGGGTAATCATAGCAGCATAAACTCGCTCTGCTCTTTCTAAAGTCCTTAAATACAAAGCACCAATCATAGCCGCACTAGCATAACGTAACCATCCCCTAGTACCACTTAAACCACGCAGTTGGGCACCGCGCTGCATCCGGTGAATTTCGGCCAGCAGAATTTCTAGGTATTGTCCTGCTAGGAGTAAATTTTCTTTTAATACTAGAGGAATGGGTAATCCTTTGAGCGCAATGCCAAAACTGTGGGGTGGTAGGGTAAGTAAAAAGCTGTTCATCACTATTAAACAAATCAGAGAACGAACTAATAAAAAACTGGCCTTTTCCCACCCTAGGGGTAATGCTACCAAACACAGGAAAATTAATTCCCCACCCAGTAAACTACCCAGTTTGACTATCTCTACCCCTAATATCACCAACCATACTAGGGCGATCGCTCCATAAATGTATAATTGCAGCCAACTGTGATACTTTAAAAAAGCAGTTCCGATCACTACAATTAGGGACAGTTGTAAACGTAATGGCAAGGATATTTTAAGCATTCTTAGGTCTAATCACCTTAGCAATCCCAAAGGCTACGGCAAAGCAAGCTGTCGCACCTAATAAACCAGTAATACTTGTACCAATTTGCCCTAACCCGTCAATTTCATAGTCAGCAAAGGGGGTGGGTACAACAATTCTTACTTCTTGGGCTAAGTTAATAAATCCTAAATTCTCCGCCGCTTTTTCTAGGCCATCTGGCCATGCAGAAGCAAACAAGGATATAACTCCAGCAATCAACAAAATGCTCACCACCGGTACCAACCAACCCCCGAATTTCTCTTCCTCTCCCGGTAGTAAATCTGGACGGGATCTGGCTAAATACGCTAGTACACCCCCGGTAATTAATCCTTCCCCTATACCAATTAGAATATGTATACCCGTCATTGTAGGTAAGACTAAATTCACCGGTGCTGTCCCAGAAATCGCTAACTCAATAGCACAGGCGATCGCTGATACTACTACACTAATTCCTGCTGCTATACCTGCTGCTAGGGGTAAACGTTGTACAGAACCACCCAGCAAACGCTGTAAAGTCTGGGTCAATATCCATGATACCCAAACCCCAATTACTCCTAAGTTTAAAATGTTAGCTCCTAAAGCAGTAATTCCACCATCAGCAAATAACACAGCTTGAATAATCAAAACCGTTGCTAAACACAAAATTCCCGCCCAAGGACTGCCTAAAATTATTGCTCCTAATGCAGCACCTGAAAGGTGTCCACTCGTACCTCCAGCTACGGGAAAATTTACCATCTGCGCAGCAAATATAAAGGCTGTGGTTAGTCCTAATAAGGGAGCTCGACGTACTCCAAAGGCAGTTTGCGATCGCCTGAATGATATAAATAATGCAGCTACACTGGCTAAACTAGTAGTTGTTGCTACCGGTACTGAAATAAATCCATCTGGTATATGCATAAAAAACCCCGGATTTTTGTTTTTTGATACTAAGTTAAGCAATACTGGGCAATACAATTACAAACTCAATAGATATCAAAAGAGACATCAAATTTACAGGAAACTATATTTTGCTTATTTTCACAATGCCATATAGGAGGATATTTTGACAGAATTTTAGGATATTTTTAGAATGTTTCCAAACAGGAACAATTGCCACCTGAAACTTTCACATCAAACCATAAATATTTGTAAATATTTATAATAAGTTTTATCCTGAGTTAGGGGTAATTCTTGATATCCCGTGGGTTTGGTATTAAACTCAACCTACGAGTCCACTCGCGATCTCCCATAGGGAGTGCTTCAAACAATAACAAAAAATTATATTTCGCGGTAAGAAAGATAAGTTTTTTTATGGTTAAAGGGGTGGAAATGTGGTAGTATAGAGATTGAATAATGGGGTGTGGGAATTTTTAAAAAATTTGCACATATTTCCATTATCACTGTATCACGTCCAAAGGTAAATAGTCAACCCCCATGGGGAAAAAAATCGGTGCGCCGGTGTAATGTAGGTTGGGTCGAGAAAACCTAACCTAGGAAAATCTCGTGGGTCTAACCATGAGTTAGACTACTTGTGCTATAATTTCGGAGGAAGAGGCCTTCAGCCACCTATGCAACCAATGATTTACCAAGTATGTAATGTCTGAAAAACCTGACTGGAGTAAGAGTACAATTTGGAACCGGCGCAGGCTATTACAAATGGGTCTGGCTGGTGGAGGGCTTATTAGTGCCTCTGTTATTTTACGGATGGTCAATAGCCATAATAACACTGTTAAAATTCCTCCTATGGAAATGACAGAATCCCAAGAGGCCACCAAACCAATACAGGTGTTGCGAAACTTTGATTATGGAACTCTCAAGCGAGAAAATGGCAGAAATATTCGGGAATTTGAGTTAATAGCAGGTACTTCCACAATTCACTTGAACAGTTTGGTATCCTACAACATTTGGGATTTAAATGGTAGGATTCCCGGACCAACCCTCAGAGCTAAAGCAGGGGAGAGAATCCGAGTCTTATTTCTCAATCAAGCTGGCCATTCCCATTCTTTGCATTTTCACGGGATACATCCAGCACAGATGGATGGTGTACTCCCTATTAGCAATGGTAAAGCAACCATATATGAATTTGATGCTGAACCCTATGGAGTTCATTTATATCACTGTCATGTTGAACCAGTTACTCGTCACATTGCCAAAGGATTATATGGGATGTTAATTGTTGATCCACCCAACTCACGTCCTAATGCAGATGAGATTGTTTTAATAATGTCTGGATATGACATCAATGATGACAATAAAAATGAATATTATTCATTCAATGGACTGCCCCATTATTACATGCACCATCCTATTCAGATTTATCAAAATCAATTAATTAGAGCCTACGTTTTAAACATTATAGAATTTGAGCCTGCTGTCACCTTTCATCTACATGCCAACTTTTTTGATGTTTATCCCTTGGGGATGACCATGACTCCCACTTACAAAACAGATGTTGTGACCATGGGTGTTGCAGAAAGGCATATTTTAGAATTTAGGTTTCGTTATCCAGGTAAGTATATGTTCCATCCCCACCAGGACATCATTGCTGAAAACGGCTGTATGGGTCAATTGGAAGTGATTCCTGAATCAAACTAGGTTTATCACTCCTAAAACTTCTTATTTCAGTGTTGTCCCATAACTAACTATTGACAAATATTATCATTTGATCTCAAAATATCATCAACAATACTAGGAATAGTTTTCAACTGTATCAATCAAGAACATCAGTAAATTTTTTATCTGGGATGAAAATGATCAAACATCGGTATCTAATCTTATCCATAGTAGCTTGTCTAGTTGTGTGTCTAAGTTCCTGCGGTAGTCAACCACCTGCGGGGACCAGTGTTACACCAGCAACACAGACAACCAGTGATATGAGTCACACTGGTAAAGGCAAAATTAATATTAATAATGCCATTTTATCGGAATTGGACAAATTGGAAGGGAAATTAGGAGTTCCCGCTTTATCCAACAAAATTCAAGCTAGTCGTCCCTATGGTTCAACAGCGGATTTGGTAAGTAAAAAAGTAATTACACAGGAACAGTTTGAGCAAATTAAAGATCTGGTCACCGTGGAGGAAGTGGTGCTTACCGGAGAAGCCAAAGATATAGACTACATGACAAAATTGGCATTAATGAAAGGACATCTTTTGGTAGCAGAGGAACTGTTGAAAGAGAACCAACCAAAACAGGCCCAACCCCATATCGGACATCCAGTAGAAGAGATTTATGTTGACATAGAAGAACAACTTAACGAGCGGAAGGTCAAACAGTTTAAAGAGGATTTAGTGAAGTTGACCGAACTAGTTAAATTCCGTCCTCAAGATGACAAGGTGGCAACCAATCTAACCGTAGCTATGTCAGACATAGACACTGCAATTACAGCTTTACCCAATGAACAACGCTTACAACCCAAGTTCATATTACAAGTGATTAGGGGACTGCTAGATGCAGCAACAGCAGAATATCAAGCAGCGGTAGCTAAAAACAAAATCACCGCCCCCATAGAGTATCAAGATTCCCGTGGTTTCGTCATCTACTCCCATGAACTATATCAGGGTGTTTCCCCACAAATGGCAACAGTGAATCCGGAAGCACAAAAAGCCATAGATACAGCTCTAACTGAACTGCTACAAGTTTGGCCTTCTGCTATCCCACCTAATCAGATAGTGAAAACTCCCGAGCAAGTGAGCTCACTGGTTAAAACCATAGAAGAAAATGCCAAATTTTTCACTATGATGTAATCTGTAAGCTAGTTTAGCCAGGAAAAACCATCTAGAATAAGGAATTAAGTGAAAAAAAGAGGGAAAAAGTTAGCAACTTCATCCAGATAGTTCAGTTAAAAACCGTATAACTGCTCACTCAAGTCCTGACAAATTTTCATTTTTCTTATCTCTACAACCAATGCGCGAACTAGATCACCCAAAGACAATTGACATTCTCAACACCATCATGGAATTTGAACTAGCTGGAGTAGTGCGCTACACCCATTATTCCTTGATGGTCACTGGACCAAATCGCTTGCCAATAGTTGCTTTTTTTAAAGCTCAAGCCAGCGAATCTCTAGTGCATGCACAACAAGTAGGAGAAATTTTAACCGGTTTAGATGGACATCCGACTCTCAGAATTGCTCCCATGGAAGAAACCTTCAAGCATAGCGTCAAGGATATCTTGCAAGAAAGTTTAATCCATGAAGGAAAAGCACTGGATATGTACAAATCACTTCTAAAGAATGTTACTGATGCTAGTATTTATTTAGAAGAGTTTGCCCGGAACATGATTGGACAGGAAGAGATGCATAATCTCGAACTCAAAAAGATGCTCCGAGACTTCAGTTAATAGAATAAAGATACCCAATAAGTTGGGTATCTTTAATATCCATGAAAACCTTATTAATTAAATTAATTGACAATGAATTTTAGTGTTGCTCTACCTACATTTGTGATTACCCTACGGGAAGGCGTAGAAGCTGCTTTAGTAGTTGGTATTGTCCTAGCCTTATTAAATAAGTCCAAACAATCTCAATTGAATATTTGGGTTTATGCGGGCGTGGTAGTTGGTATTATTGTGAGTGGTTTAATCGGTATTTTATTTACCGGACTAATTAAATTTTTAGGATCTGTTAATCCGGAATACACCAGTATAGTTGAACCGATTTTGGAGGGAATATTTAGCATACTAGCTATCATCATGCTCAGTTGGATGCTAATTTGGATGACCCAACAGGCTAAATTTCTCAAATCACAAGTTGAGGTAGCGGTCAAACAGGCTTTAACTAAAAACAACAATGCTGGTTTAGGAATTTTCAGTTTAGTACTAATTGCCGTAGTCCGTGAAGGTTTTGAGACAGTTTTATTTATAGCTGCTAATTTTCAACAAGGGTTGTTGCCAACCATGGGAGCAATTGGCGGTTTAGCAACAGCAGCAGGAATTGGGGTTTTGTTGTTTAAACTGGGTGTAAGAATTAACATTGGGAGATTTTTCCAAGTCATGGGAATTTTATTAGTTTTAATAGTTGGGGGACTATTAGTTTCTGGACTGGGACATTTTGATGATGCAATTGCTAGTTTAGCTCTTAGTAGTCGTGCATCAGAAAATCTTTGTTTTTACTATGAACACTTTACCAAAATCCATTCTTGCATTTTGGGTCCATTAGTTTGGAACTCCAGTTCAATATTACCCGATGAAAAATTTCCGGGAATTATTTTCAAATCCTTATTTGGTTATACGGATAAGCTCTACTTAGTACAAGGAATGGGATACTTACTGTTGTTAACTACTGTTGGTGGTTTATATTTTCGTAGTTTGAACACCAGAAATAATCGACCTAGAAAAAATACCCTAACCACTCAAGAATAGGTATTATTCCAGTTCATCTTCTTTAGTTACCATCCTTAAATCATCAGGAGTATTGCAGTTAAACAATATATGTGGTGTTGATAGGGGTAGAGTAGCAACTGGATATAGTTTGAGCCACCCTTGAAAAGAACGCCCTCCTTGATTAATAAAATCCAAAAGTAGGGGTAAACAACTAGTGCGATAGAAACCGCAAAGAGGTTCCCAACCATAATCGTTTTTCGCTAACCAGGCAATATTTTGCGGTTGTATGTTGTCTAATTCCCGCACCCAGTCATGGAACACTGGAATTTGCAAATTTGGCAAATCACAAGCTAATAACAAAACCCATTCTGTGACTATTTTTTCCATTCCCCTAGCCAAACCCACTAGGGGACCTTGGGTATGATTTGGGTCTTCTGGAATAAATTCACATCCTGGTAAATATAGATCTTCATATCTTTCCACCCAGGGTGTGACCACATATATCTTGTTAGTACAACTTTTAGCCACATGATAGACCTTTTCTAACAAAGGGACTCCCCCAATGGGAATTAGAGCTTTGTCTTTGCCCATTCTAGAACTTTTACCACCCGCCAAAATTATGCCACTCAATTCTGTCATAGGTCATAGTGTAGTAAATCTAGTTTTTAAAAACTGGATTCGTCTGAGTTTATAGCTTGAGCTAAAAATTCCATTGCTTGGGTCTTAGTCTTAATTTTACCATCCAGAGTAGCAATCAATAAATGATCTAAAATATGCTTGAAAATTGGACCTGGTTTGTAACCCATTTTTTTTAAGTCATCTCCCTTTAATAAAGGTTGAACATGCACTAAATCCCTCCAATAATACCAGATTTTTCTTCTAATCTCTCGGGAACTTTTTACAGCTATCAACATTAAAGTTCCGGAGTCATATTTTTGTAGTAGGTTAAATATTGCACTGGCTAATTCACAATTTGGCAACTCTCTATTTATTTCTACCTGTGCTGCTCCCAGCTTCTTGAGTCTATTTACACTGCTGTCTGATAATTGTAAGTTTTCTGCCACCTTACTTCCATACTCTGGTTCTAAGCTGCTAATTAATATCTCTAACCGTATTAACCAAGTAGGTGGTAATTGTTGAGTTGGTTGTTGAGCAGGTGGCCAAAATCTGTATTGAATTGTCAACAGTTTTTCCAATAAAACCAATTCTCGCAAGATGCCATGATTTAACCTACAGGTATAATGAATACATTGTAAAGCTCCTAACTGATCTAATAACTTTAAAGCTGATTGCCAATAGGGCGCTTGTAAAATAAGTTTTAATTCCGCTTTTAATCGAGTATGCAAAGCTGGTGTTTTGATATTTTCTTGCACTGTTCTATCATAAACACCACTATTAATGGCATACTGAATGTACTCAGCAGTTCGCTGTTCAATGGCAAAACCAAACCTGATGGCAAACCGCACTCCTCGATAAATCCGGGTGGGATCTTCAATAAAACTATTGGGGTGCAAAACTCTAATTCTTCGGGATTTTACATCTATTAATCCACCAAAAAAATCTAGTAATTCACCACTGTGGGGAGATGTTAATCTTAGTGCCATGGCATTAATTGTAAAGTCTCTTCTATATAGATCTTGCCGAATGGAACTGGCTTCTACTTCTGGGTTTGCTGCAGGATAAGGATAAAATTCTGTTCTAGCTGTGGCAATATCTACCCATAAACAATCTAATTCTGGATCTTTATGCCACAATAACGCCGCAGTTTGAAATGCTCCATGAATTTCTAAACGGCTATTTTGATAAATTTGCTGTAGTTCTCTGGCTAATTCTACTCCAGCTCCCACGTCTGCACTTTGATGAAACCCATCTACCACTAGGTCAATATCATGGAGCATTAATTGGTTACTTTGATCATTCGCTAATAGCAAATCCCTAACCGCCCCACCAACTAGATAAAGATGCCAACCTCTTGCTTGTGCTGCTTGGGATGCTCTAGTTAATAATTGCCAAAGTTGGGGAGCAAGTCGATGTTCTAATTCCAGGTTTAACTGGATTGAATGTAATTGTAAATCTAATGGCAAATTTTTAACTTCTAGTCGGTGCAGTTGTCTGATAACGTCCGTTCTAGTTACAATACCCACTAAATTACCATTTTCTAAAACTGGCAATCTGCCAATGTCATAAGTTACCATCAAGGACTCGATTTGTGGTAATTCGGTATGGGGTGTAATGGTTTTTAAATCCGTGGTCATATACCCTTTAACTGGTGCATGACCAAAACCATGATGTAGGGCAATATCCAGGTCTCTTCGCGAAATAATACCTACTAATTTATCTTGGCTATTGACCACAGATAACCCAGAATGTCCATAACGTAATAATATTCTTTGAGCTTGGGCAATTGTGGTTTCTGGTCTGATAGTCCTCACAGGAGAAGACATTAAATCTCTGGCTATGGGTGGTTGGGGAATTTGCGATTTTAGCCCAGCTAATAGGTTTTCTAAAACTATGGCTGAACTGGTGTTTTTAACATTCAAGCATGCTGCTTGAGAGTGCCCACCACCATCAAATGGGGTAAATAATATATTTAGGTTAGTATGGGGAATTTGGGTTCTACCAATTACTATTAGTCTGAATTCGACATCATTATATGTATATTCATGGGCTAAAAGTAAGGCATCAATTTCTGTCAACTGCATCAGTTGCGCTGCTAAACCTGATAGCCCAGGAACAAAATTATCTGTTTTCAGGGTCATCCAACCAATGGTGTACCCCCTCCAGCACAAATATTCTAGTCTTTGTAAACATTCGCCTAATAATCTTTGAATTTCCGGTGATAATCCAGGATCTCTATAGGTGGCAATTACTCCTAGATTTGCTCCCCTGTCCATTAACCAAGCTAACGCTACTGCGTCTCTCGCTGTGGACTGACCATAGGTTAGGGAACCTGTATCTACATGAATGCCTAAAGCCATTACTGTAGCTTGAGCAGCATTAATAAGTGTATTCTCTTTAATTAATTCTTCTACTATTAGGGTGGTTGTTGCACCTACTTCGCTAATATATAAACTAGTGGCAATAATGTCACTTTCTTGATTGATATGATGATCGTAAACTGTAATTTCTACCAGATTGGCTAGGTCTAACCATGCTTGGGCTTTACCCAGACGATTGCGCTGTTGGGTATCTACTATAATTAAGGAACGAATATGCTCAGAGTTGACAGAACGTTTTTCAATTAGGGAATACTCATCTCGATATAGAGACAGAAAGTCTCTTACCGGTGGATGGGCTCCTCCAGTTAATACTATTTTACTACCTGGTTTAAGACAAGTTAATCCCACTGCCGCCCCTAAAGCGTCAAAATCAGCAGTTGTGTGACAAAGAATTATTTCCATAACGGGGGGAACTGTCTTCCCAATATAAGGGATTTATTTGATGATAAAATTATGTAACTCTGTCTATGATAACGCGACAGTCCGTTTACAAGTCATGATTTCGGTGTATTGGGAAAAGTAAAATGACCATAGTATTCCAATTTGCTTTAGTATCTTTGGTTTTGTTCTCTTTCGTCCTGGTGGTAGGTGTTCCTGTTGCTTACGCAACCCCTCAAAACTGGGTTGATTCCAAAAAGCTCCTTTGGCTCGGTTCCGGAATTTGGATTGCTTTAGTCCTTTTGGTTGGTGTATTAAACTTCTTTGTGGTTTAAATAACAATTACCAATGGGCAAAAAACCATAATCTAAAGATTAGAGGAGCAGATAGTTATTAACTTAACTGTTTATACTTATCCACTCTTCTATCTTTTTACCATAAGTCACAGTTAAACAAATTTAATCCTTTATATTTACTTAAAGAGGCAATAATGGCAGTTTTTGAGGGAACATTTACTCAAGCGGAAGCTTTAAAGTTTGCTCTGGTTATTGGTCGCTTCAATGACCTCGTGACTGTAAAGCTGTTGGAAGGATGTCAAGACTGTCTAAAGCGTCATGGGATAAATCCTGACCCCCAAGGGAATCAAGTAGATTACGTTTGGGTTCCCGGTAGTTTTGAAATTCCCACAGTGGCGCGTCAGTTAGCACTTTCTCAACGTTATGATGCAATAATATGTCTAGGTGCTGTAATCAAGGGACAAACACCTCATTTTGACTATGTATCTGCTGAAGTATCTAAGGGAATTGCTGCAGCCAGTTTTCAAACTGGTGTGCCAGTGATTTTTGGGATTTTGACTACAGATACCATGCAACAAGCGTTGGAAAGAGCAGGGATTAAAAGTAATCACGGTTGGAATTATGCCATGGATGCCATAGAAATGGCTAGTTTGATGCGCCAATTGCGCCCCAATCTGGCAAAATCAGTCCAATCCTAAATTCCTTTCACCAGAGACAAAAAAATTATTGGATTATTATTTAAGAATTTTTTAAACATAGGGGTTGACAATCTACCAAAAATCTGAGATATTAGTATTGTGCTGGACATGCGGGTATAGCTCAGTGGTAGAGCGCAACCTTGCCAAGGTTGATGTCGCGCGTTCGAATCGCGTTACCCGCTCTTAAAAAAACATCATCAAAAAATCTCACCAACTCAATCTTGGTAAAATATGGCGGTTTTGATTTTAGTGAGAATATATTAGAGGAGGGGTGAATCTCAGAATTTTGGAGTTTAATAACGGTCTCCTAAAATTATGTTGTTTTTAACCCAAAATGAATTCACCCCCTCAACCTCGCTACAGATATTTACACTCGTCGTGCCACCTCAGAAACTAGAAAAAATAGACCTAGATGCGGATCATGTTTGTCCCTGTAGGCATCGGGGCCGCCTAGTCCCCATTACTCTAACGGATGCTTTCGGATGCGATCGCTGTCAACAAATATTTGTTGTAGAAGGTAATGGTTATGTACTAGAGCAGCTCTGTACTAATTACCCCTATAAGCGAACTTGGTCTTGGACCGGGAGAAAATGGAACCCAATGCAACCCAAGTTAGGGAAAAATCAGTTCCCCATGGTTTTAGCCATGATCTTGTTATTCGCGATTATTGGGCTACCATTAGTATTTCGATTTACCAATGGTTCAGGTATGATTATTTGGGCAACTATTGTGGTATTGTTAGCCACTCTACCTGCAATTATTGCCTGGTTCAATTATAGACCTTGATTTTATTGTTAATACATGAACATTGCCAAACGTGCTTATCATGCTGCCATCAAATTAGGTACAACTAAAGGTGCGGAACGGAGTCGCGCTGTTTTGGCAATGGCCAGGGCACTAAAATGCTCCTTTGATGATATTCTGGAAGCCAATACCCTTGATTTGGAAACAAGTAGGGAAATGGCAGTCCCAGAAATAATCCTGGACTGGCTTAAACTTACCCCTAGTCGCTTGCAAGCAACCGTGGATCTTCTTGAGCGACTGGGGGAACTATCCGATCCCCTGCGACGGGTGAGAACCGCTGATTATCAACAGGAAGATTCTCAAAGTTATACCCAGCTTATGCCCTTGGGTGTAATTGGTTTTATTTATGAGGCTTTACCGGAATTGGGGGCCATCGCCGCCGGTTTTTGTCTGAAAACTGGTAATAGCCTCATTCTCAAGGGAAGCACGGAAGCTAGTCATTCCAATAGAGCGATCGCAGAAATTCTCCAAACGGCGATTTTAGACACGGGTCTACCTAGTGGTTGTGTAGAATTGATTACGGCAGAGCATGGTACTTCTATCAGGGATTTAGTGACGCAAGAAGACTATTTAAGTTTGGTTATTCCCTATGGACGTTCCAGCTTGATTCAACAAGTAGTTAGACAAGCAACCTGTCCCGTATTAAAATCAGCTATGGGGAATTGTTACCTTTACTGGTCTTTAAATGGGAGTTTAGAAATGGTACGATGGATGGTTTTAGACAGTCATGAAAGCGAACCGGACCCAGTAAATGCTATTGAAAAGGTTTTAATCCACCGTCAGTCCTTACCATCCTCCCTATCTGCACTGTGGAACAGTCTAAAAGACAGGGGTTTTCAACTCAAGGGAGATGCGGAACTAGTACAAGCTTTTCCCCAACTCCAGTTGGTGCAAGATGAGGAATGGGGAACTCCATATTTAAATAAGACCATCGCTTTCAAATTGGTAGATACCTTAGATAGTGCGATCGCCTGGATTAATCAATATAGTAGTAGTCACGCGGATGCCATAGCCACAGAGTCTTACCAAGAAAGTAGACAATTTGCCTTAGGTGTTAACAGTGCATCTACATATATCAATGCTTCTCCTAGATTTGCTCGTAATTCTTCCAGAGGAGATGCGGTGTTTTTGGGAATGTCAAATCAAAGAGGTCACAGGAGAGGTTTCATTAGTTTAGAAACCTTGACCACTGTGAAACATATTATTCAGGGGAACGGGAGATTTTAGAGTCAGGAGGGTTATCCCCTCCTTCTGTTTTAGACGTATGAATCTAAAGGTAAACAAGAACAGACAAAATTGCGATCGCCAAAAGCAGCATCTATCCTACCTACGCTCGGCCAAAACTTAAATTGACGAGTCCAATCTGTAGGGTAAGCAGCTTGTTCGCGGGAGTAACAGTGGTTCCAATCACCAACAATCAAACTTTGTATAGTGTGGGGGGCGTTTTTCAAGGGATTATCTTCCAGATCCATAATACCAGACTCAAGGTGCAAAATTTCCTGACGAATGGCAATTAATGCATCACAAAAACGGTCCAACTCAGCTTTCGACTCACTTTCCGTAGGTTCAACCATGATGGTTCCTGCTACTGGCCAAGAGACGGTAGGAGCGTGAAAACCATAGTCCATCAGGCGTTTAGCAATATCATCCACCTCAATGTTTGCTGATTTTTTTACTCCTCGCAGGTCTAAAATACATTCATGGGCGACAAAACCATGTTTACCCTTATATAAAACAGGGTAAAAGGATTCCAATCGCTTGGCAATGTAGTTAGCATTCAAAATAGCGATTTTGGTTGCTTGAGTTAGGCCATCTGCACCCATCATAGCTATATACATCCAGGAAATAACCAAGATACTGGCACTTCCCCAGGGTGCAGCAGAAACCGCACCGTGGTCACTATCTAATTTAACCACAGAATGGCCTGGTAGAAACTCCACCAGATGGGGAGCAACACCAATGGGACCCATTCCTGGACCACCACCCCCATGGGGAATACAAAAGGTTTTGTGTAGGTTCAAATGACAAACATCTGCACCCAAATCACCGGGACGACAAATACCCACCTGGGCATTCATATTAGCTCCATCCATATACACCTGTCCACCATGTTGGTGAATTAGGGCACAGATTTCCTGTATAGTTTCTTCAAACACCCCATGGGTTGATGGATAGGTAATCATTAAAGCGGCGATTTCACGACTATATTTTTGTACCTTGGTGTTTAAATCTGCCAAATCGATATTACCACATTCATCACAAGCGACAGCTACCACCTTCATACCACACATAACTGCACTTGCGGGATTTGTGCCATGAGCAGATTGGGGAATTAAACAGATATTGCGATGTCCTTCTTGTCTACTTTGATGATATTCACGAATGACTAATAGTCCCGCGTATTCTCCTTGGGAACCAGCATTAGGTTGTAAAGATATAGCCGCGAAACCGGTGATTTCTGCTAACCATGTTGCTAATTGTTGAAAGAGGATTTGATAACCTCTGGTTTGGGTAATTGGTGCAAAGGGGTGAATTTTACTGAATTCCGCCCAACTAACAGGAATCATCTCCGAAGTAGCATTTAACTTCATAGTACAGGAACCTAGGGCAATCATAGAAGTTGTCAATGATAAATCCTTGGCTTCCAACTGATGTAAATAGCGCAGTAATTCAGTTTCAGAATGGTAACTATTAAAGATGGGATGGGTAAGATAGGGACTAGTGCGAATTTGACCCAGATAGGAATTAGTCTCCCTAATTTCTTCAATTTTGAAGGGGAAACCATACCCATCACTTATTCCCTTGGCAAAGGCGAAAATCTGCCACAAATCTATCACATCTGTAAAGGTTGTAGTTTCATCCAAGGAAATTCCTATATTCCCATCATCAAAAACTCGCAAATTGATGTTTCTCTCATCTGCAGCTATGAGGAGTGTTTGCAAACTGCTATTTCCTAACCCCACACGCAGGGTGTCAAAGAAGTTCCTATTCAGGACTTCATAACCTAACTTTTCCAGTCCTGCGGCTAAATCCTTAGTCAGTTGATGAATATTTTCCGCAATCTTTCTCAGTCCGCTTGGTCCATGATAAACTGCGTACATACTCGCCATTACAGCCAAGAGCACCTGAGCCGTACAAATATTGCTAGTAGCCTTATCGCGACGAATATGTTGTTCACGGGTTTGTAAAGCCAAACGATAGGCCAGCTTACCGTGAACATCTTTGGACACACCCACAATTCGCCCTGGAACTGACCGTTTATACTCCTCCTTAGTAGCAAAATAAGCCGCATGAGGTCCACCAAAACCCAAAGGAATACCGAATCTCTGGGTGCTACCGATGGCAATATCTGCTCCCAATTCTCCCGGTGATGTCAATAAAGTCAAACTCAATGGATCTGCTGCTATGGTCACCAATGCACCCTGAGCATGGGACTGGGCTATAAACTGACGATAGTCATGGATTTTACCATCTGTTGCTGGATATTGGAGAATGGCCCCAAAAATTGGTTGGGTAAAATCAAAGGTTTGATGATCTCCAATAATGATTTTAATTCCCAAAGGTTTAGCTCGGGTTTGGATCACATCAATGGTTTGAGGGTGACAGGTGCTGGAAACAAAATAGATAGAGGATTTGTTTTTGCACACACCATAACTCATGCTCATGGCTTCTGCTGCTGCTGTTGCTTCATCTAATAGAGAAGCATTAGCAATTTCCAATCCAGTTAAATCAATGATCATGGTTTGGAAGTTTAATAGTGCTTCCAAACGTCCCTGGGCAATTTCTGGTTGGTAAGGAGTGTATGCTGTATACCAACCGGGATTTTCTAAGATGTTCCTTTGAATCACTGGGGGAGTAATACAGTCATAATACCCCATACCAATGTAAGAGCGGTAGATTTGATTTTTATTGGCTATTTGTTTGAGTTTAGCCAGTGCTGTATGTTCAGTTTGTGCAGCTGGTAGGTTCAACTCCTGAAAAAAGCGAATTGAGCTGGGTACTGTTTGCTCAATTAATTCCTCTAAGCTAGATAGACCCAAGGAGTTTAGCATCTCCTGGATATCACCTGCTTTCGGTCCAATGTGTCTACTGACAAACTCTCCCAGTGGAGGGGTAGTTTCAGTCAAAATCTGACGATAAGTGGGATTGGCTACCACAAATTATGCTCCCAATGCTATGGTTTAATATATTCTAATGATTTTGAAATATTAGGGAAGAGGGAGGTTCATTTTCTTCTGAGCATGTCAATTGATTTTCTACTAATAAATCATCATGAGCGAACTGGAGCGTTATTACACACTATTAGATTTAGAGCCTGGTGCAACCATAGAAGAGATTAACCAAGCTTACAAAGATTTAGTTTTTGTTTGGCATCCCGATCGCCTACCTAAGGATAATCACCGCTTACAGAAAAAAGCCCATGATAAGATCAAGGCCTTAAATCAAGCACGGGAAAAATTACGCTCCTTTCAAGACCAGTCTCAACCTGGACATAATTCTGAGCCACCTACATCCAAAAAGTCCCCTTACCCACCACCACAGACTAACTATTACCGACCAAATCAACCCCCTCCCCAAAATCCGGATCTAAGTGGTAGAGATTTTAGCCATGCTAACCTCAGCAATAAGGACCTATCAGGTAGAAATCTTAGCTATGCCAATTTAAGTGGATCTAATCTTAGTGATACTTTTATGCACAAGGTTAATCTTAGAGGTGCAAATCTATCAGGAGCTAATTTATTCCGAGCCAACTTACTATTGGCAGATTTAAGAGAGGCAAACTTACGTGCAGCCAATTTAATAGGTGCAGATCTCAGCGGTGCAGATCTGCGAGGTGCTGACCTAACTGGTGCTAGAATGCGCTCAGGGGAGCGTCTCCTGGTCAAGCTAGTGGGTGCAAACCTTACAGGAGCCATTATGCCTGATGGTGCAATTTATGGTTAAATAGAAAAGAGTATCCTGTATAACGGAAATTGTGCTTTTCATTTACATATCATGCTAAATCCTATTCCTAAAAAGTATCAGCCACGGGTAGTAAAAATAAGCACGCTGCCAGTAACCGCAAGGTTGGCATGAGCAAGGTAAGGTTAAGTATTTTTTGGTGTGTAAATGGTTATGAATGTAGCAATTATTGGTTGTGGGTATGTTGGTTATGCGGTTGCTAAGTTTTGGCGGCAAAATCCGAATTTTAGGATTACTGTAACTACTACCAGTGAGCATAAAGTCTCAACCCTACAAGAAGTAGCAGATGCAGTTGAAGTGACTATGGGTGATGACCAAGTCGTTTTAAATAGGGTTTTAAAAAATCAAGACATGGTTCTACTAACTGTGGGTGCTAAAAGTAGTAGCAGTTATGAAAAAACCTATTTGGAAACTGCCAAAACAGTAACCTCTTTAATAAAATACCATCCTAAAATTAAACAATTAATTTACACAAGTAGTTATGCGATTTATGGTGATAGAAATGGTGTGTGGGTAGATGAGGAGACACCACCAGCTCCACCCAATTTGAACGGTCAGATTCTTGGCAAAACCGAAGAAATTTTACTAGGAGCAACAACGGAGAATCTGCGCGTTTGTATTTTGCGATTGGGGGGAATTTATGGGCCAGGAAGAGAACTGGTTAAAATATTTGGCAGAACAGCTGGCACAACCCGTGAGGGAAATGGCGAGGAAATAACCAACTGGGTACATTTGGATGATATTGTGGGAGTTGTAGAATTTGCCCGTTGGCAACGGTTACAAGGGATTTATAATTTAGTAGACGACAGTCATTTTACCAGTCGAGAACTCATTGATGGTGTTTTAAAAACTCATAATTTGCCAAATGTAATATGGGATCCTAGCCACAAAAGTACTCGTCATTATAATACCTGGGTTTCTAACCAAAAACTCAAGGATACGGGTTATCAATTTATTCACCCCCACATTGTTTTCTAAAAGACGAATATGATATTAGAACCAATACAGGTCATAGGTGGTGGACTTGCGGGCACAGAAGCAGCATGGCAAATAGCTCAAGCAGGAGTACCCGTGATTCTACACGAGATGCGTCCCCTACGCTTTAGTCCCGCCCACCATACGGAAAACTTAGCTGAACTAGTGTGTAGTAATTCCTTTGGAGCTATGGCAAGCGATCGCGCAGCTGGATTACTGCATGAAGAACTGCGAAAACTTGATTCTATAGTTATTAGCAAAGCGGACGAACATGCAGTGCCAGCGGGTGGTGCTTTAGCGGTAGACAGGGGAAAATTTGGAGAGGATCTGACCCAAACCCTAGCCAATCATCCTTTGATTGATTTACGACGAGGGGAGGTAAAGGAAGTTCCTGGGGGGATAGTGGTTTTAGCCTCAGGACCACTAACCAGTCCCCAATTGTCCGCTGATATTCAACAATTCACAGGATTAGAATATCTCAACTTCTTCGATGCTGCTAGTCCCATAATAGTAGGGGATTCAATTAATAGAGATATTGCCTTTATGGCTTCCCGTTATGACAAAGGTGAGGCGGCCTATTTAAATTGTCCCATGAGTAAACAGCAGTATTTAGAATTTCGGGAAGCACTTTGCCAAGCGGAACAAACAGAATTAAAGGACTTTGAAAGAGAAACGGCGAAGTTTTTTGAAGCCTGTTTACCCATAGAAGAAATGGCACAAAGAGGGGAGGACACCATGCGATATGGTCCCCTGAAACCGGTGGGTTTAACAGATGGAAGAACAGGAGAGCGTAACTACGCAGTAGTGCAGTTACGACAAGAAGATAAAGCTGGGCAACTATGGAATATGGTAGGGTTTCAAACCAATTTACGTTGGGGGGAGCAAAAACGGGTGTTTAGAATGATTCCCGGTTTGGAAAACGCTGAGTTTGTTAGATTGGGAGTAATGCACCGGAACACTTTTTTAAACGCGCCCCAGTTGATTTTGCCCACCCTACAATTTAAACAACGACATACCCTACTAGCAGCAGGACAATTAATTGGTACGGAGGGTTATACCGCTGCATCTGCTGGTGGTTGGTTAGCAGGGACTAATGCGGCAAGAATTGCCCTGGGGAAGGAACCTCTCACTCTACCGAACACCACAATGATGGGATCTTTATTTGAGTTTATTAGTGGTGCAGCACCCAAGCATTTTCAACCCATGCCACCCAATTTTGGCATAGTTCCAGATTTGGGGGTTAAAATCAAGAGCAAACCAGAAAAATACGGGCGTTATCGAGATAGATCATTGGCGAATTTAGACCAGTGGAAGTCCCAATATTTTTCTTCTTTGAGTAGGAATCTTAACAATTCTTAATAAATTATTGGTGAAATAATTCCAGCTAACCAGCAAAACCGTGTTATAATGGTGTCATACTCTTGGGAGTATGAGGGCGCGTGGCTCAGTGGATAGAGCAACAGATTCCGGTTCTGTGGGTCGGGGGTTCAAATCCCTCCGCGCTCGTTCAATTCATGCTTCATGTAAATTCCCAGGTTATTTGAATCTACAAACTTTTAAAATTTGAACACCGTGCGATCTCCCGCAGGGAGTACTTAGCAATCACCTGTTCTAATCTTGATAAAGACATTTGAGCCCCCTTTGTAGGTTGAGTTTAATACGAAACCCACAGGATATAGCCAACCTAGGAAAATCTATTGCTACGTCTAGAAATTCGTAATTTTGGTTAAGCTTATTCAAAGCAAGCCACATTTTCAGCTAGGGATACCCGGTCTAGGTTTCTAGTTAACCAGGACCAGTTGAAGCGGAAAAGCGAAGCATATTGATGGTGATACAGAGGAATCTATGATAGCATCTACATCCATAGGTTCAACTCTAACTAAAAGAATCACTGTGGTAAATAATATCAAAATTCCCCAACTTCCCCTATTATCAGCAACCGGACTTTGTAAGAGTTTTGGAGGGATCCAAGCTGTAAAAAATGCCAATATCGAAGTCAATCAGGGTAGTATTACCGGACTCATTGGCCCTAATGGTGCTGGTAAAACAACACTCTTTAATTTACTGTCCAACTTCATCCATCCAGATCAAGGGAGAGTAATTTTTAACGGGGAACCAATTCATAACTTACAACCCTTTCAAATCGCTCAACAAGGTTTAACTCGCACCTTTCAAGTCGCTAAAACCCTCTCCCGTTTATCAGTCCTAGAAAATATGTTGTTAGCAGCACAAAAACAAACAGGTGAGAATTTTTGGCAGGTGCAATTCCAACATCATATGGTCCTCAAACAAGAAAAACAAATCACTCAAAGAGCAATGTCTTTATTGACATCCGTCGGTTTAGCACACAAGGCCCATGATTATGCGGGTAGTTTATCCGGTGGACAGCGAAAATTATTAGAAATGGGAAGAGCATTAATGACAAACCCTAAACTAATACTATTAGATGAACCTGCAGCTGGAGTAAATCCTAAACTAATAGATGATATATGCGATCGCATTATTAAGTGGAATAGGGAAGAAGAATTAACTTTTTTAATTATTGAACATAATATGGATGTAATCATGTCCCTATGTGACCGTGTGTGGGTATTAGCAGAGGGTCGGAATTTGGCAGTTGGTACTCCTGCAGAAATTCAGACCAACCCCCAGGTTTTGGAAGCATACTTGGGCTAGAAGCTGAAAGAAAATTTCTACCCAGATATTAACAAATCTACTAGAATGTCCATATAGTAAAATGTAGTGTACATTATTGTTGAGTTCAATGAAGAAATCAATTTTGAACAAGAACTTGTGCAAGACATGATAGACTTGATTCAAGTGTTTTACAGTCGCCTTTATGGCGCTGGAAGTCACAAAAACAAAAAGTTGATTGAGGAGCAGTTAATGAGGTGAAATAATGCTACTCAGTTTTAAAACGGAATTAAAACCCAATAACAAACAGGTGACTCTATTCCGTCAACATTGCGGAGTAGCTAGACATGCTTACAACTTTGGTAACGCTGTGATTATGGAAGCCTGGAAGGCTAGACAAACAGATAAATCAATCAAAATCCCTACTGCGATAGATCTCCATAAGCGTTTAGTGGCAGAAGTAAAACCTAATAATCCTTGGTACTATGAATCCTCTAAAGCAACTCCTCAACAGGCCTTAGCTGAGGTTCGTACAGCTTGGGAGCGATATTTCAAAAAAGTCTCTATGGAACCTCACTTTAAGAAAAAAGGCAAGTCTCACGACTCTTTTTACTTAGAGCAAGGAACTAAAGCAAAACCAGGTATCCGTAATGATGGCAAGAGGGTCAAACTGCCTAAAATAGGCTGGGTGCGATTACATGAAGCGTTACCTGTTAGAGCGTTTCACAATTGTGTGATTAGTCGTCAAGCCGACCGCTGGTTTATTGCTTTTAAGTGCGAAATCGAAAAACCAGCAGTACCTTTAGATCATCCATTAGTGGGTGTTGATATTGGCATTAAAGAATTAGCAGTAACCAGCGATGGGAAGGTTTATTCTAATCCCAAGGCACACCGAAAAATGAACAAGAAACTGAAGCGTCAACAGCGATCTGTTAGTCGCAAAGTCAAAGGTTCTAAGAATCGAGCTAAGGCTATTTCTAAACTGGCTAAAACTCACGCTAAAGTGTCAAATATTCGCAAAGATGCCATTCATAAACTCACTTATGATCTCGCTAAAAACCACAGCGTTATCAAAATTGAAGAATTGAGTATCAAAGCATTTTTGAAGAATCACAAACTAGCTGGTGCAATTGCGGATTGTGGAATGTACGAATTCAAGCGCCAATTAGAGTATAAAACTGAGAAGTTTTCTAGTCAATTAGTGTTAGTTGACCGCATGTTTCCCAGTTCTCAAATTTGCTCAAACTGTGGTAAGCACCGCCACAAAATGCCGCTAAAAGAACGAGTTTACGTTTGTCCTGAATGTGGACACACCCAAGACAGAGATCGCGGCAAAAAATCTAGAGCGATGGTTTGAAGGAATTCAGATTCCGATTCGTTCGGATCAAACGGTAAGCTCTACCGAGATAGCTTGTGGAGTAGACAAACCTCTCAAGAATAATCTTGAGACTACGATGAAACAGGAAGTAGGTTCTAAGGTCCAGATCTGTAAAGGTCTGGGTAGCTTTGGGTAGATCCTATAGAGCGGTAATTAGGACTTGCGAAGAAAAAACTAAATCTGTATTCTTTGATTCCTAATCGGGTGGAATTGAAAGTTAAAATAACAAAAACCTGTCAAATTGTTATTTAACCCTGGAAAGTTGACAACACATATAACCGAAAACAAAACCCTGTTCCCAGCTTCGATTTTTCGACTGGACAACGGTTTGACATTTATTCATCAGGAGATAGCAGCTACCCCCGTGGTCGTAGCGGACGTGTGGGTGCGTGCAGGATCAACTTCAGAATCAGAGCCCTTGTTTGGCATGGCACACTTTTTAGAACACATGATTTTTAAGGGCACAGCTAGTTTGGGTCCGGGGGAGTTTGACTATAACATCGAGCGTATGGGTGGAGTCAGCAATGCAGCTACTAGCCACGACTATACCCATTACTATCTTGCCATAGCTAACCACTATTTAGCAGATACTCTTCCTCACTTGGGAGAACTGTTACTAAATGCAGCTATTTTTGAAGATGAATTTATGCGTGAAAGGGATGTGGTTTTGGAGGAAATTCGTAGTTGTGCGGATGATCCTGATGCTATAGGATTTGAAGCACTACTAAAAACTGTCTACGAAAACCACCCTTACGGAAGACCCATTTTGGGAACAAAAAAGGAATTAATGGAAAATTCACCGGAAGCGATGCGGTGTTTTCATCGTCGTCATTACCAACCGGAAAATATGACTGTGGTCATAGTGGGAGGGATAGAAAGGGATACCGCATGGGAAATTGTCAATAAAACATTTAAAAATTTTAAAAACCAGGATGATTTTCCCACATCTAATCAACTAGCACCACCCCAAATTAGGGATGTTAAAAGGCAAGAATTAATATTACCTAGAATAGAGCAAGCGCGTTTAATTATGGCTTGGAATTTACCCGGAATGGACGAACTGGCCATAGCAAATGCTTTAGAAATACTATCAGTCATTTTGGGACAGGGAAGAACTTCTCGTTTAGTCAATGATTTAAGGGAAGAGAAACAACTAGTACAGGGGATCTGCACTAATTTTTCAGTGCAAAAAGACTCTAGTTTGCTCACAATTACCGCTTACTTAGAACCTGAATATCTGGATAGAGTAGAGAATCTGATTTTGGAACATTTACATAGGTTGCAAATTCATGGTGTCACCGAGCAAGAACTTAAACGAACCCAAAGATCTCTTTGCAATGACTATGCGTTTAACACGGAAACGCCAAATCAATTAGCATCCCTTTATGGCTACTATAACACAGTTGCCAAGGCCCAATTGTCTGTTGCTTATCCGGAGCAGATTCAGTCCTTCAATACCAAAAAACTGCAAAAAGTGGCTCAAAATTATCTTTCGCTACAAGACTATGCAGTTACTATCATGAAACCGTATTAACGAGTAAGAATGCAAAACAGAAACAATATAGATGATTGTAAATTTTCCATCCATCGTACAACACTAGCAAATGGTATAGTGTTATTGATAGCTGAAAACCCCACAGCAGATATTATAGCAGCCAAAATTTTTGTTCGTGCTGGTAGCTGTTATGAAAATCCAGAAAAAGCAGGGTTGGCAAATTTATTATCAGCAGTGATGACCAAAGGTTGTGATGGTTTTTCCAGTCTAGAAATCGCTGAAAAAGTTGAATCCGTAGGTGCAAACTTAAGCATAGATGCAAGTACAGATTACTTTTTGCTCTCTTTAAAAACAGTGAGTGCTGATTTTGCAGAAATTTTAGCTCTGTCGGGTTTATTGTTGAAATCGCCCACATTTCCCGAAAAACAAATAGAACTGGAAAAGCGATTAGCAATACAGGATGTTCGTTCTCAAAAAGAACAACCTTTTAACCTAGCTTTTCAAGAGATCCGCGAAGCAATGTACCAAAATCATCCCTATGCTAGGTCAGTTCTAGGTACAGAAGCAAGCATCCATAGCATTAACTATAAAGACTTGGTTGAATTCCATCAAAACCATTTTCGTCCAGACAATATAGTTATCAGTATTGCTGGGAGGGTGACAGCCAAAACTGCCATAGAAATGGTCACAGAGGTTTTTGGCGATTGGCCACTACCAAACACAGCAAGACATGTACTTGATTTACCCAAAATTTCTATTGCTCCCAAATCTTGTGTTCAACCCTTAAATACGCAGCAGTCAATAATTATGCTGGGTTATATGGGGAGTTCTATAAATTCTCCCGCATACCCCGTCCTCAAATTGTTATCCACATACCTGGGAAATGGACTTTCTAGCCGTCTGTTTGTAGAATTGCGAGAAAAAAGAGGTTTAGCCTACGAAATCTCAGCTATTTATTCTACTAGACCATATCCAGCATCATTTATAGTGTATATGGGTACTGCACCAGAGAATACTAGCAGAGCAATTAAAGAGTTGGGTCAGGAAGTAGAAAGACTTTCTCAGACTGAACTTTCCCCAGAAGAATTACAAACCGCGAAAAATAAAATTTTAGGACACTACGCCCTGGGGAAACAAACCAATGGACAAATTGCCCACATATATGGGTGGTATGAAATTTTGGGATTAGGCATTGAATTCGACCATGAGTTTCCTCAGCTAATTAATCAGGTCAGTCCTGAATTAGCTATGACCGTAGCCAATAGTTATTTAAAAACACCCTACCTATCTTTGGTTGGCCCTGGGGAAGCGATTACATTAATTGACTAACTACCGCATGAGATAAAATGGTGATGTCAAATTCTTGAGCTAAATCCTTTAGTAAGTTTTACTGGATCAGTTTCTAACCCAATCAATTGTATGCGACATAACTTGAGCAACTCGACTAATTGGATCGCCCACATCAGCAAGGTTCACCACTGGCCATTACTGATTTTAACCCCTTTGGTTGCGATGGGTAGCAACATGTTGTCTATGGCATACAGGCCAATTCCCCAGGTTACTCGTCACCAAGGTATGGAAATTGCCCAGGTAACTGGAGTTGGTAGTATCAACCGTCCCATGCTAAAAATTGGTAGTCAGGGTGAATCAGTATCAGAATTGCAAGCAACACTGGCACTTTTGGGTTTCTATTCAGGACCTGTGGATGGGGTTTATCGAGACTCCACAGCCAAAGCAGTTTCTCAGTTCAAGCAAGTAGTTGGTCTTGCTCCTGATGGTATTGTGGATACCATAACCTGGCAGAAACTTTTCCCCAGTGTGTCAAATATTGGCACCACTACCCCCCGTAATAACCCTGAGAATAGACAACCTACCACAAGAAATGGTGGAGAAGGTAACAGTAACAACAATATAACAGGGAAAACTACTCAGCCTCGACAAGTTGTTACTAAGCCACCCACCCGACCAATCATGGTTTTTAAACCCACTCCTGTTAGTCAGCGAAATCCTAAAATTCAGTATACCCCAGCTGGGTGGCCCATTTTGCGTTTGGGCAATACTGGTGCGGAAGTGACAAAATTACAAAGACTGCTCCGAGCTTTAGGATTTTTCCCTTCCCCTATAGATGGTAAGTTTAGTGTCGCTCTTGAGAGAGCAGTTAAAGCAGCTCAACTCCGTTATGGTTTGACTGCAGATGGTGTAGCAGGTCAACAGACTTGGGAGGTTTTTATCCAACGATTACCTAGACTACCTTGATTTTTGGTGTAGAATTTGGGAAGTTGCGATCGCTCATCATCCTATAACTAGCATGAAACACCTTTTACTAACTTGGATCGGCACAGCATTAGCACTGTTAGTTACATCTAAATTTGTTCCTGGCTTTACGATTACTAGTCCGGTAGCTGCGCTAATCGCGGCGGTCATTATCGCACTTGTCAATGCTATTGTTCGTCCAATTTTGAATATTCTGGCATTCCCAGTTACTTTTCTCACTTTTGGATTATTCAGTTTTGTTATTAATGCTTTATGTCTTTTGTTAGCTAGTAAGATAGCTGCTACTTCTGGTTTTCGGATTGATGGTTTTGTGCCTGCTCTTGTAGGGTCTATTGTTTTGTCAATTGCTTCCACACTAATTAACTACTTTATGCGATTAATCGTTTAGTCTTGGGGAGCAGGAGAGAATTTCAAGCTCTTGTAGCAACAGCTATGGTAATAGCTCCTTGGTCTGGTAAACGGAAAATTTCTTTGGGAACTAACAACTTGGCTCTGGAATTGTTTTGAGCAGCACAAAGAAGAGCTGCTGCTTCTGCTATGCTTGGTGTTCCCATAATTTTGGTAATTATTTCACTGGGATTGGGAACACTGATACTTGATAGGGTGGTTGAGCTAAAGGTTTGTAATCTGAAATTGTTTTTTAAGCAAAATTCGACTAGTCCCAGCTCTGACGCTTTACTTTCAATAGTGGCTATCCGGTCTATAGTCCGAGGATCTATCCTGTACTTTTGGCACACTTTGTTGAGTCCCAGCTCAATCAACAGACAGGAAACCCCCTTTTGACAACCAATACCTACCCAGACCTGCTGCAATATAAAACCTTAATTATTTTTACATAATCGCCCAAATACCTTATGAAATAAGGAAATATCAAACTTGGTGAGGATAAAATTCAGCACAATGTCTGTTTTGTGACATCAAAACTGATAAAACCAATACGGTCACTCCAGCACAAGACTTGTATAGTAAATATATATAGCACAGTAGGGAACATCAGGGCGAAAACACTACAAAGGTAAATTAAGTCTTCAGGTTTACCAGTAAATGGGTTTGGAACTCTTTCCTTGCTGGGGGTGCTGTGGTTAGCAAGAGTGAAGCGGTGTAACTATGACTTGTTTTAAAAACTAGAATCTCCGCTCCTCCAGTTTAGAGAGTGTTTACTATTTTTCTACCCTTGTGGGCTTTTTCGTCTTGATGTTTCATCTTCCTATATTCCCACCGTAACCAGTTCTCAACACTTGCGGTGGGATTTTATTATTTAGGGGTTTGGTCAAAAAGTTTTTCTGTGGACTGAATATTGCTCCTATGTTCTGTTGGGGGATGCACATTTCGTTCCATAAATTTGTCCTATAGAATAGTCTTTTTGTCAAGTGTTTGGAGGCGATATATGAGATAGTAATATGAGATATGAGTAATTGATAAGCTGAGGTAATACCATTTTTATAACTTCTTTGTTATTTTGTATTTAGCGGGACAGTTATTCGACATAAGGTGAGTTTGAATGGCAATTAGTTAGGGGGTTTTACTGCTAAGCTGTTATCCGGGATATTGTGGCTAAATTAAAATTTTAACCATCTTATCTAGAATGACCAGAGCAGCATTACATAACAATATTCCCTAAGGATTTCCATGGTAATAAACCAAATAAATCTTGTTAGTTCCAGGAGAAGAGGATATAAAACTATGACCACGACAGATACCCAATCTATAATTTTTGCCACCTTGGTTGACCATAGACTAAATGGTAAAAAATCAAGACATAAATTGGATTTACTTAAGCCCATACGTCAATGGCTAGATGACATAGAAATTAAAAATTCTCAAGTTGCACGTTTGATAGCTAAATTGATTCCTGCCCAATGTCCTTTTGAGCGAGACATTACATTGTTTAATCGCAAAATCGGTCACATTCCACCTCTGTGTAAACTCAATCCGCTGTATGATCAATTTGTGGGGTTGCGGTTTCGCGCTTTGTGTTACTTGGCTGATGAATGTGGGGAAGATATTGGGTTTTACTGCTAAACTAAATATGAGGAAGGGAAATAGGTAAATCAATTAATGCTGTTACATCTAAGCACATGGCTAGAAGTTGAAAAATATCTAGAAAGTTCCTCGGGGATTATTATTCCTATTGGTTCTACAGAGCAACATGGACCAACGGGTTTAATTGGCACTGACGCAGTATGCGCCGAGTTCATATCCCATGGTGTGGGGGAAGCAACACAAGCTATGGTGGGACCTACCATTAATATTGGTATGGCATTACATCATACTGCTTTTCCCGGTACTATCAGTTTACGACCTAGCACACTAATTTTAGTAGTCAAGGATTATCTAACTAGTTTAGCAAAAGCAGGTTTTAGCAAGTTTTATTTTATTAATGGACATGGCGGCAATATTGCCACTTTAAAAGCAGCTTTTTCCGAAACCTATGCTTATTTGGAAGATATGCAAACAAAAAACTTCCAGAAAGTGCAGTGTCAACTGGGTAATTGGTTTATGTGTAGTTCCGTATGCAAGTTGGCAAAAGAGTTGTATGGAGATAAAGAGGGTTCCCATGCTACTCCCAGTGAGGTAGCACTAACCCAATATATTTATCCCCAAGCAATTAAACAGTCTTTTCTTGCACCGGATGTTGCAGGTGGTCACAGAATTTACGGACCTAGGGATTTTCGTTTACGTTATCCCGATGGCCGTATGGGTTCCCATCCCCACTTAGCTACTCCTGAACATGGCAAGCAGTTTTATCATTTGGCCGTGGAGGAGTTAAGTGCATCATATTCCAAGTTCCTTGACCAAGATTAATTCACCTCATTAAGTCTTGATTAGGCCTGGGCATTGCCCTCTGCTCGTGCAGCTTGTTTGACAGCAGCAGCAACAGCACTAGCAACCCGGTTATCAAACACAGAGGGAATAATATATTCTCGGTTTAAATCTGAGGTATTCACTAAAGAGGCGATCGCCTTAGCAGCTTCTAAGCACATGTTACTAGTAATAACTCTAGAACGACAGTCTAAAGCCCCGCGAAATACTCCAGGAAAGGCGAGAACATTATTAATTTGATTGGGATAATCACTGCGTCCTGTGGCCATGACCGCAACGTTTTTAGGCGCTAATTCCGGTTGAATTTCCGGTATAGGATTAGCCATAGCGAAAACGATAGCATCTTTGGTCATAGACTTGACCATTTCCGGTGTTAAAACGCCAGGTTTACTCAAACCAATAAACACGTCTGCACCCTGGGTAGCGCCAACTAGGGTTCCTTGAGCTTTAACTGCGAATTCCAGTTTTTCTGGGTTTAAGTCCGTACGATTAGTAGATATGATTCCCTGAGAGTCACACATCCAGATTTGTTCTGCACCAGCTTTGCGCAGTAAGCGGGCCACGGCTATTCCTGCAGCGCCAGCACCATTAATCACGATTCGAATTTGATTAATAGACTTATTAACTAATTTTAGAGCATTTAGTAAAGCAGCTAAAGTTACAATAGCAGTACCGTTTTGGTCATCATGAAAAATAGGAATGTCTAATTCCGATTGCAGTCTCCGTTCAATTTCAAAACATCGAGGTGCGGCGATATCCTCCAAATTAACACCGCCAAATACGGGAGCAATATTTTTAACCGCTCTAATAATTTCCTCAGTATCTTGGGTGTCTAAACAAATAGGAAAAGCATCTATACTAGCAAACTCCTTGAATAACATTGCTTTACCCTCCATTACTGGTAAAGCAGCTTGAGGACCGAGATTACCCAACCCTAGGACTGCACTACCATCGGTGACAATAGCAACAGTATTTTGTTTAATAGTCAAACGGTAAACTTCCTCAGGTTTTTGAGCGATCGCCTGACAAATTCTCCCCACCCCTGGAGTGTAGGCCATAGCCAAGTCAGAAACAGTTTTGAGGGGGATTCTACTAGCAATACTGATTTTTCCACCTTCATGTAAATTAAAAGTTCGGTCATAGACATTAATTATCTGGATATCTGCCAGTTCTTTGATCGAATTGACAATCGTTTCACCATGTTCACCACTTGCTGCATCTACAGTAATATCACGTATGGAGTCATGTCTAGTTTGTTCAATTAAATCTATTTGTCCAATATTACCGCCAGTCAGGGCGATCGCCTGGGTAACAGATGCTAACATTCCCACCCGGTTGGGAATTTTGAGACGTAGGGTTACACTGAAACTGGAATTAGGGGTCAGGTTTGTCATGGTATTGCCAGAGGTTTCCAAGTTGAGACTTTAGATTTGATTTTGACATATATTTAGCTGTGTATTCTGGGATTTGGGTGCAAGGTCTGTAGAATTTCGCTTTCTATTGTCCCCAACTCGTCTAGTCTTTTTATCACCTCCTCTCTGTTAAAATATGTATCTGCTAGTATCCAATAAGTACCAAAGTGCCTGGCTTCTGAATCCATTAAGTCCCGATAGAATTTAGCCAGTTCTGGTTCTGGACAGTTAGCTGCTAATAAACCCAATCTCTCATGACTGCGAGCTTCTATTAAACCTGTTACTAGTAAATTGTCTAAAAAATGCTCTGGCTCTTTTCTTCTCACTTCCGCTTTTAATCTTGCTCCGTATGGTGGTGGTGACAGGGGAGCTAGAGGAATATTCTTCCGTTCTAACCATTGGTTAACTAGTTCAAAATGTTCTATTTCTTCTTTTGCTATCCGCGTTAGTTCCTTTACTAGCTTAGCTAGGGAAGGATAACGAAACATAAAATTCAAGGCTACTCCTGCTGCTTTACGTTCACAGTGGGAATGATCAAGTAGAATCACGTCTAAATTAGAGATGGACTGTTCTACCCAAGCACTAGTAGTAGGTTGTTTGAGTGCATTAATAACTGGCAATGGTGAACTTAACACTGTTGTTAATTAGTATTATAGTGTGTATGTGATTAGAACAGGGATAACGGTTTTAGTAGCCTCTAATTTTGTCGATTTACCAGAGTTGCACTGGCCTGATCTACTGGCATTAATATCACCTGGTTAATATTAACATGAGCAGGTCTAGTGGCACAGAAAAATATTACATCTGCTACATCTTGAGCAGTTAGTGGTTTTATTCCTTCATAAACTTTCTTGGCTCTTTCCCGATCTCCATGAAATCGCACCTGACTAAATTCCGTTTCCACCATCCCAGGATCAATTGAGGTTACCTTTATAGGAGTTCCTAATAAATCCAATTTTAGACCCTCAGAAATAGCTTTTACTGCTGCTTTACTTCCACAATAAACATTCCCTCCAGGATAGGTTTGATGACCAGCGATAGAACCAATATTTATAATATGACCACTACCCCGGTCTACCATACCCGGTAAGACATAACGGGTTAAGTATAGTAACCCCTTGATATTAGTATCAATCATTTCTTCCCAATCTTCAATATCACCTAAATGTAACTTATCCAATCCCCTACTTAACCCAGCATTATTAATCAAAATATCAACTTCTGACCATGGTGAAGGTAAGCTACCAATTGCCAGTTTCACCGCTGCTCTGTCTCTCACATCTAATTGCAGCAAATGGGTTTCTGTTTTATATAATTCATATAGCTGCTGTGCTTGACATTCTAGATTTTCCAGTCTTCTTGCAGCTAAAATTAGTCTGTAATTTTCTCGCCCAAACACTGTAGCACAAGCAGCACCTATACCACTACTTGCACCTGTAATTAATATGGTTTTGTCCCTAATTTTGGTCATATTTAGTCATATTGTAGAATTTAAATTACAGTTTCAAACCTTAAATGTATCATAGTCAAATCCACCAGTCAACCCCCAACTTACTTTCTAGGAAGTAGGTATCAGCTTCCTCAAACCCCGTTAACCAGTCTCGTAACTGTGAAATAAATTTCACGGCATTTATTGTGGGAAATGCTCAGATTTTGGGCAGTCGAGCGATCGCATGTAATGGATACAAACTCCCTTGCGATCGCTTTTTTGAGGTAATTTAATTTTATTCATCATCTCAATTTTCGGTATGTTATAAAACACAACAGTGATAATCTTCATACTGATATAAAAAATGACATATTTTGTACTATTGATAATCTAGTAATTCTGAAAGTAATATGAGTTTAGATAGTTAATGTCAAAGTATGCAAATCTAGATTAGCAGTATCAAAAAGAACATTCAGCAGGGCAATTCTTCAGAATTTTATTAATGTTTTTAATAAAGATAAATAGATATAAATGTTAATTAAACCCCATAAACCCCAAATTCAAACTCCAGAAAAATTACCGTTTTTAAAAAAATTATGTTGGCAAAGAGAAGATATAAAAAATCTTACTCCTTTAGAAATGCTAAGAATATATGAGCGAGGGTGGCATTACCGGGGAGTTTTAGGCAACTTGAGCCATACAGAAGCCTTATTTGTGGAACAGTTAGCTCAATATTATCATTCATGGTTAGGAACGAAAATGTTTGAGAGGGAATTTCATCAAAAAATTTTAAATGTTCTTCACCAATTAAACACTAATTTTTTATTAGAGTGTGGTGCATATTTTGGCGGTGGAACTCTAGTTAGTTTAAATCATGGCCAATATAGATTAAGCAAGGACATAGATTTTCTCTGTTCCACTGGTACTGGCTACCGATTACTGCGACAAAAAATAGCTGAAAATCAATATAATGCACTTTTTAAAAATCAAAATAATCTCAACTTACCCGGGGAAATTACAGCTGACCAGTACGGAATAAGATTTGCCATTATTGTTGATGAAACCCTGATTAAATTTGAAATAATTATGGAAGGACGTATGGAATTAGGAGAAGCAGACTATCCTAGTTGGTCACCCGTACCATGCTTAAATCAAATTGACAGTTTTGCAGAAAAACTTTTAGCCAATTCTGACAGGTGGAATGACTCCTCAGTAGAGTCGAGAGATTTAATTGATTTGGCTATTCAAAGGCTCAGTTCTCCCATTCCTCAAGCAGCTATTGAGAAAGCTCAATCAGCTTATCCTGTAATTGAACCTTTAAAAAAAGCGATATCTTTTTTCCAAAATCACCCCAATTATCGAGACAAATGTTTTACGGCTTTGGGAATTTCTGAACCCAGTAAAATTATTGATGGTATTGATTTAATGGCGGCTGATTTCAATTTAAAAAACACACCTAGAACGTTTAGGGAGTCTCAAGAAGACTGGGAATGACAATTAACCCTTTTGTTCGAATTCAGACATGACCGCAGTATTCCAGACCATCCCAGCCAAAGCAAATAATGATTTATGTTGTTTTAATGTGTGTATACTATCTAGATAGGGAGAAACGAACTCTTACAAAATTTCCGACATTTTGGGATGTCCCTTGGGTTTTATCAGCTATTTCATATAAATAATTCCTGTTGTTGAAAATTAGATTCTGCCATACGACTATTAGCTAGATTAACATAATCAGGATTGATTTCAATTCCTAAATAATGACGATTTAAATTTTTAGCTGCTAAACAAGTTGTACCACTACCACAAAAAGGATCAAGGACAAAATCTCCTTCTTTGCTTAATAACTTAATAAGTTCCTGAATAATATATAGAGGATAAACTGCTGGATGATGATTATTTTTAGTTACTTCTACCGAACTTTCTATAATATCCTTTTTCATGGCATTTCCTAAAATTCTAATAATCGTAAATCCATTATTTTTGATTTGGTTATTTCTACCTCCATCTTGACCACCATAAGCCAACTTATGCACGCCATTTATTTTCATCCTAAATCCTTCAATGTCGCCATTATGCACTGCTGAAATTGCCTCATTTAATGCTTTAATGGCATTTGCTTTTTGTTCTGCACTCAAGTCAGAATTTTTAATTAATTCCAGGTATTTTTTACCTAATTTATCTGATGGTTTAGTTTTGGCTGTTTTATTGAATGTATGTAAATGTTGTAAATAATTGTCTAGATTAAAATAGTAATCTTTAGATTTAGCAAATATGAAAAAAGGTTCTGTAGCTTGTAGTAACTTTTTTTTATCCTGACGTGGTGTAGGGTTAAGTTTTGACCAAGTAATCTGATTAATCAAAAAAATATTATTATTTTCAGTAGCTTGAATAGCAAATTTATAAGGTATGAGGGATAAACTTCCATTAATATATTTATCTCCCAAATTAAAAACTATTGCTCCTGTGCTTTTCAAAACTCTTACACATTCTTGAAAAACAGTTAGTATATTGTTTAAATATTCTGCTTCTGTGGGTTCATTACCGATTTCTAAATCACCATTTCCATAATTACGCTGCTGAAAATATGGAGGTGAGGTAATAATTAAATCAAAAGTATCATTTTCTATTTGTTTAAGAACAGATAAGTTATCACCAAAGATAATTTTATTTTTAAAGGGTGATATTTCTTGTAATGGCATATTTATGAGCAAACGACGTTCATTGAATTTGTAATTTGTACAGTATACAATATTCGGGTCTTTTGGATCACATAATACCAAAAATTATTTTTATTTTAATAATCTATTAGTTCAACCGTTAGAAGTGCTGAAAGCTTCTAACATTGCTTACCGTCACTTCTGAAGTCTCCATATTGAACTCAACAATATAGACTACATTTTATTATGTGGATATTACGAGAGATTTGTTAATATCTGGGTAGAAATTTCCTTTCAGCTTTTAGCCCTCAATAACACGCACATAAATAGCCCGTACATTTTGCCTATCTAAAGTCATTGACAGATTACCAACTTGAATCACAAGTCGCAATACCTGTTCCTTCTTATGAAGGTCAAGACATCCTCCTTCATAGTGGTCAAAGAGACTATACTCACTCTGTCGCAATACCTGTTCCTTCTTATGAAGGTCAAGACTGTCTGACTTGGGTCTCTTTGTTAACCCAGACACACACGTCGCAATACCTGTTCCTTCTTATGAAGGTCAAGACTTGAGATATAGTGTGTTCTAGAATTTTCCCCACATTTTCGTCGCAATACCTGTTCCTTCTTATGAAGGTCAAGACTGCTATCACAGCCGCTTTCGAAGCTTGGTTGGAAGCGTCGCAATACCTGTTCCTTCTTATGAAGGTCAAGACCCCTCCATTTTAACCCCTTACCCTGACTGGTGTCTAGACCCACTTTGCGAAGGTCAGCAAAATTTCTCTGTTTTTCACCCCCACTACCCTCAAAATAATGGCTGAAACCTTTACGCCACAAGGCTGCGAGGTTCCCAACGAAATAATAGGCATTCCAGCGTTTTTTTCTGACCTTCGCACTTTCTTCGCTAATTACTGATTTTTCTGTCTTTATTTTTATCATTATTCTTTCTTATTACTTAAATATTTATATCAATTTTTTCTCTAAATATCCCAATAATATAACACATTTATGGGTAAATAATTCCCTAAAAATTATGTATATTTTATTTTTATCGTAAATCCGATACCGTAGATTAGCGTTTGTAAAGCGTTTATAATGTATTTCATCACTTGCATAAAAACTTGTACTTCAGATTAAATTTTATAAAGCATAATACCAAATCTCATAACTCCACCTAATTATTAATTAGAATCATCCCCACGAAAAGCGATCGCATTTATATGGATAGAAAATTTCGTGCGATCGCTCTGTTGAAGTAATTTAATTTTATTCATCATTCCAATTTTAGGTATGTCGTAAAATACAACAACGAAGCGCATAACTCCACCCAATGAATTAGAATCATCAGCTGGAACTACCAAAATCTAAATTGTTACAAAAATCGGATAAGAGAGTCAGTTTCCCTCACGGGAAAATCTGAACTTGTTGATGGTGGATTGGGAGTGCTTCGCAATCGCGAGATCGCTATTTTTAAAAACGGAAATTTATCTCCAGATCGCCCAATTGGTTTGGAACCTTTTACCCATAAATTAGGTGTTGGGTTTTCTCAACCTAACCTAGGAAAAGCGGTATCACAAAGCAGTTTAAAATTGCCAACGAATTTGACCATTAATGTAATTATCGCTGACATTTTGTTTACCCAGTAGGGTTTCATAACCTAAACCAACAGATAAATTATTCACAATGAGTAAATGGCTCCTGCAGAAGTTAATTTATTAATAGCAGTGGTCAAATTGGTTACAGAAATAATAGGATTTGGTGGAGCATTTAAGTAATCATTTCCACCAGCCCAAATCACATATAATCTGTTACTATCAAGACGGGGAGTTTTTGCCAAAACTTGATCAATTTCTGTTTGTAATCCAGGTAAAGGAAAGGGTAAGAATCCAGGGGGAAATTTCAAATTTTCTGCATTTTCTGTACCGGTTTGTGCACCCCCAAAAGCAAAATTACTAATATTATTGGTAAAACGAGGATCATCATTAAAATATTCTACCCAGACCTGACCATTAGAAAACCTTCCTTGAGAAGGATATAAATTATTAGGAGGGAAGAATCCATTAGTGGCTTTAAAAGCATTACCATTGTCTGACAAACTATCGCCAAAGACCGTTAAACCTTTGATTTCTTCAGCGGAAACTTGTCCAGTAATCAAAGTAGAAATAGATAAAATACTCAGAACTAAAATTTGTTTTTTCATGGTGTGTTAATTTGAAGACTATCAAAACAACAATTTTTTAGGTATATGTTACTTTTGCAGTAATTTCAAATTGAAATTGTAGCTTATAGTACAGTTTAAAATAGAAAATGGGTATACGTCCAGCACTTCACCTCTAAACAAGCGATCGCACTTATATAAGGAGTCGGTTATTAAACTCAACCTGCGTTATAAAATTGCTGCAATGCACTGAAAAAACAAAGTGGATTAACATGACTTATGAAGCTCACTCAAGACCATGACTGGGAACCTACCCTGCTACAAGAAGTCCACAGTCGCAATACCTATTCCTTCTAGCAAAATTTCTCTGTTTTTCACCTCCACTACCCTCAAAATAATGGCTGAAACCTTTACGCCACAAGGCTGCAGCGATCGCTATTCCTTGTAGGGAGGCACAATTATTTGTAGGATGGGTCGAGTAACCAGACCCGGTGTTGGGTTTCATGCTTCAACCCAACCTACGTTCATCTTATATTTAATTCTACTGACCCACTTAAATTAGTGTAAACCACTATCAAGTTTATCTAAAACAAAATGATTTCCACTCTCAAAGTGACCAAAGATTCTTTTGGCATCCTGGTCTGACCAAGCGTCTATTTCATGGGTGGAGGGAGGACGGGGATTTCCTTTGAGTGCTTTTAAGTCAAGGGATGATACATTATATTTACCTCCTGATTCTAAATTCTTTGCTAACTGGTCTATTCTCTCGTTAATTAATATTAATCTATCCGCTGATATTCCCCTCAGACTATCCTCAAACTTAGGTCCATAACTTACCTTTTCGCTGGGTGAAGGATGCAATTTCTCCCCATAAATCTCTTTCTTTGTCCTTCCCCACACCAAATCTCCCCAGGGAGATAAATAAACTTCACCTCCTACCCTCATTAATAGGGTTTCTGGTACTCCAATAACGTCAGTAGTTTTCATTTCATTTGCTAGTCTACGAAAAACTTTAAGATGGTCACGTACGCTGTCTTCTACTACCATTTTCACTGGTAATCTTGGTATGCGCAACAGGTCTTTGGCTGTTTCAAAGATATAAATTGTCTCATCTGCATAAAATGTGGCTAGGGTTTGTAAAAATCCCTGCACACTCTTGAATCCCCCAGTTAAGTTAAATATAATCTTATATTGAGATTTTCTATAACCAGGTATGGTTTTTTCAAAAAACTTTACTATATCTGATAAGGCAATTTGAAAGGAATCAATATCTTTTGTTTGCAGATCCGTCTGTCGGTTTTTATCAACTATAAAACCTTTTTCTCTTAACCATTGTTCTACTAAGGTTGCTGTCTGTTCCCCTAACCAGGTGTCAGTACAAAGCAAATAGTGAGTGTCTGCTTTCTTCTCTAACTTACCATTATAAAGTTTAATAATGCCATTTAGCTCCGCTGACATCTTACCTGCTAACTCAAGATCAGCAAATGCTAGTTTTTCTTCTACTCTCTTGGCAAGCGATCGCAGTTTCAGGCTATCTTCTAGAGGTATGTCTTCAATGTGTTTTGCGTTAGCATGTTTACTGACTAAACCTCTTTCTTCTTGAGCTGCTTGATTGGTCAATAAACTTGTGCCACAGGGTGAGAAAACAAATAAAGGATTTTCCATGATCAAGGTTTCTGGTTACAAGGGATAATTTTATAGTTTGAGGGATAGGGGAGGTAAGTAGGGAGGTACAATTTGTAGGATGGGTTAGCTGTAGGGTAACCCATGGGGGTGTTGGGTTTCATACTTCAACCCAACCTACGTTTATCTTATATTTAATTCGACTCACTCACTTAAACAAGTTTGTTAAGAAAGGGTATCAGCAATGGTCTTTAACTCAAGTATAATCTGAGCTGCTGTTGTTTCTAAACTTTCTGCTTTTTGAGGACTCTTGTTCATACCCACATGGGCAATATCATTGCGAATTTGGGTTAACTTACCCCATTCTAGGGAAAACAAATTAAAATCAGGTAGTTTTTCAAATTCATCATCCCAAGGGGAAATTAATGTTATTTCTTTGCCACGAAGTTTAATTTGTCCATTATTGAGCGCATTCTCTACCTGTTTTCGCTGGTCTTTATTTAGTGGATCCTGTTCACCCAATCGATATGCTAAAACGGAAACTAGCCATTCCCTTGCTAAAGTCATAGCTTGCACAACTTGATGTCTTTTTATATACCAATCTATTAGTTGAAATTGTAATCTCAGTCCTTGAGCTAAATTTCCACTATTAGTGGGATTTTCTAGGGCAAATTGTCCATATTCCTGGGTTAATTTTTGGGAAATCAGTCCAAAAGGTTTAGCTCTTTTATCAAAACTACTCTCTGCTTTTTTGATAATTTCCTCTAATTTTGTGGTTTCTTCTAAAATTTCTACAGGACGCACAAGAGCTATAGCCAGAGAAATTTGATTAATGATGTCAGCAGTCTTTTTAAATTCTCCAGCTAGAGGTCGTAGGGTTGGATCATCTCTTTTTTCATTGTTAGAAATGGCATTTTTTAACAGCTCTGCTAAGGGGGAACCATCACCCACTTTGACAAATCTATCTGCGGCGGCAAGCCAGTCTAATAAGCTGAGCATGGGCAGTAAATCATAGGTGGGGGTGTCTGCACCTTGGGCATTAGGGTCAAAGGCTCCATATAACACACCTTCAATTTGTACTTGTTTTACTGTACGTAGGTAGCTAATAGCTAATAAGGCAATAACTGGAATGGAACGGAAACTATGGGTAAGGTCAAAAATAACGCGATCGCCCTCGTTTAAACAATTAGTAATTTTATCAAAAATTAACCAACTATCATCCAAAGAATTACTCTCGGGAATATCAAAAACAGGCTCTAATTTAACGGATTTATTAGCTAGTTGTTCTTGTAATCCTTGCCAATTAGATATGGTTCCGTTTCTGGGAATTTTAGTGGCTACGGTGGGTGTTAATAATACATACAATGTATCAGGTTGATAAAATTCAACCAGGGCTTCTTGAAAAAATTTAGTCCTTACTGCTTGACTAGTGGTGGGATGGATATAATTGGTCTCAATGTAATTATTAAAACCAAGAAAGGAAATAATTTTCATGTGTTTGCAAGATTATTTACTAGTGTTGTGAAATGTTGTTTGATTTACATGTTAAGTAGGGAGGCACAATTTGTAGGATGGGTCGAGTAACCAGACCCATGGGGGTGTTGGGTTTCATGCTTCAACCCAACCTACGTTGACTTATATTTAATTCCATTTACCCACCTAATACTGAGGATATTAACGTACTAATAAACTATACAGGCCAAATGCGGGTAAAGCCTTGGCTCCCTAAAGTACCATTCACTGTTGGGTCAAAACTAGTGATGACACAACTGTTTTCCTTTTCCCTCACCGCATAGAGAGAAGGTCTGTTAGTGGAACCACACCATTGAGGTTTATTTCTATTACTTGTGGCACACACCCCATGGACTATCTGCTTCCACGTCTCGGTGTCTTTACTCTCCCACACACTGTCAATACAACCTGGTTCTCCCTTTCTATTTATCGTTATGCTCAGTTGTGTGCCTAAATCCCTAATATCTTCCTGCAATCTACGTAACAGCTGGGATAACTCCATTTCTCCACTTTCTGTTTGGGTAACAAATTCACTGCCACGAAAAACGTTATTGCGCATTTCATGGGGTGGTCTTCTCCATCCTGGTCCTATCCCCCCTAATCTCTGGGCCAGTTCTAACAATCTATCTACTAATCCCCTACACTCTTGGTTACATTTAACTCCTATTTGCCAATCCTGATTTACCACCGCGCTCAGTATATTACTGTAGTCACTATTATTTCCCCGGTTCCCTGCGCCTATTTCCCTACCCGCAAACATTCTATAACTCACTAGATTCAGTTGCGCTGGTGACCCAAATCCACCAAATATATAGGTGGTTAAGTTCTCTGCATCCGGTCTGGAAAATTCCCTTAACGCTAATCGCAAAAACCAACCCCGCAGGGTGGCTCTTAATACCTGGGGAGACCACCTATACTTCCCTGTTATGTTCATTCTCCGGTTGTGTGCTTGTATCCCCGGTTTTGCCCCCCGCACCCTTAATTGCCAATCACCTTGGCTTATTCTCTCCACTAATCTCCCAAATCCAGAGTTTTTCCCTCTCCCTATTCCTTCCTCCTCTAAAGTCTCTTTTAATCTATTTTTTAACCATCCCCTTTCGTCTTGTCTTATTTCCTGTCGGGTATTCACTACTATGCTTAAAAGAGTTGGTTGCAATGAAGGAGGTTCCTTGGGTGAGGCTTGCCATTGCACGCTTAAAGCCCTTACGTTCTCCCCATATACTTGCCATGATTGCTGGCCATTCAGGGGATAGGGTTCCACATTGTCCAGAGGTACACTCTCAAATCTAATCTCCCTATAGCGCCATCCACTTCTATCCTCTTGCACAAGTCTTTGCCAAAATTGCTGTTCCTCACCCCCCATTTGAGACCACACCTTTCTAATTCTGCTCAGTAATGACCCCCGCAGGCTAGATCCAGGTATACAAGGATATCCCCCTATTTGTGCAGGCAAAATCATTCCCTCGCTTAGACTTCCTCCCCCTACTTGTATGGGAGTTAAAATTTGCACCCTGAGAATGGGGTTAGATTTTTGTGGCGTGTATGAATTATTCACATACCAGGCTTGGCGCACCTCCCTATTTTCCGGTGGTCCTTCTATTATGTCCGTGGTTTGGGGTGTCCAGCCTTTTTCTTCTTCTGTATCTACTCTGTACCATTTGGGTAATTCTGTTGGTAAGGACATAGTTTTATCTCAGTGTTTTTTATAGTTAGTTGAATTGATTATTACTTTGCATTACTTTGCAGTGTTTCTTTTAGACGCATTGTCCAAAATTGGATTGTATCTGCTATTTCTAGCAGCATTTCTGTAACTAATATTTGTTGGTTGAAATTCAGCTGGGCATATCTAGCTTGAAAATCTTCTGTCTTCATATTAGCCCTTATTCCCAATTCAGAACCCACCACTTGACATAAAGTTACCCTGGCTACCCCCCAGGCAAAATAGCGCCGTTGCTCATCTGTTCCCCCCACACCATCCGGTAATTCACCACCAATTAGTTTGGGTGACCGAGAAAGGGCCCAAAACCTCTCAACACCCCAACTGGAAACATATTCACCTATACCACTGGCTTTTCCTTGCCATTTTTCTATGGCGCTCAAATCAGTAGCCCCTTTCCTTAATTCTGCTAACACTTTTTGGTCTAGGTCATAGAATGATGTTGTCATCTGTACTCCCACCTACGCTGATTAGTTAATATTGTCGATAATTATGCGCCCGTAGCCAACTCCCCATAGTCCTCCCAGGTGATGTTCTCTATGGAGGAAACTTTCCCATCTTTCTGTTTGTTGTTGGCGACTGTGCCATGAAACCACAAAACTCGCTCCCGGTGGTATGCCTTCTACGGAAAACAGGTTGTCTACCAAACTACCGTCTTTATCCGCATTTTCCTTCAAGCTAACTCGCGGTTGGCGTACCATGCCCATATCTACTAAGGTATTAATAGATTCATTTTTCAGGATTAGTAGTCGCTTCCTATGGGCTTGTAGTTCGGGGGGTAAGGGCAATTTACTTGGATCTAAGTAAGCGATATTAGATAGCTTTAACCATCGTAAATACACTGTTTTTTTATCTAATTCTGGTTCGGTGACAAGTAAATTGTCTGGTAAAGGAGGAATTTCTGTCCCCGTGAGATCCGCAAATCTGTTTAACCAGTCAGGAAAGCTTACCCACCAGTTACCATATCCCAATACATGAACAGGCCACCAAACCGGCCATCCCCATCCCAAGGAAATATTACCTGGTGATACAGCACTTGTATCTCCCCCAAACCATTCTCCTACAAAAGGCTGAAACTCCTTTTCCTTTTCCGCGTGTTCCCTGAGCGCACCTCGCAAAGAACTACCTGGTATAACTGGTGTTCTATCCGGTAGGCGAAAAATAGGATTGTTATTACCCCGGTTTTCACTGTCTGCTCCTCCTATGTGGACGGGCTCTCTACATACTATCCAAATGTTTCCTGCTTTCATATTAGATTCTCTTTAAATAACCACAAATGTCCATATCCCCACACATGACGATTAAATGGATCCAGGAGGGGACCACTTTTGGTGATGGGGGCTTTATGCCACCGGTAAATGGCTCCTGCTGGTGTGAGCCACTCACCGGGGGTTAATTTTCTTTCTGGTGTGAGCTTGTGGGAAACTGTTTTCCAGGTCTGCCAGGGTTCCCCTTGTTGGGCTAGGTAAGCTACGGGTGGATGCTGGTCTGGGTAAGGATGGGAGGTTTTAGTTGTTCCATTACTCCACAAAGCACTTGTTAATAATACAGCACCGTCCGCATCTGGTATTTCTGCTCCTAAAAATTCCCAGCTTTCGGTTTCTAGGTTCTCTAAGGGTACGGTCACAATAGGAGTAGCTCCTGCTCCTAGGGTTCCGTATTTTTGCGGTTCCCCTTTCCCTATGACTTTTATCACTATTGACCACTTGCTGGCCATTAAGATAGTTTTTTCAGCGTATAATCCTCCCTCTTCTACTACCTGAAAGTCTTCCCGTCGGTTATGACTCAGGGTTAGAGTTTGCCAAGGAAGCGGTTGAACTTCTACCTGGTTTAAAAATCCCTGTTCCCACAACTGACGAAAATCCTGACTTTTGATGAGATATTTTCCTCCTAGTTGTTCAATTTCTATGTCTGGGGTTGTCTGGTGATGTAGTTGCCACTTTTCTTGCCAATACATACGATATAAATCTAATACCTTTGTGTTCTGTCTTGATGGTAGTCTATGGGTATAAACACCTTGTGGAACTGGCAAGTAGAGATTTTTTTCGTGTAACCAAAAAGGTCCCCACATTTGGGTGGTTTTGGGTAGATTAAGAGCTGCAGCTAGTTGGTTACCATTGGGTGGCCAACGACACCCTACCAGCCCACTGTTTTGCCCTACTGGGGTCAAATTTCCTAGGGTTATGGTGCCTGTGGGTGTGATACTATACCAAGTCATAAGCCATCCTCCCTAAATCTTCTCATCCAAAGGTCGCGGTTTTGTTCCTGTCTGGCTAAAAACACTCGCAGGGCTACCCAATTAGTCCACCATTCCCATTCGCTTAAAAAAGTATCATGTTCAGATTGTGGGCGTACTTGGTTCCAAGAGAGGTTTAAACCTACACTTTGCCATAGGGTTTCTAGGGCGGTTTCTGCCAGGGCTAGATTGGGTTGTTTCATGCGGACAGGTTCCATATATTGCAATAGTTTCTCCCATCTATTTAGTTGGTTATCTGACTGCACCAAGTTGTTTCCCATCAGTATATCCCACAGGAACCAAGGGCAGATCCACTCTATAATCTGATTACTATTGAACAACACCCTTACACAAACCCGGTTTCTGCCCTGGGATTTAGCTTTTTTATAGGCTTCATTGAGATGACTATGCCATAATGCCTGGGGTATACGTCTTTGGGCAATGACTACTCCTAAACTAAAGGTCATTATTTCACTAGGAACGGGATAAACAGACTCCTGATACTTGACCCAACCCGGTACTGGTGGCTCCAACATAGAAGTGAGGGCAGTGGTTCTACCAGACCATAAGCGATATAAATCACTGGTCATCTCCACAGCTTGGGGTAAAGGGCCCAAGAGGAGGAAGTCATCTCCTCCAGCGAATATAACCTTACCAGGGTACTGTTCTTCTACCAGGGGATACAACAGCTTGTTCCAGTGACTAAAGAGAACAGATAGATCCAGAACATGGGGTAGGTCTAATTGGCGATGGGTATGATTAGGAATTTGGGCGGGGACTAGGTTGAGATGGTAATCTTCAATTTGCTGGGGTGTGGGATGCCACTTTTGCCAGAGTAAATTTTCCCGTTCATACTGACTACCAGAGAGCCACTTACCAATGTGGTCTCCGTCACCCCGCCATCCCACGTGCCATTGAATTGGCGTAGTCCATTGGTCTAGGTTGAAATCTTTCCAGTCTTGTTCGACCCCTTCTAGGTCTTGATCCAGACTCCAGTTTTCTAGATTGCGTCGTTCCAACACCTCGGGATGAATATATCCGGGGTGAGATCTATCTATTAAGGGTAAACCCCAGCGTCTAGGTTCTAACCCAAAGTATTCCGCTGCATCTTGTAGCCTATTATTCCAAGGAATAGATTGGCCTAGTAGGGGAACCCAAGCAGCTGCAACTGCGGTTTGTTCAGGAAAATTGCCCCAGGGACACGCGGGAGGAATATGACCCCACCGCATCTCCAGAGCTTTTTGAATATAGTCGGGTAGGGATGCCAAGCGTTTAATCAGCTCTATGCTATTTAGTTTTTCCCGAGAGCTGAAAAGAGCAGAATGGTGTCGAAGGAGACCTGCCCACCAGTGATCGAGTTCGGAGGGGGGTATACCCCAGGTGCCATTTCTGTCGATGGGTAACAACCCGGGATGCCAGACGGAAAGGGAGCCAGCGGTAGGACTAGTTACTCCACTCCACCAGGTTCCTTGCCATTGGCGACTGAGTTTTTGCTTTTCTAGCTCATCGTGAATTTGTTTATTCACCTGAGTAATACTCAGGGGTGGGTCTTGGGTAATGGGTGCGCAGGTATAATAAACAGACCATAAAAACCCATGGTCACGGTGAATCACTTGCCATCCGACACCATCTAATAGTCTTTTTTTTTCGGTGCGCTCTTGCTCAACAACAACTCTTTCAATATTTTTAATGAGTAAAGACCATTCTTGGAGTAAAAGGTGTTTGATATTTTCTAACCAGTTTTGGGCTCCTTCATCAGTAGTACAGGGAACCACACCAGTCATAACATTCGGTAACTCAGGGCGCCAAAAAGATTGGGGGTCTGGAGAAACACCAGTATTCATCCATCGTAGGAGGGGAGAACTTCTGTAGAGAGGTAAAAGAACAGAACCCCCCTGTTTTTCCCAATGATAGATAGTAGCCGTTGCCAGGTAATGACACAACCAAGATGCCACAGCCCAATCTCTTAACCGTTGACCCGCACCGAGGAAGGACTGGACTGGTCCAAAGACCAGAGTGCCCAGGAAATGATGGGGAGAGATTTCTGGAGGTAGCTGTTCAAAGGCATAGTTACTAGCGCCACCCCCCCAGGGGTATTTACTTCTGAGGCGGTCTGTATCTTGCCATTCTCCGGTAACTGGATGGATGGCGAAACCAGGATTTTCAGTGGTTAGGTTAGGGTCTGGGTATAGTTGCTGCTGTAGTGGCAGGAATTGGATGGGTTGTGGTTCGATGAATACCAATTGTTTTAGATCCCCCTTTGGTTATTTGTAATGATAGGTTGGGGTTGGCTGCTGTTCGACAATTTCTGGATATAGCTAGACATTCCTTTCTGTTTGGGTACTTTTTTAGGCATAACTGTAACCGTCTTTGCGATGAATAGGCTTTTCGATGTTTAATTTGGTCGGTTTGACCAGTCCTTAGTAATGTGTTCCTCGACAATGAAAAACAGGCTTGTCATGGTAGTTCAGAGGGCTTTCTAAGATGTCTCGCCTTTTGTTGAAGTTACCGACAGAGCTACAAACTGGAGTTAATTTGTAGGTGTCGTGACCTGTCTTTCGTAGCCAACCTTACCTGATGGTAGGTAACTCTTTTTTATGGCGGAGTCATGCACGCTCACCCCACCTACCCAGATTGTTAAGATCTGGGCAGGTTTGAGTAGACATTAATGAGCGGTTGTCGTTATCTATAATATTAACCTGGTAATAAAAACTTTGTCCCCTATCTATGGGAATAGTTACATCTATCTTTAGATAGATATTTGGGTAAGATAGGGATTTGGGTAGGTATTTTACGACATTTTATCTAACCTAAAAACTTTTATGCGAGTAATGAAATATCCCAGTCAATGTAGTACCTAATAGGGGGTGAGAATGAAGTGGTCTCAAAAAAATAAAATATACATAAGTTTTAGGGAATTATTTTCCTGTAAATGTGTTATAATAGTGGCACAAATGGGGAAAAATCGGTATAAATATTTCAGTAATAGCAAAGGATAATGATAAAAATAAAGACAGAAAAATCAGTAATTAACGAAGAAAGTGCGAAGGTCAAGAAAAAACGCTGGAATGCCTATTATTTCGTTGGGAACCTCGCAGCCTTGTGGTGTAAGGGTTTCAGCCATTATTTTGAGGGTAGTGGGGGTGAAAAACAGAGAAATTTTGCTGACCTTCGCAAAGTGGGTCTAGACACCAGTCAGGGTAAGGTGTTAAAATGGAGGGGTCTTGACCTTCATAAGAAGGAATAGGTATTGCGACTTCTTTCTCTCGAATCATAGGTTATACTTCTATGATGTCTTGACCTTCATAAGAAGGAATAGGTATTGCGACTAACTCTCTCTATCTAACGCAGACATCCCACGTTTCGTGTCTTGACCTTCATAAGAAGGAATAGGTATTGCGACCTATAGAGGTATTCGGACAAGAATACCAAGCCAAAACCTGTCTTGACCTTCATAAGAAGGAATAGGTATTGCGACAATCAAGATGACGCTATGTGTGTGTAATTCTTGTGGTCTTGACCTTCATAAGAAGGAATAGGTATTGCGACCAGTATTGCCTCCCATGTGTAGTATTTACAGTCGTGGCAGTCTTGACCTTCATAAGAAGGAATAGGTATTGCGACTATTAGTACCAGAGATCTGGTAGACTAACTACAGATAGGTCTTGACCTTCATAAGAAGGAATAGGTATTGCGACAATTTCTAATTCGGTTTGAGTTAGGATTGCTTCTTTAGTCTTGACCTTCATAAGAAGGAATAGGTATTGCGACTCCACCTCTTTCCTAAGAAGGCTTGAGAAAACGAGGTCGTCTTGACCTTCATAAGAAGGAATAGGTATTGCGACATAGTAGAAGATAAGTTTTCTCTAAAAGGTTTAACTTGTCTTGACCTTCATAAGAAGGAATAGGTATTGCGACGTCCCCGTCCTCAAGTTGAGGAAATGCCTGATCCAGCAGTCTTGACCTTCATAAGAAGGAATAGGTATTGCGACAAGCTCTTCTGCGCTCCATCCTAGAACCAGTAGTTCGTGTCTTGACCTTCATAAGAAGGAATAGGTATTGCGACTACAACCTGCTATAACAGCAGACTACCTAGTAACCGAAGTCTTGACCTTCATAAGAAGGAATAGGTATTGCGACTCCTGGTAGGTGGTAAACGTTCCGATGAACTTGTCATGTCTTGACCTTCATAAGAAGGAATAGGTATTGCGACGACATCAAAGTCAGCCTTAAGGCTGACCTCAATATTAGTCTTGACCTTCATAAGAAGGAATAGGTATTGCGACCCAAAAATAGTTTAAAGCTTGATAGTTGCCAGTAAGTCTTGACCTTCATAAGAAGGAATAGGTATTGCGACCAAATCAATGCTGCATATGAACTGCTAACCAAGTAGGAAGTCTTGACCTTCATAAGAAGGAATAGGTATTGCGACAACTGGAACGGTTTTAAATATGGTGTCGCATTAAGATTAAGTCTTGACCTTCATAAGAAGGAATAGGTATTGCGACTTTATTTTAAAACCCGCCACTAGAGCGGGTTCTTAGTCTTGACCTTCATAAGAAGGAATAGGTATTGCGACTACTGAGGGATACAGAATTGAAAGTGAGTTTGAAACCCAAAATCCCAACATTGACTTAGTATTAAAACCTCTCAACCCAGAAGAAGAAGGATTTTATGACATAGACACTTTAAAACAATGGTTAACCAACCCTAGCAAACAAGATGGTTATGATCTCGTTGAAGTAGATACATTATTATTAGGTGATTTAGTCAAAGCAAATGTAGTCAAAACATGGAATAAACCTGAAAATATCAAAGATTGGTATCCTGCAGGTTTACAAGGAGTCACAGTCAATGGTGATATATATGGTGTTCCCCATTTATTATGTGGACATTTTATTATTTCTCGGAATGACAAAGTAGCTAAAACCAAATCCGTAGAAAAATTGTTGAATATCTTAACAGCAATAACTCCGGATACACCTAATTTAACAGGAGATTTAATAGGTAGTTGGAACTTACCAGCTCTGTATTTAGATGGGTGGGCGGATACCTATGGAACAAAACAAATTAATGCTGCTTTATCCACCACTTTAAATCCAAAGGTGATCACATCTTTCAGAAAATTTGCTCAAAATTGTCAAGTGGGAGATGTTAACCCCTGCTTTGATAAATATAGCGATTTAGATAGTGGTGCAGCAGCATTTGTTAATAATGAAGTTGATGCTTTTTTTGGTTATTCAGAAAGACTCAATTATATTCTGAAAAATAGCAGCAATTCTGATGTACAATTAAGTTCTCTACCCTTATCTGAAGGCAGTAATCCTTTATTATTTGCTGATGCTTTGGTGTTGCGAAAAGACTGTGATCAGACTTGTGAAAATGCTGATGCTTATCCTAATTCTGGGTTTGCTGAAATTCGTAAAACTTTGAAAAAGGCAATTCTTCAAGAGTTGCAATCATCGTCATAATATAGCAGGAGTAAGTGGGTCAGTATACTTGGGACCAAGTTGTCAATAAAAATACTATGACTGCGCTGATGGCTAGGACACCTTGAATCAAGTTTCCCACGAGCGTTCCCACAGTGATTCCAATACCAGCTTTCACCGCAGGCCATAATCTTCTTTGGTAAAGAAACTCACCCACAATTGCTCCTAATAGAGGTCCAAATAGAATACCTAGTAATGGTCCACCAAAAGGTAAAGCAGGTAATAATCCGAAAAATCCCATTAATAAACCCACAAATGCGCCAATTTGTCCCCACTTACTAGCACCCGCTTGTTTCGCACCAATATAACCAGCAAGGAAATCAACTCCTGTACTTAGAAGTAAAACAATGATTGTCACAATCAGAGGAATTTTAATAGCAGCAAAGGAGTTACTCACAATTCCCCAGATGATAATAGATATTAAAATCAAACTACTTCCAGGGATAGCTGGAACTACAGCACCAATAATTCCCAGGAACATTACAGCAACTAAGAGTAGATAGATAACTTGCATAATTATTGCTAGTGGGGACTGCGCCCAGTTTCATTAAAAAACGATGGTAACATAAGTGTAACCCATGGGGGTGTTGGGTTTCATGCTTCAACCCAACCTACTTTTATCTTATATTTGATTCCACTGACCTACTTATTGCTAGTGGGGACTGCGCCCAGTTTCATTAAAAAATGATGATAACATAAGTGTAATCCATGGGGGTGTTGGGTTTCATGCTTCAACCCAACCTACTTTTATCTTATATTTGATTCCACTGACCTACTTATTGCTAGTGGGGACTGCGCCCAGTTTCATTAAAAAATGATGATAACATAAGTGCAATCCATGGGGGTGTTGGGTTTCATGCTTCAACCCAACCTACTTTTATCTTATATTTGATTCCACTGACCTACTTATTGCTAGTGGGGACTGCGCCCAGTTTCATTAAAAAACGATGGTAACATAAGTGCAATCCATGGGGGTGTTGGGTTTCATGCTTCAACCCAACCTACTTTTATCTTATATTTGATTCCACTGACCTACTTATTGCTAGTGGGGACTGCGCCCAGTTTCATTAAAAAATGATGATAACATAAGTGTAATCCATGGGGGTGTTGGGTTTCATGCTTCAACCCAACCTACTTTTATCTTATATTTGATTCCACTGACCTACTTATTGCTAGTGGGGACTGCGCCCAGTTTCATTAAAAAACGATGGTAACATAAGTGTAACCCATGGGGGTGTTGGGTTTCATGCTTCAACCCAACCTACTTTTATCTTATATTTGATTCCACTGACCTACTTATTGCTAGTGGGGACTGCGCCCAGTTTCATTAAAAAATGATGATAACATAAGTGTAATCCATGGGGATGTTGGGTTTCATGCTTCAACCCAACCTACTTTTATCTTATATTTGATTCCACTGACCTACTTATTGCTAGTGGGGACTGCGCCCAGTTTCATTAAAAAATGATGATAACATAAGTGTAATCCATGGGGGTGTTGGGTTTCATGCTTCAACCCAACCTACTTTTATCTTATATTTGATTCCACTGACCTACTTATTGCTAGTGGGGACTGCGCCCAGTTTCATTAAAAAATGATGATAACATAAGTGTAATCCATGGGGGTGTTGGGTTTCATGCTTCAACCCAACCTACTTTTATCTTATATTTGATTCCACTGACCTACTTATTGCTAGTGGGGACTGCGCCCAGTTTCATTAAAAAATGATGATAACATAAGTGTAATCCATGGGGATGTTGGGTTTCATGCTTCAACCCAACCTACTTTTATCTTATATTTGATTCCACTGACCTACTTATTGCTAGTGGGGACTGCGCCCAGTTTCATTAAAAAATGATGATAACATAAGTGTAATCCATGGGGGTGTTGGGTTTCATGCTTCAACCCAACCTACTTTTATCTTATATTTGATTCCACTGACCTACTTATTGCTAGTGGGGACTGCGCCCAGTTTCATTAAAAAATGATGATAACATAAGTGTAATCCATGGGGGTGTTGGGTTTCATGCTTCAACCCAACCTACTTTTATCTTATATTTGATTCCACTGACCTACTTATTGCTAGTGGGGACTGCGCCCAGTTTCATTAAAAAATGATGATAACATAAGTGTAATCCATGGGGGTGTTGGGTTTCATGCTTCAACCCAACCTACTTTTATCTTATATTTGATTCCACTGACCTACTTATTGCTAGTGGGGACTGCGCCCAGTTTCATTAAAAAACGATGGTAACATAAGTGCAATCCATGGGGGTGTTGGGTTTCATGCTTCAACCCAACCTACTTTTATCTTATATTTGATTCCACTGACCTACTTATTGCTAGTGGGGACTGCGCCCAGTTTCATTAAAAAACGATGGTAACATAAGTGCAATCCATGGGGGTGTTGGGTTTCATGCTTCAACCCAACCTACTTTTATCTTATATTTGATTCCACTGACCTACTTATTGCTAGTGGGGACTGCGCCCAGTTTCATTAAAAAATGATGATAACATAAGTGTAATCCATGGGGATGTTGGGTTTCATGCTTCAACCCAACCTACTTTTATCTTATATTTGATTCCACTGACCTACTTATTGCTAGTGGGGACTGCGCCCAGTTTCATTAAAAAATGATGATAACATAAGTGTAATCCATGGAGGTGTTGGGTTTCATGCTTCAACTCAACCTACCTTCTACCCTTTTTAAAAACCAACACAAAACCAAAAACAAGTGCTAAAATTGGGTTAATTTATATTTTATAGGAGTAATTTTCATGGTAGCTACTACTGCTAAAAAGATGACTTTTGAAGAATTTCTTAATTATGATGATGGGACAGATTATTTATATGAATTGGAAAATGGGGAAATAATTCTTATGCCTTTTGAAAGTGAAATCAATCGGCGCATAGCGGTGTTTTTATTAATCTATTTTTCTCAATTAGGTATTCCCTATTACCGCTTGAGTATGAAAACGGAAATAGCGGTAAATAGTCGCATGGTGGGGGTGCGTGTTCCTGATTTGGTGGTATTTTCTGAAGAGTTGGCACAGGTGATGCAAAATGCTACACGCTCTCTAATTTTAATGGATATGCCACCCCCTTTATTGGTAGTTGAAGTGGTAAGTCCTAATCAAGAAAAGCGAGATTATCGTTACAAGCGTTCTGAGTATGCAGCGCGAGGTATTAATGAATATTGGATTGTTGATCCAATGGGGCAAAAAGTGACTGTTTTGGAGTGGGTGGAAGGTTTGTATGAGGAGCGGGTTTTTATGGATGATGAAGTGATTTGTTCCCCCTTATTTGCCGAGGTCAAGTTAACTGTAAATGAGATTTTAAGATGAGCCAGGATAACTTGATTTAAGATGATAATGTTGGGTTGAGAAAACCCAACCTACGTTAGACTTGACGTATAAGGTGAAATAATTGCAGATGATTATAAATATAATCCCAGCACTATTCCCAAAGTTATTGACGTTCAATTTCTATAAACTTAAACTTAAAACCATTTTCTTCTAATTTTTCTTCTTTGGTTAATTTGCCAAAATTGCTAAATTCAGGAAAATGTATATCACCTTCAAAATTCCCTTCCACAATGGTCAAATATAGCTTGTTCGCAAATTCCATAGCCTGGGTATAAATTTGTTCTCCACCAGCAATAAATATCTCTTCTGTTTCACTCATTTTGGTCCATTTAATTGCTTCCCCCAAAGAATGAAAAACTACACATCCTGGCGCTTGATAGTCAGTGTTTTTAGTTACAATAATATTAGTACGATTTGGTAATGGATGATTGAAGGTGGCATAGGTTTTACGACCCATAATTACAGGATGTCGCCAGGTAGTTTCTTTAAAATAACGTCCATCACTAGGAATATCCCAGGGAATACCCCCGCGAATGTGTTCGTTTTTGGAATCAGATAAAATACGATCTTGGGAAATGGCAGCTATGAGACTAATAAGAGTCATAACGGATGATATTCCTTGCTAAAGGTTAACTGTTTATTCGCTCTACATACCGTTTGAACAAAAGTTCCAGAAGGTGATTTTTGAATTCTCGATCATCACTAAACTGCTTATAGAAATTAAAATTAGTTTCTATCATATCCTGCATCAGGTCATTGGTGAGGTTATCGAAAACAAGTCTTATGTTTTCAGGAGTGTTCACTTTGAAGCTTAATTTCAAGGGATTACTTTCGTCTAGTTTATCTTCTAATTGCTTAATAAATACCCGTTCATTGTCAGTGAAATCAGTGCCAAATTGCTGATTGATTTCTTGAATGATTTTTGAAAGAGGTTCTATGTTCTCTGTGGATGGTTTACTTGCTCCTATGGAATAATTACCTCTTGTTTCTCTCACTCCTCTTTCTAGTTCAATTTTGCCTTTATGGGTCTTTTGGATGCGGTAAGATTTTAATTCGATGTTTGTCTGCACTTCCAGGGGAAGGGTATGGGTTTTAATAGGTAGCTTACGGATTAGGTGGCGAAAAAATTCATAGAATTTTTCTAGCTCCCCGTCTGGAATAGGTAATAGTTGGGATATAAAAGCATATAATCGGATGAAATCTTGAAGCTGACCCCGAAAGTTAAATTGCTCTTCTACTGTAGCTTCTTTATATTGCTCTACTACGGGTGCTAAAACAGTGTATAATTTATCCTGTGTCCCCTGTTTTCCATAATAAATCTCGGCAAAAGAATCTACCTCCTTTTGTCCATAAAAACCGTAGTCACCAAGTTGGGACTGAAGGTCATAAAGCTGGTTGGGATCAGTAGACTCACTTAGAATTGTGCGATCGTAATACTCTTCAAAAGCCTTCTTTATCTCCGATGCTTCGTTGGCAAAGTCTAGTACGATTGTTCCCAATTTATTGGGATGTGTTCGGTTCAGGCGCGAAAGGGTCTGCACCGCGTTTACTCCACTCAATTTCTTATCCACATACATTGCTACTAGTAGTGGCTGATCAAAACCAGTCTGGAATTTATTAGCCACTACCAAAAAGTGATAGGAAGGTTGGTTAAAGGTTTCTGCGGTTGCATTGTCGGCAATATGTATACCCGAAGACCTGGAGTTCATATTGGTCTCAGTAAATTCTCCACCATCCTTGACTGTTCCCGTAAAAGCGACTAGGGACTGATAGGGATAGCCATTTTGGCGAATATACTCATCTAATTCTTGCTTGTAACGTACTGCATGTAGCCTGGAACGGGTAACAATCATGGCTTTGGCTTTGCCATCAATTTGGTGGGCAACTTTCTCATGAAAATGCTCCATAATAATCGCCACCTTCTGATTAATTGTGTGTGGGTGCAATTCGACAAAGTTTCGCAGTAGGGATACGGCTTTTTTCCGATCATAATTTGGATCGGTTTCAATAGTTTTGAGAAGATTAAAATATGTGTTATAGGTAGTATAGTTTTCCAGTACATCTAAAATAAAACCCTCCTCAATGGCTTGGCGCATAGAGTAGAGGCTAAAGGGAGCAAAGCTACCATCGGGTTGTTTTGTGCCAAATAACTCCAGGGTTTTGGCCTTGGGGGTCGCAGTGAAAGCAAAGTAGCTCAGGTTAGGAATTCTCCCGCGTTTTTTCGCCTCAGCAACAATACGATCTTCTAAATCCTCTTCTTCCTTACTTTCTTCCGCTTCTGCTGCTTCTAGGCTTGTGGCACTTAATACAGATTTGAGCTTTTTGGTACTTTCCCCAGTTTGGGAGGAGTGGGCCTCATCTACAATTACTGCAAATCGCTTCCCCGTGAGGGACTGGATCTGGTCAACGATAACTGGGAATTTTTGCAAGGTGGTGACAATGATTTTTTTTCCTAATTCCAGGGCCTCTTTGAGTTGGTGGGAGGTCTTGTCAATATTCTCAACCAATCCGGGAGTGTCTTCAAACTGACGGATGGTTCGTTGTAATTGGCGATCCAAGACCCGGCGATCGGTAATGACGATGATGGAATCAAACACCAGCTGATCTTGGGAGTTATGAAGGCTAGAAAGTCCGTGAGCAAGCCAGGCAATGGAATTACTTTTACCACTCCCGGCGCTGTGTTGGATGAGGTAGGATTTTCCCGGGCCTTGGGACTTGGCATCCTCTAACAAACGACGTACTGTATCAAGTTGGTGATAGCGGGGGAAGATGAGTTTCTTTTTCCCTGTTTTCCTCCCCTTGTCGTCTTCTCCTTCAACCAGAGTGATAAAGTTCTGGATGAGATCTAGGACACTATTTTTTTGCCAGGTTTTTTCCCATAGGTAAGCGGTGCTGAAACTAAGGGTGGAGGGTGGGTTTCCCGCTCCTCCACAGTTCCCCTGGTTGAAGGGTAGGAAATGGGTTTTATCACCCTGAAGGTGGGTGGTCATATAGACCAGATCTGGGTCTATGGCAAAGTGGGAGAGACAAACGCCAAGGGTAAAGAGTGGTTCTTTGGGATCCCGGTCGGTGCGGTACTGTTTGATAGCATGTTCCACGTTTTGACCTTTAAAGGGGTTTTTTAGCTCAGCGGTGAAGAGGGGTAGTCCATTGAGGAAGAGGACCAGATCCAGGCTTTTGGTGGGCGTTTTCTGGCTATAGTGGAGTTGTCTGGCAACAGTAAATAAATTAGCCTGATAGAGTTTTTGGGTTTCTTGATTGAGTCTGGTATTGGGTTGGAAGTAGGCAAGTTGAAAACGGCAGCCATTGGCTTTGATACCTTTGCGGAGGACTTCTAAGGTGCCTCGGTTTTTGATGACTTCGGCCAGGCGTTTTAGGAGTTTGTTATCCGCGTCATCACCATATTGGGTTGTAAATTTCTGCCACTCTTTTGGTTGGGTGACTTGGATGAAGTTAAGCACATCCTGGGGGATGAGGGAGAGGGCGGGGTGGTAATCGCTGGAGGTGCGGCGCTGGTAACCGTTTTGCAGGAGGCTTGTTTCGATGGTGTTTTCAAGGTTTTTTTCTGAGGTGTCGATCATTTGGGATTTAATTTTTTGATATTTTTTCAGGTGTATTGGGGTTGTATTAATTGGGTGATGGAGTTAGATTCTCTCTTATATCAATTTTACCTGTGACAGCAGCTGAGATGAGTGCTGTTCGGTATTCTTTGAGTTTGTCAATACTGATGCGGGTCTTGGTGACTAGGGTGTCGATTTTGGCAGTTTCTCTATCTAGGAATTGGGCGATCGCTTGTTGTTCAGTGAGGGGGGGACTAGCAACGGGGATTTCTCTGACTTTTTCAACCGTAAAATGGGCGATAGTAGCCTTATTGCATAGCAAATCAATGTATCCAATCGATTTAATGAAAAACAGCCAATAATATAGGAATGGATTTGAATATCGTTCCCTGTTTCTAATTCGATGAACAGCATTTTGAATGTAGCAATTGTCTATTTCTCCCCTCCAAATAGCGGTTCGACCAACATCACCTCCTTCACTTACAACCAGATCTCCTGCTTTTAACTCGTACAAACTTTTCTCATAAGGAGAGAAGTACATTTCCTTTAAGTCTGCTAAATTAACACCTTCCCAGGAAATATTAGCAGCACGTAGATAAGGTTCTAAGCTATCTTCTGAAGACGATGGCGAGGATTGCAGCATTTTTCCTAAACAAGTTTTGTATCCGTACTTTAACCGTATAAGATTCCAACCCTCCGGAATTTTCCCCAACCACTCAATCCCAGAATCCTTCATCGGAGCATCAGGATTTAGTCCCTTAGTGACCGCATGGCTAATCAGTGCGGTGCGCTTCTCCTTGAGAAGTTCGATTAATCGCTCCTTCTTGGCAATCAAGGTGTCTATTTTGACAGTTTCTCTATCTAAAAATCGGGCGATCGCTTGTTGTTGAATAAGTCCTGTCCAAGGGAGTAGTTGATTATGTGCAAACTCTCGACTTAATCCTGGAACACCAGTATCCTGAGAACTCTTATCAAGCTCTAGTAGTGACAAAACATAAAACAACCATTTTAAGCATATACTTGAATTGACAGTTCTTGCATCGATAAAATATGTCGTATCTATAGCAAATACACAGCTTTCAGAATATGTAATTTTGCCACATGAACCTTTTCTTCCTATAATAATACAGGGCGCAAATGTATTAGGAGCCAGAGCCCTCTGAATTCCAACTAATCCATTTGATCCATAGACCGGAATATCACCAAGTCCCTTGGTATCACCTGATAATGAATCACCATACGTAAGACGTGATATATACTTAAGTCTCTTCACCTCCCAATGTTCTGGAATTTTCCCCAACCACTCAACCCCAGAATCCTTATACGCTGGATACCGCTTCCATCCCCTCTCCTGCTTAATCTCTACCTCACTCATCCTGCTACCTCCCGCAACATTTCCAGTATATCCCCTTCAATTGCCTTAATTTCCGCTTCAATCTCCTCTAACGCCCGTGGGGGCTCATACTTATAAAAATACCGGTTGAAATTAATTTCATAGCCCACCTTGCCAATCTCTCCATCCTTAACATCCCGCACGCTCTCGCTAATCCACGCATCAGATACATGGGGGGCCACTTCCCGCTGAAAATACTCCCTAATATCCTCCTTGAGTGGCACATTCTCAGTATCTCTTAACTCAGAATCAGCTTCAGGATGTCCCTGCTTATCCTCACAAACCTTCCCGGTGTCGTCTCGCTCAGAAAGTGCAGCAAGAATTGCCTTGTAAACCGGCGCTCCTATCGTTAATCCTTGGGACTTTATCGCTTTCTTTAACACCTTCTCAAATTGGTCACGATCTTTATACAATGTATCTGGTAAGTTATAAAGCATGTCCAAAATTAGCCTCTGCTGCTCCCTGCCAGCCTGTTCCTCAGTTGCCTTTACCTCGGCGCTCTTTTTCTTGCTTACCGCCAAACTAATAAATCCAGGTTGCTCCTTAATCTTTACTATGCGCTCCGGTGATGCCTGAAAGTTTAATCGCAGGGGACGCTCAACAGTAATTTTACGATAACCAAAATCTTGAGTGTCAAAAATCTTGCTGACTTCTGAAGACTCAAAACTCTGGAAAATTCTGGTTATCTCCTCAATATACTGGGAACTGACCTCCCGTCGCTTACTCCCTAAACTCTTCCGCATCGGTATCCAAAACTCAGAGGCGTTAATGAGTTGCACCTTCCCTTTTCTCTCAGGAGACTTGTGGTTGGTTAGAACCCAGATGTATGTGGCAATACCCGTGTTATAAAAAAGCTGCTCGGGCAAAGCTGCGATCGCTTCTAACCAGTCATTCTCCAAAATCCACCGCCGAATCTCGCTCTCGCCACTTCCCGCATCTCCGGTAAACAATGGCGAACCATTCATCACTATGGCCACGCGACTTCCACCCTGCTCAACCGGTTTCATACGTGAGAGCATGTGCTGCAAAAATAGGAGTTGACCATCACTTATGCGTGGTGTTCCTGCTGAAAAACGACCACCTGGTTTTTGCGCTTCCGCTTCCACTGCATCTTTGTCCCGCTTCCAATCTTTTCCGTAGGGTGGATTGGCCAGGAGATAGTCAAAGGTTCTGTCGCTGTGCTGATCATGGGAAAGAGTACTGCCAAATTTAATATTTTCAGCATCTTTGCCATCTATGCTCTTCATATACAGATCGGATTTGCACACCGCAAAGGTTTCCGGATTCACTTCCTGTCCAAAAAGAAATACTTGAGCTTTGGAATTGAGTTCGAGGATGCGATCTTTGGCAATAGTCAGCATTCCTCCTGAACCGCAGCAAGGATCGCAAACTGTGCGGTTAATGTATTCCTGGCTCAATTGGGCTTTATCCTGAGCGAAGATGAGGTTGACCATCAACTGGATAACCTCCCTCGGTGTGAAGTGTTCTCCCGGATTTTCATCCAGGGCCTCATTGAATTTACGGATTAGCTCCTCAAATATATATCCCATCTCCAGATTAGAAACTTTGTCCGGATGTAGGTCTATATTCTTAAACCGCTCAGTAACCAAAAATAGCAGCTCCGACTGTTCTAGCTTATCAATGGTGTTGGGAAAGTCAAATTTCTCCAACACTTCGCGCATATTGGCACTAAAGCTGTTAATGTATAGTTTCAAATTAGCAGCAAGGTGCTTGGGATCATCTAGCAGCTTCTGAAAGTCGTAGGGGGCGCTGTTGTAGAAAGCAAAGCCCGATTTCTTGCACAGGAAGGAGTCCAGGTTATCTAGTTTGTTTTTGTAATGGTTGTAGGCTTCTAAGACCTCCACTTTGGTTGGTTGAAGTACGCAGTCGAGGCGACGTAACACGGTAAAAGGCAGAATAACATCTTGATACTTGCCACGCTTAAAGGTATCCCGGATAAGATCGGCGATACTCCAAATGAAATTGACCTTTTCTCCAAAATTTTGCATAATAATACTTGTATTTATAGATCAGGATTTTATATTTTCTCTGGGTCAATCCCAAGGGAACGTAGATAAGCAGCTAGTTTTTCTTTTTGTTGGCGCTCCTGTTCTTTAGCTTCTCGTTCCTGTTCTTTAGCCATGCGTTCCTGAGATGCGATCGCTTCCGCTAGCTCTTTAGCTTCTCGTTCCTGTTCTTTAGCCATGCGTTCCTGAGATGCGATCGCTTCTGCTCGCTCTTTAGCTTCTCGTTCCTGTTCTTTAGCGAGACGCTCTTGAGATGCGATAGTTTCTGCTTGCTCTTTAGCCAGACGCTCACGAATAGCGATAACTTCCGCTTGTTCCGCAAGCTCATTTCCTGTCAATAAGAGATTCCCCTTATTATCCCACCATCTTAACCACGGTGTGGGTGGTTTCTGGTTGTCATACAGTATTCCCAACTCTATACCCATCTCCGGTATGGCATAGTGTCCTCGCATATTCGCCTTTATTTCTTTGTATCTTTTTCTCTCTAAATGATATACCTCTAGTGTACCCTTAAAACCATTAAATATGGCATAATATGGTATCTTTACCGCTTGTTCATACACCCAAAACTTCCCCGCTTTTTTTAGTTTCCCGGTTTCTGGATCTATTTCATCCCCTTCTGGTGGAGGGGAACTGTCTTTTTCTTCCTTTCCATTTTTAGACGCGAATTCTATCACTATGAAGGGAGGTACTTTTTCCTTCCATAGCACATATGACCTTCTCAATTGCCCATTTAGTCTGGATGGCACTCCGGGAACATAGAACCAGTCTGGTGCTTCTACCCCTTTTTCTGGAGGTTCTGTGAATCGCCAATATATGCCACTATCCTGTCCTATACAGTAGTCTCCGTTGGGATGGATTTTTTTCAGTAATGGTTCAATTGATGTGGTTAATATTATGCTTTGTGGGTGTTCTTGGAAATTTTTCACAAAATCGTCATCGGAGTCCGGTAACTGGGTATGGTCTGGTAGGTCCAGGGGTTCCTCAGGGAGGGTTACATTTTGGGTGGTGGTTGAAGATTGGGGCACGGTAAGAGGGGGTACGGGGTTCATTTTTGCCCTCAGCTAGGGGGATTTAACCTAATTTTAGCAACTGTTTTTGGTTTCGTGTTGTTTTTTTTGACCGGGGAAATATCTGATAGTTTGGAACCCAACCCGCATTATATTTAGCATAAGGATTTTATATTTTCTCTGGGTCAATCCCAAGAGAACGTAGATAAGCAGCTAGTTTTTCTTTTTGTTGGCGCTCCTGAGATGCGATCGCTTCTGCTCGCTCTTTAGCTTCTCGTTCCTGTTCTTTAGCGAGACGCTCTTGAGATGCGATATTTTCTGCTTGCTCTCTAGCCAGACGCTCTTGAGATGCGATCGCTTCCGCTTGTTCCGCAAGCTCATTTCCTGTCAATAAGAGATTCCCCTTATTATCCCACCATCTTAACCACGGTGTGGGTGGTTTCTGGTTGTCATACAGTATTCCCAACTCTATACCCATCTCCGGTATGGCATAGTGTCCTCGCCTATTCGCCTTTATTTCTTTGTATCTTTTTCTCTCTAAATGATATACCTCTAGTGTACCCTTAAAACCATTAAATATGGCATAATATGGTATCTTTACCGCTTGTTCATACACCCAAAACTTCCCCGCTTTTTTTGGTTTCCCGGTTTCTGGATCTATTTCATCCCCTTCTGGTGGAGGGGAACTGTCTTTTTCCTCCTTTCCATTTTTAGACGCGAATTCTATCACTATGAAGGGAGGTACTTTTTCCTTCCATAGCACATATGACCTTCTCAATTGCCCATTTAGCCTGGATGGCACTCCGGGAACATAGAACCAGTCTGGTGCTTCTACCCCTTTTTCTGGAGGTTCTGTGAATCGCCAATATATGCCACTATCCTGTCCTATACAATAATCTCCGTTGGGATGGATTTTTTTCAGTAATAGTTCAATTGATGTGGTTAATATTATGCTTTGTGGGTGTTCTTGGAAATTTTTCACAAAATCGTCATTGGAGTCCGGTAACTGGGTATGGTCTGGTAGGTCGAGGGGTTCCTCAGGGAGGGTTACATTTTGGGTGGTAGTTGAAGATTGGGACACACGGGGTACGGGGTTCATTTTTGCCCTTCAGCTAGGGGGATTTAACCTAATTTTAGCAACTTTTTTTGGTTTCGTGTTGTTTTTTTTGACCGGGGAAATATCTGATAGTTTAGAACCCAACCCGCATTATATTTAGCATAAGGATTTTATATTTTCTCTGGGTCAATCCCAAGAGAACGTAGATAAGCAGCTAGTTTTTCTTTTTGTTGGCGCTCCTGAGATGCGATAGTTTCTGCTTGCTCTCTAGCTTCTCGTTCCTGTTCTTTAGCCATGCGTTCTTGAGATGCGATATTTTCTGCTTGCTCTCTAGCCAGACGCTCTTGAGATGCGATATTTTCTGCTTGCTCTTTAGCCAGACGCTCACGAATAGCGATAACTTCCGCTTGTTCCGCAAGCTCATTTCCTGTCAATAAGAGATTCCCCTTATTATCCCACCATCTTAACCACGGTGTGGGTGGTTTCTGGTTGTCATACAGTATTCCCAACTCTATACCCATCTCCGGTATGGCATAGTGTCCTCGCCTATTCGCCTTTATTTCTTTGTATCTTTTTCTCTCTAAATGATATACCTCTAGTGTACCCTTAAAACCATTAAATATGGCATAATATGGTATCTTCACCGCTTGTTCGTACACCCAAAACTTCCCCGCTTTTTTTGGTTTCCCGGTTTCTGGATCTATTTCATCCCCTTCTGGTGGAGGGGAACTGTCTTTTTCCTCCTTTCCATTTTTAGACGCGAATTCTATCACTATGAAGGGAGGTACTTTTTCCTTCCATAGCACATATGACCTTCTCAATTGCCCATTTAGTCTGGATGGCACTCCGGGAACATAGAACCAGTCTGGTGCTTCTACCCCTTTTTCTGGAGGATCTGTGAATCGCCAATATATGCCACTATCCTGTCCTATACAATAATCTCCGTTGGGATGGATTTTTTTCAGTAATGGTTCAATTGATGTGGTTAATATTATGCTTTGTGGGTGTTCTTGGAAATTTTTCACAAAATCGTCATCGGAGTCCGGTAACTGGGTATGGTCTGGTAGGTCGAGGGGTTCCTCAGGGAGGGTTACATTTTGGGTGGTAGTTGAAGATTGGGACACACGGGGTACGGGGTTCATTTTTGCCCTTCAGCTAGGGGGATTTAACCTAATTTTAGCAACTGTTTTTGGTTTCGTGTTGTTTTTTTTGACCGGGGAAATATCTGATAGTTTAGAACCCAACCCGCATTATATTTAGCATAAGGATTTTATATTTTCTCTGGGTCAATCCCAAGAGAACGTAGATAAGCAGCTAGTTTTTCTTTTTGTTGGCGCTCCTGTTCTTTAGCCAGACGCTCTTGAGATGCGATCGCTTCTGCTCGCTCTTTAGCTTCTCGTTCCTTTTCTTTAGCCATGCGTTCTTGAGATGCGATCGCTTCTGCTCGCTCTTTAGCTTCTCGTTCCTTTTCTTTAGCCAGACGCTCACGAATAGCGATCGCTTCCGCTTGTTCCGCAAGCTCATTTCCTGTCAATAAGAGATTCCCCTTATTATCCCACCATCTTAACCACGGTGTGGGTGGTTTCTGGTTGTCATACAGTATTCCCAATTCTATACCCATCTCCGGTATGGCATAGTGTCCTCGCCTATTCGCCTTTATTTCTTTGTATCTTTTTCTCTCTAAATGATATACCTCTAGTGTACCCTTAAAACCATTAAATATGGCATAATATGGTATCTTTACCGCTTGTTCATACACCCAAAACTTCCCCGCTTTTTTTAGTTTCCCGGTTTCTGGATCTATTTCATCCCCTTCTGGTGGAGGGGAACTGTCTTTTTCCTCCTTTCCATTTTTAGACGCGAATTCTATCACTATGAAGGGAGGTACTTTTTCCTTCCATAGCACATATGACCTTCTCAATTGCCCATTTAGCCTGGATGGCACTCCGGGAACATAGAACCAGTCTGGTGCTTCTACCCCTTTTTCTGGAGGATCTGTGAATCGCCAATATATGCCACTATCCTGTCCTATACAATAGTCTCCGTTGGGATGGATTTTTTTCAGTAATGGTTCAATTGATGTGGTTAATATTATGCTTTGTGGGTGTTCTTGGAAATTTTTCACAAAATCGTCATCGGAGTCCGGTAACTGGGTATGGTCTGGTAGGTCGAAAGTTTCCCTAGGGGGGGTTACATTTTGGGTGGTAGTTGAAGATTGGGACACACGGGGTACGGGGTTCATTTTTGCCCTTCAGCTAGGGGGATTTAACCTAATTTTAGCAACTTTTTTTGGTTTCGTGTTGTTTTTTTTGACCGGGGAAATATCTGATAGTTTAGAACCCAACCCGCATTATATTTAGCATAAGGATTTTATATTTTCTCTGGGTCAATCCCAAGAGAACGTAGATAAGCAGCTAGTTTTTCTTTTTGTTGGCGCTCCTGAGATGCGATAGTTTCTGCTTGCTCTCTAGCCAGACGCTCTTGAGATGCGATCGCTTCTGCTCGCTCTTTAGCCAGACGCTCACGAATAGCGATAACTTCCGCTTGTTCCGCAAGCTCATTTCCTGTCAATAAGAGATTCCCCTTATTATCCCACCATCTTAACCACGGTGTGGGTGGTTTCTGGTTGTCATACAGTATTCCCAACTCTATACCCATCTCCGGTATGGCATAGTGTCCTCGCCTATTCGCCTTTATTTCTTTGTATCTTTTTCTCTCTAAATGATATACCTCTAGTGTACCCTTAAAACCATTAAATATGGCATAATATGGTATCTTCACCGCTTGTTCGTACACCCAAAACTTCCCCGCTTTTTTTGGTTTCCCGGTTTCTGGATCTATTTCATCCCCTTCTGGTGGAGGGGAACTGTCTTTTTCCTCCTTTCCATTTTTAGACGCGAATTCTATCACTATGAAGGGAGGTACTTTTTCCTTCCATAGCACATATGACCTTCTCAATTGCCCATTTAGTCTGGATGGCACTCCGGGAACATAGAACCAGTCTGGTGCTTCTACCCCTTTTTCTGGAGGTTCTGTGAATCGCCAATATATGCCACTATCCTGTCCTATACAATAGTCTCCGTTGGGATGGATTTTTTTCAGTAATGGTTCAATTGATGTGGTTAATATTATGCTTTGTGGGTGTTCTTGGAAATTTTTCACAAAATCGTCATCGGAGTCCGGTAACTGGGTATGGTCTGGTAGGTCGAGGGGTTCCTCAGGGAGGGTTACATTTTGGGTGGTAGTTGAAGATTGGGACACACGGGGTACGGGGTTCATTTTTGCCCTTCAGCTAGGGGGATTTAACCTAATTTTAGCAACTGTTTTTGGTTTCGTGTTGTTTTTTTTGACCGGGGAAATATCTGATAGTTTAGAACCCAACCCGCATTATATTTAGCATAAGGATTTTATATTTTCTCTGGGTCAATCCCAAGAGAACGTAGATAAGCAGCTAGTTTTTCTTTTTGTTGGCGCTCCTGTTCTTTAGCCAGACGCTCTTGAGATGCGATCGCTTCTGCTCGCTCTTTAGCTTCTCGTTCCTTTTCTTTAGCCATGCGTTCTTGAGATGCGATAGTTTCTGCTCGCTCTTTAGCCATGCGTTCTTGAGATGCGATCGCTTCCGCTTGTTCCGCAAGCTCATTTCCTGTCAATAAGAGATTCCCCTTATTATCCCACCATCTTAACCACGGTGTGGGTGGTTTCTGGTTGTCATACAGTATTCCCAATTCTATGCCCATCTCCGGTATGGCATAGTGTCCTCGCCTATTCGCCTTTATTTCTTTGTATCTTTTTCTCTCTAAATGATATACCTCTAGTGTACCCTTAAACCCAACCGACGGAAAGCTGGTGGTGTTAAGAGCTTCAGGATTTTATATTTTCTCTGGGTCAATGCCAAGGGAGCGTAGATAAGCAGCTAGTTTTTCTTTTTGTTGGCGTTCCTGTTCTTTAGCTTCTCGTTCCTGTTCTTTAGCCAGACGCTCACGAATAGCGATCGCTTCCGCTTGTTCTGCACGCTCATTTCCTGTCAATAACAAGTCCCCCTTATTATCCCACCATCTTAACCACGGTGTGGGTGGTTTCTGGTTGTCATACAGTATTCCCAACTCTATACCCATCTCCGGTATGGCATAGTGTCCTCGCCTATTCGCCTTTATTTCTTTGTATCTTTTTCTCTCTAAATGATATACCTCTAGTGTACCCTTAAAACCATTAAATATGGCATAATATGGTATCTTTACCGCTTGTTCATACACCCAAAACTTCCCCGCTTTTTTTAGTTTCCCAGTTTCTGGATCTATTTCATCCCCTTCTGGTGGAGGGGAACTGTCTTTTTCCTCCTTTCCATTTTTAGACGCAAATTCTATCACTATGAAGGGAGGTACTTTTTCCTTCCATAGCACATATGACCTTCTCAATTGCCCATTTAGCCTGGATGGTACTCCGGGAACATAGAACCAGTCTGGTGCTTCTACCCCTTTTTCTGGAGGTTCTGTGAATCGCCAATATATGCCACTATCCTGTCCTATACAATAGTCTCCGTTGGGATGGATTTTTTTCAGTAATAGTTCAATTGATGTGGTTAATATTATGCTTTGTGGGTGTTCTTGGAAATTTTTCACAAAATCGTCATTGGAGTCCGGTAACTGGGTATGGTCTGGTAGGTCGAGGGGTTCCTCAGGGAGGGTTACATTTTGGGTGGTAGTTGAAGGTTGGGACACGGTTGGTAAGAGGGGGTTTTCCCCTCAGCTCAGGGGGATTTAACCTAATTTTAGCAACTTTTTTTGGTTTCCTAATCAGGCGATCTCATTGATCTTCGGGGGTTGGGTTGAGAAAACCCAGCCTACAAAGGGCGCTCAAATGTCTTTATCAAGATTAGAACGGGCGATTGCGAAGCACTCCCTACGGGAGATTGCACGGTGTTCAGATTTTAAAAGCTATATATTAATTTTTCTAATCTTTCTGAATCGCATAGCATAAGCTACCAATAAACCATGCTGAATGCTGAGGACTTTTGGCAATTTCCGATTGCATAGTTTCCGTTCTAACTTTTAGGGCGGTAAAAAATTCTTGTAAATTATAGGTTTTGGAACCGTCTTCCTCTCCGGTTCTGGTTTGCCAATCCCATTCTTTCCACCAATTGGGAACCGCTAAGGAAGGAGTATTTAGATCAAACTGTAAGTTATAAATACCCGGTTCAGATAATTTATCAGGTTGGATAACTGCTGCAAGTTTGGCTTGATTTTCTTTGGGCAGAATTTGCCAATCTTTTAATTCTATGGCTGAAATTATTTCTGAATTGCTATCTACCTCTACAAACTTACGATTAAACCTATCTAACTTTTTACCTTTTATCTGGGCTTGAATCATACTTAGATCTACCAGTAAACTATATTCTGAATGGAGTAAATTCACTGTATAGTTAATAGTTGAACTCTGCTTTAAGGAAGAATTCAATTTTAGCATTTCCTGGTTGCTCTTGCTAACCGTAACCCCCTCCTTGGCTAGGGCAAAAACTTCAGTAATCCCCTGTGGTAAAGATATGGGTGTCCCATCTAAAACGGAGATTTTATCCAATACATGATCAGGATGAAAGATCATTAAGTTACTGTTATCACTATTTAATAAATCTTGGTTTGTATTGTATTTTTTGAGCTGACTAAAGTAGTGCTTAATATCCCCATAGGGTCCGATAAATAATACATAAAATGGACGAAACTTTGCTGGTTCTTGACCTGTACTATAGTTAAAACTTCTTGGATTGTTACCTTCTAAATAAATCTTACCATCAAATTCACTTTTAATAGCCCAAATTCCTACCGCATAATCCCGATTATCAATATTATAATAAGTGTCATTAATTACTTTATTTAGCTTGGTTACGTCTCCACTATTTTGCTGCAAATCAGTAATAATCACAGTCATTTTTTTCTGCTCCTTTTCTGGGGGAACAATGGCAGCATCTATGGGACTGGAAACTTCTGGAAACTGGTTACTACTGCCATCGTAAAATACGGAACTAATTCCAGAATTGTAGTATTCACTACTAGTAATCTTTTGCATGGGACTACCAATTCGATAATATTCAACTGGTAATTTATCACTTAACTCAAATACATTTCTGATAGATCTAAGAGTCTTAACATAATTGGTTTCTCCGCCCTTCACATATCCTAACATGGAACCACTACCATCTAGGTAAATGCTCACACTGAGATTATTTGATTTACTAGTATTAGTATTTTCCACAGGAGTATGGGCAAGTTCGCATTTTAACTTTTCTTCTTTGTTACAAGCCACTATAAAAAGACTAAGTAACAACATAATTAAGCCTTTACGGAAATATACTTTATGTATCATTTCTAACTCCTATTTGTCAAAACTATTTTATTACTAATTCCGTCAGCAATATTATTACTGATTATAAAATAATATTAAGTAACTTTACCACCAGTTGTATTGCAAATCTTAGAGTAGTATGTTAGCATAAGGAAAAATAACCATACTGAGTTTCAACCAAACGAGAACGGGAATATTACAAAAAATAGGGGGGGTTAATGAAGCCGAGGGAGGTGATCAGAATTATTGTACTCACCACAATTGGTGGCATGGCAATGTTTTTAGGGCAAAAGCTAGTTTATGAGAATCAAATTGTACCTATTCAACAAATACCAGTAGACGCTTGGCTGACTAGTAACTATAATACTGCCGCTATGGTCATGTTTCTTGCTTCTATTATTCCAACATTAATTTGGTATATATCAGCAGCTAGGAGTCGATTTAATGATGGATCTGCTACACGTCGATGGAGATTACTGTGGTGGTTATTGGGAATAATACCAATGGTGACCATTGTAGTCGCGGTTTTTTACATTAATCGGAGTAGCGAAGCCCAACTTTCACTGATTTTCTTTTTTCTGCTGGATGCCATCTGGCTATACTGGTTACCAACAGCAACCAGCTCCCCAGAAGGGGTAAAATATATTCCACCATTGGCCTTTTTGTTACGTTATAAACTACTGGGAGACTTCATAGACTAATGGAGGACCTCATAAACTAATGGGAGACTGAGGATAGATGTCAAATTATATAATTGGAATTGGTGGTACTGGGGCTAAATCCATTGAAGCAATAATTCAATTAACCTCCATTGGGCTTTTTGGGGAACAATCCCTAAGGTTATTGTTTGTGGATACTGATGAAACCAATGGAAATGTTAACAGGGCTTTAAAGAGTTTAGACATATATAATAAATGTTATAAACTCGGTTTACAAGGTAAACACCCGTGGATGAAAACAGCGATTGAATCCTTTTCACGTCCATGGTCACCATTTGATGATATTGACAATGTTGCCAACAAAAACTTGGCAGTTATTTTTAAATACAATCTGATTAAACAAAATGAACCAGCCCTGGGTAACTTGTTTGATGTACTTTATACATCAAAAGAGCGAGAAGCCAGCTTGGATGTGGGTTTTAGGGGAAGACCCAATATTGGGGCGGCGGTGATGAGCCAGGTGATAAGCCAGGTAAAAATGGATACTAATGATAATGATTTTTGGGGAAATCTGATGCGGCAAATTCAACAGGATGCTGGAGGAGGAAAGCGACCAAAAATCTTTTTATGTGGTTCAATTTTTGGGGGAACAGGAGCTTCAGGACTGCCAACCATTGGCAGATTAATTCATAGTGAATTAGAAACACTAGGAATTAGGGAGAAAGTGGATTTAGGTTGTCTATTTGTCTTGCCTTATTTCAGCTTTACGCCTGAAGAGAATGGGGAGGAAGTTTACGCCCGTTCCGAACAGTTTCTTTTAAACACAGAAGCAGCACTCCGTTATTATGGCAGTCGACCTCAAGAATTTGATGTAGTCTATTTATTGGGTAATCAACAATTATCCCCAGTTAAGAACTTTAGCATAGGTAGAAACACTCAATGTAATGATCCTCATTTTATTGAACTTTATGCTGCACTAGCTGGGAGAGAATTTTTATTAACCCCCCCAGCGGCGGAAAAAAAAGTGGTGTTAATGAACCGAGAAAATCAAGGAACCCTAACCTGGGAAGATATTCCAGACATGCAAAAAGTAAAAGCAGAAATGGTGAAAGCCACCCGTTTTGCCTTTGCTTGGTTATCTAATATTGCCCCAGAATTAAAAAAAGCTAGGGACTTAGGCGAAAAGAAATTCAGAATTCGTGTTGGTACGAGTTGGTTTGTGAAATTCTTCCCAGCTCCTAAAGGTATTTCTGGGGGAGGTAACAGTTTAAGCGTTGATTTTAATGATGCCGAACAACAAGAAGCAATGGAAAAAATTACCGATTGGTGTGAGGACTATTTGCGCTGGTTAGGGGATATTCATGAATCATCAGGGGAGAAGATCCAATTATTTCACAAGGAGTATATTAGAAGTCTGAAAGATGATAACTTGGCAAATCTAATATTTGAACAAGGTGACAGTCGGGGTCAAGATAAAAAATCTCAGGACACAATTCAGAAACTTAAAGAAAGTTTAAAACCCAAGGATATAGATCCTCCGAAATTGGGAACTATTGGTCTAGCTAAGTCCTTGTATCATGTTTGTAGATTAACAGACTGAAAATACTTGATTTAATATAATTCACAAGGTAGGTACTTTAGATATGGCACATTTGTTGTTACCCAAACTCAAAGATGATTGCGATGTGATCTCTGGAAATGCTGGTGTGTGGGATGCCCAAGCACCAACTACCTTTGATAAAGTTGCCACAAGTTTAGATTACAAGGCTCCAGGGGAAATCAAAAATATAAGTTCTGTGCCTACTATTTGGGCCCGTCCTTTATCAGTAGAAATGGCATTACATAATGATAGATATCCTATTAGGGAACAAATTATTGTCCAGTGGCAAGGAATGTTAACAGTTTTAGCTCTAGCTGAAGTGCGGGCATTTCCTATTAAGGCTCAACTTTTAGAATTGGGAGTTAAAAAAGATACAAATCCTTTCGCTCGTTCTCTATATAAGTTGTTACCAGACGACACAAATAGTATTTACCGGTTCAATAATGATAAAAATCCCTGGGAAGATTTATATATTTTCACCTGGAATAATCGCCCTGTAGGTATGACTTCTCCTAGCACTTTAGTTGTCCCATCAGAAGAAGGTATTTGGGATGGTTTACCTTGGTGGAATCAAATTAAAATGGGATTTGAACCTGTACATGGGTATTTGAATAGGACTGAAAAAGACCAGTTAGTCTTTTGGTTAAACAAGCTCATAGAGAAAATTAATGCCGATCATCATAATGGGAGACCGGGAGCAGTAAATATAATAATTGGACTGATAGATGGATTTATTAGAAGTTTGCCAGCACCATTAAGATTGGACTTTCAATTAACCGAAAAGGAAACATTTTTTGATGTTTCCTTGAACAGGGGAGCTTTAGGAGTACTAAATTTTCCGGTAAAAGTTCAACCAAGAGATTCTAATGTTCGTGTTGTTCCCAACATCCCGAAACCCAATATTAATCCCTTGTTAATCATCGATAGAGATATAGCTAACAGTTGGAATGAGCTACCCCAAAATATTTGGGTTCATGAAGGTAAAACCTTAGCCGCTCTGCACCCTGAGGATGTATCAATATGGAATAACGGTAGAAGAGTAGTTTGTCGAAAGTCAGAAGAGCTATTTTTACCCGAATTAAAATTTATCAAACAGGAGGAAATTTTGCCCGGTGCCCTACTTCCCGAAGGTGCCCAATCCCTAAAATTCAGAGGTCAGTCTATTACACCTTTAATTCCCATACATCCAATTTTATTTGATTACTTCACCCCAGAATATTTAGCCACCAAAATTGTTAGGTTTCAGCTCACTAAAAATGGCAGTGGCACAGCCCTGGTCAAAGTTACCTTAACCATACCCTTGAGTGGAATGGGGGAAGGCGGAATACCTCAAAATTTCTATGTTTCCAAAGAATATCCCCTTCTGGAGGAAAACGTCATTCCTGATGTTCCCATGTTAGAAATATGGCCTGATTTTCAGGTGCAGGGATGGAAAGAATACTACGGATTTTACTATGATGCGGGTGCATTACAAGGGGAACAGACCTTTCAAGTCAGTTTTCCCGGTGCCCAAAAAACCCATGGTTTTCAAGACACAAACGAGACTTATCAAGTAGTTAAATTAGACGAATTTCCATCTTTCATTGAGTGTAAAGACAAGTCTAGGAACATCATTGGTCTGATTTTCTTACCAACACCAAGAGCCATCAATCTAGTAGATAGATGGGTAATTGGTGTTGATTTTGGCACATCTTTCACTAATGTCTATGTCAATAAAAATGATGAAAATCATCCTGAACCTTTAGGTCTAGAAAATCTTCACCGTCAAGTTACAGATGTTACTAATGATACTAGATTACCAGTCCTATTTGAATTTTTCATTCCCGAAAGGTTTATCCCCGAGGATAAACCTTTCCCCCTTTCCACTGTATTGACAACCAGAGGTAAAACTAATGCTGGGGAAGACAGGAAAATTCCGATTTTTGACGGTCGTATCTATATCCCTAATTTCGCCAAAAGGTTTGCTCCCCAAGAACCATGGATAAAAACTAACCTGAAATGGACAACTACTAATCTTAGCGATAATCAGCTTTTTCTGAAACATTTAGCCTTGCACATTACAGCTTTAGCGATAAAGAATGGTGTAGGGGAGATTCAATGGTCTTTATCATTCCCCTCCGCCTTCTCTTCAAGAGAACAGGATCAATATTTTAGACAGTGGGGTTCATTAATTAGAGAATTAGCACAAGTCACGGGAATTGTCCATCATTATCCAAAAGAAGATGATCCTAATGCTCCTAATTATTTTAAGACCGAAAGTCTAGCAGTTGGACAATACTTTGCTGGCAAAGAAGAATATCATTTAGTTAGCAGTACCTGTATTGATATGGGTGGTGGGACTTCAGATATTTCTATTTGGCAAGATGATAAACTGCTACATCAGTGTTCTATTTTGTTAGCGGGTAGGGAGTTATTTTCCCAGTTTATAGCAATGAACCCCAACTTTTTGCAAAGATTAGATACAAATATCCAAGACATTAATGAGTGGGGTAAGCTCAAAGGTGCTGCTTTCTATGCTAAACTAGATGTTTGGATGCGGTTAGAAGCAGCCAATTGGCTAGAAAATAGAAGAGACAAATTTGAGGAAGATAGGGAATTTCAAGGACTTATCCGTCTGATGGCAATTGGCATTTCTGGGTTGTACTTCTACATAGGTCAAATTCTCTCTGTTTTGTCTCAAGAGCAAAAATATTCTGGAAATGAAATTACTTCAGTTTATATTGGTGGTAATGGCTCTCGTTTATTACATTGGTTAGCAGCAGGTGGTAAATTTAAGCCCCGTTCAGAAATCAATGGTTTGTTTAATAAAATGATGAGTATTGCCGCCAAATTGCCAGATGCAAAGCAACCCTTACGTCTGAGTCAAAATCCCAAGGATGAAGCTGCTTGTGGTTTGGTTTTACAGGAGAGAAGATTACAAGGGTTGGGTAAAAATGATAGAGATCTTATTGCTGGCGAGAAGTGTACTATTAATGGTCAGACTTTTGATTATCAAGACCGTTTGAATTTCAGGAGTTTCAGAAATGATATTAGTGAATATGAAATTACTTTTGATCAATTGAAGTTGTTTTTAGATGCTTTTCATACCAGTTTATATGAACTAGATATTGAGGGTATAAAACCATTGGAAAAATACCAGATTAAGGAAAATTCACATGACCCAGATCCGGACTACAATGCACAATTATGGCGTGAAACAAAAACAGAATTGAGGAACGATATTAATACTATCCGAGGTAGTATTGAAGATATTAGGCAAGAACCACCTTTTATAATCGCATTAAAAGCTCTTTTGAGGGTTCTCGGCAAAGAGTGGGCTGGAAAATTAATACTGTAGCTAGAAACCTAAAACCCTATTGATAAGGTCCTGATTTTATTGAGTTTCAGACGTATTTGGGAAAATTGGCAATAGTATTGAAATAAAACCAGGTATCATAAGTGGGCAATTTAGTTTGCCCACTCCTTTACCCAAAGGTTATCATTTATGTAATTTGGAGGTTTAAAGATGGAAGATTGTCCCCTATGTGGATATGAATATAATAGAAATACAGAAACAAGTGAGTTTTGTCCAAAATGTGGTTGGCATTTGTTTCTAGATCCATTACCCCATGATGTTGATTGCATGGAACCAGCACCAGTTGCAGCGCAAATACTAAACTGGGCTAGAACTACCTGGAAAAAATTAGAGTTGTTGGAAAAAAATTCACTTTTAGAACCAACAAATTATTCATTACTGGCCAAAAAAGTAGAGGAGATTCAGAATAATACTAGTAACTTACCAGAAATCTTGAGTATTTTACGGGAAATAAACGAAAAAATCCAAGGAAACTACTCTCTCAGTGATCAAACACAAATAGTATCAAATACACCTGGAGATTATAAGCAGGATGAACAAGTAAGTAACTATTCTCTCGGTGATCAAACACAAATAGTATCAAATACACCTGGAGATTATAAGCAAGATGAACAAGTAAGTAACTATGAAATTGATGACCCAGAAATAAATAGTTTGGTGGAGAATTATAATAATCACGGGGAATTTCCGGATAAGATAGATGTTTCCGAAACGGAAGAAAGCAGATCTCGTCGTTGTTCTGGTGGCAAAGATCCAACGGTTTTTGAGGCGAATTACAGGGGTAGGGGAGACTATTGGATTATTGCTGGTCAATATCTCGTGCTAAAACACAAGTACAAAATTAATCAGCATAGTTATAAAACTATATCAGTGTTATTTGATTGTCGGAATTATGATGGCAATGCTCATGCAAGTTTAGATGATATGATCTTAATTAAACCTGCTAAGGTTATCCCTATTCCTAATCAAGAAAAATGGCAATTACAAGACACTGGAATCTTACAGTTTAAAACCCAAACATAAAAATGACAAAACTTTATAAAAAAACTATGAATAAACTTATGAAGCAGCACTTTTACCTGACCCTCACATTATCTAGTATATTGCTCTTGGTTTCTCCCGTTCGTGCTGTAGATGATCTGGTGAAAGATCCACCACCAGGTAATGTAACTAATATTGCCATAGGTGTCAATCAGCAACAGAATATCCTAGAAAAATTTACAGGTCTAAAAAATGCGGTAAGATCCTTCAATCGGAATTTAAAGAATTTTGTTCAAGATAAAAAAGATACTGGAAATTTGAACTCTCGTGCGGTTATTGCCCAAATTAATGACCTGAAGCAAGAGATTCCTACCTTACCTCAAACTCCCCTCTTATCTCCCCCGGTTGCTAGGAGTAATGCTATCCTTAAAGAACTTGAGCGTGCTACCAAATACTTGGAAAAGGGATTAGAACCGAAAGGAGTAACTGGAATACAAAAATATTTGGGGTTTTTTGCCAAAAAAAAAGTAAACAAAAAATATTATGGAAACTTTGGCAAAACAACACAGGAAGAAATAGAGAAATTTACTAATGCAAAAATCCAACAGTTAGAAAAGGAGATTACAACCATTCAATCTTTGACTGGTAAAACTGGGATAAAATCAGTAGCAGTATTAAGTACTAACAGTATTAGTAATATCCCAAGTTCCTCCACTAAAGTGGATCCTAAGTTAAATAATAATGAACCCAATAATAATGCGAAAGAACTCGCAGCACTCAAAAGTAGATTAGATGGAATGGAGAAAACAGCAATAATCATAGGTTTGATATTTTTCATCGGTATTTTTGTTTGTATATATGTATTGTCTCAAATCATAGGAAATCCAGAAATGATCAAACGACTTAACAGACTTGATCAATCTAACAATAATAGTATGAAAAAGTTCAAAGATTTAGAAACCCAGTTAGGGGTGATAGGAGATAAGCAAAAAACTTTAATTGAGAAAATCAATAACTTAAGTAACTTAGATAGGTTTAATGGTGAGCAAGTTTCAATTCCCGAACCTCCTAAACTACCAGTAGATAAACGTTATCAATCACAGAAATTACCATTCACACCCAATAATTTGGAAAACCCTATTATTGTACTCTATAACAACAAGGCTAATGTGCTAATTGATAGAGCAATTCCAGTGTCGGAGGCTAAACTTACAGCTTATGAGCGTCGTCTGGGTCATTATACTCAACCTGTTTTAGAAGAAACTAAACGGGGTAATTATTGGGTTATCATCGAAGGTACTGTGAACTATCTTGTTCCTAAATTTGACATCAGAATTAATAGTCATAATTATAGTACTATATCTGTATTTTTTGAGTGTTTTAAATATGATCCCAAGAGCATAAATGATTTTAAGGATTTTAGACTGATTAGTCCAGCAATAGTTTCCTCAACCGGTGACAAATGGGAGTTAGTTGAACGGGGAGAGTTGGAATTTTAACCCATATTTCATACTTCAACCCAACCTACGTTCATATTATATTTAATTCCACCCACCCACTTATATATAAACCCAAACATAAAAATGACCAATATGGAACTAACTTATGAAGTACCGTTTGAAGTACCATTTTTACCTCACCCTCACATTATCTAGCATATTACTGTTGTTTCCCCATGTTCGTGCTGTGGATGATTGGGTGGAATATTTTGACCTAAAGCAGCGGATTTCTACTTTAAGTAGTAAGATTATTAATAGTAATACTCCAGCACCTGAATCCTTACCCACCAAGGTAGATCCTAAGCCAAATAATAATGCGAAGGAACTTGCGGAAATTAAAAGTAGATTAGATGAAATGGAAAAAGTCATAATAATGGTGGCTGTGCTATGTTGTGCTGGTATGTTTATTTGTTTATTTGTATTATTTCAAGTCACAGAAAATCCAAATTTGATTAAAGACTTTAACATAATTTATCGCTACCATAAGAGTAGTGTGATAAGACTCGATGCTTTGGAAAATCAATTACAGGTGGTGCTAGTTAGACAAAAAACCTTAACGGACACAATCAATAACTTAACTAACTCGGATAAGTCTGATGGTGAGCAAGTCTCCCCAATTCCTCAGCAAATCCCACAAGAAATTCCTCAACCTAAACCACCAACAGATCAACCATATCAAACACCAAAATTAGGACCCAATATTTTTGATAATCCTATAATAGCACTGTATAATGGCAAAGTTAAGTTGCTAGCTGATATGGTAATTAGAGTATCAGAGGTTAAACTTACAGCTCGTGACCGTCGTTCTGGTCGTTACACTAGGCCTGTTTTAGAAGAAAACAGACAGGGTAATTATTGGATTATCAATCAACGAAATATGATCTATCTTGTTCCTAAATTTAACATGAGAGTTACTAGTCGTAATTATGATGCTATATCTGTGTTTTTTGAATGTATTAAATATGATCCCAATAGTAGGAAAAGTTTTAAGTTGATTAATCCAGCAATCGTTTTCTTAAAGGGTAGTAAATGGGAGCTATTTCAACGGGGAGAGTTAGAATTTTAACCTATAATAATTTTAGCTGGTCTAATTAGTTTTAGTTACGTGGTAATTTAAATAACTGGAGTTGGAAAATGGTTAATTCAGATGATATCCTCGCTAGAATTCAAAAGATAGAAAGCTACCTATCTACAGCTGATGCAAGAAACAATGGCCCGGTCATGGTTACTGGTGCTTGTAATATGGAAAAAATTATTCCCGTAAATATCTCGGAAGAGGAAATAATAGAAGTTTATAATGAAGTACCCGGGGTTTTACTCAGAAACTCAATTGTTACACAGTTAACTGATGCAAGTTATCGGGATGGAGACCAGCCCATTATTTTACAACCCGATGACTATGGTAAGTATTGGTTAATTGTCTCGGATGAAGATAACATTTTTGTTATACCCTCTATTGAGGTTAAGTCTTATATTTATAGACTAAAAAGCATGGCTAAAGTATTTGATTTTCAGGGTGGTAGTCCTTCTACAGATAATCATTATTTATTAATTAAACCCGCAAGATTCCAGACTTTACCCAGTGGAAGGGAATGGAAAATGGAGGAAAAGGGGATTTTAGAGTTTACTAATCATGGTGGAAAAGATTCACTGGCTAAATCTTTGCACAAGTCTATACAGAATAATCAGACAAATACCAATTCGGAAATCTCGAAAATTCATCAGGAGTTAAATAAGATAAAATCTCAATTAGAACATATTTCTTCCCAGGGAGACTGGCAAGCTTCTATATCCGAAATAAGAGACAATCAAGCAAATACCAATTTGGAACTCATGAGAGCTAATCAACAATTAGACCGACAGTTAAATGAGATAAAATCTCAATTAGAACAAGTTACCCCCCAGGAAGATTGGCAATCTCTTATTTGGGAAATAAGAGATAATCAAGCAAATACCAATTTGGAACTCAGGAGAGCTAATCGACAGTTAGACCGTCAATTAAATGATATTAGCTCCCAACTGGAGCAGTTGAGATCCCAAGATATTAGACTCCAAATAGATTTACTCAGGGTACGCTTAGAATCTTTAGAGAGCAGGTCAAGTAGAGATTAACTAGAGTATTAAGTCTTCACGGATTAAAATGCCTATTGTATACTACTATGAAGACTTTTGATCCTGTCCACTCAACAATTTCTTCCATGAAACCACAACTCCTTGTTTATGTCCCACCCCATCCCTTAATTAAACACTGGTTGTCTGTAGCTCGTGAAGCAGCTACCCCTTCAGTGCTATTCCGCTCTGCTATTACCGAATTAGGAAGGTGGTTAACCTATGAAGCCACTAGAGAATGGCTACCTACTCAAGAAAGCGTAGTTCAAACACCTTTAGCTCCATGCCCAGCTACTTTTATCAATTCACAAGTACCCTTAGCAGTTGTCCCCGTTCTCCGTGGGGGATTGGGTTTATGGGAAGGAGCACAAACTGTGTTACCCTTAGCTAGTGTTTACCATTTGGGATTAACCCGAGATGAAAAAACCCTGGAGCCATCCTGTTATCTCAATAAGTTACCGGAAAAATTTGCCCCCGACACTAGGGTCTTAATTGTCGATCCTATATTGGCCACAGGAGGATCTATAATGGCAACAATGGCAGAATTGACACAAAGAGGTGTGGAACCAGCATTAACTCGAATTGTTTGTGTAATCGCGGCAAAACCTGCTTTGCAAAGACTAAATGCTACTTATCCTCAATTGGTCGTATACAGTGCCACTATTGATGAAAACCTAGATAACCAAGGATTCATTGTGCCGGGACTAGGAGATGCAGGCGATCGCATTTTTGGTACTTAAAAGCTACCATATTAGCTACTACTTATTGAAGGCGGTGAAAGTATGAGTCAGAAAGATGGGTTTGGCAGTGGTTTTCTACTGGGGACAATTGTTGGAGGTGTGGTGGGTGGCATTTTGGGTACTGTATTAGCATCGAGAAGGGAAACAGTAGAGACGGAGGATGGAGGTAACACGGATGATTTAGAAGTAGGTAAAAGTGGGACGAGAAGAAAACAGATGAAATCAGCAATTAGTCAAGATCTAGCCATGGAAACAGCAAGGCGGTCTCTAGAAGACAAAATTGCCCAGCTCAATGCTACAATTGATGATGTGCGAGAACAATTAAACAGTGTTAATAGTAGTTCCCCTACTTCTTCTCAATCCTCGTTCATTCAGGAATAATCACTTAAGGTAGAAAACTCCGCTAACTATGTATTTACTTTTCCAAACTTTAGCCTCCTTTGTGGAAATTTATAGCTACGTGCTAATTGTCAGGGTTCTGCTAACCTGGTTCCCACAAATTAACTGGTACAATCAGCCATTTGCTGCACTAAGTCAGGTTAGTGACCCCTATCTCAACCTATTCCGGAACATCATTCCTTCCCTGGGAGGTATTGATATTTCACCTATTTTGGCCTTCTTGGTACTCAATATAGTGTCTAGTTTATTGGAGAACCTTAGTCGTGCAACTTCTTTAGGGGGATTTTAGCCCAATATTGTCTGTAGTAGGTAATGCCAAACTTACACAGGCATAGATCTATTTTCGGATCATAGTGCTAAATCCTGATGCTTTAAACTGTTTCAACTTGAGTGGAGTTGGTTGATTAGCTGGTACGGAAATTCTTAACTCAAAATTACTGATACCGGGTGGTACTTGGGCAATTGACCCCAAGCGGGAGCGGTTTTGTAAGATGGGATCATTGTTCGCATCGTAGATTCTACCATATACGTCAGCATCATAAACAGTTTTGTAAGTGCCATTTTGTGCCTTACCTGTGATGATAAAACAGTTAGCGAATCTGGAACTACCACTAACCACAGCACCTTGAGCTAGGTCTGAAGGACAATCTTGATAGGATAAATCGAACAGTTTAATACTAGTTAATGCTAAAGCTGATGGAGTAATTATCAATCCAAGAAAACTAGTTAAACAAACAAAAAAGACTAGGATAACTGATCTTAAACGCATAAACACACCTTGTGTAAATCACCATTAAGTAGGGAGGCACAATTATTTGTACGTTCATCTTAGTACTTAATTCCACCCACCCACTTACTCACTCTTTAACTTTAGTGCTTCCGTGGTTGACACTCCCTCACCTTGAGAACCAAAATAGGATATGGTCAGAGCAGCTTCACCTCTGGTCACAGCTTTTTTAGGCTGAAATAGGGTTGTATATCCAAAAACCCTTCTAATATTTGATTGTTCCCCATTTTGAAAGTCAGCTAGGACTGCTCTAAGAGCTTTTGGGTCAATCTTTGCTGTATCCTGAAAGCCCCAGGTTTGCTTGACCGCTTCCGTACTAGCATTGGGGAGAGATTGACGAGTGTCTAAGGGAACTTTCCACATTAGGAGGTTTTCCCTGGTTAGAGGTGCATCGGGACGAAACAAGAGTTCCGTTGCATCTCCTGAGAGAGGACTGGCAATTAGTCCAGCTTCTGCTAAACCCTGAATAAAGGGAAAATCAACATCAGTGGGTGGAACATCTTTAAAGATGGGTTGGGAACCTGGGGATGGTAAACGGATTTTTTTAGCCTGCTTATTAGCATAGATCACATTGTTACCAGTTAGTAACCATCTAGCAAACTCTCGACGTGTAATTATTTTGTTGGGTTCCAGTTTTTGTGGTTGCCCAGAATAGTTTTTAGTCTGTTGATTATTCCCCAGCACTTTATTATCTATGGACAAAACTCCCAACTTGCCTAAATCCTCAATTGGTTTTCTCCATTCTAATGGTACTTGTGGTAAATCGGTAAATTCCAGAGGATGGAAATTTTGATTGTAGTCAATTTGCGCTGTAGATTGTTGAGTGGTGTTGGTTGAATCAGTTATGGTCGGGGATGGCTCAGGTTGAGACGTTATAGTGGCTCCTAAATCACTGTTGTTTAAGTTGTTATTCAACTGATATTCAATTGTTAATTCAGTGGAGCTTCCAGGTTGATTTGCACTGGTACTAGTGACCGTTGTAGGTTTAACAGTCACCTTTAATAATAGATCGGTTTTCCGAGCTTCAAAAATACCATCTCCATCACTTCCTGGCTTTTGTAAAATTTGCCAGTTCTCTGTTTGCAGTTTGCTAGCATAGAAACTGGCAATCATATTACTGGGATCAGAGCTTTCCCAGCGAGTTATAGTCAATTTTTGAGTTTGATCTGGCAAGTTAGCTAAATTTGTTGAGTCTTGTGACTTATTTTGTGCCAGTTCAACTTCTATTAACTTAGCATTAGAATATAAGGGAATTACTTTAGGAAAATCACTAGGTAAACCAACTACAGGTGTCGGGGATGTTTGTTGCTGCTGAGGAACACCAAAAAGTCCCGATCTCTCCTGTAGTCGGGAGTCCCCAGCCAAATTACGTTCCCAGTTTTTAGCACCGGGTGCGTTAGCACAGGCTGTTAAGGTAAACAGCGAAACAGCTATACTAATAAAAGTAGTAGAAAGTTTATAAATAACCACAGAAAATCACAAGTATGTTTAATATCAACTACTAGACTAGCATTCCTTAACCTCTCAAGTGGGTGGGTGGAATTAAATATAAGATGAACGTAGGTTGGGTTCAAGTATGAAACCCAACGCCCGCATGGGTTTAGTTCCTCAACCCATCCTACAAATAATTGTGCCTCCCTACTTACTCACACTGGGAAATTCCTAACTCTTTACAACCTGTCCCCAACCATAAGTTTTAACTTATGGAATTTATGGACATCTAGAGTGCTAAACTAGAGATGAACAAACTAGTCGAACTTAAACAATTCTGCCCAAGTAACTCAGTATTTTACTATTTCTCAGGCGTTGCCAGGTTGTTGCCAGTGCTGAAACAAGATTACATGGAAGTTTCCCAGGATCAGCCTATTCATTTTGAGGCTCCACTCCAACTGTTGCTCTTTGTTGATGGAAGACCCAAGTCTCGCCAACAAGTGCAACGAATATGCGCATACCTACAAGATCTCGAAGTAGACTATAGTTTTGATCTGCAAATCATTGATGTCGGACAGGAACCCTATTTAGCAGAACATTTCAGACTGGTTGCAACACCAGCTTTAGTCAAAATCCATCCAGAACCGCAACAAACTTTGGCTGGAAGTAATATCATTGCCCAATTACAAAATTGGTGGCCACGGTGGCAAACTGCCATAGATACATCCCTAGCTTTACAGAAAGACCTACACGAACTTCCAGAACCAGATATTTCTATGATTCATCCCCCATCTACTATACATTCTGTGGCCCTTTCTGCTGAGCTAATTAAGTTGTCAGACCAGATTTTTTACCTCAACCAGGAAAAAGCAAAACTTCAAGAACAGTTACAATTTAAGGAGCGTATCATAGCCATGCTAGCTCATGACCTTCGTAACCCTTTGACTGCTGCTGCCATAGCTATAGATACTCTTCAATCTAACTATAATCCAGATTTGGGTCAGTTTCAACGCCTAAAACCAAACATGACGGAAAATTTACTCAAACAGGCCCGTCATCAAACCCGGATTATTGATAGGATGATAGCCGATCTGTTGGAAATTGGACGCGAAAACGATAACGATTTTAACATAGCACCACAAAGGTTGGAATTGGGCAAACTCAGTTTTGAGGTACTAGAAGAATTACGAGATCGTTATGTTGGTAAGTCTCAAACAGTAGAGACCGATCTTCCGTGTGATCTGCCTTGTGTGTATGCAGACCCAGAAAGAATTCGTCAAGTTTTGATTAATCTCTTAGACAATGCCATTAAGTATACACCCAAAGAAGGGAAAATTAGTTTAGCAGGACTGCATCGGACAACACAAAAGGTACAATTTAGTATTGGTGATACGGGTCCTGGTATTCCCCATGAAAACCGAGATCACATTTTTGAAAATCATTTCCGTCTGGAACGAGATCAAGCAGCGGATGGTTATGGCATTGGTTTATCCCTATGTCAACGTATTATCCGCGCCCACTATGGTCAGATTTGGGTAGATTCTACCCCTAATGGTGGTGCTTGGTTTCATTTCACTTTACCAGTATATCCATCTTAATTCAGCTATTCTCAATCTTTCTAATCATTTCTTAACTATGCCACACCCATTAATGTATGAAGAGGAAAATTTTGTTGTTCTGGAAACTAACCAAGAAGAACAGTTTTTGACCAAGCTAGAATTGTTAGAAAAGTTGCAAAATACTTTAAGTCAAATGCCTATAGAACATATACCTTTAGATGTGAGAAAAATTGGATCCTTGGTAGAACAGGTGAACCATTTGATTGATACCACCTGCGAATTAGATTTGGGACCAGGGCGATATTTACAATGGTATGCTGTCAGATTAGAAAAGTAAAAGCGTCTTGATATCAGATTAATTAGAATGGTTTATAGTAATTAATTCCAATTCAATTTTATCTTCATTGGGCTGAGTGATTTTTACATGAACATTAGGTGCAAAATACTTAGTCATTTTCTCTTGTTTTTCCAACCATGTATCCAGAGGGATCAGGGGAGAGTCAAACTCTAGAATTAGACAATAAGCACCGTCAAGGGAAGTTTCTCGCAGACCAGTGACTACAGGGCGTTCTTCGTCCGTGGGATTTAAGCCTAGATAGTCAAGGGCCCTATCTAAATGGGCTTGTTGTCCGTAGCAAAATCTTGTAATATCTTTACGGATTTTATTTTGGGTAATAGTAGCTTGCTGCTTCCTGAGTTCCAATACCGACTCTGTGGTAGGTTCACTAAAGGGTATTGGTTGGAGTTCATTAGCTTTGAGTGCCAAACCACCTAATAACAGGGGAAATCCATAAAAAAACCCTACCAAATTCAAGGTCGCGTTATCCAACCCATAAGCTATAAAGCCCATAATGGTTAATATACTACCTACAGTTAAACCGAGTGTTCCCAAAGAGATTTTGCCGAACATGACTTTAGATGCTGACCATTTATTGATATTGGCAAGTATTCTACACTATCTGGGCACTATCTGGGATTTACCATATCTAGCTTTTTCAGGAAATCTGTAATAAGCTATAAATTTAACTAGTAGTATTTAAAAATAGGAGGAAAACTTATGGATCTGGAAACAATAAAGCAAAGAATCTCCCTAGTGCAAACCAAGCGCGAATACCTACTAGGTTTACTCGAACAGCCTAACTTGGGCACTCTTAGGGTTGATGTTAATCAAGCTTTAGAAGAGTTAGATGATCTCCTGGATGAGTTTAACCGTACCTTTTTGGATGAAAATACGAATTAAATTACCTACATAACGTAGAAATGGGGATACTATTTTTAGTTTATTTTAGCTTACTTGAACTTACTCTCAATTCTGTATAAGCGGCTTTGGGTAATTGTTTTGGCTCATGGACACAAGAATGGTTTGGGAGTTAGCTTCTGAACTGTTATCTTTGGGTGTTCTTTGAATGTAATTGCCATCGGGTTGTAAATCCCAAGCTTGACGATTATCTGCTAACATAATCCCGAGGATTTCTTGTAGATCTTTGGCAATTTCTTGGTCTCTAATTGGTGTAATAACCTCCACTCTCCGATCTAAATTGCGACGCATCCAGTCCGCACTCCCGATATATATTTCTTCCTGACCATTGTTGTGGAAGTAAAAAATGCGAGAATGTTCTAGAAATCGGCCAATAATGCTCATGATGCGAATATTATCACTAATGTCTTTCATTCCAGGTCTTAAACAGCATATACCTCTAACTATTAAGTCGATTTGCACCCCTGCACGGGAGGCGGTATATAGGGTGGCAATGATTTCAGGATCAACTAGCGCATTCATTTTGGCGACGATCCTTCCAGAGAATCCATTTTGTACGTTGGTAATTTCCCTGTGAATTAGTTCTAAAAAGCGGTTGCGCATATTCACCGGAGCAACTAATATCTCTCGATAGTTTTTTTGCAGAGAATAACCGGTTAAGAAGTTAAATACATCGGTCAGATCTGCACCCAGTTCTTCCCGACAACTAAACAATCCTAGGTCTGTGTATAGTCTGGCTGTTTTTGGGTTATAATTACCCGTGCCAATATGGACGTAACGACAGATTTTCTCTTTTTCTCTCCTGACTACTAGCACTATTTTACTATGGGTTTTCAAACCCGCTAATCCATAAACTACATGAACTCCAACTTTTTCTAATCGTCTGGCCCAGTAGATATTATTTTCTTCATCAAAACGGGCTTTTAACTCCACTAGAACTGACACTTGTTTACCATTTTCAGCCGCAGCAATTAAGGCATTTACTATGGGTGAATCCCCAGAAGTACGATACAATGTCATCTTAATCGCTAACACTTGAGGATCCCATGCTGCATGGGTAATAAATTGCTCTACTGTACCGGAAAATGATTGATAGGGATGATGGACTAATAAATCTTTTTCTCTAATTACAGAAAAGAAATCTTTTCCATCTTCTGTTTCTAAAACATCGGGATCTAAACAGGGTTCTTTTAACCGCTGTAACCGAGAAGGAATGACTGATTGACGTGGAGGATCTTTCAGTTCTGGCAATGGTAATCCCATAAAATACATTAGATCCCTCAAACCTAGTAAACCATTTACTTGGTAAACATCATTACCAGTCAATTCTAGGTCTTCTAATAACCGAGAACGTAAATTTTCCGGTGTTTGTGATTGAATTTCTAATCGAACCGGTGTCCCACCCATACGCCTTTTACGTAGTTCTTGTTCAATGGCTAGTAATAGGTCATCTGCTTCATCTTCTTCTAGTTCTAAGTCCGCATCTCGAGTTATCCGAAAAGGATGGCATTCTTGAATGTTCATCCCCGGAAATAATTGATCTAAATTATGGGCGATCGCCTGTTCTAAAGGTACACCAATCCAATGAATTGGTCTACCATTATGACTTGCTAGTTCGGAAGGTAAAGGGATAAATCTTGGTAGAACTTTCGGTACTTTCACCCGGGCAAAATATTCTTCTTCTGTCTCTGGATTTTTGACCACCACAGCCAAATTCAGGCTGAGATTAGAAATGTAAGGAAAGGGATGACTGGGATCCACTGCTAAGGGGGTGAGAACGGGAAATATTTGTTCTTTAAAATATTCATCCAGATACAACTTCTGTTGCTGATTCATATCTATATATTTGATAATATGAATACCTTGATTGGCTAACAAAGGTTGTAGTATTTCTTCAAACTGTTGGTTCTGTTTTGCCACTAATGGGTTTAATTGTAACCTGATATCATCTAGCTGTTGTTGTGGTGTGCGTCCATCAGGAGTGAGAAGGTCTACCTTTGCTTCTACTTGCTGTTTTAGTGCTGCAACACGCACCATAAAAAACTCATCCAGGTTAGAGCTGAAAATAGCTAGAAATTTGAGTCTCTCTAATAGTGGTGTGCGTTCATCGCATCCTTCATGTAGTACCCTGCTATTAAACTGTAACCAACTTAACTCTCTATTAATATAATATTCTGGGTCACTTAAATTAATTGGTTCGTCTAAACTGACAACTGGAAGATTGTTTTTTTTCAGCTTGGCCATAATTATTTATCACCTAGTAGATGTTGCTATTTCCTTGGTAGTTAATTAATCCAATTATAATGTTAAGCTTTGGTTAAGAAAAATTTAAGAACCCCTAATTATTTGTCTAAGTAGATGGGTGGAATTAAATATAAATTGTGCCTCCCTACTTAGTTAAGAGTCATTGTTAACTGCTTGTCATTATCCACTGTATATGTTTCAAGCTACTCGTCGTCGTCTTGCTCTTTGGTACACCGCTGTCACCGCTATTTTACTACTCTTGTTTGCCACTGGAGTGTATTGGTATGTCCGCAGCACATTAATCGAGAGAATTGATGATACTTTAAATCATGTGGTAGAGGTAGTAGAGCGTTCTTTAGTAATTCAAGACGTTAACTTGGAACCAAGTCAACTAAAATTAAGGCATCAAGGAGTTATAACACCTCAACAAGACACAATTAGTGTCAATATAGAAGCGAGCTTTCGCAATAATACGAGTACAAATGAAGACGATCATATTGATTTAGAATGGTTTACCCCTACCGGTGAGTTAAGGTGGTCGACCTTTTCCGAACCCTTACAAATTCCCATTCGTGGGAACACCAGTGAAACTGTGCGGGTGATGGGAGGATGGGGTAACTCAGAGCTATTACTGCGACAGGTGACCCATCGAGTGGAAATAGGAAGACATGTTTTAGGCTATTTGAGGGTCAGTCACCCCTGGTTTGAAGTCACTAAACCAAGTCGAAAGTTGGTTGTAGATCTAGGTTTGGGTATAGGATTAATGGTGATTTCTGTGGGCGCTAGTGGTTGGTTTTTGTCTGGAAAAGCGATGGAACCTGTGGGTGATTCCTATCAACGGTTGAAACAGTTTACTGCTGATGCTTCCCATGAGTTAAGAAGTCCTATAGCTCTGATTCAAACCAATGTCCAAGTTGCATTAGCTGATTTGGAATCGGAAAATTCTTACACTGCTCATGACTGTGAACATAATTATTCCCATTATCGTCAACAACTGCAGTTAGTTGAAAGATTAACTCAGCGTTTAGGCAGGTTGGTCAACGATTTGTTGTTTCTTGCTAGACAAGATAGTGGTATGAGTCATAACTTATTTTCACCCTGTCCCATGGATGCTCTGTTAATGGAAGTGGTGGAAGAACAAGAACTTGTAGCTACAGAAAAACAAGTTTCCCTTAGTTTAATCCTTGTGGATCCTCCGTTGGAAACTGACCCCATATTACGGGAAAACTGGTTCACTCTCATGGGAAACTGGGATCAACTAGGTAGGTTGTGCACTAATTTGATTAGTAACGCCCTACAATATACTCCCAGGGAAGGAAAAGTGCAAGTAGAATTGGCACGAGTTTTGACAATGCCTGGTCCTTGCTTACAAATTAAAGTGATTGATACGGGAGTAGGTATTCCTAGGGAATCCTTACCAAAACTATTCGATAGATTTTATCGCGTGGATCCAGCTCGCTCCCAACGAGACGCTACCACCGGATCGGGTTTAGGTTTAGCTATTGTCCATACCATTGTAGAACAACATCAAGGGGAAATTAAGGTTCACAGTATTCCTGGTCAGGGGACCACTTTTGTTGTTCATTTACCTCTGGGTAGTTAATTTTACTAATTTTTTTATTAATTTCTCCCATTTTCTAAGTAAATATCTCGAATATCAGGGTCCAATTTTTCTTCTAACATCTGGTAGCTCTGTTGTAATAAATCACTTACCTGTACTATGGAAATATTTTCTCCCTCTGCTTGTAAATAAGCAGCAATTCGGGTCTCACTCCAATGGAAGGTTTGCGCCATTAGCAAAACCACCCGTAGAACAGGTGGTAGTTTATCTAGTGCTTGCTGTAAATAGCACCAAAGCGGAGGTGAGGTTTCTTTTATAGAGTAGTGAATTGCTTCTGCTGGTGGTACACTGATTCGATTAATACAAAAGGCTGTCATGTTAATTAACCAGTTTTGCAAGCTTAATGTTTCTTTCTCGGTTATTGGTTGCTCCAGAGAAAGTTCTCTCATTTCATAGTATATCTGTTGCCAGGTCAGGGCAAATAAATAGTCTGCTTGAACGGGAGATTTCGCTGAGTGTTGAATCAGGGTGTAAACTATGGGATGATAACGAGCAAATATGGCTGTGAAATATCGACCACTATCCGGATAGCGCTGAAACAGATCCAGCAGTTCTTGATCGGTTTGCTCAAATAGGGATTTCACCAAGGGGTGATTGGTTTCGGGAAAGGAGGGAATTTGCACGGGGGTTTAAATGTCAGCTAAAGTTGGTTAGAGTATAAACTAGTAAGGAGATAGCGATATGCTAGTCTTTAGCAACAATACTAAAAACCTATTCACTATACAATCTAGATTTATTCATGGTTATAGTAGCTAATGTGATACCTTTTTTGCATATTCCAGTGACAATTGCCTCTTTTTTCCCCTCCCTACCCTTGGATAGTCTGTTTTCCACCCAGGGGATTATGATTATGCTATTGGCAGCTTATGCTGGTGCCATGTGGATGTTTCTCACCAGCGCCCCCAAGGTCTATACTGTAATGGTATCGGATTTAGAAATTGCCCGACAACTCTATGAAGGTTTGTTGGATTTGCCCGCTGCGGAAGTACCTCTACACTATTACTACAATTATGAACAAACTATAGGCGCTACAGCCATAGACCCGCTTTATATGTCTTCTGGCCCTAATTTCTCCCATAGGACTATTAGTAATGGCAATGATGGACTATGGTACCAGTTAAAGAAAAATACTCAACTACACGTTATTACTGGTGCAAGTTTAGGTAGTAAAAGTCAACAACGTCACGTTTGTTTTGACCGGGACTGTTTAGATTTAATTTTAATGCGGGTGGAAACTAGAGGGTTAAAGTTTAAGATTCGTAATCAAAGACCTTTGAACTTTTTGGTGAAAGATTACGAAGGAAGAATTATTGAAATGGCTGAGGTGACCAGTTAGATACAACATTTCAAATATTTAAAAAAAGTTGTTATGGGGTAAAAGACCTGTGATTGAGGCTGAGGTTCATTTGTCATTACATAATTTCCTGCGCTCCCAGGTGGGTTTTCCAACTTGGCCTCATCACTTAACGATGGCCAGGTTGGTAGCTAGGGCTTTTCGTTTGGGACGCAGTGCTTTAATTCAAGTTGGAGCTCTTTGTGGTTATCAAGGAAGATACCGAACAAGTTTTATTGCCTCAGCTTTAATGTGGCCTGGTCCAGTAATTATCGTAGCATTACCAGAAATTCAGCAAAGATTGGTCAAGATAGAAATACCTCTTCTTCAACAGTGGTTAGGAACAACGAAATCTATTAGAATAGGTGATGTTTGGCCCAATCCTTATTTTCAAGGGTTACTATTAACATCTCCTGAATCGTGGCTAAAAGAGCAGTTGAGTAATCAACACGTTGGTTTCCCCACCCATATTCCTACTATTATTGATGGTGTGGACGATTTAGAAGATTGGGTACGTAATCAGTTGACCCAAAACCTTGAACCCCAGGACTGGGATCAGCTCATGTGGGCTTGTCCCCAACAAGCGGATTTAATCCGGGAAGTGAGGGTAAAATTAACTCATGAATTGTTTCAGCATCCAGAAAATCCATACCACTGTTATCTAATTTGCCAACGGGAAATTGAAATTTTACAAACTCTGTTTTCCTCTTTAAATCCTGACCATCTCCCAGCTATATGGCGTAGTTTTCAGGCATGTTTCTACAACGCTATTAACAATTCCGTGGCACCTGTCGGTCTTACTTCTTCCCTTTTTTGGGCCACTGTTGCTCGTCGTCAAGGTCTATTTTATTTACATTGTGCACCCGTAGAATTAGCGACAAAATTGGCACCTATTTGGGAACGACAACCGGTGGTGTTAATTGGTAGTGCTTTGGAACCAGAAACGGAAGCACCCCTATTTCGTCAACGATTGGGTTTAGTAGATATAACTTGTTTGAAGTTTTCCAGTGAAAATCATGGTGAAGCTATTCAAATTTATGTACCTCATAAGTTACCTTTGCCCAATACACCGGAATTTCAAGCTTCATTTATTCATCAGGTCCGCACCCTGATATGTTTGAGTGCCACGGCTTTGGGTCTAACTGTAGTGTTAGTCGGTGACGTACCTCTCAAAAGTAGAGTAGCAGCCATTTTAGCTGCTGACTTCGGTTCACGAGTTCAAGTGGAAAAAACTTGTTTGGATGATAATGGCATTCTGGTCAGTGGTTGGGAATTTTGGCGATCGCACCAGAGTGTTTTGCCCGCACCCCAGTTATTGATTATTGCCACTCTACCCCTACCATCCCTAGAGAACCCTTTAGTAGCTGGTAGGGTAGCTTATTACAAGCGATCGCACCAGGACTGGTTTAGACTGTACCTGCTACCTACTGCGCTGAGTGAGTTACAACGGGCCCTGGCTCCCGTGAGAGAAAGCCAGGGGATAGTAGCCTTATTGGATAGTCGTGTGGTCAATCGCAGTTATGGATCCCAGATTCTTGCTTGTCTTAGCCCCCGAGCACGCTTAGACTATCTTGATCCCAGTCTTTTTTCTTCCCATACTCCAGAAAACTATTGATGAATTTGAGAGAAAATAAGTACCCTAATAGCAAACCTTAAATATACTAGTAAGTGAAACGAAATCAAACCTGAGATTACCTGAAATCAATTATTTGTTATGGGTGAAGCAAAACGTCGGAAGAACAGCATGGGGGAGAACTATGGACAAGAAACCCCCATATTGCCATGGGTTCCCATTACTAAGTCTCAAGCGGAACTTTTTGTGAAAATAACCACTCGGGGAGCATGGATTGGTATTGGAACTATGGTAGCTATATGGGTGACTATCCGTTTTATCGGACCCGCTTTTGGCTGGTGGCAAGTAGTAGCTTAGGTTAATGAATATAATTTAGTTTAAGCTGGCTGGAAATATCCTAAGTAGGAGCTGTAGTTAATCCAGGGAAAAAAAGAGAAATTAGGATATGGTTAAGAAATAATGCTAAATCCTATCAAAATTGCCTATGAAGGTGTAATATCCAACTATTGCCAATTTGACTAACGGGAGATTTAGGTTAGGCTAAAGCTAATTCCCTAGCAGTCCAACCAGGAAGGAATAAGGCTAAATATTAAACATCTACTCAAAACTGTTAAAAACAGACTACAATACCAAGGGATAGGAAAATCTAAAGAAAATATAAAACATTCTCAAATGACCGTGGTGTCTGGAGGAAAAAATGTTTCTGAGACTAGCATACGAACATAGACAATTTGTGCAAGAGTTGGTGATGAACTTACAAGCTCTGGCCATGGTTCTAGAACGCAAAGGTTATCCAGCTTCTTGCTACACTTGTGGGGATCAAATGAACAGTGCTTCATTTATGGTGGGTTTAGGGAATAATCACCTGATCCGTTTTCTGGTGTCTGACTATGGGATTACCTGGACCGAAATGAGAGATGACCGGGAATTGATGAAGTTAGAAGGAGCGGAAGCAATCCAGCAATTACAAGAACTAGCTAATCTGGTTAAACACTCTATAGAACCTTGTACAAATCAGAAAGCTCTAATTAGGAAGTAAGGAAGTTATTTTGTATAGATGAGCAACACAACATCAGGTCAAGGAACTTTACCACCAGCAAGTGCAATTGACAAGTTAAAAAAGGATGAAGTTGATACCTGGTTTGACTATCCCATCAGAGTACAACCTCATCATACGGATTATGCAGGATTAGTTTGGCATGGTACCTACTTAACTTGGATGGAGGAGGCACGAGTGGAGTGTTTACGCTCCTTTGGTGTTGACTATGCTGATTTAGTAGCTTTGGGGTGTGATCTACCAGTTGTAGAACTGTGTATACGCTATCATAAGTCACTACAATTAGGGAATATGGCCTTGGTCAAAACCCGCATGTTAGAAGTAACTGGTGTGCGAATCAACTGGGACTATAAAATTGTCTCCCTTGATAATCAGGAGTTGTGTGTAACTGCTCAAGTAAGTTTAGTAGCGTTAGATCGAGAAAGGGGTAAAATTATGCGTCAGCTACCCGCCACATTCCAGGAGGTGATCGCTAAAATTGCGGCATCTTATAAGTAGTTATAAGTTTAAGAAGGTTAAGACATTTGCCTACACCATTCGGGTAGAACTGGTGTAGGGGTATGGAACACAGTTAGCGGAAAGAAATAAATTGTGGTTGTATACTAAAATTTTCAGTGGCTTTAATTACTTCTTGTCTAGCCCAGCTATCTGCTGCCAGGATATCCTCTAAAGAGGGATGAGACTGGTTCTGATTTTGATGGCGATCGCACACCAATTCAATAGAGCGAGCAATATCCAAATAGGCAATTTTTTCTTCTAAAAATAGTGCTACAGCTTGTTCATTAGCTGCATTTAAAACAGCGGGCATGGATCCACCTGCTCTACCAGCGGAATAAGCCAAACCCATACAAGGGTACTTGTGATGGTCAGGTTCACGAAAAGTCAGAGTTCCGCATTTGACTAAATCTAATCTTTGCCAATCGGTGTAAATTCTTTCTGGCCAAGACAAAGCATAAAGTAAAGGTAGGCGCATATCTGGCCAACCCAACTGAGCTAAAACAGAAGTATCTTGTAACTCAATTAAAGAATGAATAATACTTTGGGGATGAATAACAATTTCGATGTCATTGTAGTCCATGCCAAATAAATAATGGGCCTCAATAACTTCCAACCCCTTATTCATCAAAGTTGCTGAATCCACAGTAATTTTTTTACCCATAGACCAGTTAGGATGTTTAAGAGCATCTGCAACCTTAACTGTGGGTAATTGTTCCACCGGCCAATCTCTAAAAGCTCCCCCAGAAGCGGTCAACAAAATCTTTTTTAAACCAGCTGGGGGTACACCTTGTAAGCATTGAAAAATAGCGGAATGTTCCGAATCAGCAGGTAATAACTTGACCCCGTGTTTTTGTACTAGGGGTAAAACCACTGGGCCACCAGCAATTAAAGTTTCTTTATTTGCTAGAGCAATATCTTTACCTGCTTCAATAGCAGCGATAGTGGGGAGTAAACCCGCACAACCGACGATTCCAGTAACTACCGTTTGGGAATCACCATAACGAGCGACTTCCACCACACCTGCTTCCCCGGATAGTAAAATAGGTTGGGGGTAGATATCTTTGATAGCTTCCTCCAGCTCCTGTAACTTATCAGCACAGGAGATAGCAGCTATTTGGGGACGAAACTGGCGGATTTGCGCTGCAAATAACTCTACATTACGTCCAGCAGCAAGACCAACTATGCGAAACTTGTCTGGATGCTCAGAAACGATATCTAAGGTCTGAGTACCAATAGAACCAGTAGAACCTAGAAGAGTTATGGCTTTCACAATGATTGAACAATTTACGGATACTCCTAATTGTGACACCACTGGGGATCAAGATGGGGGGATTCTTAGTGATTTTGGGTAAATTCTATAGCTGTTTCGTCCCCATCCATGAATGCGGAGGCTTTCATCCTTTGGTTTTCGGTAATAAATTCTTTAGTATTTGGTAATATCTAATATGTTTTGTTTAATTCTCTTGTTTAAATATGACCAAGGGGCAATTTGCGGGCTACAAACTAATCAATCACAAGCTGTTTAGTTACAAATTAGTTAGTAATTATCTCGTTAGGGATAATATATATTTTGCTGGAATTATATGGCTATTTACTCGGCTCCTGATTTGGGTAGGAATGTTGCTATTAGCCCCTAATTTACCAATGACGGATGAGAGCGTTTTTAATGCTTGGGACAGTGTACATTATCGGGCGATCGCCACTGAAGGTTACGAATTTTACCCTGATGGCAAACAACATAATTTAGCTTTTTTTCCCATGTTTCCCATAACCATTTGGGTTTTCATGAAGATAGGGTTACCTTTTGAAATAGCTGGGTTACTAATCAACAATTTGTCTTTTTTAGGAGCGGTTTACCTATTATATTTTTGGGTTAAAAAACATTGTGGTTTGAGGATAGCACAATGGACAACCATAGTCATTTGTTGTTGTCCCATGTCCATGTTTACGGGGGTAATTTACACAGAAGGATTATATTTATTGTTCAGCATTGGTTGTTTAAGAGCTTTTGATGAAGAAAAATATAGCTTAACTGCCTTTTGGGGAGCTATGGCAACTGCTACACGTCCTACAGGAATGGCTTTAATTCCTGCTTTATTGCTGACTGCTTGGAGACAAAGGCGGGGTAAAATAGCCTATTTTACCAGTTTGTTAACTGCTACTGGGTTAATATTATTTAGCATATATTGTGCGATTAATTTTCATGATCCCTTAGCCTTTATTGCTGCTCAAAAAGGATGGCGACCATCTCTTGGTTTTGATTGGCAAGGTTGGTTAAATATGTTGATGCAAATTATTTTGGGGAGAAATTGGAATTTTGGGTGGGTATGGAACGATGATGGAGGAATTAGGGATCCTTGGTATCCCGTATTTTTTGGTTTTATGGTTTATGGCACAGTCACTTTGTGGTGGCGGCAAAAATATTGGCATCCCTTCATGACATATTTGGTTTATACCACATTAGCAGTGTTATTGATTTTAGTGGATCAGAGGGTGATTAACAATTTGCTCAATGTTTTAATGGTGGTAGGTGGTAGTTATTTAGTGTGGCATTTTCGTCGCAAACTCACACCTGTCATGGTCATTTATAGTTTGTGTGGAGTCGGTTTATTATTAGCTTCTGGAGGAACCATATCTTTAAGTCGTCTAGCTTATGGTATTGTTCCTTTAAGCATTGCTATTGGTGCTTGGTTGTCCCGATTTCCCCGTCAAGCTTATTTGGTTGTGGGTTTGTTTGTGGTTTTACTCTTTAGGTTAGCTATAGGATTCGCTCAACATCATTGGGTGGGTTAAAGGAAATTAATTATGGATTCGAGCGAATATAAATCAAACATGAAATTTTTTTGGAATCTGCTGACCCAGAATAATACTGTATTTGCCAAAATTCTAACAGGGTTATTTTTTATAGTTGGACTACCTGCTATACTTCATCATGCTATGTGGCGTGATGAACTGAATGTTTGGTTGATTGTTAGGGAAAGTCAGTCCTTATTGGAATTATTTCGTCACATTCATTATGAGGGACATCCTTTTGTTTGGTATGTTTGTTTAGCGACTTTAAGACAATTTACAACTAATCCCGTAATCATGCAAGTATTTCACTTGTGTTTAGCCACATTGTCAGTCTATGTGTTTACCAGATATTCACCATTTAGTTATTTTCAAAAATTGTTATTTTGCTTAGGCTATATTCCTTTCTATGAATATTTACTAATCAGCAGAAATTATGCTATAGGACTATTACTAGTTTTTATATTTTGTAGTCTTTATTCTAGTCGTCAAGAGAGTTACCTTAAATTGGCAGTGGTTTTATTTTTTATGGCTAATGTTAACGCTTATTGTTTATTATTGGCAATAGCATTTAGTCTAACCTTGGTAATAGAATATATTTTTAGGCAATCTTTACATCTAAATCTTGTATCTAAAAAATATGATATAGTTGTAAGTGTTTTAATAATTTGCCTAGGTATTATTATCTCATTCCTGCAGCTGATTCCACCCCAAGATAGTAACTTAGCTGGAGGGTTATCCGGGTTTGTATTAAACTTTGACTTTAACCATTTAACTAAGACTTTAGTTAGATTATGGAATAGTTATATTATTGTTGTTTTAGCTAATGAATCTGAACAATTCAGTCTCGTTTTACTTTCTTTTTTGTCCATAATATTTTTTCTGGTTTTCAGCATTTCCTTCATAGTCAGACCAATTATTTTATTTCTTTACATAGTGGGAACAATGGAGATACTTATATTTACTTATGTTAAATTTTTAGGTAGCCCACGTCATTATGGACATTTATATATTTTATTAATTGCCTGTATGTGGCTTAGTAGTTATTATAATTCATTATTTTCCTTATCAAGCGTAACTGTTTTACCAAAAACAGTAGCTCAAGCAGCAAAACTGAAAAGGTCATATTATAACATAGCAATTATGGTAATTTTATATTGCCAAATGGTAGGGGGAATATTTGCTTTTAGTCGAGATATTATTATTCCTTTCTCATCTAGTAAGGAAGCATCTGCTTATATCAAAGACCAATATCAAGATAAATTAAATGATTTGTTTATTGTTGGTAGTAGAGATTATGCCATATCCCCAATTTCTGCATATATTAATCGTCAGATTTATTATCCGGAAATCTCGAACATGGGCAGTTTTGTTTTATTTACCACTCAAAGGAAAGAGATTAATCACATAGAAGTTTTGAGCCAAGTAAATCAAATATGCCAAAAACGATTAAATCCAGTACTTTTGATTTTAAATAGACCTTTGGAAATCAACCATGCTAAACTGAAGATTGATTTGATTCAGCAATTCACTAAAGGGTTTATTTATGATGAACGATATTATTTGTACTCTGTTACAAAACGGATTGTTGAGTAATATTTTTATTAAGCTACCCATAAACCTTGGGCAAATCTAATTGATGAAGTAATTAACATAATTGTGAACCAGAATATAATGAAGTAGTTTAGTTTAACATGACCGGATAAAAATATTCCCCAACATATTGCCAAAGAAACACAACCATAAGCGAATCTGTTAATGGACATTGTTCTCCCGGTAGCAAAAATAATAAATAAACTAAATATTCCATAAAATAGGATAGTCGGGGAAATTATTTGACGATAATGCCATAATAAATAAGCACCACCAAAAACTAGTAAAGAATTGAAAAATTCATCACCGGATAAAAGCCATAAAACTATAATTCCAGCAATCATACCATAGCTGAACTTGTAATTACCTGTCCGCTTAACTTTCCACCAACAATAATAAATTAAACCCACACCGAGAGCAAATATAAGAGGATAGATAATATCAACCAACCTACCTGATTTATAATTTGCCCAACCGAAAAACATTGGTAAAACTATTTTTAACCATAGGTAACCCAACTTTTCCTGTCCTTCTTGATTCCAGGCTTTTTGTACTAATAGAAATGCCAAGGGTTGATCAAACTTAATTTTTAAATAACCCATATAAAAAATTAAACCTAATCCAGTTAATAGGGCGGCGATATAAGCGGTTAATTTTCTTTTTTCTTGCCAACAAACAATTAAATATGTGGGAATTATAGCCAAAGAATTTAGTCTCGTTGCTGTTAATAACATTCCAAAAATAGACGACTTTAAAACATCTGGTTTCGTCCAGTAGGTTAGGGTCAAGGTGCTCAAGCATAAAAATAAACCTTCTGTATAGACTACACTACAATATAATGAAATCGGACAGAAAGATAAAAAGGCTATAGTCCATTTAGCTATATTTATGTCATGTTCTTTTGCTAAGTAGTGAAATAAAATAATTAGGGCAATTAGAAAAGCTGTATTACTAATTATAATTCCTGCTATTTTAGGGTCAAAACCCATAAGTTTACTGAGATATATCAGAGTGGGATATAAGGGAAAAAATGCCACATTGTAACCTTTTTGATCATTAGCAAATTGGTAACCATGTTCAACTATATTCAAATAAAATTTACAATCAAATCTAATAAAAACATCCCAGGAAAAAGTCGCCCTAATGTCTTTAACTGGTTGAGGTAATAATGGTGCTATTCCCAGCATTGATACCCAAATAATTATGCGACTTGATAACCAAATAAAGAGGGGAAAATAGGACTCATTCGCTTTGTTGACTAAATACTTCATCATAGTTTATTGGTAGGTGCACTTGGACTCGTTGGTGCAACTAATCTAAATCCTTGGGAGTCTCCTAGGACTTGACTATTTTTTAAGTTGATTTTATCTAAATCCTCTTCATTCACTAACAAATAAGAGTGAGGAGAAAACTTATCTACTAAATCCCCAAGAGAGGCGGGTATAATCTGACAATCACTATAGAAATCCAAACTGGGACGAGTATCAGGAAAAGAAGTATATATTTTTTGCCCTGCTGGAATATGTTGGCGAATTAAAGCTGCTACCGGTTGGACGGGGAATTTTTCATTCAATTCCCACACCCAAGATTGGGAAATCATCAGCAGTGTTAAAACCAAATACATTCCCCCAAATAAAACCAGGATAAATTGACGACTATGCTGAGAAATAAACCATGATGTGATAATCATACTGATTGTCAACACCACACTCATAATAATCAGTGGAACCTGGCGGTCAAATAAACTAAAATAAATACAACCCCCCACACCAGCAACTGATAAAAATATAAAAAATCCTATTAAAAATTTAATTGTTAATGGGGTTTTTAAAAACTTACTAATATTATCTTCCTCCCAGATATAACCTAAATTAACACCAACTGCCAAAGCTAAAAATGGATATATGGGCATGATATACCAAGGTAATTTGGTATTCATTAAGGAAACTACAGTGAAATAAATGACCGTACCAATAAATACTAAAGATCCCCAGGGGGTTTGACGGTTTTTCCAACTTAAATATAATCCTCCGGGGAAAAATAACAGCCAGGGAAAACCATATTTAATTATCTCCAGTAAATAATACCAAAGAGGGCCAGTATTACCCTCCACTGCTGTTCCTAGTCTATCAAAAGCCTGATCTTCAAAATGCACCTTGAGAAAGGTATCACCATAATGTTGCCATTGGGCTATATACCAACCTAAAGCAGGAAAATTCCCTAAAAATATCCCTATCCAAAAGTATGGGTTTCTCAAAAGATATAGTTGTTTGTTAGCAATGACAAATGTTCCACTAATTACCATAAATACCATTACCAACATACCCTTTGTCAGAGTAACTAACCCTAGACAAAATCCTATGCCAATGGCATATCTTTTATCATCTCTTGCTTTTAAAACACAGAATAAAAGCATTAGAAAAAAGGAAATCGCCATTCCGTCTAACATTGCCAGTCTACCATGACGTACCACTGGTAATAATGTTAAATAAACTAAGCTGGAAAATAAAGCTGGCGGGGTTTTTAAAAACACTAATCTCCCAATCAAGTAGATTAGGGGAACTCCTAAAGCAGTTAAAAATGATCCGGGAAATCTGGTTGTAAATTCTCCCACTCCCCCCAGGTGATAACAGATGGCTATTAACCATTGCATTAAAGGGGGTTTGAGCAAAAAAGGAGACCCCTGTAAGGTGGGATAAAACCAGTTACCAGTACGGTAAATTTCCCTGGCAACTATACCGTATGTTCCCTCATCCCAGTCTCTTAATGGTAGGTTCCCTAAACCTACTAGCCATAAGGTCAGTGAGAGGAATAATAATCCTAGCACTATCCATTTGTCACCCATTTCTATTTGAGATTGTTTTGGAAATTTTAACATGTAATTTAAGTAGATTATTCCATTGGATTAGTTGAAACTAGAAATTTCCGACAATTGGTAGAAACTTCATGATATTTGTAATTGTTTTTAAAGTTTTTAACTCTGGTATATCTGGTTGAAGTTTTTCCGCTGTGACTAGATTTTTTTCCGCTTGTCTTGGTTGAAAGTTATAGAGATGCACAAATCCCAAGTAAATCCAAGCATAGGGATTTTGGGAATCGTATTGAGTTATCTGAGTTAAGTTCTGCATTAACTCTGGTACTTGACGCTGGAGAAGTTGTGATAGGGCCAGGGTATACCGCCAATTTAGATTATTTGGTTCAGTTTGTAAATAATAATTGGCAGCAATTTTGATTTGCTTGAGGTAATCTTGGGTTGGATCATACTGGTTGAAGTTGTCTATCTGGATAAATAGGTTCTCTAACTTACCCTGCTGAAATTCCATTGCTAATTGGGACATGCGAGAAACTAAATCCAAAGGTGGGATTCTGTTTATTTTTTTGGGAGACCTGATATCCTTTTGAATGTTCACGGTATAATTGATATTATTTAAGGGTGTAATTTTTCCACTTTTTCTATCTACATAAAGTCCTGAAAGTTGATATTTTCCGGTTGGTAATGTTTGGGGAACAAAGGTGGATAGATTCTCCGTAACACGGAAAGTTCCCCCAGGATGACATTTTATCCCACAATATAAATTTCCCAGGGCAATTCCGTGATCATGATACCATGCTGATTTTCCATTTTGCCATTTTAGCAGTAACACGCCATTTTGTAACTTATCCCACGAACCGGTTATTTTATAGGTTATGGGGTTATTTTGATTGATAGCAAACTCATCGTTGAAAATGACTGTTTCTAGGTTAACTGGGTTCTGATCAGCTTGATCATAGCCCAGTTTCTCAACTACTATATGGGGATTTACTCGATGGTACAGTCGTAGTTTGTTTCCCTGGGGTAATAGCCAATCATTCTGCAGTTTTAAGTCGGGAGAAGACTCTACCAAAAATTTGAGTTGGCGTTTAGTTTCTCCCCTTTCTCCTGGTTCATCTGGTTCGTTGTCCTTAGTTACATACCAGGATAAATACTGTAAATCCTGATCCATTTGAGATAATTTCATCGTTAGTTTTCTTCCATATACCTGAAAGTCAGCTAAGGTCCCAAAATAATCCAGGGTAAATTCATTAACTTCTGCTGTTGAAACTGGTATTACTCCTAAGGTGGTTCTTAAATATGGTGTGGTTTGGTTGATTGTTGTAATTAGATCGCCCAGGGGATACTTTTTACTCTGGTCGCTGGGCAAATGTCTTCCACCCCAACTCTGAATCAGGGGGAGCGGAAACAAATTATTGATTAAAACAATACCCCCTAATCCTATAGTTAATAATCTCAATCTATCAAACCATATATTTTGAACTAAATTAAAGAAATAAGCAAGAATTATACTAATTACTGGAAAGCAAGGAAGAATAAATCTAATATCTTTATTTGTACCCAGAGAAGAAATTATATAGCTACTAATTATAAAAATAAGTAACCAATTTACGGATGCTTGATTAAAGGTTAACTTAGATAAGTTAGATAGGTTATTTATAGGATTTTTACCAACATGGTTAATATGGTTAAGGTCATGTTCATCAGTCTGTTTGGCGATTTGTTGAATAATAAACACCAAGAAAATACCAATGCTAATAAATAATATGGGATATCCCACACTTTCAGGGATGGTTTGGGGGTAATACATCCATCCAGCAATGGTGTTAACAGTGGGATCTCCTTCGTTTTTACCCACATTGTTAGCATTTAATGCGGAAGTGATAATGGTTAACCAATTTAATCTGTACCAAAATCCACAAATCAACCAAGCAACTAGCAAAGACAACCCTGCTTGAATCAATTTGGTGATTTTTTCAGCGATTTTTAATTTAGGAGCTTTCTCATTCCAAAGAAAACTAGTTAATGTCCAAACACCCGGAACAAAAAGAAAGATAAATCCTGTTGGTTTTGATAACATGATTAATCCTATTCCTATTCCCAAAATAACTGTTAAGATCCATGATACGAATCCAGTATGACGATCTTTCCACAATGTTAAAATCGTAAATGTAAAGATCACAACTGCTGTTAAACCATAATCTAGTAAATAATCTGTCCGCATGATTCCCAAAATGGGAAATAACAAGCAAAATATACTAGCTGTAATCCCAACTTTCCCATGGGGAAATAAATAATTCCCCAAATAATATACAGAAAATATAATTATAGCTGTATACAATAAATTTACTAAACTAGCTTGGTCATATCCCCTACCAAACAGTAAAAAAAATGGCACTGTACAAATATATATAAATGGAGCTCGGTAACTGGGCGTTAACTCCCACAAGGATAACCACCAATCACCTGAGAAAATATTTACATCCTGAAAGACTCGATAATGATGTAGTGCTGCTGTTAGGTGGGCACTTTGATCATAAGCAGGAATAGACTCGTCTAGTAAAAACCATGTTCTGTCTATAATCAATCCTATGAACCAAATTGAGAAAAGGATGATATAGTCCTTGTTAGCATTCAGATGCACCCGTCTCATTACTTACTTCCCAGTCAATAAATCAGCAACAATATTGTAGTAATCATCATTTTAATCTCACCGTGAATCATCCCATCTACTCCTTGGTTATCCCCATTTACAATGAAGAGGAAAATATTGAAGAAATGTACCGCCGTCTGAGCAATGTAATGGCCCAGTTGCAAGGCGAAGTTGAACTGATTTTAATAGATGATGGTAGTCGAGATCAGTCTTTGACCATGATTCGAAAACTACATCATCATGATAGTCGAGTTCGCTACTTGAGTCTAGCTAGAAATTTTGGTCATCAGATCGCGGTTACCGCAGGATTGAACTTTGTTCGGGGTCAAGCCATTATTGTTATGGATGCTGACCTGCAAGACCCACCTGAATTAATCCTTTCTATGATTGATAAATGGCATGAAGGATATCAGGTGGTTTATGCTCAACGCATATCCCGTCATCAAGAAACCTGGTTCAAACGTCTCACAGCATATCTATTTTATCGTCTTCTACAACGCCTAGCTAAAGTAAAAATTCCTGTAGATACAGGAGACTTTTGCTTAATGGATAAACAAGTCGTAGATATTCTTAATGGGATGCCAGAACGTAACCGCTATATTCGTGGTTTACGTGCTTGGGTAGGATTTAATCAAACATGTGTACTATTTGAGAGAAGTCCCCGCTATGCGGGAAAAGTTAAATATACCTTTAGCAAGTCCTTCTCCCTAGCAATTGATGGTATTATCTCATTTTCTACAGTTCCATTAAGAATCGCAACTTATCTGGGCATTATTTCAGCCATTGTTGCCTTAATTATGATATTCCTGGTTCTATATTGGCGAATCTTTGCTCCAGTTTCCCAACTAATCGGTTACAGTCTTATTACAATTGCTATATTTTTCCTGGGATCGGTACAGCTAATTTGTATCGGGATTCTGGGGGAATATATTGGTAGGATTTATGAGGAAGTTAAATCTCGTCCTTTGTATACCTTAAAAGAAACTGGTGGTTTTGACCCCCTAAATATCTAATTCAGTTTATATTAGCCCATAAACAATATTTGAGGATAATTCCTGTGTCACCTCAAGAATTTACTTTACTCCTGTTCTCTGTTCTCATTAGTGTTACCGGACAACTCCTCCTGAAAACAGGAGCCCTAAAACTGGGTAAGGTTCATGCGGGGAACTTTATTACTCATATTCTCAACATGATTACTGTCCCTGAACTATTGTTGGGACTTGCATGTTATGGTGTGGGAGCAATAGCATATATTTTACTGCTTACCCGCGTTAATCTCAGTATCGCTGGTCCTGCTGTCTCCGTGGGTTATATTTTTTCAGTACTGATAGGTCTTATGGTCTTTAAAGAATCTATGCCTCTTATCCGTATTTTAGGATTGGGTTTTATTGTCACGGGGGTCATATTATTGGTTAGACCTAATTGATATTGTTATTGGTAATTTTACGGATGGATAGATCAATTTCGTGAAGAAGAACAATAAGACGTAATCATCAAAGAAGGTAATGAAGGGTACAACTTCATAACCAGTTGTTATTACAAAATATAATTATCTAATTATCAACATTATGAATTTTATTTTAAACACTAAGGAGCTATGGAGTGGAAAATAAAAGGATATTTTTTTGTCCACAGGGAGTATTCGTTATATTACTGTGCTTAATTGGTGCTTTGGGAACTGGGTTAATGTTGTTTTTAAAAACCACTGCTTCTCCACCTCAAGATGATAATAATAATCCTCCCATAATTTCTTCTAAGTTTACCAATGGAAAATCTCTGGATAAGTTTAAGACTACCATGCTCACTACTTGGCACAAAGAAGCACAATCTAAGGGGATGATTCCCGACGTACCTTCCCAGTTCCAAGGAAAAGTTATTAAGTCAGCTACCCTACCTCCTAATAAAAAGGTTATAGCGCTTACCTTTGATGATGGTCCCTGGCCCAAAAGTACGGCCCAGGTCCTAGATATTCTCAACAAAAATGATATCAAGGGCACTTTCTTCGTAGTTGGAAAAAATGTCCAGCGTTATCCCGATTTAACTAGACGTATAGTTAATGAGGGTCATTCTATAGCTAACCACACTTGGCATCATTGGTATCACGCCATGAATCCTCAAGTCGCTGCATACGAGGTTGCAAGCACTACAGATATTATATTCAAAACTACAGGAGTGAAAACAGGACTGTTTCGTCCCCCCGGTGGTGCTATGACTAATGGGGTCGCTTCCTATGCTAAAAATAATCAATATGCTGTTATTATGTGGTCTTCCGATTCCATAGACTACTCTCGTCCCAATCCCAATAAAATTATTAGTAATATTTTTAAAACAGCAAAACCTGGAGGAGTTGTGCTAATGCATGATGGAGGAGGAGATCGCTCTCATACTGTTAAAGCCTTACCACAGATCATTAATAGTTTTCGCAAGCAGGGCTACAGTTTTGTCACTGTTCCACAATTGTTAGAAATGCAGGAGAAACCAAAACAGGTAGTTGCTAAGAAGAAATGAAGAGGGGGAATTTACCCTCTCCCATGACTTCTAACTAACTGCGGAACTCATTTCTTTGTTGGCCTTCTCCCCTTCTGCATTAGCTTCTAAGCTATCTGCTTCCGATGGCGGTACTACTTGCCAGAATTTAGGTAGGTATTCTTCCCATTTATTGAGAATTAATTGCGCTTTTTGAGATTCCGTGCGATCGCAGTGGGCTTTAATTAGGTCATACAACTGTTTTTTGCCTGCTTCGGTTACTAGGGGCTGAATTTTGACTATTGTCTTATTCACTAGATCAGGAAAGCTACCATCTTCGTCTAAGAAGTAGGCCAATCCTCCAGTCATTCCCGCACCAACGTTACGTCCTACTTTGCCCAAAACTACCACTACCCCACCTGTCATATACTCACAACAGTGGTCTCCCGCTCCTTCAATTACTGCTGTACCTTTGGAATTCCGTACTGCAAACCTTTCACCAGCTAAACCACTGGCAAATAAAGCTCCTCCAGTCGCACCATAAAGACAGGTGTTACCAACTATCACGTTTTTATCCGCATCATAGTTAGCTCCCGCTGGGGGTCTAATAATAATTTCCCCACCGTGCATCCCTTTACCTACATAATCATTAGCTTCCCCCTCCAGGGTTAGGGTTATCCCAGGTAAAATAAACGCTCCAAAACTCTGTCCCACACTACCTTGGAAATTTAAGTTTATCTGCCCTTCAAAACCAGAATCACCGTATTTAGATGCGATCGCACCTGCTAATCTTGAGCCTACGGTTCTATCGGTGTTTACGACTTTGTAGGTTTTGGTGACTGTAGCTTGATTTCTGATGGTTGTTTGAATATCCTCATCAGCCAAAATTCTGTTGTCTAGAACTTCTCCATTACTGTGAACTTCTTCGTGGGTTAACCAGGTACGATTGGATTTAGTATCTGGTAACTTAATTAAACAATCTAGATTCACAGATTGGGTTTTGGTTAACTGGACATGGGAACGTTTAGTTAATAGGTCTGCTCTACCAGTCAATTCGTTTAGGGAACGATATCCCAGTTTGGCCAGCAAGCTGCGCACCTCTTCCGCTATAAAATAGAAGAAATTTACCACATGTTCGGGAATACCCGTAAACCTTTGACGTAGTTCTTCTTTTTGGGTGGCTACACCCTTGGGACAGGTGTTTAAATGACACACCCGGGCCATAATACAACCCTCGGCAATCATTGCTATAGACCCAAAACCAAATTCTTCTGCACCCATTAAAGCAGCAACTACAACATCCCAACCACTTTTGATGCCACCATCAACCCTTAAAACTACGCGATCGCGCAGCCCATTATCCATCAGTACCCGATGCACTTCAGTTAATCCCAATTCCCACGGACTACCGGCGTGTTTAATAGAACTCAAGGGAGAAGCTCCAGTACCCCCATCATGACCAGAAATTTGAATAATATCAGCATTAGCTTTAGCCACACCTGCTGCAATTGTTCCAATACCAATTTCCGCCACTAATTTTACAGAAACCTGTGCTTTGGGATTAATTTGATGCAGGTCGAAAATCAACTGTGCTAAATCCTCAATGGAATAAATATCATGATGGGGGGGTGGAGAAATCAAGGTTACACCCGGTTTAGAACGTCGCAACATAGCAATGTAAGGACTGACTTTGGGACCGGGTAGCTGTCCACCTTCACCAGGTTTTGCACCCTGGGCAATTTTGATTTCTAACTGTTTAGCACTGGCTAAATATCCCGGTGTTACACCAAAACGACCAGAAGCTATCTGTTTAATGGCACTGGAAGCCGTGTCACCATTCCTCAAGCCATTTAAATGAGGCAAGGTTGGTGAATGCCCATTTTCATCCACATCCCTTAACACCCCATAACGCACTGGATCTTCCCCACCTTCCCCAGAATTCGACTTACCACCAATACGATTCATGGCAATGGCTAGATTTTCATGGGCTTCCCGTGATAATGCTCCTAAAGACATCCCACCAGTACAGAAACGTTTAGCAATATCACTGACACTTTCCACCTCTTCTAAATCTATCTTTGAGCGATCGCTATTAAAGTCCAATAAATCTCTCAAAGCGGTAGTTGGTCTGGTTTGTAAGTGCTGTTTATAAAGCTCATAATGGTTATACTGTTTACCATCCACAGCTTTATGTAAAGCTTTCACCAATTCTGGATTGTTACTATGATATTCTCCACCGGGGCGAAACTGAACAAATCCTAGGTTCTCCAACTTCTTCGTTGATAACTCGGGGAAGGCCTTACTGTGGAAAGAAAGCACCTCCTGAGCTAATTCCCCACAACTGATACCACCAATACGCGATGTAGTGCCTTTGAAACCTAACTTAATTAGATCCTCACCAATACCAATAGCTTCAAAAATTTGTGCTGCTTGATAACTAGAAAGCAGGGAAATTCCCATTTTAGAAAGGATCTTCAACAAACCGGACTCCACCGCTTGACGATAATTGGCAACTGCTTGCTCCAGGGAAATATCATTTAACTTACCCCGCTCTCGCAACTGCTGGGTTCTAGGATCAAGCCACCAATCACGCACCGTGTCCAAGGCCATATATGGACAAACCGCACCCGCACCGTAGCCCAACAAACAGGCAAAATGATGGGTACTCCAACACTGGGCGGTGTGCACCACCAAGGAGGTTTTCATTCTGATTCCCTGGCTAATTAAATAATGATGTACCGCACCCACAGCTAATAATGGTGGAATATAACTTAAATTGGCATTAATTCCTTTTTGACCATCCGGAGCAATCTTATCACTCAGGATTAGGATCTTTGCTCCTGCTCGCACAGACTCTGCTGCTTGTTTTTGCAAAGACTCCACAGCTACCTTTAATCCTTCCGGACCTCCATCAATAGCAAATAGGGTAGATATTTCAGCTGTACCAAATCCACACAACTTAATTGCTTCTAACTCCCCATCGGTCAAAACGGGTGAGTCTAATCTTAATCTTTGATCTCCCCCCGATTGAGGATCTAATAAATTTCCCCTTTCCCCTAGTTCCACTGTCAAAGACATCACCAATTTTTCCCGTAGGGGGTCAATGGGGGGGTTAGTCACCTGGGCAAAACGCTGCTTAAAATAATCGTAGAGCAAATGGGGTTTGGCGGATAAAACTGCTAGGGGAATATCGTCACCCATACTAAAAGTCGGTTCACCTCCAGTATTACCCATGACGTGAATAATCATTTCCACATCCTCACTTGTATAGCCAAATGCAATTTGGTTTTGCAACAGAGTTTCCCTATCTGGCACTTCCCAACTGACATGTCCATTACCTGTATGGTGACCATTCCCATTTGCACTGGATGGTAATAAATCCTTTAAGTCTTGACGATGTTTTTGCAACCAGTCTTTATATGGATGTAACTTAGCAATCCGCTGTTTAATTTCCCAGTTCTTTAACACCTCATTGCTAATCAAGTCCACCGCAATCATTTGTCCTGGACCCAGTCTACCCTTCTCCACAATACTTGCTTCGGGAAAATCCACCACACCCGCTTCTGAAGCGACCACAATATAATCATCATTGGTAATTACATAACGCGCTGGTCTCAGTCCATTCCTGTCTAAAGTCGCTCCTACACTTTTACCATCACTAAATACTATGAGAGCAGGTCCATCCCATGCTTCTTGCAGTCCACTGTAATATTCGTAGAAATCCACAATTTCTGGGTGGTCTTTTAAGGAAGGTTGATTTTTATATGCTTCTGGCACCATTATCATCAACGCCTCTAAAGGACTACGCCCAGAGCGTACTAATAACTCTAGGACGTTATCCAAATTTGCCGAATCACTACTATCTGAATTAACTAAGGGTTTATATTCTTCATCCCTACCCTGCCAAAGGGGATGGACTAGGGTAGATTCCCTCGCCCTCATCCAGTTAATATTGCCTAGTAGTGTATTAATTTCCCCATTGTGACCCAGCAACCGCATTGGTTGAGCTAAGGGCCATTTTGGCATAGTATTGGTACTAAAACGACGATGATATACAGCAAAGGCACATTTAAAGGCTGGATTTTTTAAGTCTTGATAAAAACTGCCCAAAACAGCTGAGCGTACCATACCCTTATAAACTATGGTGCGACTGGAAAGGGAGCAAACATAAAATTCCTCTTCCAGTTCTTTCAGCTTTTTTGCAGCTTTCATTATCCGACGGCGAACTATATACATTTCTCTCTCTAGTTCATCACCGGTTTTGTCTGAAGAACGGACAAGCACCTGTTCTATACGGGGCTGATTTTCCCGCGATTGTTTGCCTAAAACTTCGGGAGATACGGGCACCGTTCGCCAACCCAAAAGTTCTAAATTTTCTTCATTAATCACTTGGACAAATAGTTCTTTGGCCTTTTTGGCGGATTCTTCCCCTTGGGGTAAGAATATCATTCCCACAGCTATATTACCACCCTGGTCAACTTCCCATCCTTCCTCCGCTAATAATTGCCAGGGAATAGCTGTTAAAATCCCCGCTCCATCTCCTGAGTCTTGATCCGCACTACACCCTCCCCGATGCTCTAAACAGGTCAGTGCGTCTAACGCCTTGGTTAAAATTTCATGGTTGGCATAATTTTTCCTATGGGCAATAAACCCCACTCCACAAGCGTCTCGCTCTTCTACTAACCATCTTTGTCCCTGATAAATTTCCCTATTTTCTCTATCCAACATTGTCATATTTTGACCTTGATTTAATGATTGATCATTCATAATTCGGTTCTCGTTCTGTTAGTGGGTGGTGTTACCGGAGGTAATGGTAAATTCGTTGACAAAACATATCAATATTTATATTGATACAACTCTAACCCTATTTTGGCCATTTATGTGGTTATATTTATTCACCTATATTAATTCATACCTGATTTTCGTTAGTGCTTTGGGACAACAAGTTTCTTCCCTGCTGGTTGAAACCTGAGCCGGAATATTGTTTATCTAACATGAGGTTATGGTTCTTATAGGTTTATTCTGATGTTGAAAGCGAATCCTTTTTCCGTTTGACGGACCAGATGTAAGGATCTCAGTCGTCTGGGAAGACTATAGGGAACTGCCATATTACTATCGCACTCTCCTATATACTATACCCCCACATCCCCAACTATAACACCATAAAACACTTGAGCGTTACTATTGAGTATTCTTAAACCGCGTTTGGGATTCACTTTTGTTGCATTTCTGCTCGTTGCCAAATTAACCTCACACACTTATTTACGCAGGTGATATTGTAGTTGGCTCATTGAGATAACAATAAATATGTAACCCGAAAAGCCACACCTACAAGTTTGTACTTTGCTAGCTTAGTGAAGCCTAGTAGTTTACCGTATTTTTATTGCCTGTGGTCAAAAACTACAAGTAGCCATAATATATAATATCATCCTTTAGAGAAAAAATTTTTTCTCAACAATTTTTCCAAAAAATTTAGAGCTTATGGTATCAGTCACAGCCAATAAACAAATATCTTTATGCTTAGGTGCAATCTCAGTTTTGGCTACAACTATTTTTACCAGCCATGCTCAAGTTCCTCCGCCCAGGGGTTCTTCGGGTAATCAAATTACTCTCAATGGTAGTAAGTTGCCAGCATCTTGGATCCAATTACGGCAAGGTGACCAAATAATCACATATTTGAGTGATGCGGCTTTGAGCCAATTTGTAGGGGTGGATTTACTAAACACCACCAATCCGGAATTACAACCGGTTGATTGGTATTCCAACGTACCTGTAAGATCTCTAAAAGCCACAATTTTAGGGGGATATCGCTATTTGGAAATTTCCCCCCTGGCGGAAAAAAATAAGTGGCAAATTCAAACCAACGGTGCTAATTTGATGATTTCTACCCCTTCGGTAACAATCAATGATATCCGTCAGGGTAAGGGGTCTTGGGGAGACCGTTTGGTCATAGATATGGATTATGCTGCACCCTGGAAGGTAAGACCTGGTCAACCTATTAACTCAGGACCCATCGTTACCAATTCAGCACCGGGCCAAGCCCCTGTACAACCTAATCGGGAATGGATTATTAGTATAGATGGTAAAGCGACTGACGCACTGGTCAAAAAGTATCTGGCTACATCTAGTCCAAATCCCCTCATACGAAAAATTCAGATGACTAACCGGGTGAAAAATACACAGCAGACCAATATACATTTAAGTTTACCTCTTGCTTTATCTCCCCGCGTTACTACCCTTTCTAACCCTAACCGCTTGGTTATTGATGCGCGTCAGGATGCTTTGGTTCCTAGAGATATTACTTGGAGTAAAGGACTCCGTTGGCAACAAGGATTTATTAATCTCGGCAAAGACAGCTTTCCTGTAGTTTGGTTGGAAATTAATCGGAAAACATCAGGGTTAAATTTACAACCCATATTACCCAATCCTCAGACACAAACAGGCACAGCACCACTAACATTAACTGCACAACGCTACTCAGCTATGGCGGCAATTAATGGTGGTTACTTTAATCGTAATAATCAGCTACCATTAGGTGCAGTACGCCAAAATGACCAGTGGATTTCAGGACCTATACTCAATCGAGGTGCGATCGCATGGAATGATCAAGGGGAGTTTTATTTTGGTAGGTTGAGTTTAAACGAAACCCTAATTGTCAATCAGGATAATAAACAAACATCTCTCCCAGTTTTGTTTTTGAATAGTGGCTATGTACAAAATGGCATAGCTCGTTATACATTTGCTTGGGGACCTGACTATGTACCACTAACCAATAATGAAACTATCCTAACAGTTCAAAATGGTCAGATTACTAAACAATCCCCACCCAAGGGGGCCATTTCCATACCTCAGGATGGCTATTTACTGATCTTGCGGGGAACTGCTGTCAGCAAAGCTTCCCTTTTGAGTGTTGGCACAAAAGTAAATTTGGAAAGTTCCACCACACCTGGTGAGTTTAACACCTATCCCCACATTATTGGAGCAGGTCCCTTATTAATTCAAAATCAGCGAATTGTTGTTGATGCCAAAGCTGAAAAATTTAGTCAGGCTTTCATTAAGGAACGAGCAGTTCGTAGTGCTATATGCACTACGAACACTGACAATTTAATTCTTGCTGCAGTTAATAACCGTGTTGGTGGATGGGGACCAACATTAGAAGAACATGCCCAGATCATGCAAAAGATAGGTTGTACAAATGCCCTTAATCTAGATGGGGGTAGTTCTACAAGCTTATATCTAGGTGGACAATTACTGGACCGGTTCCCCAACACTGCTGCTCGTGTTCATAATGGCATTGGTGTTTTCTTAAAGTAAATGAATTGTGAAGAGTTAATGTGGAGCAGGGATTTTTTAGCTCCAGTAGACCACCATTAGGTAGGTTTTAATTTAATATTGTGATGTGAGATTAGTTTGGAGATTAATATGGCTCAATTGACAGAAAAACTTTCCCACAATGCACTTAGTCTGAGCACCACTGCTGACCATAAGGGAATCCTTGCTGGTGAATTACGTCCTTGGGGATCATTCACTGTTTTAGAGGAAGGAAGGGGCTATAAAATTAAACGTATTGAGGTTAAACCCGGACATCGTCTTAGTTTGCAAATGCACCACCACCGCAGCGAACACTGGATAGTCGTCTCTGGTACGGCTAAAGTTGTGTGTGGAGATCGGGAAATCCTCCTGAGTAATAATCAGTCCACATACGTGCCTCAATGCACAGTGCACCGCCTAGAAAATCCCGGTGTCATCCCCTTAATTTTAATAGAAGTCCAAAATGGAGAATATTTGGGGGAAGATGATATCATTCGTTACCAAGATGATTATGCTCGTGATCATCATTAAGAATGGTATGAATAAACCATTAACCACTTAAACCCTAATTAGCCATTTCCCTGCCATGATTAGCTTGAGTTCAGCAGCTACCAATGAAATTGGACGCTTAAAATCCAAACAGCAGCTCCATAGTTTATTCCGGGTGCGGGTCCAACCAGGTGGTTGTTCCGGGTGGTTATACCATATCTCCTTTGACCAGTTGATTAACCCAGAAGATCAAGTGTTTGACATTGACAACCTCCAACTGGTCATGGATCAGGAAACCATGAAGTACATCAACGGTTTAACCATTGATTATTCCGAAGACCTTATGGGTGGGGGTTTTCGTTTCCACAATCCCCTGGCCACCTCCACCTGTAGCTGCGGTAATTCCTTCTCCATGACATCTTAACCCACCGTTAATTACAAAAAAATAATTGACGGAAAAACCAAAAAAAAGTTATAATCAGGATTTGTTAAAATAAAAAATAGGCAGCTTAATGCGCTGTAACTCATGCCAACAATACAGCAGCTAATACGTAGTGAGCGCGAACTAGCGCGTCAGAAAACCAAGTCCCCTGCTCTGAAGCAATGTCCTCAACGTAGAGGAGTGTGTACCAGGGTATATACAACCACCCCCAAAAAGCCCAACTCAGCTCTGCGGAAAGTGGCAAGGGTGAGACTGACCTCCGGATTTGAGGTGACGGCTTATATTCCGGGAATTGGTCACAACTTGCAGGAACACTCGGTGGTGATGATTCGTGGTGGTCGGGTAAAAGATTTGCCTGGGGTCAGATACCACATTATCCGTGGCACCCTAGATACAGCTGGAGTGAAAGACCGGAAGCAAGGACGTTCCAAATATGGAACTAAACGCCCGAAAGAGACCAAAAAATAGGTTTTAGGCGATTAATTGTCTTTAGGATTAATCGCCCTAACTAACACCCTGTGTTGTGGAAGAAAGCCTTCTGTGTTTGATAGAGAGTGAAGATGTTCTGATAACATATAATCTCGTAGTTTCGTTACTAAAATTTCCAGTTTAAGGATGAAGTATGTCTCGTCGTGGTGTTAGTCAAAAGCGGCCAGTTCCGCCAGACTCAGTGTACAATAGCCGCCTTGTCAGTATGATAATGCGGCGGGTAATGCGTCATGGGAAAAAGTCTCTGGCCGCTAGGATAGTTTATGATGCCTTCAAAACAATTGAAGATAGAACAGGTGGTAGCCCCCTAGAGGTATTTGAGAGGGCAGTGCGTAATGCCACCCCTCTAGTAGAAGTAAAAGCTAGAAGGGTAGGTGGTGCAACCTATCAAGTACCCATGGAAGTCCGGGCGGACCGGGGAACAGCTTTAGCTCTAAGATGGTTGGTGCAATTTTCTAGATCGCGCCCAGGTCGCACCATGGCCAGTAGACTGGCCAATGAGCTAATGGACGCAGCCAACGAAACAGGAAGTGCCATTCGTAAGCGGGAAGAAACTCACCGCATGGCGGAAGCAAACAAAGCATTTGCACACTACCGTTATTAAGTGAGATATGCACCGATATATCCTCAGTTTGTGAGGAGTATATCGCTAGATTTCTGCCTAAGACGGTTTTCCGTAAAAGTATAGAATCTTAACAAAGAGTAATATACAAGATATCATGGCACTATAATTATAGGAGGTAAATGTGGCACGCACAAACCCGCTAGAGAAAGTACGCAACATCGGTATTGCGGCGCACATAGATGCGGGAAAAACTACAACAACAGAGAGAATACTATTTTACTCTGGGATAATTCATAAAATCGGCGAAGTTCATGAAGGAACAGCCGTAACCGACTGGATGGAGCAGGAAAGGGAAAGGGGAATTACCATTACCGCTGCTGCTATTAGTACCAGCTGGAAAGATCATCAAATTAACATTATTGACACTCCTGGTCACGTAGACTTCACCATAGAAGTGGAACGTTCCATGCGGGTGTTGGATGGGGTGATAGCCGTGTTCTGTTCTGTGGGTGGAGTTCAACCCCAGTCCGAGACCGTATGGCGTCAGGCGGATCGCTATAAAGTGCCTCGTATAGCTTTCATTAACAAGATGGATCGCACAGGAGCGAACTTCTACAAAGTGCATGAGCAAATGTGCGATCGCCTACGTGCTAATGCCATAGCCATCCAACTTCCCATAGGTAGCGAGAGCGAGTTCCAAGGTATTGTAGATTTGGTGCGGATGCGTGCATATATTTACACTAATGACCAAGGGACAGATATTCAAGAAACAGAAATTCCGGCTGAATTAGCAGAACAAGCGGCAGAGTATCGAGTAAAGCTGATTGAAGCAGTAGCGGAAACAGAAGATGCTCTGATGGAGAAGTATTTTGCGGGTGAAGATCTCACCGAAGCGGAAATTCGTAGTGCCCTGAGAAAGGGAACAGTGGCTGGAACAATTGTACCAGTGCTTTGTGGTTCAGCCTTCAAGAACAAAGGCGTACAGTTAATGTTGGATGCAGTGGTAGATTACCTACCAGCTCCAATAGACGTACCAGCGATTCAAGGTACACTACCCAACGGGGATACAGTAGAGCGGAGAGCTGAGGATAGCCAACCGCTATCAGCTTTAGCCTTCAAAATTATGGCAGATCCCTATGGAAGACTTACCTTTGTCCGGGTTTACTCTGGCGTGCTGAAGAAGGGTAGTTACGTACTTAATGCTACCAAAGGTAAGAAAGAACGTATTTCCAGACTGGTGGTACTAAAAGCGGATGAGCGTCAGGACGTAGAAGAACTGCGTGCTGGTGACCTAGGAGCAGCAGTAGGGTTAAAAGACACCTTGACGGGTGACACCCTATGTGATGAGGGATCCCCAGTAATTCTGGAATCCCTATTTATTCCCGAGCCGGTTATTTCCGTCGCAGTAGAGCCTAAGACCAAAAATGACATGGATAAGCTTTCCAAAGCTTTACAGGCTCTTTCAGAAGAGGATCCCACCTTCCGGGTTAGTGTGGACCCAGAAACCAATCAGACGGTAATTGCTGGCATGGGGGAACTACACCTAGAAATTCTGGTAGACCGGATGTTGAGGGAATTTAAGGTGGAAGCCAACGTGGGTGCACCCCAGGTAGCCTACCGAGAAACCATCCGCAAAGCTGTCAACAGAATTGAGGGCAAATTTATCCGTCAAAGTGGCGGTAAAGGTCAATATGGTCACGTAGTCATTGACTTGGAACCGGGTGAACCTGGGACTGGTTTTGAATTCGTCTCCAAAATAGTTGGTGGTGTGGTTCCCAAAGAATACATTGGACCATCGGAGCAGGGTATGAAAGAATGCTGCGAATCCGGTGTATTAGCTGGATATCCACTCATTGATGTGAAGGCTACCCTAATAGATGGTTCTTACCATGATGTAGACTCTTCAGAAATGGCCTTCAAAATTGCTGGGTCCATGGCTATGAAAGAAGCTGTGGCAAAGGCCTCACCTGTGCTCTTAGAACCCATGATGAAAGTTGAGGTAGAAGTACCTGAGAACTTCCTGGGTGATGTGATGGGGGATTTAAACTCTCGTCGCGGACAAATTGAGGGCATGGGTTCGGAGCAGGGACTGGCTAAGGTAACTGCTAAAGTACCCCTAGCGGAAATGTTTGGCTATGCTACAGATATCCGGTCTAAAACTCAAGGACGGGGTATTTTTTCCATGGAATTTAGCCATTACGATGAAGTACCTCGCAACGTGGCTGAGGCAATTATCGCAAAAAGCAAAGGGAACGCATAATTAAAAAAGGAGATATACATGGCACGCGCAAAGTTTGAAAGGAACAAACCTCACGTTAATATTGGTACTGTTGGCCACGTTGACCACGGTAAAACAACTTTAACAGCAGCTATTACCATGACCTTGGCTGCTTTGGGTCAAGCAGTGGCTAAAGGCTATGACCAAATTGATAATGCGCCCGAAGAAAAAGCTCGGGGTATTACCATCAATACTGCCCACGTTGAGTATGAAACAGAAAAACGTCACTACGCCCACGTAGATTGTCCAGGACACGCTGACTATGTGAAGAATATGATCACTGGTGCTGCACAAATGGATGGTGGTATTCTAGTAGTAGCTGCTACTGATGGACCTATGCCTCAAACCCGTGAACACATTCTTCTAGCAAAACAAGTGGGTGTTCCTAGCTTGGTTGTCTTCTTAAACAAAGAGGATATGATGGATGACCCCGAATTGTTGGAACTGGTAGAATTAGAACTGCGGGAATTATTGACCAGTTATGAATTTGATGGCGATAATATTCCCATTGTCAAGGGTTCTGGCTTGCAAGCTCTCCAAGCAATGACCGCTAATCCTAAGACTCAACGAGGCGAAAATCCTTGGGTAGATAAAATCTACGAACTGATGGATGCTGTAGATTCCTATATCCCCACCCCTGAGCGCGATATAGACAAACCCTTCTTGATGGCAGTAGAGGATGTGTTCTCTATTACTGGTCGTGGTACGGTCGCTACCGGTCGGATTGAACGTGGTAAGGTGAAGGTTGGTGATAACGTTGAATTAGTGGGTATTAGAGACACTCGAGCTACCACGGTGACCGGGATTGAAATGTTCAAGAAGAGTCTTGACGAAGGGATGGCTGGTGACAATGCGGGTGTGCTACTACGCGGTATTCAAAAAACCGACATTGAACGGGGTATGGTAATTGCTAAACCCGGTTCTATTACCCCCCACACCCAATTTGAAGGTGAGGTTTATGTTCTCACCGAAAAGGAAGGTGGTCGGAAAACCCCCTTCTTCCCTGGTTATCGTCCCCAGTTTTATGTACGGACAACCGATGTAACGGGCACTATTAAAACTTTTACTGCTGATGATGGCGGTGCGGCAGAAATGGTAATGCCTGGAGACCGGATTAAAATGACTGTGGAACTGATTAACCCTGTGGCCATTGAACAAGGTATGCGTTTTGCTATTCGTGAGGGTGGTCGGACTATCGGTGCGGGTGTGGTGTCGAAAATTCTAAAATAGAACTCACCTTTTTGCTCTGAAGAAAATGGAGCGGAGATGGTTACAATTCATCTCTGCTCTTTTTTCTTCCCTCAAGCTCTAAATCTAAAATTCACAGAACCAGGAAAACTAAAGATGGCAACTTTACAGCAGCAAAAGATCAGAATCCGCTTACAAGCTTTTGACCGACGTTTATTAGATACATCTTGCGAGAAGATTGTAGATACGGCCAACCGGACTAACGCCACAGCTATTGGACCTATTCCTTTACCCACAAAACGCAAAATATATTGCGTGCTGCGTTCTCCTCACGTAGACAAGGATTCCCGTGAACACTTTGAAACCCGTACCCATCGTCGCATTATTGATATTCATCAACCATCTTCTAAAACTATTGATGCCCTGATGAAGTTGGATTTACCATCCGGTGTGGACATTGAAGTTAAACTATAGCCAAAACGCTAAATAAAGCTTTGATGGGTCAAGAGTTGGCTTGACTCAAAAGGTGGAAAGGAGGGAAAGCAAAACCCCTTTTTTCCACTTTTATTTTTCCTGTTTCTGATACAATATTCTCAAATAATCTCAAGTACAAACTTTCACCCAGACTTGGGTGTAAAATATTAGTAACATACATAGCCTTTATAGTCTTAACAATATACTTTATCCCCTAACCCAAAATGACATCTTCCCCCAAAATTGCCGTCCGCGAACTACCCCTTTTCCCCCTACCAGAAGTGGTGCTTTTTCCCACTAGACCTTTGCCCCTGCATGTGTTCGAGTTTCGCTACCGAATTATGATGAATACTATTTTAGAGAGCGATCGCCGGTTTGGGGTGTTAATGGTAAATCCAATTAATGGTGCTATAGCCAATGTTGGGTGTTGTGCAGAAATAATTCATTATCAACGATTGGAAGATGGCAGAATGGAAATCCTAACTTTAGGACAACAAAGATTTCGGGTGCTCGAATATGTGAGAGAAAAACCCTATCGTGTAGGTTTAGTGGAGTGGATGGAAGAAAATCCACCAGCCTTGGATTTAAGACCTTTAGCTACGGAAGTGGAGCAGCTATTGCGGGATGTAGTTCGTCTCTCTTCCAAATTGACGGACAGGGATATTGAATTGCCAGAAGATTTGCCAGATTTACCACGGGAGCTATCTTATTGGATAGCTAGTAACCTATACGGTGTAGCCGATGAACAACAAGCATTGTTGGAATTACAGGATACCCAAGCCCGATTAAACAGGGAGGCGGAAATCTTGACATCTACTCGTAATCATCTGGCCGCACGTTCAGTCTTGAAAGATACCTTTGATGATATAAAGTAGTATGTCATGCAGGTGACGGTGGGCAATTTTTTGCATGTACCGTGGGAGGGATTTTTAGACCATCTTAGGGACTAAAAAGCCAAAACATATTATTTATGACCAAAAACCTCAATATATCAAAACTTTAATCGTTCTAACTCCAATTATTTAGGGTATAACATGAGAATATGTTTATCAAAAACTTTGGTTTTTGCCTTGGACACCTATTTTTATGGACATTCAGTTAATCAACATTGGTTTTGGCAACATAGTTTCTGCTAATCGGGTAATTGCCATTGTTAGTCCCGAATCAGCACCTATTAAGCGAATTATTGGCGATGCCAAAGATAGAGGACAATTAGTTGACGCCACCTATGGTCGTCGCACTAGGGCGGTAATTATCACTGATTCTAGCCATGTTATTCTCTCAGCAATTCAGCCAGAAACAGTGGCCAATCGTTTTGTTCTTTCCCGTGACCATCACACAGCTGACAATTGATAATAAGTCCCAAATTAGACAATGCAATTTTTACCTCTTATTTCCAGTGCTACTACCCGCCCCGGTAAGCTAATTGTTTTAACAGGTCCTAGTGGAGTTGGTAAGGGAACTTTAATGCAAAAACTTTTGGCACAACATCCTCAATTGTATTATTCAGTTTCTGCTACTACTCGCTCTCCTCGTCCGGGAGAAATTGATGGCAAAAGTTATTACTTTATCACCCCCAACAGCTTTCAAGAGTTAGTTGCTCAGGGGGAATTTTTGGAGTGGGCGGAATTTGCTGGTAATTATTATGGAACTCCTCGTGCTGCTGTTCTCCAGCAAATTAAGTTGGGAAGATCGGTGATTTTAGAAATTGAATTGGCCGGGGCCAGACAAATCAAAGCTTCTTACCCTGACGCCTTAAGCATTTTTATTTTGCCTCCTTCATTTCTAGAATTAGAAAACCGCATCCGAGCAAGAGGACAAGATTCGGATGAAGCCATCACTCGTCGTCTTAACCGGGCTAAGGAAGAAATTAAAGCCGCTTCAGAATTTGATATTCAAATTGTCAATGATGACTTCGCTACAACGTTAAATGAACTGGAAACTATTTTAAAAGCTATTTCAAGTTTTTCAGAGCTTTGAAACTAAGATATTCACTTTGTCTTTCACCACCACACCAGATTATGTATGATTATGGTGTGGGGGCGCAGAAATTATGGAAATTAACCAATTAAACCTTGGATAATTCCAGAGTTCAGGGTCAAGAAGAAAGCAACTACAGCACCACCAATACCACCAATTAAGAAAGCACTGGTGAAGTTATTCCAACTTTCTTTGGAATTAAATGCGTCTCCTGGAACTTTAGTCACTGTTACACTCGCTAGTGCTGGAGCAGGATTGCTATTAGCATACAGAGACAGACATGCGGTAAGAATGATAACTAAACCCACACTGCCCAATAATCCAGCTAAATTGGCATTGGCAGAATCACGTAGGGGACCTAACTTATCAAAAGGACCAAAAAGTAAGTAGCCATGTGCCATGCCCACTTCCAGTCCCCGTCTAAAAGGAGTTAATCCGGGTCTATAAGCAGGTAAGTTGCCAATAAACCACTTAACCAAAGGGGATGAGTTAATTGGGGTTTCCAAGTTTCCATCCTGGGGATTACCACCAGCTGCTCTTACGGTTTGCTGATTTCTGGGGTCACTGGGGAGATTTTTAGATTTATTTGCTGCTTGTGCCATGTTTTGTATTGCCTCAATATTGCTTCAACATTATGGTCGGTAAACAGTTGTCAAGGATAGGTTGAGATATGGTTAACTCTCCTAAATAGTACTGTTTACCGATCAAGACTATATTTCGGTCTAGCTGGCCTAGGGTAGGGGGTGGAACAGTAGGTCAGGGAAAAAGCGGTTAAATTCGATGAGAATACCCGCTGTGATAGTCAGCCAAATTGTGGCTGCTACGGGAGCTGTGGAAATAAACTTGATTAGGTAGGATGATTGATCGCTTTTATCAGCCATGGATTTAGTCTCCGAAAACAAGTGGATGGGAGCAGATGAACTAGCGAGGAGAAACGGTAATTTCCGAGTCCTTAGCAGTTAATTCACCAGAGAGAAATTCTTTAATCGCTGCTGCTGGCCAAGCAAACCCACTGGTGATAATGGGTAGTGCTAAACCCAGATCAATTTGGATCTCTTTTTGCTCGCTATCAGCTTCTTTTTTGATTGCTTGTAAGTAAGCACGGCCTACCCAACCAATCCAACCAGCAATGTAAAGGAAGAGAATACTAGGAATTAAAAAGTCCCCTGCACGATCTAAACGACCGTCAACAATTAGGTGGGGATAGCCCTCAGGACCACATAAAGCCTGTGAATATCGTTCAAACCGCTTTTTCCCAGATTCGGGATCAGCAGTGGTATTACGGGCATTTAGAGCCAGATCTTGAAAAGCGGGAGAGTCTTTACAAGGAACAAGGTTGGCGCCCAGGGCATGGGCCTGAGGGGCAAAATTGAACCAGAGACCAATCGCTAAAATCAAAGCAAACAATCGTCGCATGGAGTTGTTTCCCTTTGTTACAAAAAAGTAAGTTTTTTGACTTCTCCCCGCTTTAAATATACGGAGATTCATTAGAACCGTTTTTGTTCCACAAGCGTACTCTAATTGGCGCAGTCAAAAACGCCTTACTGACTCCATCTGGATCAACTCCAAATATTGTCGATACTTTTTTTCATGTTACCATGGTGTACAAAACGAAGCGGCCTGTACAGTGTGGGATTTGGATAACTAGCAAGTCATCATACTCTTGGCAGGGAATCGAGTAAAGTTGAAGTAAATAAAAGTTAAAGCTTCGCAACCAAAAGTTAAGATTTGACGACTTGGGGGTTTGGACCTCCATTCCCATTTTCTCGCACCTAGAACAATTTATGACAACTATATTAGCTATCGAAACCAGTTGTGATGAGACTGCTGTGGCTATCGTTAAAAATCGTTACGTGAAAAGCAGTGTCATAGCTTCCCAGATTCCTCTCCATCAGCGATATGGTGGAGTGGTTCCAGAGGTGGCTTCTAGACAACATTTAGAAACAATTAATCAGGTAATAGCACAGGCCCTAGATGACAGTTTGATGAGCTGGGGAGAAATTGACGGTGTGGCTGCTACTTGTGCCCCTGGACTGGTGGGAGCTTTATTAGTGGGTCTCACTGCTGGAAAAACTTTGGCTATGGTCCATGAAAAGCCTTTTTTGGGAGTTCACCACCTAGAAGGTCATATTTATGCTACCTATTTGGCTGAACCTGATTTGAATCCCCCCTTTCTTAGCTTACTTGTTTCCGGTGGACATACAAGCTTGATTTATGTTCAAGATTGTGGTATGTACGAAACTTTGGGACAAACTGTTGATGATGCTGCAGGTGAGGCCTTTGATAAGGTGGCTCGCTTATTGGGCTTAGCTTATCCCGGAGGCCCAATTATTGACCAGTTGGCACAAATGGGCAATCCCCATGCTTTCTCTTTGCCAGAAGGCAAAATTTCTTTGCCCCAAGGTGGTTATCACCCCTATAATTCTAGTTTTAGTGGTCTAAAAACAGCTGTGTTAAGGCTTGTACAACATTTTCAAAAAGATGATGAGAAAATACCTGTAGCAGACATTGCCGCCAGCTTTCAAGCAACTCTGGCTAAAGCTTTGACTAAAAGAGCGATCGCCTGTGCCTGTGACCATGGTATAAAAACAATTGCCATAGGTGGTGGTGTAGCAGCTAACAGCGGACTTAGACAACACTTACAAGCAGCTGCCAGAGAGCATAATCTGCGGGTTCTTTTCCCCCCCTTAAAATTTTGTACTGATAATGCTGCTATGATTGGTTGTGCTGCATCTGACCATCTGTCACGTGGTCACCAGTCTAATTGGACTTTAGGGGTTCACTCCCGACTACCTGTGACTCAGGTAATGGATTTATATAAAGTTTAACCAGTAATAATTGAAATAATATGTTTACTAACTCCATCCGGTTGCTCTAGCATGGCCAGATGGCCACAATTGGGAATTTCAATCACATTATCGCCAACATATTGAAAGAGCCAATGAAAGCTGGCCAAATGACGTACATACTTAGGTTCTATCACTTTATCATCAGCACCTGTTAAAAAGTAAACTGGCTGTTTTATCTGTGAAACTAACTGAGGCAAACTATTCACTTCCTCTTCAGTTGTGGAACTCATAAGTGTTCCTATAGCTGATTGAGGATCAGCGATGATAAAATCCATAATTCTTTGACGGGCCCAGTGCCGATCCAAAGGACGTGCCACATTAGTTCTAGTAAAAAACAAATCAATTAAGGGGAGTTGGTAAAGCCAACGAGGTCGGATTTGTAGAAACTTTTGACCCGTGGCACGGAACCGCTCAAAGGCCTCTTTCAAGTAAATTCCACCACCAGCATTAATACAAATTACACCTTGAACTAAGTTTGGCAATTGGAGTGCGGTTCTTAAAGCAATTGTACCTCCCCAGGAATGACCAATTAGCCAGACTCTAGAAATACTCAGTAATTCCAGGAGAGCAATTAAGTCCTGAGAATAGGCCCCAGTGGAATAGGGAGAATGGTCATGGGAGTTATGGGGTTGACCACAGGATTGGCATTGAGATTCCCCAAAACCCCGCAAATCGTACGACAGGCACTGAAAATCAAGGGAAAGACGAGAAATTAGCGGTTGCCAATAGCTACGACTATTTAGCCAACCGTGGATAAACACCAGAGTGTCAGGGTGGGAGGTAGGGACTGTTAATTCGTAGGCGTGTGGAACGCCAAGTATTTCTATTTTTGCCATACCTGGGGTTTCATAGAGGAAGTTAAATCAATTACACAATTACAGTCAACTGTCCTAGACTATTTTAACCTGTTCTAGAACCCAACTATAAAATCTGGAACTGGAAGGAACAGGAAGTGCTAAAGTTAAAAGTGTGTGGAAAATCTGATCCAGAATCACGATTACCCTTTCTAACCTCCTTATTATTCAACTTACCCCCTGTGGTTCTTGAACAGAGATTAAATGGTGCAAGCGTTTTTCTAGGTTAGTACGCACTGTCAAATATAAACAACTTATTCGTGTTACCCGAACCGCATTGGCATGGGTTTTTGGAAAACTTGGTTTACTAATTCCAACTCTGTAGCGACAACTAAAACCGGCACATTTGATGAGTATGCACGGGGAGATAAGCGTAATTCTAGCGTCAGTGGCGATAGTATTGTTTTCAGCACTGAACGAGATATTGATCTATACGAACTGGAAGAACTCTGTGATGCGGTTGGTTGGTCGCGTCGTCCCCTAAGAAAAGTGAAAAGAGCCATTGACCATAGTTTCCTCGTGGCCTCCATGTGGCAAATACGAGGGAGCAAAAAGCGGTTAATTGGTTTTGCTCGTGCTACGTCAGATCATGCTTTTAATGCCACTATTTGGGATGTGGTAGTTCATCCAGACTTCCAAAATCAAGGTTTGGGTAAGGCATTGATGAAATTTGTTCTCAAAAAACTCAGAAACGAGGAAATCAGTAATGTGACCCTTTTTGCTGATGCCCATGTGGTGGACTTCTACCGCACTATGGGGTTTATCCCAGACCCGGAGGGGATTAAGGGGATGTTCTGGTATCCTGAATGAGCCTAGGAAAGGGAAATGGAGGGCATGTAAAAGGTCGGGATGACAGGATTTGAACCTGCGGCATCCTGCTCCCAAAGCAGGCGCGCTACCAAGCTGCGCTACATCCCGATAAGTGGACTTTTATGTGGAGCGGAAGTTTTACGCACCATATAAAAACTAACTTATTTTTTTTGTTTTGTCAACAGCAACTGTACTTTTTTTGAAAGTTACTGGAAGTTGGGCATGGTGACCTCCACAATTTGTTAAACTTTCAATGGCATCGTTCCCAGATGTTTCAAACAAGATACGCTAATTCAAAACAAGGAGAATCACAGCAAATGGGCGGGGAAATTTTAAATGCAGGTATTTTGTCCTTCGGACTGATTTTCGCTGGTTGGGCTATAGGCGCCCTACTGCTGAAAATTCAGGGAGCAGGAGAATAGATTCAAAAAAATGGGTAACTCCTCACCTTAAGGTGGGGGATCCCCAACCACAAAAATGTGAAAAATGTAAAGTTTTATTTCCATACCTGAACTCTGTTAAAATTTTTATCACAAAACATAAAAATTTATAACGACCATAATGACATTACTAGTTGTTGGTGCTACTGGCACTCTTGGCAGACAAGTTGTTCGTCGTGCTGTAGATGAGGGTTACAAAGTCCGCTGTTTAGTAAGAAGTCTGAAAAAAGCAGCATTTCTGAAAGAGTGGGGCGCCGAACTGGTGAAAGGAGACCTGTGTTATCCAGAAACCTTATTGGGTGCTTTAGATGGTGTAACGCAGGTAATAGACGCTTCCACTTCTCGTGCTACAGATTCATTAACTATTAAACAAGTGGACTGGGAAGGTAAAGTAGCATTAGTTCAAGCTGCTAAGTCTGCTGGTATAGAGCGGTTTATTTTCTTCTCAATTTTGGATGCTGACAAATATCCTAAGGTTCCCCTAATGGAAATTAAGCGTTGTACAGAATTGTTCATAGTTGAGTCTGGTTTAAACTATACAATTTTAAGACTAGCTGGTTTTATGCAAGGGCTGATTGGTCAATATGGCATTCCTATTTTGGAAAATCAGCCAGTATGGGTCACTGGTGAGTCTTCACCAGTAGCTTATATGGATACTCAAGATATTGCTAAGTTTGCAATTCGCGCCCTGACTGTACCAGAAACTGAAAAACAAACCTTTCCTCTGGTGGGGACTCGTGCTTGGAGTGCAGAAGAAATAATTGATATTTGTGAGCGCCTGTCAGGAAAAGATGCCAAAATCACACGAATGCCCTTAGGTCTACTACGGGGCGTTCAGGGCCTGCTAAGATTTTTTCAGTGGGGGTGGAATGTGGCTGATAGACTGGCTTTTTCGGAAGTTCTAGCTAGTGGTAAACCTCTAAATGCTTCTATGGACGAAGTATACACAGTATTTGGACTAGATAAACAACAAACTACTACTGTAGAAATTTACTTACAAGAGTATTTTAGCAGGATTATGAAAAAGCTAAAAGAGTTAGACTACCAAAAAGCAAAAGAGAAGAAAAAAGACAAAAAAACCCCTTTCAAGCAGTCTACAAAAGTTAATAGTCAATAAAATTCCCAACCGGTGACTATATTATTCCAAAATGTGTCAGGATAACTAAATATCAAGCAGCGCCCAAACCTGGATGTTTTAATGTGCCAAAAGCAGGCATTATCTACAACGACGTAAAACCGATAGCGGGTCGAGTCGCTATCGAACTCCAAGACCAGCTGACCGCAGCTGGTTGGGATGTATGTATGACAGCAAGTATTGGTGGTATATTGGGCTACTCCAACCCCGATAGTCCCGTATGCCACACTCCCATATCAGGTCTTACACCTCCCGGATTTGACTCAGATATGAGGTTTGCAGTGGTATTAGGTGGAGATGGGACAGTTTTAGCAGCTTCCCGTCAAGTTGCTCCCTCTGGTGTACCATTGTTAACTGTCAATACAGGTCACATGGGGTTTTTGACGGAGACCTATCTGAATCAGCTGCCCACAGCTATGGAGCAGGTGATGGAGGGTCACTATGAAATCGAAGACCGGGCCATGCTGAATGTTCAAGTCTGGAGGGGGGACTCAGTTTTGTGGGAAGCGCTTTGTTTAAATGAAATGGTATTGCATCGAGAACCACTAACCTCGATGTGCCATTTTGAAATTGAAATAGGTCGTCATGCAGCTGTGGATATTGCCGCAGATGGTGTGATTGTTTCTACTCCCACAGGTTCAACAGCCTACTCCTTAAGTGCTGGCGGCCCGGTGATTGCCCCGGGTGTGCCCGTAATGCAGTTGGTTCCCATTTGTCCCCATTCTCTGGCTTCGAGAGCGTTAGTGTTTCCCGATCATGAACCAGTAAATATTTACCCGGTTAACATCCCTCGATTGGTAATGGTCGTTGATGGTAATGGTGGGTGTTTTGTTTTGTCCGAGGATCGGGTATATTTACGCCGCTCGGAATACAAGGCTAGGTTTATACGCTTACAACCACCGGAGTTTTTCCGAATTTTACGGGAGAAATTGGGTTGGGGACTACCCCATATTGCTAAACCCAGTTCGGTGGAGTTGCCATAACTTTTGATCATTATCCAGCAGTAAACCCTATCGGAAAAATCAATATGATGCCTTCTCATGGCTCCCGTGTTCTGGTGATTGAACCTGATGAAACTCTAGCTAGTCAATTGGGCTTTGATCTTCATCTTCAAGAGGCTGGATATGAGGCTATTATAGCTACTGATGCTAATAGCGGTTTGCATAAATGTCGAGATTTACAACCGGCTTTAATAGTTGTTGATAGAATGTTGCCAGGAGAGTCTGGATTATCTTTTTGTAAAAACCTCCGAGCCACTGGCAATACTAAGCCGGTTCTGATATTAATGGCCAGAGACGCCATGGATGACCGTGTGGCTTGCCTAGAGGCGGGTGCAGATGATTATATTCTTAAGCCTTACCGTTCCGAGGAATTTTCCAAGCTCATTCGTTTATATCTCAAACCAGATGTTGACAGTAGTGAACAGTTACGCTTTGGAGATTTAGTCCTAGATATTGGTACTCGTCGCGCTATCCATAACAATAAAGCCATTGATTTAACAATGAAGGAATTTGAACTATTAAAGTTCTTTATGGAACATCCCCGGGAAGTTTTAACCCGGGAACAAATTTTGGAAAATGTTTGGGGTTATGACTTTGTTGGTGAGTCCAATGTAATTGAAGTATACATTCGCTACTTACGATTGAAAATCGAAGAAAATGGACAAAAGCGTTTGATTCAAACAGTGCGAGGTGTGGGATATGTATTAAGAGAGTCCTAGGTAGAAAAAAATTTTGTTTAGCCTATTGCCAAAACAAAAAACTAGGTTATAATAGGAAAGTTGCCGAAGAAGGGCGGATGGCGAAACTGGTAGACGCACCACACTCAAAATGTGGCGACCTTGCGGTCATAGGAGTTCGATTCTCCTTCTGCCCATTAAAGAAAATAAAATATAGTCCCATCAAGGACAAGGTGCGCCGGAACAAACCAGCGTACCTTATCTAAAGAGTTTGGAGTGGTTTTATAGGGCAATAGCTGCTAGAACATCGCTAGCATGGGTGGAAGTGTTAACTGTGGTGTCAACATGAGCAATCTTGCCATTTGGATCTATGATATAAGTAACACGTTTAGCATAACCGCCGCCATCCACATCGTAAGCTTTTATTAAAGATTTATCAGTATCAGCTAACAGGGGAAAATTGAGCTTATATTTTGTGGTGAATGCTTGATGGGAAGTCACATCATCAGCACTTACTCCTAAAACTACTATATCTTTCCCTTGGTAGTCACTTTGGGCATCCCGAAAACTGCAAGCTTGTTTGGTGCATCCAGGAGTGTCATCTTTGGGATAAAAATATAGAACTACAGTTTTACCGGCAAAATCAGATAGTGACACTGTGTTGCCGTTTGTATCCTTGGTGGTAAATGCAGGTGCTGTTGTACCAACTGATAATGCCATACTTGATCTTTCCTGTGTGAGAATATGTTGATAGCAAGATTCAACCCCATTATATATCTTTTAAACACTATTATCAATCTTTAGGAAGGATTCTGGGACGTGAAACTTGTAAATCCGAGGCCCTTTGAAAGTCAAAACCAGCTCCATTTTCATCTCCCAATTCACGGCGAGCAAATCCTCGCTCATAGTATGCTGAGGCAAATTCAGGGGAGATCTCAATAGCTTGAGTGTAATCATCTATTGCTCCTTTGTAATCTCCCAATTCACGGCGAGCACCTCCCCGCTCATAGTAAGCTAAAAAAGCAGACTCAGGCTCAATCTTAATAGTTTGAGTGTAATCATCTATTGCTCCTTTGTAATCTCTCAATTTACGGCGAACACCTCCCCGATCGTAGTATGCTGAGGCGAATTCAGGAGAAATCTCAATAGCTTGAGTGTAATCATCTATTGCTCCTTTGTAATCTCCCAATTCACGGCGAGCACCTCCCCGCTCATAGTAAGCTAAAAAAGCAGACTCAGGCTCAATCTTAATAGCTTGAGTGTAATCATCTATTGCTCCTTTGTAATCTCCCAATTCACGGCGAGCACCTCCCCGCTCATAGTAGACTGAAGCAAGTTCAGGGGAAATCTCGATAGCTTGAGTGTAATCATCTATTGCTCCTTTGTAATCTCCCAATTCGCGGCGAGCAGCTCCCCGATTAATATAAAAACCATGATGGGGGTTGAGCAATATAGCTTGATCCATTACTTGTATTGCTTCTTGATACATTGTTAGACTAAGCAGGATATAAAACTTTTGACTATATAAACTAGTGTCCATTGATTGCAGTTTAATGGCTTGATTAATAGCTGCTAGGGCCATGCTGAGTCTTCCAAATTTTATGTTGAGTGCAGCTAACCTATTCCATGCTACAGAAAAATCAAATTTAGCTTTGACAGCTTGTTCAAATGCTCCTGTTGCTTCAGTATCGTTACCATTAGACTCCAGAGACAAACCCTTGCCATAATAGGCCAAATGAATAAATGCTGGCTTCCGTTCAATTGCGTTTTCAAAGGCTGTTACCGCCTCTTGATAGCGACCTAATAGCCACAATTGATTTCCCCTTTCTATCCACTCAATAGCACTAGCCTTTCCCATGGAAGCATTAACTAATACTATTGTTTTTCGAATAGACTCTATTTCCCATGATTTTAACTGTGGTGCTGGCGTATTTTCCACCCGCTCTGGTCGGGTATTCAATTGGGGCGCAATCCTTAAAAAGGTACTAATGGGAATGCCCAAATTATAACCCAATTGTACCCTATCATCTACACCTCCATCCTCTGTTGTCTCCTCCATCACAACTTGTCCTTCCGCTTTCCCATGAATACAAATGACCCTGCCCTGGCTATCCACCACTGGTCCCCCACTCATGCCTCTCTGACTAACACTTGTATATACTAGTTCGTACTCTTTTCCTAAATTGGCATCTTCTATTGTTGTATAGTCAATATCCTTTAATTCCTGCCCAGCACTTTTTAGTGCTAATAATCCGTTTTCCTTACTAAAAATTTGTCCAACTGTCAACCGGGGTGTTTGTCCCAGTTTTGGCTCTCCAACTGTGAATACATATTGGTGATTTTCTACAGCATAATTTGCTAGCGTTGCGACTGGATAGTTTTCCCCACTATTAAATTTTACTGTAGCTATATCTACCCCTTGTACCAATTTTATACCGCTATTGTCTAAGGGATATTTCTGTCCACTGGCAGTAACTAATGTATGATTTTTAGTTACGCAATGGTTATTGCTAGTCTTGTGAGGTATTTTGCAAAGCACGTGAGCGCTGGTTAGAACAGTGTAAGTATTTCCCTCCCGGGCAATTATCACTCCTGACCCATTATTGCCATCACCATCAATTCTGACTGTAAACTCCCTAACTTTACTTTCAATATTACTTAGCCATTCTGGTAATATTGGCATTTCTGGTACTGATCTATTTCTCCTGGGTACGGGTAGTCCATATCTTGCGAGAATTTCCGGTTTCAGCTGAGCCAATATTGAGCCAACAGGTATACCCCAACTGAGTTTCCTAAATTCTTTAATTTCCGACACTAGGGGTTTTTTCCCATCTGCATACACATAACCATTATTTAATATAGGAAAAGCAGACTTACCATGGATTCCTATCAGATCTCCCGTTGAGTTGATGATTGGACCCCCACTCATACCCTGTTGTGTAGCGCTGTCATACCCTATTTCATATCCTTGAACAAATGTCGGTTGAGAAACAATTTGTTTAATTGTTCCTGGAGAGAAGATTATTTTACTACTGTTGACAGAGTATCCCGATGCCATTACCGCCGTGTCTTGCTTAATTGCCGTATTCAGAATTTGTTTTGTTAAGCAGTATTTCCTATTAGGTGTAAATTCTAGAATAACCAAGTTTATCTTATCCAGTTGTTGCTGATCAGCAAGCTTATAATTGTATAGCGCACGCCCTTGGTGGACCCTGCCATCGTGAGTTTGAATACGAAGCGCAGCAGGTGTAATACCACTAATGACATCACCACTTGTCAGCACCAAATAGGAGCCACCTTCCTGGGCAATTAGAGTTCCTGAACCACCAGTGTTGTCTCCCATAACTCTGACTGTAATTCTTTGAGCTATGGTTTTTAATTGTTCTGGAGAGTAAAATTCCCCTTCCCGTTGCAATTCACAAGAAGATTCCCGTCCAGGAGTAGTTTTGGCAAGGGACTGGGGGGAACTGCTTAACACTAATGTCGGCAACAACAATAGTACCGGTAAACAACATGTCAAGTTTGTTTTCATCATACTTCCACTTCCTTATTCCTATCTATTGACTACATCTTGCCCACTAGGCATTTCCGGTTTGTTGCACTTATTTTATGAACAAGGCGTATTGAGTGATGTTGTTATGATGCACTTGACCTGATAATAATAACTCTACACCATTTGTGTAATGGATCTATTTTCCATTTCTTATGTCCCAGATTACCACCCCATCAGAATTTAGCCTAAGAGCCTGGGTGTAATCATCTATTGCTCCCTTGCTGTCTCCCAACTCTTTGCGAACAGATCCCCTGGCAGTGTAGGTATAGGCAACATTGGGATTCAGATCAAGGGCTTGAGTATAATCATCCATTGCCTCCCGCTTATCTCCTAAATTATTATGTATATCCCCCCTTATAACATAAAAAATAGCACGGGGATCAACTAGGATAGCCTGATCTATTGCCTGTATAGCTTCTTTGTACCTTTTCAAATTAGATAATAAATTACCCTTCAATCCGTAAAGATTAGGACTAATGGTCTGAGACTTAACTGAATTTTGATGAAATATAGCCTGACCAACATCCAACAATGCCTGATCTAAGTTTCCTAACTTCTGATTTGCTAAACTTAAAAAGTACCACCCAGGAACAAAATCGGGTTTAGCTTGAACAACTTGTTTGAAAACTTCCACTGCTTCAGTGTCGTTACCATTCCACCATAGGGACAATGCTTTACCATAATAGGCTAAATGAATAAAGGCTGGCCTCCGTTCAATTGCGTTTTCAAAAGCTGTTGCCGCTTCTTGATAGCGACCTAATAGCCACAATTGATTCCCCCTTTCTACCCACTCAATAGCACTAGCATTTCCCCTAGAGACATTTACTGATAGTATTGCCTTCCTAATAGACTCTACCTCCCATGATTTTAATTGTGGTGCTGGCGTATTTTCTACCCGGTCTACTCGGGTATTCAATTCGGGTGCAATCCTTAAAAAAGTGCTAATGGGAATACCCAGGCTATAACCTAATTGCACCCTGTTGCCTATACTAACACCTCCATCCTCTGTTGTCTCCTCCATCACAACTTGTCCCTCCGCTTTCCCGTGAATACCAATCACTCTACCCTGGCTATCTACCACTGCTCCCCCACTCATTCCCCCTAGAGTAATACTTGTATAAACAAGTTCGTATTCTTTACCTAAATTAGCGTCTTGTATTGTATAGTCAATACTTTTTAAGTTTTGACCAGTACTTGTTAGTGCTAATAATCCCTTCTCCCTGCTGAAAATTTGTCCAATTGTAAATCGCCAAGAGGGTGTTCGTCCCAGTTTTGGATATCCAACCGTGAATATGTATTGGTGATTTGCCACAGGATAATCTGCTAATGTTGCGACTGGATAGTTTTCCTCACTATTAAATTTTACTGTGGCTAAATCTACCCCTTTCCCTAATTTTATACTGCCATTGTCCAAGGGATATTCCCGTCCACTAGCAGCAATAACTGTATAATTTTCTTCTACACATTTATTCTTGTCCTCCTTGCTACGACTAATCTTTTGGGGTATTTTGCAAACCACGTGAGCACTGGTTAGAACAGTGTAAGTATTTCCCTCTCGGGCAATTATTACTCCTGATCCATTATTACCACCACCATCAATTCTAACTGTAAACTGCCTAACCTTACTTTCAATATTCCCCAGCCATTCTGGTAATATTGGTATCTCTGGTACTGATCTATTTCTACGTGGTATGGGTAGTCCATATCTTGAAAGAACTTCCGGTTTGAGCTGAGCCAATATTGAGCTAACAGGTATACCCCAACTGAGTTTCCTAAATTCTTCAATTTCTGACAGTGGGGGGGTTTTTCCGTCTGCATACACATAACCATTATTTAATATGGGAAAAGCAGACTTACCATGGATTCCTATTAGGTCTCCCGTTGAGTTGATGATTGGACCCCCGCCCATCCCCTGTTGTATAGTGCTGTCATACCCTATTTCATATCCTTGGGCAAATGTCGGTTGAGAAACAATTTGTTTAATTGTTCCTGGGGAGAAGATTATCTTACTACTGTTGACAGAATATCCCGATGCCAGTACCGCTGTGTCTTGTCTAATTTCCGTATTCACAATTTGTTTTGTTAAGCAGTATTTCCTATTGGATGTGAATTCTAGAATAACTAAGTTTATTTTATCTAGTTGCTGCTGTTCAGCGTTCTTATAATTGTATAACATACGCCCTTGGTGGATCCTACCATCGTGAGTTTGAATACGAAGTGCACTAGGTGTAGTACCACTAATGACATCATTACTTGTCAGCACCAAGTAGGAGTTACCCTCCTGAGCAATGAGCGTTCCTGAACCACCACTGTTGTCTGCTATAACTCTGACCGTAATTCTTTGAGCTATAGTTTTTAATTGTTCTGGAGAGTAAAATTCGCCTTCCCGTTCTAATTCACAAGAAGATTCCTGTTTAGGAGTAGTTTTGGCAAGGGACTGCGGGGAACTACTCAACACTAGTGTGGGCACCAAAAATAATATCGGTAAACAAGATGTCAAGTTCATTTCTAAGCTCTTCCTCTTATCTTAAATCATCCACAGTGATAATTGGTGCATTTTTTATATAATTGGTTACACTTAAATAAGTACTCGTTTCCGCTGATTGCATAATAGTGCCAGAGGTACTTCCTGTCATTATAGATATAAGAGATCCCAATACTTCCCAAGGGTTGCGTGTATACTCCATAGTGAATAGTTGATTCTCGCTATTACAACTACCCCCAAGGGTTGTCGCACAAACTATTGGATAGCCATTGGTGGTTCCCGCAGTTAAATACTGTAGACTCCCCATTTGGTAAGATTGCTCGAATCTGCTAGATACTACCCTGCAACGACTACTAGGATTCCATTGCTGACCAAATAATTTGGATTTCCAAGTAATAAATCTCACATAACCTTTACGTTCTGGAACCCAGGCTACAGTCATTGGTAATTTCGCCTTCATGACGGGATCAAACATTTCTTGGCACGAAAATGTGACTTCATCGGGAAAATTGACCTCATATCCTGACTGGCTGAATGCCGGATAAACATTTATATTTAATGTAGTTAAAGTCACCGCTAACCCGGAGAAAAACAATGATAGTTTCATAGACCACTCCAAAAAACACACAATTTTTACTCTTAACAACATAGCATATTACCGGATTCCTTACCACCCCATAGCTGCTACAACTAGGATAGATAATCCACATAAATAACATTTAACAGTGAGGAAGGAAAATGCACCATAGGAATTGTTTGGAAGTTCGCAATTTGCGAGTGGAATTTTCCGGGGATGGTGCCCAGGTACAAGCTATCGATGGCATTAGTTTTGATGTACCCCAAGGTCAAACCCTGGGAATAGTTGGTGAGTCCGGTAGTGGTAAATCAGTCACAGCTCTGGCAATTATGGGTTTATTGCCATACCCCGGTCGGGTAACTGGAGGACAAATTTTATTCCGCAATCAAAAAAATGCCCAACCGCTGGATTTATTAGCTCTACCGTCACGGGAAATCCAGCTTTACCGTGGTGGGGATATGGCAATGATTTTTCAAGAACCAATGACTTCCCTCAACCCGGTTTATAACATTGGTTTTCAATTAACAGAAGCAATTGAGCGCCATCAAAATGTCACCCTAGCTGAAGCTAAAAGAATTGCGATCGCCCGATTACAGGAAGTAAAGCTATTACCCAAGGATGAAAACATTAAACAGCAGTATTTAGAAAACTGGCATCAAACCCATCCCAAAACCCCACTACCCAATGATTATCAATTAGCACAGTTGGTGAAAGAGTATAAGATGGCAATGCTAGAACGCTACCCCCATGAGTTGTCAGGAGGTCAGTTGCAAAGAGTCATGATTGCCATGGGGATTTGTTGTAATCCATCTTTGTTAATTGCTGATGAACCAACAACCGCTTTGGATGTAACAGTGCAAGCGACAATTATGGAACTGATGAGAGAACTCCAAAAAAGTCGTAACATGGCTATGATTTTCATCAGTCATGATTTAGGACTAGTTGCTGAAATTGCCGATCAAGTAGCAGTGATGTATAAAGGTAAAATTGTCGAATGTGGTTTGGCATCACAAATTTTCACCCATCCCCAGCACCCATATACTAAAGGTTTAGTAGCTTGTCGTCCCACTCTTAACCAGCGACCACAAAAATTGCTGACGGTTTCTGACTACATGATAGTACAAAGATATCCCAATGGAGAGCTGATTATTAAGTCAAAAGAACCGAATATCCCTCGACAAATTACCCCAGCAGAAATTGAAACGCGAATAGATGATTTAACCAGAAAATCCCCACTTTTACAAATTCATAACCTCAAGGTGGGCTTTCCTGTTCGCGGTTTGTTGGGAGGTAACAAACGATATCATATAGCTGTGAATGGTGTTTCCTTTGATGTCTATCCAGGAGAAACTTTAGGTTTAGTGGGAGAATCGGGTTGCGGTAAAACTACTTTGGGTAGAACCCTGATCAGATTAATTCAACCCATGGCGGGAAAAATTATATTTGAAGGACAAAACATCACTAATTTTTCAGGAACTCAATTACAGACCCTGAGAAAACAGATGCAAATAATTTTTCAAAACCCTTTTAGTTCCCTCGACCCAAGAATGAAAATTGGTGAAGCAATTATGGAACCCTTGTTAATTCATTCCGTAGGGAAAACCAAACAACAGCGCCAGGAGATTGTTGTCCAACTTTTAGAACGAGTGGGATTAAGTGCAAATGATATGAATCGCTATCCCCATCAATTTTCTGGTGGTCAACGTCAGCGTATTTGTATAGCCCGTTCCTTGGCACTAAATCCTAAATTTATTATTTGCGATGAGTCGGTTTCCGCTCTCGATGTCTCCGTTCAAGCTCAGGTCTTAAATCTCTTGAAGGAATTACAACAGGAATTTCAATTAACTTATATTTTCATTTCCCATGATTTAAGTGTGGTTAAATTTATGAGCGATCGCATTTTGGTCATGAATGAAGGTAAAATTGTGGAGGTTGGTACGTCTGAGAGTATTTATCATCAACCTAGGGAAGAATACACAAAAAAACTAATAGCCGCCATTCCCCAAGGAAATATTAACTACTAGCAATTGAATTAAACTACTAACTTCCAACTAACCATCACCAAAATGCTGTAGATAATCAACTTAAGTGGACGTTGTGGAGTAATTTGGCAAAGTTTTGAACCCAGTACCACCCCTGGGACTGAACCTATCCATATTGGTAATACTAAACTCCAATCCACCGTTCCCAAGGTCAAGTGACCCAAGGATGTAAATATTAATAGGATTGCTGCTTGGGTAATATCTGTACCTACTAACTTTTGTGCATCTAAGCTAAACAAAGTAACCAATACCAATGCGAACATAGAACCAGATGAAACACTAGTCATACCGACACAGAATCCTAAAAAGACCCCGATTAACAAGGTTAAAAAACGACCTTGATCGGTTTTAACATTTAATTTAGGGGGTTCGGGAAAATTGACCTGGGGGAACAGTGTGATTATTACCATTTGTGCTAATGCTGTTAGTGTCACTATCAAAATCATTATTCCTAATAACTTCAATAAGAGACTATCCATCTCATACCCATTAGTTCTAAGTTGATGTAAAAGACCTACACCTACCAGCGATCCAGAAACACTACCCATGGCTAACCATTTAACCACTTCCATGTCTAGGGTTTTTTGTTGCCAATGTTTAACCCCACCCACTACCTTCATTAGCGTAGCAGCTACAACATCTGAACTGATAGCAATAGAAGGTGGAACTTGAAAAACGAAAATCAACATAGGAGTAACCAGGGATGCGCCTCCTACTCCCGTTAAACCCACAATGGTGCCAATAAAAAAGCTGAAAACTGGTAGCAGTAAGTAGTCCATCCTTCCCCTCATCTACATCAAAATAATAGTATATGGTGCATTAGTATCCTAACATACATCTTTCAAGTCCCAGTAAATAACTAAAACTCGATTGGATTACCGTATTTAATCACGATTAAACCTCGGATGTCAAGAGGTGAGAGGGATTATTTTCTTGTTTTTCCAAGTCTGGGTTGTGTGGATATTTCAGTGATGATTTTCCCCAGAAATGAAAATATAAACTACTCTTTTGGGTGATTAAAGTAATCAAGCAAAAACTATCAAAATAGTTAATTCCCCCCCAATCCCACCTTATTGAGTGTCTTAACAATCATCAAGAAATTGTTAAAAATATTGAAAAAGACTTGCACAATCAAAAAAAATAATATAGGATACCCTACAATACAGTGTAATTCATATATCCTAATAACAAGTTTTATTGTGATCAGGAAAAACAGTCTTGGTTTGTTGAATTTATCCAATTACTTTCCAACATAAACATATTCACCACTAATCAACAAGTATTAATAAACCGTGGAGGGGAATTTGAGTATATTGGCATTTTCTGTATTAGTTTGGGTGGGATCCTTTAGTGCTGGTTTAGTAGGTTCTTTAACCGGGTTGGGAGGGGGTGTTGTCATAGTTCCGCTATTAACTTCCGTTTTTGGGGTTGATATTCGTTACGCTATTGGTGCTTCCTTGGTTTCAGTTATTGCTACATCCTTAGGTTCAGCATCGACATATATTAGAAAGGGATTTACTAATATTCGACTAGGAATGTTTTTAGAGGTTGCTAGTACTATTGGTGCGGTTGTTGGTGCATCCATAGCTACCATTGTTTCAGTTAAATTCCTCACTATCGTTTTAGCATTTGTGCTAATTTATTCAGCATATTTATCCCAAAGACCAAAAACGGAATGTGTTGAGGTTGTCAAATCAGATCCCCTAGCTGAATACCTCCAATTAAATGGTACTTACCCCATAAATGATGGTGTAATGTCTTATCAAGTAAACTCCCTACCTGCTGGTTTTAGCATTATGTTACTAGCAGGAATTCTTTCTGGTTTACTAGGTATTGGGTCTGGAGCATTTAAAGTTTTAGCGATGGATCAAGCAATGGGTTTACCCTTTAAAGTTTCCACTACCACTAGCAATTTTATGATTGGTGTAACAGCAGCAGCTTCTGCTGGCATATATCTAAGTAGAGGATATATTGAGCCAGGCTTGTCTATGCCCGTACTGTTGGGAGTTTTACCGGGTGCTTTTTTAGGGGCCAGAATTTTAATTGGTGCCAAAACTCAAACCCTCAGAATTATCTTCAGTATCATCTTAGTATTGATGGCACTAAAAATGGTCTATAACGGTTTAACAGGGGGAGTATAATAACATGTATAAATTAAATTCTGGTTTTAGATGGACTTCATCAGCGGAAATAGAAATCGAATTAATGGGACTGGTTCTGATTCCAGAAGAAACTGATTCTGATATTGAACAATTAGAGCAACAGCAGCTGGATCAAAATAACAGTATAAATAATACTAACTTTTCTAGTGAAATTACTAGTTTTTGCCATCCAAATAAGTCGCAATCTGAACAACAACTAGAAAATATCCTGAGTAATTTACTCGGACATGGTGTATTAATTGCTAGCACTGTTGTGTTTGCGGGCGGGATGTTATATTTAATCCGTCATGGTTTTGAACCTGCTGAGTATCACAGATTCAGAGGTACACCGTCGCAGTTTTGTTCACCCATGGGTGTGATAAATGCTATTTTTTCCGGTAGTGGAAGGGGGATAATTCAACTAGGACTTCTAATCTTGATTTCTGTCCCTATTTTGCGCGTGGTTATTTCCTTTTTGGTTTTTATGTTCCAGAGAAAATTTACTTACGTGGTGATGACCTTACTGGTACTTGCTACTATTAGTTATAGTTTGGTAAGTGCTTCTTTGTAATATGGAGAAATACCTGCACTTTTCACCAGACCAGTGGCAGTTTTTTTACCTGTAGCAGCAGTCTGATTTTGAAACAGTACAAAAGCAGCAACAGCTATTAAAAAATAACCAAAATACTTCTGTAATTTTCTTCCATCAATGAACCCAGACAGATAACCACCAAAAAAGCTACCTAAACTAGCAGCAAGAATAAAACTACCTATTAAATTCCAATCCAAATTCACACGTCCCAAATAACCCAAAAAACCTGCCATTGCATTAGCTACTAAAATTAACAAAGAAGTACCAATGGCTTCTTTCATGGGTGTTTTACCTAAAATTACTAAAGCAGGAACAATGGCAAAACCGCCTCCAACCCCTATCAACCCAGTTAATGTTCCCACTCCCAACCCCTCGGTTAACAACCATAACCAGCAATACTTGCAAACTGGGGGTTGGTAAATATGCTCGTAAACATCATCTTGACAAATATCTTCATCCTGTGGTGGATAACCCCGATCTAAATCGAAAGATCTATCCTTTCTTGCTTGTAAATCCTTTTGGTATTTTACGGATGATTTATCTGGATTTTGCCTACTTCTTCTGATCATAAGGAATGCTGCTATCAACATCACAATTGCAAAAAGCAGCATTTGTAAATTGTCAGTAATAAATGGTAAACCTGCAATTTTAGCACCTAAAAAAGCACCTAACATGGTAGCGGAGCCAAAAATAAACGCCTTACGAAAATTGATATTTCGATTTTTCCAGTGAGGAATTAATCCAATCAAGCTGACCGTACCAACAATGATTAAGGTCATGGCAATTGCTGACTTGGTTGGCACCCCCATCACATACACTAAAACCGGTAGGGCTAAAACTGAACCACCACCACCTATTAACCCTAAGCTAATACCTATTCCAGTCGCCAAAATATGTCCTAAGATCCACATCATAGTTTCTTATACCCCACTTGCAATCCACCAATTTTTAAAAACAGACCCCCTGTAGGGAGTCTTAGTATTTTCAACCTCTTTGGTTATAGGGCAATTTCTTCAATAGCATAGCCATGGCACAAGTATTAGTTAACCCAGCAAATACCAAACCACTCCCTACAAAACCACTTAAAATTAAAAACCAAGGAGAAACCAAAACTCCTAAAACTGTCCCAGTAACTACCAAAGTTCCTGCCACTATTTGCACCTGTCTCATTATACTTATAGGAGCATTTTTATTCCTATTAGTTACATACCCTGACTTTTTCCAAGCACTAATTCCTCCCTCCAATTGACTGAAATCCCTAAATCCAAATTCTATTAATCTATGAGCAGCTTGTTGGGATCTATTTCCTGAATGGCAATAAATAACTATCTTTTTGCCAGTTAATAAGGATATTTTTTCTGGCTCCAATTTTGATAGAGGTAAAAGTTGAGAACCGGGAATATGCTCACCCATAAATTCTTCCTGCTCTCTCACATCTATCAAATGTACTCTTTGGCTTTCTAACAATTCTTTCACCTGTGAAGCATCTAATGCTTGTAATTCTTCTTTACCTGAAATCTCCATTTGCCTACTCCTGTTGCCATATTTACCAATTTATCCGGTCCACACCCTTAAACCGCCTTACCGCAAAGTTGATTCGCAGGAACTGCTGCCATCATTTTCTGAGGATTTGGCAACTTCAATTCATTCATTAGTTTGACAAATGTCTCCCGATTATATCCCTTAAACCGAGGGTTATATTTTCTTTCTTCACCGATAGTAGAAACTGTAAAACCTCTATAATCATGTCCTGGATAAACTTCTATTTCGTCCGGAAGTGTAAACAATTTTTCGGTGACAATGTCAAATAGAGTTTCCGCACTTCCACTTTGAAAATCAGTTCTCCCGCAACCTCTAATTAATAATGAATCCCCAGTAAACAACTTCTCTTGATTGACTAAAAAAGCTAAATGACTGTCCGTATGTCCCGGTGTCCCAATCGCTAAAACATTAATCTCCCCCAGGGTTAATATTTCCCCATCTTCCATCTGTTTGTCCGCACAACTGACGAAAGAATTAGCAGGTACAATCCCCAAACACCCTGTTCGCTCCCGCAGTTTGCCTGTACCTGTGATATGATCAGCATGAATATGAGTTTCTAAGCAATACTGTAATGTTAAACCTAGTTCCTCAATTACCTGTAAGTCCCTTTCTACTTGCTCCACCACAGGATCCACTAGCACGGCCGCTTTTGTCTGCTCGTCAGCAATTAAGTATGTATATGTGCTAGATTCTCTGTCAAAAAGTTGTCTAAATAACATATTCACCCTCGACTTTTACCCTCTGCCTACTTGATAATATAATCATATTACTATACAGTAGAATAGTCAAGTACAAATTTCAGAAATTCTCTAAAATTTTCCGAATTTTTTATGTCAGATATGTATCCAGAAGCTCTAATCCATGTTGCAGAATATTTCAAAGTGTTGTCGGAGGTAAGTCGATTACAGGTTTTGTGCTGTTTGAAGACAGGAGGAAAAAATGTCACCCAGGTAATAGCAGAAACCGGTCTAGGTCAAGCGAATGTGTCTAAACACCTGAAGATTCTGACCCAAGCAGGTATTGTAAAAAGAAGACCTGAAGGGGTGATGGTGATTTATGAGATTGTGGATCCCATATTGTTTCAACTGTGCGATTTAGTGTGCGATCGCTTGCAGGTTAGATTAGAAGAGCAGACCAGGGAGTTACAGGATCTTAGATTGTAAGAAACTCCCAGATACTTCGAGTTTTACTAGCTGAATTGCTCCTCCGTATCCAAATTAAATAACATTTGTAAAGTTCGCATACAGTTACGTCGGGCTTCTATGTCCTGTTGTGATCGTAATTGTACCATAGGGTCATGTAATATTTTATTAACTATTCCCCTAGTCAGGGCTTCAATTACTTCCTGATGTTTTTCGCCAAATTCCGAACCCAATCGGGAAAGAGCCTTTTGTAATTCTTGTTCGCGGATGTGTTCGATTTTATTTCTCAAAGAACTGATAGTAGAGACAGTTTCCAAACTGCGCCACCAGATATCAAAAGACTCCACCTCTTCGTCCAAGATTTTTTCAGCTTCTTGGGCCATTTTGCGACGACTTTCGTAGTTTTGAGCTACCACTGCTTTTAAGTCATCCACATTAAAAACCTGGACATTATTTAAACAATTTACATCCGAGTCCACATTGCGAGGTACGGAGATATCAAACAACATGAGAGAATGGTTAGGGTCTAAAACCATTTCTAATTTAGAGCGGTTGATAATTGGTTCTGTGGAGGAAGTGCTAGTAAAGACTAAATCACTATGAGAAATAACAGACATCATTTCTGGGAGGAGATGAATGTGAATAGTCACCTCTGGAAACTGTTTAGCCAGTTCTGCTGCTCGTTCCCGGGAGCGATTAACAATACTAATATGGGATGCGCCCTTAGAAATCAAATGTTGTACCAGTAGACGAGACATTTTTCCCGCACCCACAATTAGTACCCGGTATAGTTCTAAATTTTCTACCTTAATTTGTGCCAACTCTACAGCTGCTGAACTAATAGAGACCGCTCCAGTGCCAATACTCGTTTCAGAACGAACTCTTTTACCAGCAGTTAAAGCTTGTTTAAATAAACGATTTAAAATTGTTTTTACACCATTGTATTGCTGTCCCAGTTTGTGAGTATTTTTCACCTGAGCCAGAATTTGTCCTTCTCCAAGAACTAGACTATCCAAACCAGCAGCAACTCGCAGGATATGAGTTACAGCATCGGTATGGATGAGAGTAAACAGATGTTGACGTAAAGAACCTACAGGTAGTTTGCTATGCTCAGCGAGAAACTGTGTCACTTCCCGAACTCCCTGGGGGATATCGCTGCTGACAACATAAATTTCTAACCGGTTACAGGTACTGAGGATAGCCACCTCATCAATGTGAGGATAGTTGAGCAAGTGAGCGATCGCACTTTCGGTTTGGGGTTCAGGAATACTTAATTTTTCTCTTACTTCAACTGGGGCTGTTTTGTGACTTAACCCCACTACTGCAATATTCATCTTTAATTTCTTATGACTGGAGTAACGCTCTTGCTGTTTTTCGTAGTTATCATGGCAAAGGGTAACAGGTACACTTGCCAATTACCCTTTACCAGTTAGTTAACAAAAATTAGTGCAGTTGTACAACTTTAGGTTGTTCAAACATGTGAATAGTATCTACAAAGCGAGCAGTCTTAGACTGAGTAGAGATGACCAAACTTTGAGTTCTTGCACCACCGTGGAAGAACCGCACACCTTGCATCAAATTACCACTAGTAATACCACAAGCTGCAAACAAGACAGTTTGACCAGATGCCAATTCATGAGCATCATAAACTTTATCTGGTTCATTAATACCCATAGAGGAAAGTCTTTCTAAATTAGACTCCTTACTTTCGCCAATCAAACCAGTTTTAACCACTGCGGGGTCGTAAATTAACTGACCTTGGAAGTGACCACCCAGGGCGCGCATAGCAGCAGCAGAAATTACACCTTCAGGAGCTGCACCAATACCCATGAGAGCGTGGATATTAGTACCAGCAAAACCGCAAGACAAAGCTGCACCCACATCACCATCAGAGATCAATTGAACTCTTGCACCAGCTTCACGGATCTCCTTAATTAAATCATTGTGGCGCTCGCGCTTCATAACAACGACCACCAGTTCCTCAATAGATCGGCCCAAGCATTCAGACAGAATCTTAAGGTTTTCAGTAGCTGACTTATTGATATCAACCTTACCCTTAGCTGCTGGGGGTGCGGCCAACTTCTTCATATAGAAGTCAGGAGCAGCAAAGAGACCACCTCGTTCAGAAATTGCTAAAACTGCCATGGAACCTGGTTGTCCATAAGCTACCAGATTAGTACCTTCGCAGGGGTCAACAGCAATATCAATTTCCATTAACTCATCAGGGCTACAGGAGATAGCATTGTCTGGATTAGCACAAATTCCCACTTCTTCACCGATGTAAAGCATAGGCGCGTCATCACGTTCCCCCTCACCAATTACAATGCGACCGCGCATATAGATTTTATTCATCCGTTCGCGCATAGCTTCTACTGCTACCTGGTCAGCAGTGTTCTTTTCACCCTTACCCATCCACTTTGCAGAGGCGATCGCAGCTTGTTCGACAACCTCAATAATTTCTAAACCAATTGTATTTTCCACAGGTCTACCCTCTTAATTGCTGATCTTTAGCGACTTTTGCTATGGCTATTTCAGTCTATAAGTCTACCAAAGTCCGGTACTTCAATGAGAAATACTTTGGATAATCAGTTTGTTAAGTTTTACAACCAGGAGAAGACACCGGTCTATTTTCCTATACACAAAGGTAGAATTTTGTCAAGTAAACAAGGATAAGAAGTGGAAGGCAAAAATATGGAATCCAACTACCTATCACTGGTCAAATATCATCAGGGATGGATGAGTGAAGCTCTCAAACTAGCAAAGATTGCGGGTGATGCGGGGGAAGTACCTGTGGGATGTGTAATTGTGAATCCCCAGGGTGATTTAATTGGTCAGGGGGAAAATCGCAAACAACGAGATCAAGATCCTACCGCCCATGCAGAAATTATTGCCATTCGTTCAGCAGCAAGAACCTTACAAAATTGGCATCTAGATCAATGTACACTTTATGTCACCCTGGAGCCATGTCCTATGTGCGCTGGTGCTATCATTCACGCAAGATTACAGACTTTAGTCTACGCAGTAGACGATCCTAAAACTGGTGCCATTCGTACTGTTATTAACATCCCTGGTAGTCCTGCATCCAATCACCGTTTACAAGTTATTGGAGGTATGCTGGAATCCGCTTCCCGTGAACAATTACAGTCTTGGTTCATATATCAAAGATCCCAAAAAACTCAAAAATCTGCTTACGGATCAAATGGTAATAAGTCATAGACACAAGGTAAAACTGTCCAGATAGAAAAACAAAAATTACCCAAGAAAATTTACGGTGGAAATAATCCAGTTTGCGTCACATCCGCTAACTACTAACCACCATGAAGGAATCTCACTCTGCTTCTACCAGTTTCGCGGGTCAGTCTCCAAATATTTGCTTAGATCCTCCCTTTTCCCACACTAGGTCTTGGATTTCTCCCTGGTTAACTCCCTTGGCCTATTGGTTAGGATATAATTTGGTTATACCCTGGTTTTTTGGTCGTATTGATGTTGCAGGTCAACAACATATTCCCACCAAAGGTGCAGTGATTTTAGCACCTACACACCGTTCTCGTTGGGATCCCCTGCTTTTAGCTTATGCTGCGGGGCGTTATATCACCGGACGGGATCTGAGATTTATGGTGATGAGTAGTGAATGTCGAGGGATACAGGGTTGGTTTATTCTCAGTATGGGTGGTTTTGCTGTCAATCTTCAACGTCCTGGGATCAGATCTCTACGTCATGCTATAGATTTAATTTTAGGGGGAGAAATGTTAGTTATTTATCCTGAGGGTGGAATTTTTCGAGATGGTAAGATTCATCCCTTAAAATCCGGTATAGCTCGTTTGTCTATAAATGCTCAATCTCTAGATCCTAATTTAGATATCAAGATTATACCTGTTGCTATTAATTACGATCGACCCTACCCTAATTGGGGAACAAAAGTCAAAATTCGTATTGGTGAACCAGTTAAAGTTATGGACTATATGCATGGTTGTTTAAAACAGAATGCTAAATATTTAACTAGGGATTTAAGAAGTAAATTAGAAAAAGTTGGTGATTCCCAACCAGATTTCTCTTTAGGAACTAATTGTTTAACCAACTCCTAATCCCCATAACCAATCAGTAATTCCCAACCATTAAGTTTACCCATATCCTGGGGAGAACAGTCAACAACATGTAACTGCCAATTTCCCTTAGCTGATGAATTCAGCAGCTGTTTGAGAACTGGTTGGGAACTAACTGTATAGGTTTTTTCTAAACGGGTTTGTCTTCCTAAAGTGCGACTTTGCAATAACAAAGACTGACCGTTAGGGGGAATCAAATAAATTTCTAGATCTCCCAAAAAATCATGGCTAATATTCACGGCAATTCTAATATCATTAATAATAATATTTTGAGGGACCACAATTGTAGTTCTCACTCCTTGTTTTTGCCCATCGGGAATAGTAACCTGATTTTTATTTTCACCCCTGATCAATTTATTGGCAACCAATCCATTCCCTCGTAATTTTTGGGCTGCTCTTACTGCTTTAGCTGCATTCACCTTACCATAACCAAACCACAAGCAATGACCATTGCTATTATAAGTACCTCCCTGCAAACCCAATTGGGGATCTGGTTGTGGATCAACAATTTTATCAGTGGTTTCTTGTAAAATACGGTTGACTTGTTGAGCGGTTAAATCCGGATTGGCTGATAACATTAATGCTGCTACTCCAGCAACCACAGGGGTAGCACTAGAAGTTCCACCAAAATTATTAGTGAAGTTTCCAGGATTGTAACCCGCTTTCCCTATTTGATCTGTTGTCAACATTCCCAGGCCATCTATAGTTGTTGAAATAGTCGGTTGGGTGTAAACAAAACCACTTTCTTGAAACCACATTCCCGGAGGAGCATTATTACTAGGAGCGCAAACAGAAATATTCTCTCCCCAATTGCTGTAGGCGGCTTTTTTATTTAAACTTGTAGATGCAGAAACGGCAATTACATCGGGATGAATAGCAAAACCACTTAACCACTTGGTTTTGCCTTTTAACAGATCCTTAGGCCAATTCTTCTCGTCTATTGTACCACTAATGGGACGGTTAGCATTACCTGCTGCAAAAAGAATTACACATCCTTTTCCATTCCGTCCCTGGGTTGCAGCACGGGTAATTGCTGCTTTTTGGCGTAAAGATAAGGGAAAATAAACCGCAGATGCTCCCCAGCTACAGGAGATAACACTGGCATTGTATTTTAATGCCCAGTTGAATATGTCCTCAATTGATTCATCATCCAAATATCCAGTTGTACGAATTGGCATGAGGGCACAACCGGGGGCCACACCAACAATACCCTGTCCATTTTCTTCAGCAACTGCTAGTCCAGCACAAGCAGTACCATGACTAGTTTCTTGCTCTCCTGGTAGGGGTAAAAAGTCTTTTTCTTTCAAATCTCTGGGAGCAACAATTTTACCCACTCCTTGTAAATCTGGGTGGTTCAAATCAAAGGAGTCATCCACAACTGCGACTACCACTGAACGTATCCCACGAGTTATATCCCAAGCTTGCTCTACACAAATGTGTGAACTGATCGCCAGTTGATTTCCACCATTGTGATTGAGATACCACTGTTGAGGATAGAGAGAATCGCTGGGTCTGTAATGGGTTTCTTGTTGAATAAAAACGTTTGGTTCTGCTGCTAAGACTTCTGGCAGGATTTGTAGTTGGTTGGCAATTTTTAGAGGATTATGTGGGGAATGTTTGCTGACTAAAAATATAAAGGTATTGGGTAAATCAGCTATGGGTTGGTCTTCAGTTAGATTAAGTGAAGATGTTATAACACTAGTTTTATCATTATCTAACCCAGCAGCAAATTGAATTGTTATCTGATCACCCAAATAGACATAGGTGCTAGGGTTATCCTGCAATTGATAAACATGACTGGCAAAAACTACTCTTTGATCGGATCTAGCCTGGAACATAGACGCTTCTATCTGATCCGGTGCAACAGTGAACAATTCCAACTTAGCTCTGGGGATGGTACGCTGCCATTTTCCCCAGGAGATCCTAGATAATTCCTCCTTGCTTAGGTCAGCATGGAAACGAATGGTGAAGCGTTCCGTGGATTTTATGAGAATCAACTCTTCTCCTCCACGTTGTAAAACTACTGGTTGGTTATTGTTGATCATGTTCTTGATCATTAAATATTTTTGATAAAGATACTGGAAACTATGCTTAACTTAGTATGGTGGCCACCCTAGTATATATGAAGTTGGAGGAATTTTCCCATCAACCCCAAACTATTTGACTTTATGAACCTCAAAACTATTTACTTATTCTCAATAATATTTTTTGGTCTGTCCTTACCCGTCCAATCTCAGGTAGTCCAGTCACCAAATAAACCAGTACAAACTAAACCTAATGATAAGCAACCCAGTCCAACCCCAAGCAAGAGCGAAAATACCAATATATTAAGTATCACAGGGGGCGATCGCCTGATGAAGGAGGGACAGGAAGCGGTGTCTGGCAAAAACTATACTCTAGCGGTCAAAAAACTCCAGGAAGCGCGTCAAATATATAATCAGCTATCTACTTTTTACCAAGATTTAAATGCCAGTTTTTCTGGAATTGATTTTAGCATCTCTGATTCCCACCGCAAAAAGGCCCTAGAAACAGCCCAAAAACGAGATGAAGCAACTTATCAGTTAGCATTGGTACATCGTTCATTAAACCAACCTGATTTGGCCATACCTCTTTTAATTCAAGTCATTAAAAGTCAAAACCCTACCTGGGAACTAGGCAAAAAGGCTTATCAACAACTGTGGGAACTAGGTTTTGTCGACACACCTTATCCTGGAAAGACAGACAATCCAGGAAAGTAGCAGATTCTGGAATAACTGATAATAATTTAAAGAAGGATGTTTTTTCAGGAATAACAATGATAACTCCCCAACAGGTTGAACAAATGATTAAAGGAGAACTACCGGATGCACAAGTGCAAGTGCAAGACCTAACCGGTGGTGGAGACCACTATCAAGTAACAGTGGTTTCATCCCAGTTTGCGGGTAAAGGACTTGTACAACAACATCGGATAGTTTATGATGCTTTAAAACAAGCTATGTCAACCGAGGCGATTCACGCTTTGGCTTTGAAAACATCTGCTCCCTAGACTATTGACAATTAACACAACAAGGAATTAAAACCATGACAGTAGAAAACCCAACAGAAATTACAGCAACAATTGATAAATTAGTCAAAGAAAACAAAATAATGGTTTTCATGAAAGGAACTAAATTAATGCCTCAATGTGGTTTCTCTAATAATGTTGTACAAATTCTCAACACTTTAGGAGTCCCCTTTGAGACCTTTGATGTTCTTTCTGACTATAACGTTCGTCAAGGTATTAAGGAATATTCCAACTGGCCCACAATTCCCCAGGTTTACATTAATGGGGAATTTGTTGGTGGGTCTGATATTTTGATTGAACTATATCAAAAAGGTGAATTACAGCAAAAAGTTGAAGTAGCATTAGCTTCTTAAATATCCTCTTTAATCCCCCTTTTTAATCTAAGGGGGAACCCGTTGGCAAAGTTTTTATTGAGCCACCAAAAACAAATTACCAACATTGTAGATATCAATAACAGACCAGCTACAGCTCTAAAGGTAATTTGTGTGCCAAAAACTAGAGCTTCAACTGGTGCATTCGTCACATCTATACTAAAACTAAGATCAGCACTGGTAATAGTCGTAAAAGAGAATATGGCTCCCACCAGGGGAACTCCTACCGTTTGTCCTAAAATCCTGGATAAGGATAAAAAACCAGAAGCAATACCCAAGCTATGTGATTGAATCATCACAGGTAAAGCCAAATTGACGATATAAACATCTAGGGCAAAAATGAACACCCCAATTCCAATACCTAGAACTGTTAACCACCTGTGGGGATTTTGAACTTCTTCTTGCTGGGTGTAAATCGCTTTCATATTTTTGAGTGGGGTGTTTTTAAAAACCAAATTTTTTGTTTATTTGTTTAGGGTATGTCCAGGAGTTTTTCAGATCCTTGAATTTGACAACGGTCAATAATACTTGGTAAATCCTCCTGAATATCTATGGGTGTACCTCTTTTGGCCATTTCTTTCACTGCTTGTAAGATTTTGCTGACTAAATCTTTATTTTGTGCCAAATCTTGTCTACCAATGTGAATTAAAGCCTGTTCTACAGCAGTAGATCCAGATTGCATTCCCAATGCTATACCACTTTTCATTCCTAAAGTTTGGGGATCTAAACTCTGATACAAACTCTCATCTTTTACCACTGCTTTTACGTGAACACCCGCATAATGGGTGAAGGCATTTTTACCAGTTATTGGTCGATTGGGAGGAATTACAATGTGGGCATATTTACTAACAAAATCATATAAATCTCGCAGAAAATGGAGTTGCCATTTTTTTGCTTCTCCCATGTCAACTAAGTTAACCAATAATTCTGCCAAGTCCACAATTCCCGCTCTTTCTCCCAATCCCATAACTGCTGTATCAATCATATCTACCCCCGCTCTATAAGCATCTAAAGCATTGGTTAGCGCTAGGCCCTTGTCATTATGACAATGTACTTCTATTTGCGGGTATAAACCTTGATTGGCTAGTTCTTCTTTCAAGGTTTTTACCTGCACATAAATACTACGACTAGGATCAAAAGGTGTCGTATAACCTGTTGTATCAGCTATACTAACGATGTCCGCCCCCGCTTTAATCGCTGCAGTAGCTGCTTGAACAACATTTTCCATAGATGATCTAACTGTATCCTCCGGTGTGTATCTAATTAATAAATCGGGTTTTTGGGTTTTTGCATATTCAATTACTTCTACAATCTTCTCTATTGCTGCTGATAAACAAATGTTATAGTCTTGTTTCAATCGCTTTTGCGAAACACTGAAAAACACCCCCAAAAAGTCAACTCCGCAATCAATAGCTTTTTTGACAGCATCTATTTTGCACAGCGAATGAGCACCAATTTTAGCTTTAAGACCCTCCTTAACTATTTGTTGAATAGCCCAAGCAATTTCATTATCTACTGATGGATTACCCACCTCAATCACATCTACACCTATTTCATCTAATAACCGGGCAATTACTAACTTTTTTTCCGGAGAAAAATAAACCCCTGGTGTCTGCTCACCTTCTCTTAGCGTAGAATCCAGAATTTTAATCATATTATGTTTCTTTAATTCAGAAGAAAATGTTTGACTTTTTTAGCTATCTGCTCAGGAGAATTGTAGGTTGTATCTATCACTAAATTTCTTTCAGGAGCTAATTTTTTCAATGTGGCTTTTGTGCTAACAGGATCATAACTTTTTCGTTCTTCAATCATAATCTTTAAGCGATCGCGCAGAGCAGATGGTGAATATAGTCCCTGTTCTACCTGAGCCAAAATTGCTGCTGTCTCTTCCGATGAAAATAACTCTGATACTTCTGGTATTTCTAGATCTGCAAAGTTGTTATTTTTTCTCACTTCATGATCATGAATAATTTTCATAGGTTTAGCAACGTGATCAAATGAATCATTTCGCATCAGAAGTCTTTGTAATCGCACATATTCAGAAGCTTCCAGTAACACAAATTTAGCCTTGGGGAGAATTTCTACGGCGTACTTTATTTCATCTTTTCCTCGCAGTCCATCAAATATTATAGGAAAGCGTACTTGTAAAGGATGGATTTGTAATTGGCTCAAAACATGAACCATTCCTCCTGGAAATAGTTGTTTATAACGATGGGTATAATAGAAACGTGCTAGACGACAGGAAGGTTTAGCTTCTTCTACTTCATCCATTTTCATGATTGTCGGAATAATAAACTGATCAGTTAAAGCACGACGATTAGGGAGTAAAGTAAATGCTAGTCCTAAATCCCATAAACTGGCATTGACTGTACTTTTGCCCACACCAGTTAATCCTACCCAAATCAATAAGGGATGCTCAACTAATGGTCGCCAACCCTGAGAAGTCGAAAACCCAATTCCAATCCCAGGAACTAGTTCTACTAGTTCCACAGAACCTGTTTGAACCGGTTGTTCTTGATCTAACTGGTGCATGTTTATTCTGCTTTTTGTAATATGGGATGTTCAGATTTTTCGCAAGTTTTGGCAAAAAATATTCCTACCAAAACTATTACAAATGCTACTAAGTTTAAAGCACTCAAAGCCTCTGCAAAAATCAACTTAGCAAAAATTGCTGTGCAGGTTGGCTCAAGCAGCAAAAAAATAGCAATGAAACTAGAGGAAAACTGCTTGAGTTGGTGAACTAAAACACATTGTCCAAAACACTGGCAAATAATAGCAAGGGCTAAAATAATTAGCCAACTATCTAAAGAACAAGGGAAAAATTTATCCTCTGTCAACCAAACAAAGGGAATAAGAATCAAAGCACCAATGGCACATCGCCAACAAAGCAGCCTTACAGCTGAAAATTTAGAACGTAAATGCTCTAAAATCAACAAATTGAGAGCATAAAAAATTGCTGCAAGCAGACCTAAACCATCACCAATTAAATGCTCTATTCCAATTTTAAAATCTCCAATTCCAATTAAAGAGGCTCCAATTAATGCTAGAAACATACCCAATATAAACTGAGTCTGGAATCTTTGCCGAAAAAACAACCATCCCTGTAAACAGGTAAAAATAGGAGATAAATTTCGCATTAATGTGGAATTTGCAACACTGGTTTGAGTTAACGACAATGCCCAAAAAATAACAGAAGCTGTTCCTATTATTCCCACTAGTACTAGTAATAGGACTTCACTTTTTTCCGGTACTCGCTGATCATGCTGTTGCTCGGGAGATTGAATAATTGATATACTTATCCAATGCCAAACCCTTAAAACAATTGCTGCAATCCAAAGACGATTAAAAACAGTTGCTACTGGACCAATTTCTCGTTCACTCAATTTAATAAAAATAGCCGCACAGGAAAGTGCAATCAAAGCAATAAATAAGGATAAAAAACTTCCTTTAGAAGGGGGAATATATTCTTCAGTAATACTTGCTAACACCCGTTTTCTCCTTGACAGGCGATCGCCTATTTAGTTAAGGTACCTGACACTAAAATTCCCCTTAGCTCAGTCGTGCTAAAGGGGATTAAAACAGTAGTTGAGTTATCAGTAGGAATAAAAACAGCTAGTAATAACCATGATAACGCTCAGGTTCTGGTTGCACCACCGCAAAGTTAGACCCATCATGTAAGTAGCGAATGGCCTCCTCCTCTAAGCGATGAATTAGATAGGGTTCAATAGCATTACTTTGTCGCAGAGCTGCTAGATATCCATCCAAGTACATCCGCATATCATCTTGATGGTAACCGCGATTCCATAATTCGACGAAGGCGTCCGTAAGTCTTTGGTAGTAGCGGATGGTTTGTGTGTCTTGAAGCATAACCGCTGATTTAATTTAGTGAGAATGGGAATTGTATATGATTTACAATCAAAATTGACACTCCACCATCTAAAGAGAGGCGGATTCTTTAAGACTTGCTTGAAAGGGATATTCAAGGGTCCCCCGCAGTGTTAAATAAACCCTCCAGCAGTTAACGACTTGATCATATCCTAAATTATAGTCAAGATTAAACATTTTTTCCCAGTTCCCAAAAGCAAAACTAAGATTAAAATTTCCCGCATTGCACCTAACAAATATCAGGGTGGGGATTGGTTGCAAAAGTTAAAATAAGATAAAATTAAAATTAGAATAAAATAAGATTTTGCCAAATTTCCAGGAGATTTAAATTTTTTGTGAGGTTTTGGGTGAGTAAATATAAAGATTAGGTCAACTCAAGTAACAAAAACTACAAAACATTCCGCCTGAGATTGTTAATTTGAAAATCATCGACGCTAAGGGGTCTTACAACTGTGGGATCGGTTTGTATTGAAATTATTGAGGGGAATCCTCATCTGAGATCTTTGCTGGGTTGGCACTTGCAACAGCTAGAATACAAAGTACATCAAGCCGCTAGTATCTATCAAGCAAGGGAAGTTTTTTTAACCCATCAGCCAACCTTGGTTATTCTGGATGCTGATTTGTCCGACAGTGACGGTGTGGAATTTTGCCGCTGGTTACATGGTCAGGATCAACCTTTAATCCTGATGTTATCTGCTCGTAATAATGAGACGGATATTGTAGCAGGGTTAAAAGCGGGAGCGGATGACTATTTAAGTAAACCCTTTGGTATGCAAGAATTTCTTGCACGAGTAGAATCTTTGATTCGCCGCAAACGTACGCCTACTGCACCAGCTCACTTAGATTATGGTAGTTTACAAATTGATTTAGTTCAACGTCGGGTGCGTCTGCAAGGGGAATTTGTAGATTTAACACCTCAGGAGTTTAGTCTACTTTATGTTTTAGCCCAAGCTGGTGGGTCACCTTTGAGTAGATCTGAGTTGCTACGTCGTGCTTGGCCAGATGCTATTGATAATCCCCGAACTATTGATACTCATGTTTTATCATTGCGGAAAAAGGTAGAACTGGACCCGCGCCAACCTAGTTTGATCCAAACTATTCGCAATGTGGGTTATAGATTTAACATGGAAATTTTAAAGGCAACTGTTCCACCTGTTTTACCAGCTCAAACTAGGTTAACAAGGGAAAGATTTACTGATAATCGTGCTACTTTAGCTACTCAGAGGGGGTGAGGTGTGCTTTACCATTCCTCTTCTGCTGGTGTCATGAGATTGGTCTTTATAGCGTTCCATTCCACTTGTGAGCTGGCTAGGTTGGTGACAATTTGACCTTGCTCAAGATGCAATAAACGATTACTAAACTCTTGGAAAATGTCAATTTGATAGGTGACCATCAAAACTGCGGTTTTTACATCTGGGCAAAGGTCAGAAATCCCTTCTGTGATTCTTTCTAGCAACCAGGAAGTCTCAACTGGGTCTAGAGCGGAAATGGGTTGGTCTAACAACAGAATTTTGGGCCGGGTGACAAGAGCGCGCACCAGGGCTACTAATTGCTGCTGACCCAGGGAAAGCTGTAATTCTGTCATTCCCATCCAAGTTTGGGGAATTTTTAGTCGCTCTCTCCAATATCCAATTCTTTCTTCAATTTCTCCCTGAGATATATTTCTTAATAATAAAGGATATGCTAGGGATTCCCTAACTGTCATCCCCAACAGTTTAGGTTCTTGTGCTACAAGAACTACCTGTTGACGCAGTTCTACCATGGGAATTCCAGGGTATTCTTGGTTATTTAAGTAAATTTTACCACTACTAGGATCCTCTAGTCGGTTCAGTAGTCTGAGCAGGGATGTTTTTCCAGATCCTGATTTACCTACGACTATTGTGCGATCGCCTGGAAAGATTTCCCAGGAGATATTTTGCAAGATTGGATACCCCATCATGTTTTTGGGCGATGGGGCTTTCAATTTTGCCCATAAACTAACTTGCTCCAGTTTGAGCAGGGGTGATAATTTTTCGGGAGCATCTTCCAGCATTAAATCAAACGGTTAAATCATAGAATTAGCTATGTTAATAGTCCAAGCATCTACCAATAATAGGATAATAGTACAAATCAATAAGATTAAATACATCCATGGCTGGGATAGAGGACGGACATCGGTGGTGTCTATACCTGTTTTTAACTGAACAAGTTTCACTAGGCGGTTAAATCCAGCAACGCGCATGGGCAACAAATAAGCTTTGCCTTCATCCGTGAGGAAATAATAAACCAAACCTCCCTGTCCTGTGGTGCGACATTTGAGACTTTTAATTTCAGACCAGGGTAAGGACCAGTCTTGACGTAACAGTTTAGGAACCCAAACAGGATAGGTGACTTGAATTTCTTGTTCGTTGACAATCACTCTTTGGGTAAGCACAGCATATAATGCCACTAATCCAATTATTATCCCTAACCATAATACTAGTGGTGTGACAGGTGCTTGTGTAACTTCCGCTAAAAATGGTAAAGGTAGTGTTAAGGCTATATAGAGTGTGAGGAGAGTAATTCTAATCAACGGAGAAAGGAAAAACGTGGTGCTTTCAGTCATAGATTTTCTGGGCCAGAATCCAGATGTGGGATTGAGGGCGGTATCATATCATATCATAAATCTAAAAAAAGCACTGGCCAAACCGGAAGGAATCTTCCAACTTTCGATAGAAATAATGCAGAAAATTCCAGTTGGTAGTCCCAGTTACAGCAATTGGGGATCATTGAGTGCTAAAGTTAAATATGTAATGTAAAATTGCGGCGTAATAAGCTCCTCAGCAGTTATGGCTCAAATATTAGATTCTCTACCACCAGAGCAATCGGGGAAAATCCTCTGCTGCTACATCAATGCTACGAGTAAAATCCAGGTAGCTCGTATCTCTAACGTTCCTAATTGGTATTTTGAAAGAGTTATCTTTCCCGGACAGCGACTTGTATTTGAAGCTCCTAAATATGCTCAAATGGAGATTCACACGGGAATGATGGCTAGTGCAATTCTCTCCGATACTATACCCTGCGATCGCCTAAGATTGACGGAAACAGATGAAGATGAGAATGATGGAAACCCGACACTAGCAGTAGATGTTGATAACAATCGTGATATTTCTAGCGAAGTTCATAAACAATTCGCATTGTTAGAAGCAAAAACGTTTGCGAGTTATTCAACTTCCTACAGTAAGGATTAAAGATTATTCCGCAACTAGTCCAATTGGCTCAATCATCACTGAGCATATCAATTAAACAGTTGTGCTTTTTTAACCCCCGATTAATATGTTGTGATTAGAAAAAAATATCCTTGTTAACCACAAAGGTGCTAATTTCAGCACCTTTTTTATGGAAATACACACTAAATGTTAGGATAATCGAGGCTGAAACTGTAAAAAAACCATAAACTACTAAATTTTACTCAACAAGACTTAATATGCACCTACCTTCTTTTTTATGGCTATGGAGAATAGCTGCCTGGTCCATGGGTCTAGCCATTTTCGTTTATACTATTCTAGCTATTACAGCTTACTGGTTATGGCAAGTCAGAACTAATGGTAGATCTCCCTTAGGCGTAGTTGTGCCAAAAGTCAATAATTTGGTAAAAACCCTTCATTATCTTCTTGGTATTACCCTAATATTTTTAGTATTATTACTGTTATTAATTGGTATAGTTGGTACATTAGGGCATTTTGGATCCCTAGGGCATTCTTCCCATTTATTTGCTGGATTAACCGTAGTCATACTGGTTCTGATTTCTGCTCTTAGTGCTACTCAAATTAGTCAGGGCAAATTTTGGGCCAGACCCTTACACATCACCCTCAATGCAATTTTGTTTTTCGGTTTTGCTTGGGTCTGTCTCACAGGTTGGAATGTGGTTCAAAAGTATTTATAATAGTAGGTGAATTGAGTTTTTAACCTCAAAAATCCCCGATAACTTGGCAAGATGGCAGTTAAAACAACCATGATGGCAAACCGAATACTCTATGTTCGTCTTCCCTGTAACCCCATCTTTCCTATTGGGGTAGTTTACCTTTGTGATCATGTTCACAAACAATTCCCTGACATTGAACAACGAATTTTTGACCTGGGAACAGTTCCACCCCTGGACTATGGTGCTGCGCTGGATAGATGTATAGACGAATTTCAACCCACACTATTAGTTTTTTCTTGGCGAGATATTCAAATATATGCTCCCGTGGGTGGTAGAGGTGGTAACCCTTTACAAAACGCTTTTGAATTTTACTATGCTAAAAATCCCTTAATCAAACTACGGGGAGCTTTGGGTGGGTTGCGCATCTTCATTGCCTATTATTTAGAACTTTGGCGAAACCTGGGTTTAATCCAGGGTGGGATGAAACGCGCCAAAAAATACCAGGCTCAAGCACGTGCAGTGGTTGGTGGTGGAGCAGTGAGTGTATTTTATGAACAGTTGGGGAAAAGTTTACCCAAGGGAACAATTGTTTCTGTGGGGGAAGGAGAAACCTTACTGACTAAATATCTCAAAGGAGAAGAATTCCGCGATGAACGCTGTTATGTGGTAGGGCAAAATACTCCCCGTCAACGGTTAATTCACGAACAACCAACCCCCTTAGAAAAAACCGCTTGTAACTACGACTATATCGAAACCGTTTGGACGGAATTCAACTATTATTTACAGGACAAAGATTTTTATATTGGAGTACAAACCAAGCGTGGTTGCCCCCATAACTGTTGCTACTGCGTATACACTGTAGTAGAAGGTAAACAAGTTCGTATTAACCCTGGTGATGAAGTGGTAGCTGAAATCAGACAGTTATATGAACGTGGGGTTCGTAACTTCTGGTTTACTGATGCCCAATTTATCCCTGCTCGTAAGTATATTGATGATGCCATAGAACTATTAGGGAAAATAGTTGATTCTGGTATGACGGATATCCATTGGGCCGCCTATATTAGAGCAGACAACTTAACACCTGAACTGTGTCAGTTGATGGCTAAAACTGGCATGAATTACTTTGAAATTGGTATTACTAGCGGTTCTCAGGAACTTGTACGCAAAATGCGTATGGGTTATAACTTGCGCACGGTTTTACAAAACTGCCGAGATCTAAAATCAGCGGGTTTTAATGATTTAGTTTCCGTCAACTACTCTTTCAATGTTATTGATGAAAGTTTTGAAACCATTCGTCAAACTATTGCCTATCATCGAGAGCTAGAAAGAATATTTGGCAGTGATAAGGTGGAACCGGCAATTTTCTTTATTGGATTGCAACCCCATACCCATCTAGAAGAATATGCGTTTAAAACTGGTGTCCTCAAACCAGGTTATAATCCTATGAGTTTAATGCCATGGACAGCTAAAAAACTTCTGTGGAACCCAGAACCACTAGGTTCCTTTTTTGGAGAAGTATGTTTACAGGCCTGGCGTCGTAATCCTAACGATTTCGGAAGAGAGGTAATGAACATCTTAGAAGAACGGTTAGGTTGTGCTGACTTGGAATCAGCATTGACAGCTCCCATGGAAAGGACTCAGCCACAACGTTTGGCTAGTGTATCTTAAAATCATTATCCCACCCCCCTCCTCTCATGTTAAAAGGTTCTATTCTCCAACAACTAGAAACCGTTTGCCGCCATAGTAACCGACCTATTCGGTATGGAGTGTATTATAAAAATACCTTGGTCTCTCTCTGTCACGCATTGGAAGACCATATCCTAGACAAGAGAGAGCGACCCATAGTAGTTACTTGTTTTCAACGCGGTAAATGGTATTTACAAGAAGCCAATAGATACAGGGAGATAGCAGCATGTAGTCAAGATGTTGTAATTATGGCTACTGATGATGCGGGTTTTGCAGCACATTCCACCAGTCAACTGCCAAACGTCAATTTGGTTGAGTTGAACACCACAGATCCCTTATCCCAAGAATGGCATTTAATTATTTTGGCCCCTAGCTACGCATCAATGGTTATTTGTCAAGAATTATCGGATGCGGATTATGGCATGCAGGGTTTGCCAAGTTCTGACCTGGAAAGGAAGTTTTATGGAATGTGGACCTTTGAGCCAGATTTAGTCCTCAAAACTACAGAACTCGCGATCGCCCATATAGAAAATTACAATCAGGAATTGGCACGCAAGCTCAATAGCCATAAAGAGATAATTGAGACGCAAATGGCTTCTTCTGAGGAGGTTGGGATAATTGTATCTCGTGTCATTGAGTACCTACAGAATAGTGAAAACACTGTTACATCTACCAAGGGGAAAAACTCCCTCAGTCGTAACTTAGTTTCTAATGAATTACAAGCTTTGTTACGAATGGCTCAATTGATAGAGATGAGAGATATTGAGAATCCCATGGCTGCGGTTCAGGTAGCAGGAATGGCAGAAGTTATGGCACAATTACTTGACCTTCCCCCATGGCAAATTAAAAGATTACGTCTAGCTGCTTTACTCCATCGTATATATAACCTGAAACAAAATAAAACCAATGGGGAAGTGCAGGTATTAGACATCATGCCAGAATTGCAGGACATAGCCCAAATAATTATCCATCAGAATGAGTGGTGGAATGGTAGTGGTGTTCCGGAGGGGTTGTCGGGGGAGGAAATACCTTTAGAGTCGAGAATTCTAGCTTTAGTAATGGAATTTCAACGGGAGATTAACCAACAGCACAAAAATCCACAAGGTATGGAGGATATATTTGCCCTCGCTTTGTCCAAGTGCAAACAGCAAGAGCACACTCGCTTTGACCCTGAACTAATAAATACCCTTAATTTATTAGTCCTAGGTTTACAACAGGGACTGGATCTACCTTGTATGACACCCAAATTTAGTAATAGTATGTGGTTAATTGATTCCCGACAGTCATGATTCAACCAATCTCAAATCTAAGAGCCAAAATGAACATAGAAACTCTAAAATCAGAAAAAACTAAACAACTACCAGGAGCAAATTTAGAAGACCAGGATCTGTCTGAATTTGACCTAACTGCTGTGAATTTAGCGGGTGCTAATTTAATGGGCGCTCATTTAGTCAGTGCTAATCTGGAGGGGTCACATCTTGAGGGAGCCAACTTAATGGGTGCAAGTTTGCAAGGAGCAGATTTGCGAGCAAACCTGACAGGAGCTAATCTAATGCAAGCAGATCTCACTGGTGCAGATCTGAGGGGGAGTAATTTACGAGGTGCAAATTTAATGGGCGCCACAGTTGCGGGAGCATCTTTAACCGCAGCTTTTCTCAGCGGTGCTAACCTGATGAGTGTTAACCTTCAGGGGGTTGACCTCCGGGGTGCTGATCTACGAGGTGCTAACCTCACCGGAGCAAATCTTAAAGGTGCTGATTTGAGTCGTGCAGACCTACAAGGAGCATTATTAAATCAAGCGAATCTAGAAGAGTCTGATTTAAGAGGAGCCAATTTAGCCGGAGCCAATTTAGCCGGAGCAAATTTACTTTGTGCTGAGCTAGAAGCAGCTAGTCTAAATGGAGCTAGTTTATATCAAGCTTGTTTATTGGGTACAATTCTAGAAACTTAACATGATTAACACAATGTCAGCAGAACTCCCCCGATTTGGGGGGATCATCATTATATTAAAAATATAGAACATGAGCAACTTTGCGGAATGGTTGACCGTTTTTGCGTACTTGGGATTGGCCCTGTTTATTATTTGGGCTATTTTTAAAAATCGGAATTAGATTTAGATTTAATGGAATTATGGAATAGTTTATTGTTTGTTTTGATTATTTGGCAAGTTTTTAAAAACCAAAATAACAGTCCTGATTCTGTTGTTTATCACTTGCTAAATGAGTTGTGCTACATATAAACTACTCAAGAGATTTTTGGAAGGAAAAATAAACATGACTCTGATTGATGGTCTAAAAAATGATGATAAAAGACAAATGCTAGTAGCTGACTGCATGAACCTATTGGAAACACGAGTTGCCAATATTGGAGGTATTTCTGGCATTGCTATTAAAGCTGGCTATGCTACTATTAAGGGAATAAGTCCCAAGTATTGTGCTGGGGCGGTTGAACGTCTTTTACCAGAATCTTTTGCTGCACTTGAACCATTATGGAATGAGGGATTAGAAACGGGAGATGCGGTAACCCACCTCACCCAAAATCGCTCTCGTACAGCAGATGCGATATTTAGTGTTACTGATATTCGTATTGAAAAAAGCACTAATTCTACCATCAAGGGTGTTTATGGCAAACTACGAGTGTCAGCCAAAAAGCATGTGGAAGAGGTAGTACCTGATTTAGCGCAGATTCTTGATAAGTACACCAAAAATTAGAAACGGAAATGGGGAAATGGGGTGGTTACAAGTTATCAACTTGGCTTTCAATTATTTTCTGAATATCAGGAGAAACAGTAGACAGAAAATCATATCCTGTTAATTCCTCTAACTTGTCAACACTAGTTCTAAAGAGTCTCCAATTATTATCCAGTTGTTCATCATTGGGAATATTGACAGCAATCACACGAGTGTTGGCATTCACATCTTGCAGTCCCAAACCAGGGCGATCTAAAACCACAATAATCTTCCAGGTGTATTGGGGAATTGTCACCAAATTTTTCAGTTTACCTTTGTCACCAGACCCACCAGCAATAATATAAAGTTGCTTTCCTTCCTCAGCTAATTTCATACTATAGTCCTCTAAATTACCCCAGGTATTACGATTGTTGTCGGGTGTTTGAGGAATAATATTAGTCATTAAAAAAGTGGCTGAATTGTCTTCCACGCTCTGAGTTCTGTCTGCTGATCTGGCAATGTGACCTCTATCGTATCCTGAACTGTTGTAAACATTTGGTTTTATACGTGGCCAACTATCAGGTAGGGTGTCATCAGGCCTAAAATTGTCTTGGCGTTTCGCATCTCCTAACCAGGATTTATCAAGTTGCCAAGCAACCCAGTTAGCACTACCATGACTCCGATTGTAGGACAATGCATATTGAGGTTTTATCATTAGGTAATTATCTGGATTGTCAAGACTGGATGTGGCATTACTGGGATTACCTAATAATAGGTGAATAGATGTCACACTGTTCTTTATTGTATCCGGTTTCGTTGGTAGAGATATTGCCTTTGCTGGTATACACGAAGTTAGTATAATAAGTGTTAAGTTAATCAACAGGCAAAAAGCAGCAAAAAAAATACGGTTCAGATTGGGCACTGATAGGAAATATAGTTTTTTCAATTCTTTCATGGTCTATAACCATTCCATTAATAGATTATAAGAAGATTACAAGAGTATTTAATCTATCTTGCTCGCATTTGATATGCTAACAGAGCCATACCTAACATTCCCACAATACCTTGAAAGGGATTATTATTAACACCTGTGACCCAATCGGGAACTACTCCTGAAGGTTGAACCAATGCACCCACATTAATAATATAGTATCCCCAAACCAATCCACTATGTAAACCCATGGGTAAACCTAATCTTCCTCTTTTCTTATGCTTTCCCCACACTTGAGTTAAGCCTAGTAATACTAAAGCTGGAAATTGCGGTAAGGTACTAACAATAGCTGATATTGGTCGAATGAAATGGGCAACGGCGAATAAAATGGCATTTATTGCCGTGGATAAACGGGAACCATAATCTCGGTTCAGCTCATCTAGCAACCAACCACGAAATAATAATTCTTCCGCAAAACCAACACCACTAGCAACTAGTAAACCTTCCAAAATGATTTGAACTATAAATACTTTTGGTGGTTGCCATAGGATCCAACCTAATAAACCTTGTACGCTAAATAGTAGTATAATGCTCAATATTCCTAGACTTAAACCCTGGCAGAAATCTACACCATTTAAACTAGATAGCTCTAAACCATAGTCAGTTAGTATTTTGTCTCTTTGATAAATTTTTTTCCCCCACAACCTAACCAAGAAAATGAACTCTCCATACAGCAAGACCATGGTGAAAATGCTTTCTAAATTGCCATCTTCCACCAATAAGTATATGGGTATGGCAAAAGGCAACCATAATACTAACAAACACAAAATAAAACAACCTACTCTCTGTGGAGCAGGTCTTTGGGAAATCCACAAAGCTATTTTGCTAGGTCTAAACATTTTAATATTATTTTCTATCACTAATCATCAGGTTCAATGGTGCTAGTAAGACCATAATTATTTAAACTTTCACAATAAAACTCGGCATGCTCTAAAGCACAGCTTATAACCAAAGCTAAACCATTACTGTGAGCTTCCATCATAATGGTAACAGCTTGAGGTTGGGTGAGACTGGGTATGGTGGAAAGGAGTACCTGAACAACATACTCCATGGAATTATAGTCGTCATTGTGCAGCAGAACGCGATAACGGGGCGCCAGCTTGCGGGTTGTGGAGGGTTTTTCAATGGTTTCGACTGACACTGCTCTTGAATGATTGTGGATTTACTACATTTGGAGGTTTGGCTTTGCCACCTATTATATTCTATGATTTTGGGTCTTTCAACATTTGATAGAATAAAAATAAATCGAGCAAAGGTAACTTTTATGGCAACCCTACTCAGTGAAAGTAAATCACAGACGGGACTAGTTATCTCATGGGAAGCGTTACCCGATGATTTTCAACTAGAGGATGAACCAGTGGACAATACAGCACAACCACTTTTAGCAGGTGCTTTGTGTGAAAGTTTAGAAATCAGTGGTTTTATTGAACCACAGATGTTAATAGCTTTTAATTTTGCTTTATGTGCCACATTAAATGCTCAATTTATCGCCAAAGCACCAGATTGGCTATATATACCTTCAGTTAAAGAAATATTGCCAGGACGCAAAAGCTATACACCCCATTTAGAAGGGGATATACCAGCTGTGGTTATGGAATTTTTGTCAGATAAAGAGGGCGGAGAATACTCATTTAAACGTACCTATCCGCCGGGAAAATGGTTTTTTTATGAACAGATATTACAAGTTCCTATTTATATAATTTTTGATCCAGATGGAGGGTTAATAGAATATTATCAACTGGAAAATGAACGTTACGAACTAAAGCAACCAGACGAAAATGGTCGTCATTGGATTAAGTCAATGGGACTATTTTTAGGAACTTGGCAAGGTACAAAAGAAGGCCGTACTGGCTATTGGTTGCGATGGTGGGATAAAACAGGTAATTTGTTACCTTGGTCCTTAGAACTGATTGAACAGGAACGTCAACGAGCAGAGCAGGAACGTCAACGAGCAGAACAGGAACGTCAACGAGCAGAACAGGAACGTCAACGAGCAGAGCAGGAACATCAACGAGCAGAACAGGAACATCAACGAGCAGAACAGGAACGTCAGGAAAAAGAAAGGTTAATAGCTTATTTGCGATCGCAAGGAGTTGATCCTAATAATTTACCTAATCATGCTGGGTAAATTAGCTCTTATTCAGCATATCTCTCATCCCTTGACGATCAACCTAACCCACCAGATTAGCGTACTGCTACGCAGTGACTTCGGTATTGCACTTAAACCTACAGCTTCAATAAATAGATGATAGAATAGAAATAAATCGAGCAAAGGTAACTTTTATGGCAACCCTACTCAGTGAAAGTAAATCACAGACGGGACTAGTTATCTCATGGGAAGCGTTACCCGATGATTTTCAACTAGAGGATGAACCAGTGGACAATACAGGACAACCACTTTTAGCAGGTGCTTTGTGTGAAAGTTTAGAAATCAGTGGTTTTATTGAACCACAGATGTTAATAGCTGTTAATTTTGCTTTATGTGCCACATTAAATGCTCAATTTATCGCCAAAGCACCAGATTGGCTATATATACCTTCAGTTAAAGAAATATTGCCAGGACGCAAAAGCTATACACCCCATTTAGAAGGGGATATACCAGCTGTGGTTATGGAATTTTTGTCAGATAAAGAGGGCGGAGAATACTCATTTAAACGTACCTATCCGCCGGGAAAATGGTTTTTTTATGAACAGATATTACAAGTTCCTATTTATATAATTTTTGATCCAGATGGAGGATTAATAGAATATTATCAACTGGAAAATGAACGTTACGAACTAAAGCAACCAGACGAAAATGGTCGTCATTGGATTAAGTCAATGGGACTATTTTTAGGAACTTGGCAAGGTACAAAAGAAGGCCGTACTGGCTATTGGTTGCGATGGTGGGATAAAACAGGTAATTTGTTACCTTGGTCCTTAGAACTGATTGAACAGGAACGTCAACGAGCAGAACAGGAACGTCAACGAGCAGAACAGGAACATCAACGAGCAGAACAGGAACGTCAACGAGCAGAGCAGGAACGTCAACGAGCAGAACAGGAACGTCAGGAAAAAGAAAGGTTAATAGCTTATTTGCGATCGCAAGGAGTTGATCCTAATAATTTACCTAATCATGCTGGGTAAATTAGCTCTTATTCAGCATATCTCTCATCCCTTGACGATCAACCTAACCCACCAGATTAGCGTACTGCTACGCAGTGACTTCGGTATTGCACTTAAACCTACAGCTTCAATAAATAGATGATAGAATAGAAATAAATCGAGCAAAGGTAACTTTTATGGCAACCCTACTCAGTGAAAGTAAATCACAGACGGGACTAGTTATCTCATGGGAAGCGTTACCCGATGATTTTCAACTAGAGGATGAACCAGTGGACAATACAGGACAACCACTTTTAGCAGGTGCTTTGTGTGAAAGTTTAGAAATCAGTGGTTTTATTGAACCACAGATGTTAATAGCTGTTAATTTTGCTTTATGTGCCACATTAAATGCTCAATTTATCGCCAAAGCACCAGATTGGCTATATATACCTTCAGTTAAAGAAATATTGCCAGGACGCAAAAGCTATACACCCCATTTAGAAGGGGATATACCAGCTGTGGTTATGGAATTTTTGTCAGATAAAGAGGGCGGAGAATATTCATTTAAACGTACCTATCCGCCGGGAAAATGGTTTTTTTATGAACAGATATTACAAGTTCCTATTTATATAATCTTTGATCCAGATGGAGGATTAATAGAATATTATCAACTGGAAAATGAACGTTACGAACTAAAGCAACCAGACGAAAATGGTCGTCATTGGATTAAGTCAATGGGACTATTTTTAGGAACTTGGCAAGGTACAAAAGAAGGCCGTACTGGCTATTGGTTGCGATGGTGGGATAAAACAGGTAATTTGTTACCTTGGTCCTTAGAACTGATTGAACAGGAACGTCAACGAGCAGAACAGGAACGTCAACGAGCAGAACAGGAACATCAACGAGCAGAGCAGGAACGTCAACGAGCAGAACAAGAACATCAACGAGCAGAACAGGAACGTCAACGAGCAGAACAAGAACATCAACGAGCAGAACAGGAACATCAGGAAAAAGAAAGGTTAATAGCTTATTTGCGATCGCAGGGAGTTGATCCTAATAATTTACCTAATCATGCTGGGTAAATTAGCTATGTAAATGTAGGTTAGGTTTCATACTTCAACTGACCCACTTAAATAGATGATAGAATAGAAATAAATCGAGCAAAGGTAACTTTTATGGCAACCCTACTCAGTGAAAGTAAATCACAGACGGGACTGGTTATCTCATGGGAAGCGTTACCCGATGATTTTCAACTAGAGGATGAACCAGTGGACAATACAGGACAACCACTTTTAGCAGGTGCTTTATGTGAAAGTTTAGAAATCAGTGGTTTTATTGAACCACAGATGTTAATAGCTGTTAATTTTGCTTTATGTGCCACATTAAATGCTCAATTTATTGCCAAAGCACCAGATTGGCTATATATACCTTCAGTTAAAGAAATATTGCCAGGACGCAAAAGCTATACACCCCATTTAGAAGGGGATATACCAGCTGTGGTTATGGAATTTTTGTCAGATAAAGAGGGCGGAGAATACTCATTTAAACGTACCTATCCGCCGGGAAAATGGTTTTTTTATGAACAGATATTACAAGTTCCTATTTATATAATTTTTGATCCAGATGGAGGATTAATAGAATATTATCAACTGGAAAATGAACGTTACGAACTAAAGCAACCAGACGAAAATGGTCGTCATTGGATTAAGTCAATGGGACTATTTTTAGGAACTTGGCAAGGTACAAAAGAAGGCCGTACTGGCTATTGGTTGCGATGGTGGGATAAAACAGGTAATTTGTTACCTTGGTCCTTAGAACTGATTGAACAGGAACGTCAACGAGCAGAGCAGGAACGTCAACGAGCAGAACAGGAACGTCAACGAGCAGAGCAGGAACATCAACGAGCAGAGCAGGAACGTCAGGAAAAAGAAAGGTTAATAGCTTATTTGCGATCGCAAGGAATTGATCCTCATAATTTACCTAATCATGCTGGGTAAATTAGCTATGTAAATGTAGCTCCTGTAGCATTGACTGCTCCCGCAATCAACGGTTAATAATTTAATAACCAATACTGGTAAATGAAAAGCTCCTCACCTGGTGCGGGGCTTTTTTTATGGCGTATTATTTGAGTAATGCCATGAGTTGAGGGTGTTGGGTGCTGGATCCCTTATGAGTTCACCTATAGAGATTCTAGAATAAAATCGGTAAGGTTATTTTTTAAAAACTCCTTCTCACCATGCCCAAACACTTTAACACTGCTGGACCATGTAAAGCTAATATCCACTATATGCTCTCCCCCACTGCTCGCCTACCGGATTTGAAAGCGCTAATTGATGGAGAAAATTACTTTATCATTCATGCACCGCGACAAGTAGGCAAAACCACGGCTATGATAGCTCTAGCTCAAGAATTGACTGATAGTGGGGAATACACCGCCATCATGCTCTCTGTGGAAGTAGGAGCAGGGTTTTCCCATAATCCCCAGCAAGCGGAGCAGGTTATTTTGGAAGAATGGAAACAGGCGATCAAATTTTACTTACCCAAAGAACTGCAACCATCCTATTGGCCAGAGCGTGGAGCAGACTCAGGAATAGGCAAAACTTTAAGTGAGTGGTCTGGCCAATCTCCAAGACCTCTTGTAATCTTTTTAGATGAAATAGATTCCCTAACAGATGAAGCTTTAATCTTTATTTTAAGACAATTACGTTCCGGTTTTCCCCGTCGTCCCCAGGGGTTTCCCCATTCGGTCGGATTAATTGGTATGCGGGATGTGCGGGACTATAAGGTTAAATCCGGTGGAAGTGAAAGACTTAATACCTCCAGTCCCTTCAATATCAAGGCTGAATCCTTAACTTTAAGTAATTTTACTTTATCAGAAGTGGAAGAACTTTACTTACAACATACGCAGGCTACGGGACAGGTGTTTACCACAGAAGGAATTCAACAGTCATTTTATTTAACCGATGGACAACCGTGGTTAGTCAACGCCCTAGCTCGTCAAGCTACCCAGGTTTTGGTGAAAGATCTAACCCAACCCATTACCGCTGAGGTGATTAACCAGGCTAAGGAAAATCTCATTCAGCGCCAGGATACCCATTTAGATAGTTTGGCAGAAAGATTACGGGAAGAGCGGGTCAAAACCATTATTGAACCAATTTTAGCAGGTGAAGATTTACCTGATGTACCCCAGGATGATATTCGTTATGTCCTGGATTTAGGACTGTGTCGAGACCGGGGACATGGCTTAGAAATTGCCAATCCAATTTATCAGGAAGTTCTACCTTTGGTGTTGAGTTACACAACCAGGGTTTCCATTGGAGTTATTGAACCTCGTTGGCTAAATGAACAGGGGGAACTATTACCCGATGAATTATTGGAAGCATTTCTGGAGTTTTGGCGACAACATGGGGAACCACTACTCAAAAGTGCGCCCTATCATGAGATTGCTCCCCATTTAGTGTTAATGGCATTTTTACATCGGGTGGTAAATGGTGGTGGTACGTTAGAACGGGAATATGCCATTGGTTCTGGAAGGATGGATATTTGTTTACGCTATGGCAAAGTGGTGATGGGCATAGAGTTAAAGGTGCGGAAAGAAAAGTTAGATCCGCTAACCCAGGGTTTGATTCAATTGGATAAATATCTGGATGGTTTAGGATTGGATACAGGTTGGTTAGTGATTTTCGATCGCCGTCCTGGATTACCACCCATGGGAGAGAGAATTAGTACGGAGGAAGCTATTAGTCCAGGGGGACGCACTATTACCGTTATTCGTAGTTAGGGCGATTGCGAAGCACTCCCTATGGGAGATCGCCATTGTTGTTTAAATCATTTATGTTGGGTTTCCTAGCGTCAACCCAACCTATAAACTTAAAAACTCGTCTATATACATATAAAATACTTACAGGAGGCGAAAACCCCCACCACATATAGGAAAATCCCTAATTGGCAAAATTATTAAAAATTTTGTAAAAACCCCTTTACAAAACTAAATATTTGTCTTAACATAAGTTCATAAGGTAGAAACACCTACCGGAACATACATAAATCTCTCGTAAAACCGCAATTATAAAACCATGACCACTGCCATTCAACAGCGCCAAAGCGCCAACGTATGGGATCGCTTCTGTGAGTTTATCACCAGCACCAACAACCGCCTTTACATTGGTTGGTTCGGGGTGTTAATGATCCCCACCCTTCTCGCAGCTACCACTTGCTTCATCATCGCTTTTATTGCTGCTCCCCCCGTAGACATCGACGGTATTCGCGAACCCGTAGCTGGTTCCTTGATGTATGGTAACAACATCATCTCCGGTGCTGTGGTTCCCTCCTCCAACGCCATTGGCTTGCACTTCTACCCCATTTGGGAAGCTGCATCCTTGGATGAATGGTTATACAACGGTGGTCCTTACCAACTAGTAATTTTCCACTTCTTGATTGGTGTAGCCTGCTACCTAGGTCGTGAATGGGAATTATCCTTCCGTTTAGGCATGCGTCCTTGGATTTGCGTAGCATTCTCCGCTCCCTTGGCAGCAGCTACCGCAGTATTCTTAATCTACCCCATCGGACAAGGTTCATTCTCTGATGGTATGCCCTTAGGTATCTCTGGAACCTTCAACTTCATGATTGTGTTCCAAGCAGAGCATAACATCCTCATGCACCCCTTCCACATGTTAGGAGTAGCAGGTGTATTTGGTGGTAGCTTGTTCAGCGCTATGCACGGTTCCTTGGTAACATCTTCCTTAGTAAGAGAAACAACTGAAACCGAGTCTCAGAACTATGGTTACAAGTTCGGACAAGAGGAAGAAACCTACAACATCGTAGCAGCACACGGTTACTTCGGTCGCTTGATATTCCAATATGCTTCATTCAACAACAGCCGTTCACTACACTTCTTCTTGGCAGCATGGCCAGTAGTGGGAATCTGGTTTACAGCACTGGGTGTAAGCACCATGGCATTCAACCTGAATGGATTCAACTTCAACCAATCCATCATTGATTCTCAAGGTCGTGTAATCGGTACATGGGCGGATGTAATTAACCGCGCTAACCTGGGTATGGAAGTAATGCACGAGCGTAACGCCCATAACTTCCCCTTAGACCTAGCTGCTGGTGAAGTAGCTCCTGTAGCGTTAACCGCCCCCGCAATCAACGGTTAATAATCAATACTGGTAAATGAAAAGCTCCTCACCTGGTGGGGGGCTTTTTTTATTGGTTTATTAGCCAATGTTGCTCTTTTGTGGGTAAGAAAAATCATGTATAATTTATCCCGATGATTTGGTTATAGATTTAAAACAATGAAAAGATTTCTCACCTTAGCCCTGATATTGACTTTATTTCTTGTTTCCTCTTTAAGCCTTAGCACTAGTGCTAGTTATGCTTATAGCCAGACTGATTTAGACAGACTTCAGGTCAAAATTTAGGAAAAATTGTATAGAATGTGATCTTACAGGTGCTAACCTCAGAAATGCTGACCTCGACAGTGCTAACCTTGACCGTGCTGACCTCACGGGTGCCGACCTCAGAAATGCTGCACTCAGAAACGCTGACCTCAGGCTTGCCAACCTCGACGATGCTGACCTTGAAGGTGCTGACCTCGAAGGTGCTAACCTCGAAGCTGCTCACCTCTGGCATGCTAGGCTTAGGTGTGCTGACCTCAAAGGTGCTAACCTCGTAGATGCTGACCTCGAAGGTGCTGACCTCGAAGGTGCTGACCTCGAAGGTGCTGACCTCGAAGCTGCTAACCTCACGGGTACTAACATCACGGGTGCTAACATCACATGCGATCGCACATTCTGATGATTTACGGTCAATTTACGCACCAAAGGGTCAACTCCCATTCCTGGGGGGTTGAGAACAATGGGGTATTGAGATCTCTGTCTTGGGTGTGTCCATATTCAAGACAAACTTAAACTAGTTCTTTTAGTCTTGACCTTCATAATTAAGGAATAGGTATATAAATGACGGAAAACGTTTTCCGTCATCTGACAATCCACTTATTCCAAGGGGATAGGAATGAAAGGGGCGATCGCATAATTCTCAAAGACCAAATCATTATTTTGTGGTCTGACTAAGTGGGTCGGTGGAATTAAATATAAGATGAACGTAGGTTGGGTTTCGTTACTCGACCCAACCTACAAAAGCTGGTTTCAATGAAGATCCCTTATGAGTTCGTCCATAGAACTTCTAGAATAAAATCGGTAAGGTTATTTTTTAAGGTTATTTTTTAAAAACTCCTTCTCACCATGCCCAAACACTTTAATACTGCTGGACCTTGCCAATCTGATATCCACTATATGCTCTCTTCCGCAGGGCGACTACCTCAATTGAAAGCATTAATTGATGGACGCAATTACTTTATCATTCACGCACCACGACAAGTGGGCAAAACCACTGCTATGATATCCTTAGCCCAACAATTAACTGATAGTGGGGAATATACAGCGTGAGTGGAATTAAACGCAAGATGAACGTAGGTTGGGTTGAGGAACGAAACCCAACGTCCCCATGGGCATCCTACAAATAATTGTGCCTCCCTACTTAAACCGAATTGGAGAAGCTTTGGGAATTAATTTCCAAAGCTGTGCAGTCGGTTTAAAACCTACTTGAGCTTTGATCTACGGAATTCATTCCCTGGCTCATCTATGGCTGAATAATAACATCAATTATTATCAATCCAAATAGATAAATTAACGATAAACAAATAGTAGAAAATGCGTTCCTGCTATGGGGACACCTACCAAAAGTTTTATATTGATAGTACCGGGAGAAAACAAAACATTGTGCAGCAAAAATATTAATCACTAATGCAGAAGAATAAAGATACAGCTCTGAAAAAGGGTAGATTAAAGTTATTAGATTAATCGTGCTAATACAAATTAGGTAATCCCTTGCTAACCTTGTTTGCACAAAGGCAAATATGGCAAACAGGAATGCATACCAAGAAAACATAAATGTAAATTTACGTTTGAGGTTTTCAGGTGCATTATCAAAAGTAGAAGTTCTTGCTGGAGAATAACATAATGTAGGTAACCAATCAACTAAAGGTTTTATAGGTTCTATATAACCTTTTTCTATCATTTCATCTAATACTTCAAACCTTCTTTGCATTTCTAGGCTGACGTTTTCAAAACTCATGGTAGTTATCTCCTAATATATACTGCTTCTGTGGATAAATTTTTAACCTATTTTGACAGTAAGTCAGGGAATGAAATCCCCAACTCACTTTCATTAGGGATTGCTTAATAGTTCTAAGTTTTTGATTAAACCATTTAACAATTCCATAAAACTAAGATTCCCTTGGGCCTCAAATAAACCAGAAGCCTTTCTTAAATCGCTAATAGCAGTTACTGGACTATTTAAAAGCATAAAGCAAAATCCACGAAACACATATACATAAGGGAAGTTAGAATCCATACCGATGAATGTGTCAAAATCAGTTTTAGCTGCTTGGATTCTACCTAGATTCATATAGGTTAATCCTCTAGCAAGATATAGACAAGGATTATTTGGTGATCCCTTTAAAGTCCTATTTAAATATCTGAGAGTTGCTTTGTCACTGTCAAAGTTCAAATTATTGAAACATTCAACCAATTTTATATTCCTAGGAATCGTGAATTCAGGAAACGCATTAGGTATCTCACTCACTCTTTGTGTCCCATACTCTTGGTTTTGAGCAAATGCTTTAGAGTTAATCCCTATGGTAGCCACAATCATCCCTACAGACACTAATCTTTTAATGTTCATTCTCATAACCTAAAATTTCATTAGTGTTATTAGGTATCTCCAACACATTTTTTCCAAAATTAGAAAATCCAGCTTGGTGTTAGAGATATCTAATGGTTATTCGCTTTTAAAACCCCACTTTTTTAGTCCTCAAACAAATATTAATCCTCAACTATATCCCTAAAGAAGGAGGTAGTAGCTTTTTCCCACCAGTTAAAACTATCCTCTAAATTTTTCCTGGATACACCATAATCTATGTTCACTACCATTTCCAAACAGGGATCCCCTTCTTCATCTAAATATCCCTTGCCATATCTTGTATCAGCATTCCATTTATTAATCTCAAGCAATGTTCTAGATATATTATCTTTCCTCCTTTCCCATCCCGCATAAAACAGTATATCATCGCAATCTTTACCGTCCACACATCCATAAAAGTAAATGATGTACTTGGTGTCTTTTATTGTCCCTGTAATCATTGGATCCCCTTGTCTATCCTTTCCTATAGATGCAGGGCCATATTGCTTGGCTATACTTAGTATTGTATATGGCATAGTGGCATCAAGCAGCCCAGAACCAGAGCTAGTTTGTGCCAAAACGGGCGATAATTTAGGAATAAAGCAATCAGTGGTTAAAATTCCAGATACAGCAAGAGCGCAAGCAATAAAATTACGGGTTATGTACCTATTCATCAGAATTACACCTCTTTCTTGACCTCTAAATGGACATATGAAGAACCAGGTCTATTTTTTTCAGTAATCAGCATTTTTTAGACATAAATACAAATAATTGCGTTTAATTACTATTAAATGCTTCCATTGATACCCCTCAACTACAGGCGATCGCATAATTCTCAAAGACCAAATCATTATTTCGTGGTCTGACTAAGTGGGTGGGTGGAATTAAATATAAGATGAACCTAGGTTGGGTTGAAGTATGAAACCCAACGCCCCCATCCTACAATTGTGCCTCCCGACCTACATAGAAATTGCGCGCGGGTCTATATCAGTATATAAGCCGAATTATGCGACCATGCGAATTTGTAAGTAAGTGGGTGGAATTAAATATAAGATGAAGGTAGGTTGGGTTGAAGCATGAAACCCAACACCCCCATGGGTATCGTTACTCGACCCATCCTACAAATAATTGTGCCTCTCTACTTACTGGCATTCCATAAGATTATAGTCAGACGGTAGTCCGAAAATCTCTGAAAAATTTTTAAAAATTTCCTTCAAAAGTTTTCTACTCAGATCTATATAAATTTAGAAGTCAAAAATCACTGGGAATAACCTAGGTGAAAAAAAGGACTTACCCGGCAAAAACCTGATTTGCAACCTGGCACTGTCTGGGAATCTAGCTGTTGAGTTAGATAAATCCGGTCTGACTCCGAAAATACGCCCGAATATTTTCGTCCAATTCTGCAAAATAGTCCTTCAAAAAGCGAAGAGCTAATAGAAGAAACCATGGGTGGGGAATAAACTCAAAAAAAAGTTGAGATTTTCAAAAAAACCACCCGCTAGAAACCGATAAGCTAATAGTTACCAGGAGATGTAAGAGATGAAGATTAAAGAAACATTAGTGAGCCTAATTCTCGTCGGTGGAGCTATGACTATAGGTTCCCAAGCCATAGCCGAAGATTTCTCCAGCATTAAAAATAGTTCCCCACTAAATGCATCATCTCAATTATGGCAAACTAATAACCCAGGGGTGAACAATTTCAATGGTTACGGGCAGTTCACACAACTCGGCTTATCCAGGTATACCCAAGATGGAATCCCATATAAGATACAAAACGTGCAGGTATCTTCAAGTGACGTTTGTGAATATATTAACATGGCAATTTCTGCCTTTGGTTCTGGTGATTTCCAAAAGGCAAAGATGATACTTGATGTGGTTGTTGAGCTTGACCCTAACACTAGTTATGCCTATGTTCTCCGAGGCTTATCATTCCTCATGCTAGAGAGTCCAAAATCTGCTCTGACCAACTTAGAAAAAGGTGTCAGCTTACTCATTCGAGAAGATGATTCAGAATCTCAATACCTAGCAGAGATGGTAAATAACCTAATTCCAATGGTTAAACTTCTTTACTCCTTATAGGTTCAGTCTAATAATTCTAGCCAAATCAATCAGTAAAAATTTGTGTCTTAAATTTGACTGAAGCTGAGTGATTGTGCTAAACTGGGCGGGATTATTCTCTTTGCAGAATAATTCTGCTCAATTATCCTAGTTTTGAGGGGAAACCATAGATAATGACACTTGAAGAATTCATTCAAATCCTTGCCGAACACCAGCTGTCAAAATATATCCGCAGTCAAGAAGCATTAATTAGAAGAGCCAAGCAAACAGGTAGAATGTCATACCAGGAGAGACTAATCTATATACGGCAAGCACAGGCAGCAATTCAAGATTTAAAGCAGATACTTTCCAATAGAAACATGTGTGAAAGATTGCTAGTCTACACTCAGAAGCAAAGCTCAGCTGACCAGGTAGAAACAATAGATTGGATTCTGAGGATGATAGAGTTATCTGATGGAATATACGGCAAAATTTCATTTAGCTCAGATAGCTCAGATATTTACCAAGAAGGTCTGCAAAGAACTAGAATCTGGTTCTTCGATAGATTTGTTGAGAACTATAATCCACAAGTATCATCCATTCTCACTTGGTTTAATAAAAATTTAGATTATAAATTTCGCGATCTAAGGAGAGAGAGAGAGAGAGAACCACAGAGTCTTGATGACACAACAAGAATCGGTCCCCCTCATATACCAAGTCCTGAAAACCGAAATTTTGTAGAGGAGATTGAAGCTATGCTTGAATCACTAGAAAATTGCCTAAACTCGCCAAATAGTAACTGTCCAAGATCCTGTATTCGCAACGCTCCTCATGCTAATTGCAATTCTGTAATTAGAAGCATCTTAAACTTATTATTAGCAGGAGAAGTGGAAAAATTGGGCCCAGTATGGGATACCTTATCCCGGAAATATGAAGTGTCTTCCTATTCTATGAAACAATTTATTAGGAAGGAATGCTTTACTTGCTTCAAGAGATTAACTGAGTGATATCTTAAACAGATATTTAGGTTTGAAAAAAGATAAATATCTACCAAATATCGAAACCGATGCCAAGCACAACAAGAATCTAAAAAGGTGAGGAAGGAATTAAGTATGACAAACTCAATTAGTATTGAATTAACCGATGAATACCGCCAACAGGCTTATGTATTTGCTCGAAAACAAAGAAACCAAAAGCGAGCAGAAGAAGTATATAGAAACACCCTAGTAGTTTTAGCTACTAAGAACTTTTTGGATATTTTAGGGATTAATAATGACTTATCCAAAGGCTTCTCCTGGAACTTTTTAGGACAGCAAATAGGTGATATTGCAGATTTATACTTACCAGATTTTAAGCAATCTATAGAATGCCGAGTTATCCGCAAGACAGAAAGCAAATGTCATATTCCCCAAGAGGTTCAATCAGATAGATTAGGATATCTATTCATAGAGTTAGACGACTCCTATGAAACGGCAGAAATTATAGGGTTTGTTCCTCAAGTTTCTGTTTCAGAATTACCAAGGAGTTATTTTCAAGGTCTTGACCTCTTTCTAGAACATTTGGATAAAGTTTCTGGCAAATCTCTAATTTCTATAGGGGAATTAATGGAAGGTTATTTTCAAGATTGGATGATTAACATTCAAACATTATTAGACAATATCCAATACTCAAATAGAGAACAATTTCGCTTGACATTCAAGAGTGTAGAAGATGAAAAAATCAGAGGAATTGAAGATGAAATTGAAGAAATAAAAGAAATAAAAGGTAAAATTGAAAAAATAGGAGATGATAATGAACTTTGGAAACAAGGCGAGAAGTTGTGGGAGTTATTGTCACGCGAGAAGTTGTGGAGTTTATTGTCACCAGAAGATCGCCAATATATCTATTGTCCTAAGATTGCTGCCAAAGACTTAACAGACTATGTCGACTATCCCGTGGCGTTAATGGTGGGAATCATGAAGAAACCCAATAGTCAGAAGTTATTAATTATGATTCGTGTTCTTCCTCTAGAGTCTCAACAATTACCAACCAATTTACTTCCCCAGGGAATAAAACTTACCATTACTGATCTATCAGACAACGAAATTATCAAAGTTGTGGAATCCCAGGAGGGGAACATTTTCATACAGTATAAATTCCTTGCAGATCTAGATGATAAGTTTAGTGTTGGTGTTGAGATAAATAACCGGAATTTTACACAAGAATTCCTAGTTTAGTCAACAATTCAAATCTCAGGATGATAAAACTCATAATCCTGAGATTTTAGCTATCCCTGGAGGTTAATACAATTGCTAAGTAGGGAGGCACAATTATTTATAGGATGGGTCGAGTAACGAGACCCGTGGGGGTGTTGGGTTTCATACTTCAACCCAACCTACGTTCATCTCATATTTAATTCCACCTACCTACTTAATACAATTGCTATAAGTGCAGCTATTATACGCTTGTATTAAGAAAATCAACATTTTTACTTAGAATTAGCCCGATTCTATTCTTTGCGCAGCTGTTTTAAAATCGTATTGCTCTTCTTTTATTACCAAGTCTATGTTTTTATGTTTTTCCTCCAACATTCTAGCTAACTCGTCCCAGGCTTCCTTTTCCTCAGAATGAACAGCTAAAGTTAATTCTATCTTCTTTTGACCTTTTACCTGTTGATTATACTCACTTGCTTGTATAAGATTAGAATTATATGCTATTAGTCCTAAAGTGAAAATCCCAACCATCAATGGGACTTGACCTGTTACAGAATATTTCTTCTGCCAAGAATTTAGCGATTTAGCGAAACAATTCAGTAATTGCATATTACCCCCCAAACACTTTATGCTTAATTAACTAGTTTTCTATTGTACTGAATGTAAATTAAATACCAACGGAGACAGTCCAAATTATACTAAAAATTATCAAGATAGATAGTTATCGTAATAATTTGTAACTATGATTACAAACTTAACCACAATCATCTGGAAATCCTAGATTAATCATTTACTCTCTTAAACTTATTTATACAACTTTTATCTAATTAAATTTAAACCCTGCAAAACTTTATTAAAAAATTACACACTAAGTAGGGAGGCAAAACTATTTGTAGCTACAGGACAAATATTTACTCCAGAAGCTATTCAACGTGCATATTATTTAACCGATGGACAACCATGGTTAGTCTCCCCCACGGACAGTCTCCAGGTGTCGGTTAATTCAAATAATCACGGTTAATTGGCGATCTCGCGAGTGCTTTGCAATCGCATTTATATCCCCTGGATTTGTTGGGTTTCGTTCCTTAACCCAACCTACATTCATCTTATATTTAAATTAAGAAGCGTATAAAAAAAGATTTTTAAAAAATTCCCTCAAAATCCTTCATTTTTAACCGATATATATTTAGGAGACAAAACCAGATAATCTTACCTGAGAAAGTTATCATGCTTAAATCTATTACTATTAATTTCACAAAAGAAGATCATGAGCAAGCGGAAAGTGCTGCTAAAAAGGAAATAAGCCAACCGAGGATAGAACAACAATACAGGAATATCCTAGCCCTCCTAGCAGGTAAAACTTTCCTCCATACGTTGGGTTTTGAAAGTAAATTAGACTCTAGTCTATTTGATAGTTCTCTAGAACCCGAATTTAGCAATTCTCAAAACTTATATTTACCCAATTTTAACAAGTTTTTACAATGTTACCCCATTAGTAGATGGCACGATAATTTTAATTTTGTCTTGCCAAATCATCCTCCCCAACTAGGACACTTATTTATTGAGATAGATACCCCTTATACAACAGCGGAAATCATAGGTTTTCTACCAAAAATAACTAGTTTTGAACTTAACCGCTCCACATTAAAACGTATTGATTTATTATTAGAAGATATAATTTTACATTCTGGTAAAATACCCACCGTTAAAACACCTGTTCTTAGAGATTGGCTAGATGGTTTATTTAAGGATTGGCATCAAGAACCGGAGCTATTGGAACGAATTAAATACCTCATAGACCTAATATCTGATGAGGATTGACTTGCTCCTTGTTCATTTTTTCATTAACTTTTACCCCGTTTGACTATCATTACTCAAATCACCCAAATCACCCAAATATAATTCCCCATGGCATCATTTACAGAAAAATGCTATAAACTGCGCTATCTCCTAGCGGAACAAAACTGGAAACAAGCAAATCAAGAAACAAAAAATATCATTTTTGGTATTATAAATGAAACAAAAGAAATACCTTTTTATCTCCAAAATATTAGTCAAATTTCCTCTCGAAATCTTCGTCTAATTGACAGATTATGGCTAAAATATAGCCAAGGTAAATTTGGTTTCTCCGTGCAACAAAAAATTTATCGTGAAATAGGAGGAACACAAGATTATGACTCGGAAAAGTGGGCTATTTTTATCGGTAAAGTAGGGTGGAATGAAAGTTTAGAAAATGAAAACAATGAAAATAATAATATAACTTTAGAAAATGTCCCAGAAGGTCACTTCCCCATGTTAATACCACAAAATGATTATCGGCCTTTTTTCTTTATTGTAATCATTCTCTCTAGCCCATTATTATCGTTTTTGGTTATGAAAATCTTCTCGAATCTATGGTTCTTTTTGACTGAATTTGGTATATGGGGTTTATTATTATGGGTGATTTTGTTTATTTTACTTAAAATTATTTGGATAACCGGTTGGGGGTACCTACAACTAAGGCTATCATTACATTATGTTCCAAAGTTTAACTACACATGCTCACAGATTATGTCCAGCATATTTGAGAGACTAAAAAGCTCTAACCTTTAACTACTTACCTGCTTACTATTTAAGTAGGTAGGTAGAATTAAATATAAGATGAACGTAGGTTGGGTTGAAGCATGAAACCCAACACCCGCAAGGGTTACGCTACCTCTAATCCATCTTACAAATAATTGTCCCTCCCTACTTAGTCAATTTTATCTCTAGTCTATTCAGTCAGTATTAAGTAAGCAAATTAATAATAACTAGGCATAATATATACACGATACAACCCAATAAATTGTATATAATTGTCAAATTTTCCTCAGTAAACTTGCTAATTTGTATTGTTTTCAGTTAAACTATTATTTCCATCTACTTACCTCACGTATAATCCTATGGCTATAAACATTGTATTACGAGTATTAAATGGCAACTTCTCAGAAGGATTTAATATAGATATCATTTATGATGGAAAAAAAGAATCAGAGCGTATTGTAGAGAATACAAATATACAAAATCTCTACATCACATGGCAAAATATTCTACATAGCTATACAACCCGTAAAATTTCTTCCATAGAAGTTCAGGACACTCATATAACTACAGAAAAATGGAGAACTGCCAAAACAAAGTTACAAACGGAGTACGAAAAATGGCTAAAAGATCAAAAGATTAGTAGTTTGATTGAAAAAATAATTTCTCCTACAGAACAAACTAAAACCTCCACTAAACAGAATCGAAAATTAGTTCGTATTCACCTAATTTTTTCACCAACCCTCAATCAAAGTAGCCAAAGGGATAACGATATTCTCCGCAGACTACCGTGGGGATCCTATTTCAACGATCATATTAAATCTGATATAGCTGATAATTACGATATAACCTTTATTCTATCAAAAGAACATACATCTAAACCTATTCATACTAACTTATTCAGTTCAAAACCGCCAAAAATCCTGGCTATTTTTGGTGGTCATCAAGGGGAACTAGCATCCAGTCAGTCTGACGAAGCCAATAAACTTCGGAAAATATGTGAACCTAATGGCGCAACAGTTATTCTTAAAAATGTTACAGAACAACAGGAATTTCATCAACTACTAATTAACGACAGCTACGATATTCTATTTTACTCGGGACATAGTAGCAGTAAAGACGGAGGCACAATCCAGTTTGAACAAGAAACCTCAATTATCCGAGATTTTAAGAATGATCTCAAGGAAGCAAAGAAAAAAGGGTTAAAAATAGCCCTGTTCAACTCCTGTGATGGACTAAAAATAGCAGACTTTTTAACAGAAGAGGTAGGCATACCAGCTGTAATAGTCATGAAAGAGCCAGTACCAGACGAATTTGCTCGAGAGTTTTTCGAAAGATTTCTATGCCGTTTTGTCCAGGAAAATAATTGCCTATCTATAGCAGTAGATCTAGCCAAAAACGACATTGCTTATAGAGAAAACAAAGACTTTCCAGGTGCTACATGGTTGCCTATAACCTGTTATTCAAATACACAGTCGGAGGAATTCACTTGGAGTAAAAAGAGACAAATATATATAAGTCGCCAAAACATCAAAATTCATAATTATTTTTATCACAGACAAAATGATGAATCCCAATGCCCCTATCAAGGACTATTTCACTTTGGACCACAAGAAGCCGAATTTTTCTTCGGTCGAGAAATCTTCATCGAACAATTGTACAATGCCACCCAAGAGGCCATACAAAATGCCACGCCCAATCCAGAAAAACGTAACATTATACCCCTAATAGGTGCATCTGGTAGTGGTAAATCCTCCCTAGTTCTAGCCGGATTAGTCCCCAGATTAGAGAAACAAGGAAACTGGCTATTTACTTATTTTCGACCAGGAGAAGATCCCTTCTATGCCCTAGCTACAGCTTTAGTACCACTTTATACTCCAGAATTAAATGCCACAGAGAAAATAGCCCAAGAGACCCTTCTTGCCAAGCTTTTAAAAGAAGAAGATCTACTGATATCCAAAGTTTTTCCGAAAATACAACAACAGAATCCTAACTTTCGAGTATTAATTATAGCAGATCAATTTGAAGAGATTTATACCTTGTGTCCAGACGAAGAAACTCGGCATAAATTCTTAGACTGTTTATTAAAAAGTTTTACCCCCAGTAGTCAGATAGTTTTGTTAATCACCATGCGTGCTGACTTTCTTTCCCATGCTCTTTCCTATAGACCCTTTGGAGATATTTTGCAAAAAACGGATATTAAAATCCTAGCTATGAATGAGCAAGAATTAACAGAAGTAATTACTGGACCAGCAGAAAGATTAGGAGTATCTTTTGAAGGGGGACTAGCAGCAACAATATTGAGCGATGTGAAACAGCAAACAGGAAACTTACCATTGCTAGAGTTTGCCCTAACCAAATTATGGGAGTCAACCCAAGGTGTAGAATTAACTCATAAGATTTATGAAGAAATAGGAAAAGTAGAGGGAGCATTGTCCCGATATGCAGATGACCAATATAACCAATTGAAACCAGAAGAAAAGGAAAAAGTCCAACGGATTTTTATTCAATTAGTACGCCCAGGTGAAGGAGCAGAAGATACAAGACGCATAGCAATGAAAGCCGAAATTGGGGAAGAAAATTGGTCATTAGTGAATAAAATAGCAGACACTAGACTAGTAGTAACTAGTACAAATACATCAGAGCAAGAAACAGTAGAGGTAGCACATGAAGCATTAATTCGTAACTGGGGGGAACTAAGGAATTGGATAGATAGCAACCGAGAATTTAGAGCTTGGCAAGAGAGATTAAGAGTTATAAGACAACAATGGGAATCAACAGAACGAGATACAGAATTATTGTTACGAGGAGGAATGCTGGTTCAAGCAGAAGAAAGATTGAAAGAGCGTCCAGAAGATTTAATTAACGAGCGAAAGTTTATAGAAGAGAGTATTCAAGAAAAAAATCGCATCTTACAGCAAGAAAAAGCAAGACAAAAGAGAGAAATGATGACTGCCTGGGGAATTACCGCAGGCTCCATAGTAGCAGTAGTAGTCAGTGTTGCTTTAGGGGTAACAGCAGTGCACCAAAAAAATCAAGCTGAAATTAATCAAGCCAAATATCTAGGTCAGGAGAGTTGGTCTCTGTTGAGACAAGATAAATGGTCAGAAGCGTTACCAATCGCTATAAAGGCTGGGGTAATTGTTCGTGATAAACCGGGTGAATTCTTATATATAAGTAGCTCTTTGCAACGTATACTGCAATCTGACTTTGAATATTCACTAAGATCAACTACTAGATCCGGGTTTACAAGTGTGACAATAAGCCCAGATGGCAAAACCTTGGTTTCTGCTAGTTCTGACAAAACCATAAAAATATGGGATATGGCTACGGGAAAGGGGAAACACACTCTCACTGGGCATCAAGAATCGGTTAATAGTGTGACAATAAGCCCAGATGGCAAAACCTTGGTTTCTGCTAGTTCTGACAATACCATAAAAATATGGGATATGGCTACGGGAAAGGGGAAACACACTCTCACTGGGCATCAATCCTCGGTTTATAGTGTGACAATAAGCCCAGATGGCAAAACCTTGGTTTCTGCTAGTGATGACAAAACCATAAAAATATGGGATATGGCTACGGGAAGGGAGAAACACACTCTCACTGGGCATCAAGACTCGGTTTATAGTGTGACAATAAGCCCAGATGGCAAAACCTTGGTTTCTGCTAGTTTAGACAAAACCATAAAAATATGGGATATGGCTACGGGAAGGGAGAAACACACTCTCACTGGGCATCAACACTCGGTTAATAGTGTGACAATAAGCCCAGATGGCAAAACCTTGGTTTCTGCTAGTTTAGACAAAACCATAAAAATATGGGATATGGCTACGGGAAGGGAGAAACACACTCTCACTGGGCATCAACACTCGGTTAATAGTGTGACAATAAGCCCAGATGGCAAAACCTTGGTTTCTGCTAGTTTAGACAAAACCATAAAAATATGGGATATGGCTACGGGAAGGGAGAAACACACTCTCACTGGGCATCAAGAATGGGTTAATAGTGTGACAATAAGCCCAGATGGCAAAACCTTGGTTTCTGCTAGTTCTGACAATACCATAAAAATATGGGATATGGCTACGGGAAGGGAGAAACACACTCTCACTGGGCATCAAGAATGGGTTAATAGTGTGACAATAAGCCCAGATGGCAAAACCTTGGTTTCTGCTAGTTCTGACAAAACCATAAAAATATGGGATATGGCTACGGGAAGGGAGAAACACACTCTCACTGGGCATCAAGACTCGGTTTATAGTGTGACAATAAGCCCAGATGGCAAAACCTTGGTTTCTGCTAGTTTAGACAAAACCATAAAAATATGGGATATGGCTACGGGAAGGGAGAAACACACTCTCACTGGGCATCAAGACTCGGTTAATAGTGTGACAATAAGCCCAGATGGCAAAACCTTGGTTTCTGCTAGTGATGACAACACCATAAAAATATGGGATATGGCTACGGGAAGGGAGAAACACACTCTCACTGGGCATCAATTCTGGGTTAATAGTGTGGCAATAAGCCCAGATGGCAAAACCTTGGTTTCTGCTAGTGATGACAACACCATAAAAATATGGGATATGGCTACGGGAAGGGAGAAACACACTCTCACTGGGCATCAATACGATGTTAGAAGTGTGACAATAAGCCCAGATGGCAAAACCTTGGTTTCTGCTAGTAGAGACAAAACCATAAAAATATGGGATATGGCTACGGGAAGGGAGAAACACACTCTCACTGGGCATCAAGACTCGGTTAATAGTGTGACAATAAGCCCAGATGGCAAAACCTTGGTTTCTGCTAGTGATGACAACACCATAAAAATATGGGATATAGCTAGGGGAAGGGAGAAAAATACTCTCACTGGGCATCTATCCGATGTTAGAAGTGTGACAATAAGCCCAGATGGCAAAACCTTGGTTTCTGCTAGTAGAGACGATACCATAAAAATATGGGATATAAGTGATATAAATGTGAAATCACTTCTTCAAAAGGTTTGCAATAGAGTTAGGAATTATCTCCGTCATGATAATCTAGTACCAGTAGAGGATAGGTACTTGTGTGATCAATAAAGCCTACTTCCTTAAAATCATTCCCCATGCTAAACACCCTCCGAGGAAACTGTCTCTGTTTTCCACCAAGTATTTCCACTCTATAGGATCTACCCAAAGCTACCCAGACATTAGGTAAAGTTAAGATATTTTGTGTACAGGAAGTGTAGTAGTATATGCAATAGAGTATATTAACACTGATACTGGAAAATACATAAAATATACGGTCAGGGATTTAACAGAAGTTAAAGCAAGATAAATACTAGTGGGTTGTCAATTTATCTAACTATCTAAAGGCAGGTTTAAATGAAGTTGATCTTAAGTTCTCAAAATGTCAACGAATATCTTATCAAGAGTAAGTTATGCGATCGCTCGGTAGAAAATCTGGAATTAAAACAGATTCAGGCTAAAAATTTTAATTTATTAGTAACTTTACCAGGGGGGAAAAAGTTGCTGGTAAAACAAGAACAATTTATTAATTTAGAAAAGGAAACGGTAGGCGAGTTTTTTGGGGAATGGCGAATCCCCAGCTTTCTGGAGAACTTTCCTGAATTAGACCATTGGCGTAGGTTTCTGCCAGAATTACTGCTCTACGATGCTGAGAACTCAATTTTAGTTTCTACTTATCTGGATAATTATCAGGATTTAGGAGAATTCTACTCTAAAAACAATGTCTTTCCTACTCAGGTTGCTGCTCAAATTGGCAGTTGTTTGGCGATAATTCACCGTGAAACCTGGAATAAAAGTATTTATAGAGAATTTTTTGCCCAAGAAGAATTTGCTGGAAAACCCAAGGTATCCCCACTATTACTAGATAGTTTGGAACGGATAGGGCCAGAAATTTTTGGACTGGCCCCCATGGGTGGATTAAAGTTTTTTGCGCTTTATCAACGATATGATAGCTTGGCAGAAGCAGTTAAGCTCTTAAGTAGAACTATTTCTCCTATTTGTCTAACTCACAATGACTTGAAGTTGAATAACATTCTTTTAAATCAAAATTGGAAAGATGTGAATGAAAATGTGGTCCGTTTGATAGATTGGGAAAGGTCTGATTGGGGAGATCCAGCATTTGATTTGGGAATGGCGATCGCCAGTTATCTGCAAATTTGGTTAGGTAGTTTGGTAATTAGTAATTCGCTCAGTATTGAAGAGTCTTTGCGACTAGCAACTACTCCACTAGAATTACTTCAGCCATCTATGGGGAGGTTAACGTTAGCTTATTTAGAAACTTTCCCAGAAATATTACAATACCGTCCTAATTTCTTAAAGCAAGTAGTCCAGGTAGCAGGGTTTTCTTTAATTACTGCAATTTTAGCAATGGTTCAGTATCAAAAAATTTTTAATAATACTGGAATTGCTATGCTTCAGGTAGCCAAGGCTTTGTTATGTCGTCCTGAATCATCAATGCCCACGATTTTTGGGAATACTGCTACTCAGTTAAATCAGATGAATTCTTCTGTTGTTGGCAAACTTTAATATCCTTGAGTATTTTGAAAAATTATGTCATTACTTAATTCTCAATCTCATCAATTAACTTCTGAAATTGGAACCCGGTTAAAGGAAGTTTTGTTAGATATTGTGGAAAATGTCGAAATTTCTGCTGATTTTTCGATTCGTCATCCTAACTATGAACCATGGGAAATGCCTACGGATATGTTGTCTCGCATTCAGGCTTTACCAAAGCATATACAAGAAAAGTATATAATATTACAATTGCGAGGTTTTCTTTACAGCATTTATTACAATGGGTCGATACAAAAATCACAAGCATTAGGTGATGGGAATAAGCATCAGCAATTAGATTTGGAGAATAATAGTTTTGCTGGTGTATCGATGGAATTTTATTTGCAGTTAGACAAAGCGAATAAAGGAGAGGGTTATTTTGATTCAGGTTGGTCTGTTTTGAGAGAGGAAACCGATGGCAGTGTGGCTGTAACTAAGGGTGGTTTGCGATTACATATCCAACGTGACAAGCATCTTCCAGAGTATGAAAAATCTGCAGTAGTGGGTGATGTTGTATCAATTTTGATGCCCAAGAATTTAGTGCAAAATGGCTTTTATATGGCAGTGGGTAATGCTGGTTTACAAAGAGAGGAAGCCATGGTGCGAATCTATTTTAATGTTACTCCTGAAGGTGCGGTGGCTGTGATGGCTGGGTTAACTGAAAAGTTAAATGAGATGGGCATTCCCTTTAGTTTTAAGACCTTATATAATTCAGCTGATTATCAACGATATGATTCTGGAGTGCTTTATTTCGGCAAACAAGATTATAAATTAGTAAGGCAAGTTGTGAGTGATGTTTACCAGCAGAATCAGTCTGTTTTTAAGCAAGAAACACCTTTGTTTACCCTTGAGTTAGCACCGGGTTTAGGCTTGGCAGAAGAACCAGACAAAAAGTTTGGCAGTGAGGAGAGTTTTGGCATGAATCGGTGTCAGATTATAGCCCATGGTTTATTGATGGCTTGGCAACAGGAGGACAATTCTGCGGTGGGTCGGATTAATGCTATTTCCGAGCAGTTTTCTGGGTTGGGGATTGATTGGCAGCGTCCCTATTTAAATGCTGATTCTGAGGATATTTATCAGAAATTAGAGTTGGCTGACTGATATTAGTCGCCTATACCGGAATCAAAGAGCGATTGGTTCATCCGTAGATTTTAGCCTCATTGAGTCATGGGGCTATTTTTTTGGCCCGCCACCACCCGAACACTGGAAAGAGAGATTCAAAAAAAAAGACATAATTGTATTAACTATATCTTGAAAAAGAAAGGTCGTTGATACGAAGGTATGGGGAAATGCGGACATAATCTAAATGAAGTTACATTGTTTAGTCAGTAAAAAGAGACATAATTGTGTTAGTTGGATGAATTTTAAAGTTGCTCAACCTCTTGTCATTTTTAGAGAGTTAGGAAATAGTAATAGTTGTAGGGAAAAGAACAAAGTAAATCTGACTACCTCAAAGTGAAACTTATTTCAAGGGGAAACAAAAATGGCTAATATTAGTATTTCCGACTTACGTCCTGCTGGTGTAGATTTTTTCTCTGATTCTGAAAATTATCTTAATGAAATTACAGAGTCAGAAATCAACTCTATAACAGGTGCTTCCAGACGACCTTTACCTTTGCGGCCAACAGTTTGTCCTCCCCGCAGGTAAGGTAAAAACAATAGAGAGGGAAGGGAAAAGAACAGCATAAATCTGATTACCTCAAGGTGAAACCTATTCCAATTCGTTTCGTAGGGGTTATATTAAATTTGGTTGTGCTTTTTTCATTTTCTGTTATGGAAGTGTGTGTTACAACAGATATCCCTCGATTTACTGACTAAAGAGCGATCGCTCTTTAGTCTAAACTCCAGTTAGAATACGTTGGCTAAAAAAGAGTATTAAAATATAGAAAATATAGAACCGATGTAGTAGAACTAATGATTTTGTCCTCTAGAATTATGCGATCGCCTGTGGTTGAGGGCGTAAAAATACGAGCATTTAATAATACTTAAATACGAAATTTGTACTTATTTTAAAAAAAAGCTGGTTACTCAAAAAAATAGACCTGTTTCATACTACATAGATTTAGAGGTCAAAAAAGAGGTGTAATTCTGATGAATAGCCATATAACCCTTATTTTTATTGCTTGCGCTCTTGGTGCATGTGGAATTTTAGCCACTGATTGCTTTATTCCTAAATTATCTTCTATTTTAGCACAAACTAGCTCTGGTTCCGGGATGGTTGATGCCACTATGCCATATACAATACTCAGTATAGCCAGTCGTAGGCTCTCCAAAATACTCTCCTACTAAGGCTAAGCGAGTATTATCCTATGAAATCGTCTGAAACTGATATTAATTTTCCCAATAACTCTGGTCGATTTCTCAGTCCCTTTCAGAGAAAACATCTAGAAAAAAACCTTAAACTAAACTTGTCCAAGCAGCATTTTCAGAGGATTAAAATTATGTTGCTTGCAGATCAGGGTAAAACCCAAACCCAAATTTGCCAAGAATTAGGTTGTTCCCATAGTACCGCACGCTATTGGATAAACGTTGCCAAGTCTGGTCAAGCTCATCAGTGGAACAGTAACTTAATTGGCAGACCCCAAATTGTAGATGATCGATGCTTAGACCGGTTGAGAGAGTTACTCTCTCAAAGCCCTAAAGAAGTAAAAGTGCCTAATCGTGATTTTACTTATAATGCTTCACAGTGGACAGCTAAAAAATTAAGTGAACACTTAGAAGCAGAAATGGGAATTAAAATAAGCGATCGCCATATTAACAGACTGCTCAAACAAATGGGCTTATCTACCAGACAAAAGTCAAAGAATAACCCTGAAAAAAACGATCCCCCACAATCAGAGACTAAAAACTTGAGTAACAAAAGCAGTATTGTGATTAGGGATCTTCCCTCATAGTTGGCGTTTTCTTAACTAATTAAAATTTTGACCCACTATTCATAGAAAAATGACTACCAAAGAACATCTATCTCGTCTAATCGGTGAATTTTTATCAGAAAAGGAGTTAGCCAGTTTACTTAGGGCGGCTGAATTAAAAAAACCTGAAAGAGGTCTGTTTTTGAAAAATATCTCAGCATCCGATGGCTTCTATATTTTGATTACTGGTAAAGTAAGACTGGTTAACAGTAGTCGAGACTTAATTACCACCCTAGAGCATGATCAACTATTTGGGGAATGTACTTTATTTCCTGAATCCAATTTTTTAGATTATGCTGTCACAGTTTCGACCGAAGTAGAGCTGTGTTATATTCCTGGTAAAGTTTTGCGCTCTATCATTCATAAAAATTACCGATTCAGAGATTATTTATACAATTTAGCTATAGCTAAAGATAATGAACAAAAAACCAAATTTTCCATCAATACTCAACCAGATTTATCTGGAAAGAAAAACCCCGAACACTTTGTTGAATCAGACACAACTACTTACAATCCAATACACAAGCAAAAAGTAAACAAGGCCTATTTCCCCAGCCCTGCTCAGCGAGTTACTCATTTATGGCAGCGTATTACTAAACGCTATCCTTTCTTTGAGCAACAAAGCGCTTCTGACTGTGGTGCAGCTTGTTTAGTGATGGTTGCCTGTTACTGGGGTAAAAAGTTTAGTGTCAACCGCATTAGAGATATTGCTAATGTAAATGCCAATGGAGCTTCCCTACGGGGATTATCCGCTGCTGCAGAAAGTATTGGATTTTCCACTAGACCAGTAAAAGCAAGAATTCACGAAAACGAAAAAGCAAGTATGAACGAATTGGGTAGACAATTACCCGCGATCGCTCACTGGGAAGGCAAACATTACATAGTAGTTTATGAGATCACTCCTAATACAGTAATTGTTGCTGACCCTGCTATTGGTCAACGTAGTTTAACTTACCAAGAATTTAGAGCGGGATGGCAAGGTTACACATTACTCCTAAAACCAACAGCTTTAATCAAGGAACTCAAAAATCAGACCACCCCATTCTGGCAGTTTTTTAATTTAGCTAGTCCTCATAGCCAAGTATTGGTGGAAGTATTTATTGCTTCCGTCGTAATTCAAATTTTCGGACTAATTACCCCATTATTTACCCAGCTACTTCTCGACCGGGTTGTTGTTCAAAGGAGTACATTAACTTTAACAGCTGTGGGATTAGGGTTAGTCATTTTTGGTTTATTTCGGGTTGCTTTAACCGGCTTGCGACAATATTTTCTTGACCATACTGCCAACAAAGTACATTTATCCATGATTGTGGGATTTATTACTCACACTTTCCGATTACCCCTGCAGTTTTTTGAGTTTCGCTACGTAGGGGATATCATGGCTAGAGTGCAGGAAAATCGGAAGATTGAGAGATTTCTAACAGGTGAAGCCCTATCTATTGTATTAGATTTACTCACCGTCTTTATCTATGTGGGGCTTATGTTTTGGTATAGCTGGAAGATGGCTTTACTAGCACTAGTTATTGTCCCACCCTTTTTCTTACTTGCTTTCATTGCTACTCCGTTCCTCCAAAAGATATCTCGAGAAATATTTTCAGCTGTAACCGAAGAAAGTGGTTATCTGATCCAATCTCTAACTGGCGTACGCACCGTCAAATCTCTAGCAATTGAGCAGGTGGTACGTTGGCGTTGGGAAGAGTTCCTCAACAAGTCAATTCGGAAAAACTTTTCCGGTCAGATTATTAGTAACCGACTCCAAGTATTTAGCTTAACCATCGAGTCTTTAGTAACTACTGGGTTACTTTGGTTTGGAGCTTGGTTAGTGATTAAAGGAGAATTAACTATCGGCCAGTTGGTAGCTTTTAATATGTTAATTGGCAATGTAATAAACCCTTTTCAGCGGTTAACAGTTCTATGGAATGAGTTTCAGGAGGTAATTATTGCAATAGAGCGAATTAATGATGTAATTGATACTGAACCGGAGGAAGATTTCCAATCTCAGTCTCGCTATTATTTGACAGATTTAAGAGGAGATATTATTTTTGACAAAGTCACATTTCGATACCATCCAGAGAGCGAAACGAATATTTTAGAGAATCTCAGTTTTGAAATCAAAGCTGGACAGACTGTAGCTTTGGTCGGGCGTTCTGGTTCAGGAAAAACCACAATTTCTAAGTTAGTTTTGGGGCTGTATCCCCCTACAGATGGGAAGATTTTAATTGATGGTCATGACATAAATAGCATTTCTTTACCTTCCTTGCGTCAAAGAGTCGGTGTTGTTGACCAGGATACTTTTTTATTTGGTGGCACAATTCGGGAAAACTTGACTCTAGCCCAACCTTCTGCAACTCAGGCGGAAATTATTGAAGCATCTCAAATAGCAGGTGCTGACGAATTTATTCAAAAATTACCCATGAGTTATGAAACCCAGATTGGTGAAGGTGGGGGGTTATTGTCTGGTGGTCAAAGGCAAAGATTAGCCATTGCTAGGGCTTTATTGGGTAATCCTCGTCTGTTAGTTTTTGATGAGGCAACTTCCCACTTGGATGTGGAGTCAGAGCGAATTATTCAGACTAATTTGAATAGAATTCTTAAAGACCGCACAACATTAATTATTGCCCATCGCCTATCTACTATTAGAAATGCTGATGTTATTTTAGTTTTAGATAGAGGAGTATTAATCGAGCAAGGAAACCACGAGCAGTTAATGGCAAAAAAAGGACATTACTACTATTTAAATCAGCAGCAAATTAATTAATTTTCCCTCTGGGATTGATGGTCATCTCTAAATGTTGAATAGCTTTGGGTAAGTAGGGAGGCACAATTATTTATAGGATGGGTCGAGTAACGAGACCCGTGTGGGCGTTGTGTTTCATACTTTAACCCAACCTACGTTCATCTTATATTTAATTCCACTCACCCACCTAGACTAAGTCGACAACTAAAACTCAACCTAGAACTTAACCTAGTAAATCTTGGAATAATTAAGGCCATGCCACAGTTTAATGATATTACCCAACACCAAAAGAACATCGACCAAAGTTTAGACACAAACTTAGTAAGTTTACCAGATGAATCTAGTCCTTTTATCGACCAAAATCTACCAGCAAACAACCTAAATTCTCCGGTAGATTCGTCTTTTGCCACAAATGAACTGTTGGACGCATTACCTCAGCGATGGACTCGAGGACTTTTCTATTTTTTAATCGCTTTTATGGCGATCGCCTTACCCTGGGGAATGTTGTCTAAGGTAGATGAAACGGGTACTGCTAGAGGAAGGTTAGAACCGCAAGGTGGTACAATTAAGCAAAAGCTAAATTTAACCCATACATCTGCTGCTCTTAATTCCCAAACAGCTAAAGTTGAAATACTAAAGGTTAAAGAAGGAAGCACTGTAAAAGCTGGGGATATTTTAATGGAACTGGACAGTCTCCCTATTCGTGACCGAATGACTCAACTGCAAATTCAACTACAAAGTCAAAAAAATCGGCTCAATGTACTAAAGGAACAAAAAAACCAGCTAGAGACTGAACTGCGTACTCAAGAACGGCAAAATCAGTCCCAACAATTAGAGAAACTATCTCAAGTAGAACAAGCACGACAAAACTTTCAGTCTCTTAAGATAACATACAATTTGCAAGAACAGGAAAAACTGACCCAAGTTGCTCAAGCCAAACAACAGTTAGAGGATAGCAACACAGCTTATGATTTAGCACAAATCCAGTTACAAAAAGCCTTGGGAGAAGTCGAACGTTACCAAGATCTTTTCCGTAAGGGTGTGGTAGCGCAAGTTCGGGTCGTTGAACAGGAAAGTATCGCCAATGAGAAGCAGATTATTTTAAAAAAAAGTCAAGCGGACATGAAGCAAGCAAATTTGCGATTAATTGAACAAAACAGGATTCATGAGAGAATTGTTAATCAAGGGAAAGCAGATATTAAGCAAGCAGAGTTGCGTTTAACCGAGCAAGAGAATAGTCTTCAAACCCTTACTCATGCTGGAGAAATATCCCTGTCTAAAATTCAAGAACAGCTAAAAAATTTGAATGGCCAAACTAACAGTCTCGAATCTGACCTGATGCAAACAGAGAAAGAAATTGATTCTTTGAAACTTGAGTTAAAGAAACGAGTTGTTACAGCCCAAGTAGACGGTACTATTTTTAATTTGGGGATTACTGGGGTAGGAGATGTGGTACAACAAGGAGCAATGATTGTAGAAATAGTGCCCCACACAGCGAATATTTTATTGAAAGCACAAATGGCAACTACAGAAAGTGGTTCATTACGTAAAGGAATGCCAGTTAAGATGAAGTTTGATGCTTATCCTTTTCAGGATAATGGGATAGTTAACGGAAGTTTAATCAAGATTTCCCCCACTACTAAAGTGCAAGAAACAGCTCAGGGGGCAATAGCAATTTATGAACTAGAAATTCAGTTAAATCAAACTTGTATTAATACTAGCAATCGCTGTATTCCCTTACGTTACGGACAGACAGCTACAGCTGAGGTGGTTGTACGTCAGCGTCGCGTTATTGATTTTATTATTGATCCATTTAAGAAGTTACAAAAAGGAGGTTTAGAATTTTAGAAAACTTTTAGCAATCTCTTGATTTTGTAGTTTTTTTAGGAAAAATAAATCATGTTGCAATCTACTACTATTACTGCTGAAGATATTCTCAAACAAGTTAAGCTATCTCTTCAAATACCCGATTTAATCCAGTCCATTCTTAGTCACCGAATTATTAGTGATGCAGCTACAGAAGCTGGGATAACTGTGGATAACGAGGAACTCCAGCAAGCAGCAGATACTATTAGAGCGCTTCAGAAACTTCATGGCGCACAAGAAACCTTTGCTTGGCTAGATAAACACCATCTATCTATAGATGATTTAGAAGAAATTGCCCACTTTACCATTATTTCCCAGAAGTTGACCACTCATCTATTTGCCGATAAAGTTGAGCCTTACTTTTATGAAAATCAATTAGATTATGCTGGGGTTGTGATGTATGAAGTGGTGTTAGAGGATGAAGATTTAGCCATGGAATTATTCTATTCTATTCAGGAAGAAGAAATCAGCTTTTATGATGTAGCTCACAAGTATATTGAAGATAAAGAATTACGCCGAAAAGGGGGATATCGAGGAATATTGTCCCGTAAAGATTTGAAGTCAGAGATTTCGGCTGCTGTTTTTGCAGCCACACCACCAGAGGTTCTTAAACCGATTGTGACTTCCAAGGGCATGCATTTGATTTTAGTGGAGGAAATTATTCAAGCAGAGTTAAATGATCAGTTGCGCTATCAAATTTGGTCAGAGTTATTTGGCGAGTGGGTAATAAATCAAAAGAACAAAATCACAGTAACTTATTTCTAACTGCAGTTTAAGTGGGTGGGTGGAATTAAACATAAATCGCTAACCCATCCTACAAATAATTTTGCCTCCCTACTTAGACTCAAGAGAAGAGCGATCGCTAAATAGTCAGTAAATCGAGGGACAGAAAAAAATCACCGGGACAAGCTCTTTTGGGATGAGTTAGATATAACCAATAAAAAAATAGGTATGTAATAATACTTGCCTTGACAAATATTGTTACACGCCTAATACTAAAAATAAGTAGTACTAAGTATCCAAAACCCTGGTACTAGTATTTCTTTTATCTAAACTAGGTGACTCCTTTTTCCTTTGCCTTCCCATACGTATATGATGAGGAATTACTACCAAAGTCCTTTTTCCTTTGCCTTCGCATACGCACATGATGAGGAATTACTACCAAAGTACTTACAAATATAACTAGAACTTGATTTTGTCGAACCTCCGTAAGTTTTAAGTTCGTCATCTGTCAAATCATTCAGATAATTTTCAGAATCAGAGAGACGTAAGTCAGTAGTGCGTAAGTCAGAAATAGTAATATTAGCCATTTTTGTTTCCCCTTGGAATAAGTTTCACTTTGAGGTAATCAGATTTATGCTGTTCTTTTCCCTACGACTATTACTATTTCCTAACTCTCCAACAATGACAAGAGGTTGAGCAACTTTAAAATTCATCTAACTGATACAATTATGTCTCTTTTTACTGACTAAACACTGTAACTTCATTGATTATGTCCGCATTTCCCCATAACATCGTATCAACCACCTTTGTTTTTCAGGATATAGTTAACACAATTATGTCTTTTTTTTTGATCTCTTTCCCCAGGGTTCAGGTGGTGGCGGGTCAAAAGCCCTATAACCATAAATAGACATCTCCGATAGCAATTGAGTTTACCCTTCTTTATACCTCATAACTTTTGTACATAATTGTTAAATTTTTGTAAGTAAACTTGCTAAGTTGTGTTGTTCTCGGTTAGACTTACATTTCAATCTACCTACCTCACTTATAATCCTATGGCTATAAACATTGTATTACGAGTATTAAATGGTAACTTCTCCGATGGTTTTACTACAGAGATCATGACTGATGGAGCAACGGAAACACTGTCTACTATAGAGAAGATAAAAATAAGAAAGAATATCAATATACCAAATTTCTATAGAAAATGGCAACGGATTTTGCACAGTTATACAACGCGTAAAATTTCTGATGTACCCAATCAAGAAACTAGTATAAATACAGAAGAGTGGAAACTTGCCAAAGCAAACATACAAGACGAGTACGAACAGTGGTTAGAAACCCAAAACATTAGTACTTTAATTAAGAACCTAATTAAGAACCTAATTGATAAGAACCTAATTGAAAGAAGAATTTCTTCACAAAATCGAGAATTAGTTCGTATTCACCTAAATTTTTCAGATAACCTCAATGAAAGTAGCCAACAAGATAATGATATTCTCCGCAGACTACCGTGGGGACATTATTTTAATACCCATATTAGTAATCACAATTATGATATAACTTTTATTTTATCAAAAGACCATACGAATAAACCTACTCATGCCAACTTATTCACTTCAAAAGCACCAAAAATCCTGGCTATTTTTGGTGGTCATCAAGGGGAACTAGCATCCAGTCAGTCTCATGAAGCCAATGAACTTCTGAAAATATGTGAACCTAATGGCGCAACAGTTATTCTTAAAAATGTTACAGAACAACGGGAATTTCATCAACTACTAATTAACGACAGCTACGATATTCTATTTTACTCGGGACATAGTAGCAGTAAAGATGGAGGCACAATCCAGTTTGAACAAGAAAACTCAATTATCCGAGATTTTAAGAGCGATCTCATCCAAGCAACTGAAAAAGGGTTAAAAATAGCCCTGTTCAACTCCTGTGATGGACTAAAAATAGCAGACTTTTTAACAAAAGAGGTAGGCATACCAGCTGTAATAGTCATGAAAGAGCCAGTACCAGACGAATTTGCTCGAGAGTTTTTCGAAAGATTTCTATGCCGTTTTGTCCAGGAAAATAATTGCCTATCTATAGCAGTAGATCTAGCCAAAAACGACATTGCTTATAGAGAAAACAAAGACTTTCCAGGTGCTACATGGTTGCCTATAATCTGTTATTCAAATACACAGTCGGAGGAATTCACTTGGAGTAAAAAGAGACAAGTATATATAAGTCGCCAAAACATCAAAATTCATAATTATTTCTATCACAGACAAAATGATAAATCCCAGTGCCCCTATCAAGGACTATTTCACTTTGGACCACAAGAAGCGGAATTTTTCTTCGGGCGAGAAATCTTTATTGAAGATTTGTATAATGCCATACAACAAAATAGTACGGAACAACCAAATATTATCCCCCTAATAGGTGCATCTGGCAGCGGTAAATCCTCCCTGGTTCTAGCTGGATTAGTCCCCAGATTAGAGAAACAAGGAAACTGGCTATTTACTTATTTTCGACCAGGAGAAGATCTCTTTCTTGCTTTATCTAGAGCTTTAGTACCACTTTATGCTCCAGAATTAAACGATACAGAAAAGATTGTGCAACCGAGGAATCTTGCTACCAATCTAGAACAGGAAATGCCTTTATCTGACGTTTTTACCCATATACAACAACGGAATTATAATCGTCGAGTATTAATTATAGCAGACCAATTTGAAGAGATTTATACCCTGTGTCGAGACGACAAAACTCGGCATAAATTCTTAGACTGTTTACTAAAAAGTTTTACCCCTAGTAGTCAGATATTTCTGTTAATCACCATGCGTGCTGACTTTCTTTCCCATGCTCTTTCCTATAGACCCTTTGGAGATATTTTGCGAAAAACAGATATTAAAATCCTAGCTATGAATGAGCAAGAATTAACAGAAGTAATTACTCGACCAGCAGAAAGATTAGGAGTATCTTTTGAAGGGGGACTAGCAGCAACAATATTGAGCGATGTGAAACAGCAAACAGGAAACTTACCATTGCTAGAGTTTGCCCTAACCAAATTATGGGAGTCAACCCAAGGTGTAGAATTAACTCATAAGATTTATGAAGAAATAGGAAAAGTAGAGGGAGCATTGTCCCGATATGCAGATGACCAATATAACCAATTGAGACCGGAAGAAAAGGAAAAAGTCCAACGGATTTTTATTCAATTAGTACGCCCAGGTGAAGGAGCAGAAGATACAAGACGCATAGCAATGAAAGCCGAAATTGGGGAAGAAAATTGGTCATTAGTGAATAAAATGGCAGACACTAGATTGGTGGTAACTAGTGCAAATACATCAGAGCAAGAAACAGTAGAAGTAGCACATGAAGCATTAATTCGTAACTGGGGGGAACTAAGGAATTGGATAGATAGCAACCGAGAATTTAGAGCTTGGCAAGAGAGATTAAGAGTTATAAGACAACAATGGGAATCAACAGAACGAGATACAGAATTATTGTTACGAGGAGGAATGCTGGTTCAAGCAGAAGAAAGATTGAAAGAGCGTCCAGAAGATTTAATTAACGAGCGAAAGTTTATAGAAGAGAGTATTCAAGAAAAAAATCGCATCTTACAGCAAGAAAAAGCAAAACAAAAGAGAGAAATGATGACTGCCTGGGGAATTACTGCAGGTTCCATAGTAGCAGTAGTAGTCAGTGTTGCTTTAGGGGTAACAGCAGTGCACCAAAAAAATCAAGCTGAAATTAATCAAGCCAGATATCTAGATCAGGAGAGTTGGTCTCTGTTGGCACAAGATAGATGGTCAGAAGCGTTACCAATCGCTATAAAGGCTGGGGTAATTGTTCGTGATAAACCGGGTGAATTCTTATATATAAGTAGCTCTTTGCAACGTATACTGCAATCTGACTTTGAATATTCACTAAGATCAACTACAACTGAATCCGGGTTTACAAGTGTGACAATAAGCCCAGATGGCAAAACCTTGGTTTCTGCTAGTTTAGACAAAACCATAAAAATATGGGATATGGCTACGGGAAGGGAGAAACACACTCTCACTGGGCATCAATCCTCGGTTAATAGTGTGACAATAAGCCCAGATGGCAAAACCTTGGTTTCTGCTAGTTATGACAATACCATAAAAATATGGGATATGGCTACGGGAAGGGAGAAACACACTCTCACTGGGCATCAATCCTCGGTTAATAGTGTGACAATAAGCCCAGATGGCAAAACCTTGGTTTCTGCTAGTTTAGACAATACCATAAAAATATGGGATATGGCTAGGGGAAGGGAGAAACACACTCTCACTGGGCATCTATTCGGGGTTAATAGTGTGACAATAAGCCCAGATGGCAAAACCTTGGTTTCTGCTAGTTTAGACAATACCATAAAAATATGGGATATGGCTAGGGGAAGGGAGAAACACACTCTCACTGGGCATCAATCCTCGGTTAATAGTGTGACAATAAGCCCAGATGGCAAAACCTTGGTTTCTGCTAGTTCTGACAAAACCATAAAAATATGGGATATGGCTACGGGAAGGGAGAAACACACTCTCACTGGGCATCAATCCTCGGTTAATAGTGTGACAATAAGCCCAGATGGCAAAACCTTGGTTTCTGCTAGTTATGACAATACCATAAAAATATGGGATATGGCTACGGGAAGGGAGAAACACACTGTCACTGGGCATCAATCCTCGGTTAATAGTGTGACAATAAGCCCAGATGGCAAAACCTTGGTTTCTGCTAGTTATGACAATACCATAAAAATATGGGATATAAGTGATATAAGTGATATAAATGTGAACTCACTTCTTCAAAAGGTTTGCAATAGAGTTAGGAATTATCTCCGTCATGATAATCTAGTACCAGTAGAGGATAGGTACTTGTGTGATCAATAAAGCCTGCTTCCTTAAACTTACCCCTGGGGTAGCACAAGCCGGAATTTTAGTCAGGGTTTCTACTTATGCTTTTAGTCTAAAGTCCGGATTTTAGTGCAAACTACGGACCAACCCGAGCAAGGTTGAGTTTTAATGCGTCTTTGAAGCAATTCCGAGTCAGGAGTTTTGCCCGTAAATCTGTGTTTCCGAGGCTTGCACCTCCAAAATTAGCATCAGTAAGAGTAGCATTGTAGAAACTTGTACCACCTATAGCAGCAAAGGTAATAGCAAGATTACGTAGCCAACTATCTCTTATATCTCCTTTCATAGTACGATTAACAACATAATATATCAGTATGTTCCAGGCTAATGCTAAACCTAATGCTAAGCTTCCAGAACCAGCAAAGACAAGAGCCCCGACTAGGGCTACGACCCCTATTAGTGCAACAGATCTGGCTCCGACTACGGCAAATGCAACAGCAAATGCTACGGATCCGACTACGGTAACAGATCCGACTACGACTAAAGGTACGATCACTATCAGGATAAATATTAATTCCAAAGCATTTTTAGCATACTCTAATGCAAGAGTTATTAAACCAATTAAAAATAGATTTGATAAAAGTAATAAGAAATAAACTATTATTAATAAAACTATTTGCCAGCGTTTTTGCAAACCTGCTTTTGCACCAATAAATTTTGCTCCTGTCAAATTAGCTTCTTTGAAATTTGTTCCTTTGATATCACATCTACTAAAATTTGCGCCTGATAGGTTTGCCCCTTTAAAACACTGCCCTCTCAGATTTTTTCCTTCAAAATATCTTTGCCCCATTTGGTATTGAACCAGTACATTGTTATACTTTTCTTTAATGGGGAGAGTAGGTTTGTATAAGAGTTCTGCTTTTGTGTATTTATCCTGAATACGATAAGTACTATGCAGATTTTTGATAATAATGGCGACATCAGGATGGTTTTCTCCCAAATACTGTTCTTTAAATAGAGCACGTTCGTAGAGAGGTTCTGCTTTTGCGTATTTACTTTGGTTATAATAAAAATTACCAAAGTCCTTGAGACTGGTTACGATATACGGATGATTTTCTCCCAAATACTGTTCTTTAAATAGAGCACGTTCGTAGAGAGGTTCTGCATCTTCGTATCTTCCCTGTACTTTATAAAGACCTGCCAGATTATGAAGACTACTTGCGACGTCAGGATGGTTTTCTCTCAATTGCTGTTTATCAATAGAGAGAACAAGTTCGTAGGCAGATTCTGCATCTTCGTATCTTCCCTGCGCTTGATAAAGACCCGCCAGATTGTGGAGACTGCTTGCCATATCAGGATGGTTTTTTCCCAACTCCTGTTCACAAATAGAGAGAGCGCGCTCGTAAAGAGATTCTGCATCTTGGAATTTTCCTTGCACTTGATAAAGACTTGCCAGATTGTTGAGACTGCTTACCAAAGAGGGATGGTTTTTTCCCAATTCCTGTTCCTTAATGGAAACTGAGCGGAGATAGAGAGGTTCTGCTTCTGTGTATCTTCTTTGCGCTTGATAAAGAGTTGCCAGATTGTTAAGACTGGTTGCCACAAAGGGATGGTTTTTTCCCAATTCCTGTTCCTTAATGGAAACTGAGCGGAGATAGAGAGGTTCTGCTTCTGTGTATCTTCTTTGCGCTTGATAAAGAGTTGCCAGATTGTTGAGACTGTTTGCCACAGAGGGATGGTTTTCTCCCAATCTCTTTTCGCTCACAGTTAAACATTGTTCTCTATAAGGAGCAGCTTGCTGATAAAATCCCTGTGCTTCATAAAAGCGACATAAACCAATAAAAGGCCAAATTAAATCCTCTTCCTCTAACCATTCATTCAACTCCTCTGCTGCGATTTTTAGGTGATCAATATACGGTTTTAATCGGGTAATATCTGCTAATGTCAAAGTCTCTTGAATATCTTTCGCAATAACAACCATTATCTTACAATAAGCCCGTTTAGCTTCCACTTTAAATACCGATTCCTCTAACTTTTTTTTTAAAAAATCCCGAATTAATGTATGTAATTCATACCAATTATTCCCTAAATCATTAACCAGATTCAGGTTTACCAAATTGTCAACAAACCACTCCTCTATATCATCAGGATGGTGATCACCTAACAAACCATTAATTAAGGATTGAGAAAAAGGAGCTAGGGCAAATAAACTCAGGTGCATAGCCAAATTTTGACTATTTTCATCCAGAGTTTCCCAGATTAAATCAAAATAGGGTTTAGATCCATTTTCTTTTGCCACCTGTTCTGCTACTTCTCGAATCTGAGGGTCATCTTTAACTAGGGTCGCTATAGCCTCAATAGTTTCAGGTAAAGGGGTTTGATTTTCACTAATCTCTTGTAATTGATTAATAATTTCAGGAGACTTAGCCGCAATCAAATCCCTCAACCGTGAGATTGCTCCATTTAAAGACAGTTCACCCACGCGGGCCAAGGCTTCAGTTAAAACAATTGTAACTATTCCAGCTAGGGTAAGGGGATCCATAAATTAAGACCTCAGCTTAAATACAGTTGGTAGTTACCATAATTATAACACCAAAATTGTTTTACCCATTTTGGTGTCATTCTAGAAATCACCAGTGCGACGTCTCGTAGGGAGTGGCGAACCACCCCCTACGGGCGATCGCGAAGCACTCGCACTAGCGAGATCCCATTTATGGGGGGTAGGTAAGGGGGGGTAAACTTTTGGCGAGGATGAAACCAAATCAAAAACAGAAGGGAACATCACCAGGACAAGCTCTTTTGGAAGGATTCCCATTATACAATCTAGCTGCACGACAGCTTATTTAAAAAAATCAATGGACTTAATTATTGCAATTTAACCAGAAATATCGAAATAATAAGTGCTTGTGCGACTGCACTACATCATAAAAATTCCTGAAAGAGGTTATCAAATGGTTCTGTATTTTTCCAGCGATAGGTGTTAAAATCTCGATAATCAACTGACAAAATTCGCCCATGACCTAGTTGTTCTGCCAGAATAACGAGAGAAGCATCGGCCAAATCCATCGGCAAATCTTGATATTTTTCTATCAGTTCTTCAATACACTGGCAATGATTTTGTTTCAGATCAAAGATTTGTAGTTTTCCTGTGGAAATTTTATTAATAAAGATTTTTGGAGCATCCACTCGTACTCTTTTTTGTAATAAATAGCAGGTCTCCGTAACGACGCACCAGGTTGTAATAAATTGCTGACTAGCTAAATCTTGAAATCTTTTTTTGGCGGCTATATGAACTGCATCTTGTTTATTAGCAAGAGCTAACCAAAAGCCTGTATCAACTATGATCATATTTTTGATTAAGTTCATTATCTATATAGTTTTTATAGTTTTTTGAGAGGTCTGTTTCAGCTTCTATACAACCGATAAAGTCTGACCAGTCTTGCAAGGAATTTTCTGAAGTTCTTTGTTGATTAAGAGGATAAGTAGGGAGGCACAATTATTTGTAGGATGGGTCGAGTAACGAGACCCCTCTTACTTCATCCGGATTGTAAACAGGTGATCGCGAAGCACTCCTTACGGGCGATCGCTCTAAAAAATACTTAACGAATAATGATAATACAACCTATCAAGTGCTTGATTTGTTTATCTTAAACCGCGACCCCCAACTTGTCGGGGGATGAATCGCGGAAGGTTTCAACTGTTACGCCACATAAAACTACGCAAATTCCACTTGTTCATAAATGTCGGTTATGTTTAGTTGTAATTTTAAAGACTGCATCGAGAAGGTTTCTGCGCCTTTTTCATATTCCGTAAGTAGCCATTGACCTTGACTGGTTTTGGTAAACTGTTCAATGTTAACGCTATATTGATCAACCAAAATATACTCTTGTAGTTCAGGAATGGAACGATAATGGGTGAACTTGGTGCCGCGATCATAGTCTTGAGTTGACTGGGATAAAACTTCTATAATCAGCAAAGGATTTGTAATCGTAGTTTTACCTTGATAGTAAACAGGATCGCCGCTAATCACCATTACATCAGGGTAAGTATATTGGTTGTAACGAGGTATCCAGAGCCTTACATCGCCAATGAAGACTCGATAGTGTTGACCTTTCAGAGCTACCTTTAGGGTAGTGCATAAATTAGTTACTATTTCATTGTGATTAGTGGTACCTCCAACCATGGCGACTATTTCTCCATTTCTGTACTCATGCTTATATTCCGCCTTTTCTTCTAGAGACAAATATTCTTCTGGAGTAGAAACTTTTTTAGGCTTATCCTCAGCTTTTTTCTGCTCAATGATACTAACTGTCATAACTTAATTCTCCAATTATTCCATTGCTTATAAGTAGAGATGCACAATTATTTGTAGGATGGGTTAGCGGTAGGGTAACCCATGGGGGTGCCAACCTACGTTAATCTTACTTACTATCGTACCCGGTAACCTTAGGTCACTGGATTTTTTCAACGGTTATGGTGCGATCACTTATTCAGCGAATTCCCTGCAGCAGCGCTTGCACTATCCCCTATAGATAAATAGGTAATCTCAAAAATATAGTTCAAAACTCCGAATAACCGCTCTAAGTTAGATATACTATATTCTTCAATATTTTTGACAAAATTATCTTCTTCTAATTTGCTAAATTCCCAAATTTTACCATTAGAAACAATACCGTATAATGTTTGATTTAGTTGATTATTCAGTTTTTGTGCGGCAATTAATTCAGCTAAACATTGTCCCCAACCTTCTTCAAAGTTATCTTTTTTGGCTTCTACTAATATTAAATAAGGAGATTCAAAAATCACTTTTCCTCTCGAAGATCTTTTGGCAACAACATAGTCAGGTATTCCTGATAATTTTTCGTCATAGTTTAGGGGTTGATGACTCCAAATCAATAAATTATCTCGGTACTTTTGCCATATTTCTGTTAGAATGGGGAAAATAATACCTTCGCAAATTGCATATTCTGAGTTAAAAACAACTCCTTCTTTTAGCAGTAATTTAAAGCGATTAATGAAATAAACATCTGGGGAGAATGATTTTTCTTGTACAAAGTTTTCTTCTAGATAATTTAAGGGAAAATCATCCAAAACTTGAGCAATATTTTTATATTGATTAAAAGACATAACTAATTTTATCCTTCTGAGTCGGGTTTCAACTTTTGTGAAGGTAACCAACCGAAATCAAGCATTTGCTCCAGAGTATAGGGACAGATCTCCGGAAATATTGTCGGTGATAACCCGGATTTTTTGATTGCCAGTTTCCGAGCTTTGTCGTAGTCTTTTGGTAGGATTGCCAAGAAGTGGTTATGAAGAACCCGGGACTCCAGCAGAGCATCAAGTTCCAACCGGAAGTTATCAATTTCTTTTTCCCAACCTTTACCTGACCAAGGGCGTTCGGTTTGCCAATGTTCGTACAGTAGTAAATGGATGAGGAGTCGCAACAAATAACTTTCCACTTTATAACGTTGCTCTCTTCCCAATGCGTCTATTTCCTCAATTAAATTCCCCCAGTCAATGGCACTGAAATCTTGCTGCTTGAGTTGTGCTAGGGTTAAGTCTAACCAAGCAGGATAGTCCTGTTCGTAAAGCGAGGCGAGGTTTGTTGTTTGAACCATGGGGTTATCCGTTTGTTCTAGCTTTACTTAAAATAGTATATAGTCATAGGCCATCTAATGTCAATCAGGCAAGATATACAATACACCTAGATAAAGTATTTTGATGCGATTGGTTGTGAATTAAGTCAATATGCTTAGCCTGATCAATCAATCGCTATTCCCAAAAATGGGTATTGAGCATGGTGTCAATAAGTAGGGAGGCACAATTATTTGTAGAATGGGTCGAGTAACGAGACCCATGGGGGTGTTGGGTTTCATGCTTCAACCCAACCTACGTTAATCTTATATTTAATTCCACTGACCGACTTATCAGTTCCAATAGTAACCGGTGGTGGTACATTAGAATGGGAATATGCCATTGGTTCTGGAAGGATGGATATTTGTTTACGCTATGGCAAGGCAGTAATGGGCATATAGTTAAAGGTGCGGAATGTGGGATGGAGAGATATCTTCGGTGGTAGAAGAATCAGAACTAACTTCTTCAACCAAAATAACGACTTCAACAGTTTGTCCTACAGTCAGATCTGGAGATTGAATTTCAATTCTATTTCCTGGTAGGACTTTTGCTGTGGTGTACAAAGTTGATTTGACCATTTTCAGCCCTTTGCTTATAATATTTGGCGCAAAATTAATTATAATCATCCGTAATGGAGTAGTTTGTTGGGTTTGGTATTAAACCCAACCTACGGTGAAATTCTTGCAGGAGCGCTTGTTAATCAACTTGCATTTTGGCAAAAACATCTATTAGGGAGCTTATAAAATCTGACTACATGACAGCTTAATGGTCAAAAAACCATAACATTTTATCCGATTTCTCCTCCAAATATTCCATTGTCCTGAGTATAGCCTTATTCTACATGGAGACTGGAACAGTGCTTTTGGGATACCCCTGAAAGCTTTGCGGGATAACCAGTCTTTCACCCAGAGGAAGGCTAAGAAATGATCCTATGGTTGTAGCAGCGATAATGAGTTTGGATAACTGATTCATGGTAATGTCCTGAATAAATAGTGAAAGGCTAAATTGAATAACTTTTAACGACAGAGAGTTTTTGCAAATTAACAGACAAGAAATTAGGTTGGAGTGAAGAAAACGTCCATATCACTCAACCTAAAAGAGATCGCTGACATTAGGCTATCTTGGTTAATTTATTCCTTGGTTAAACGAGTACCTGTGTCCAAATTTAGCAACCCATCTGGAATTATTTGATATTTTCTTTCACCAGATAATCCTGCTGAACTTCTCACTTTAACATAAACTAAATCTCCAGTACGTTTCCAAATACCTTCGATATTGGTAATTCTTGTACGCGGACGGGTGTAACCACTGTTAATGAAAGATGAACATTTTTCTAAAAAATCCCCACTGTCATAAAAGAACGAAATACAGTCTTGCTTTATTCCTACATCACTATCACTCTTAGTTGAATTATAAGCAGCAATTAATTTGGGACTAGAGGAAGGAGAATTTTGATTTTGAGTAGTACATTCTGCGGGAATTGCGTTTGCTGCTGCTCTAGGATTAGCTCCTATCGCTAGACCCAATAATGCACCAATTGCTGATCCAGTGCAGTATGCTGGTAAAGATTGCGCTTGAGCCATATTTATATTCCACCCGAGCATAGAAACCATAGCTGTTCCACCAATCAATAATTGATTAAACTTGTTCACAGTAATTTTTACCCCTGGTTTTTTAGTTTCTTGTTCATAATTAAAGCATGGATTTTGGAGAAGAATCAATAAGTTGAATTAATTTCTTAGTTATTTCTCACATAGCAGTATGCGGTTGAAAAAAAATCAAATAGATAAGCTAAATTCTAAGTGTATGAAAAAATTTTCAATCAACACCAGTCCACATTTAAACCAACTTAGCAAATTAACTATTTTTTTTCAGTAATAGATAAAAGCTCATAGCAGTAGCCAATATATTTGGTAGTAAAATACTAAACATTGGAATGTTTTCTGAAATTATTAAAGCATTTATAAATGCCTCAAATATTTTTGTTGAGCCAACAATTACTAAAGTAAAGCTAAAACTACTATACTTAATTCTTGGTCGTAAATTAATTCCTATAGATGTACCTAATAAGGCAAAAACAATGCAGGAAATAGGTATGTTAAATCGTTTGAATAGGTTAAATCTTAACTTGATTATTTTACTCATATCCCCTAATTTCTGTGCAACTAACAATCGTTGATGGACTTGGAAAATATTCATTTCTCTATCATCTAATTTTTCTATATCTAGTTGAAATTGCCGAGATATATTAGGTAAATCAATAATCAATTGTTCAAATTTAATTGCTTCACCATAGGAACCATCTCGGTTAATTACACTTTTTAAGCCATCGTAAAAACAAAAATATTTGTTTTTGTCATACAATGCAGCAAATTGAGAGTTTATAATTGCTTTTAATCCCTGGGAATCTGCAATTAATAAAGTAACATTTATCATTTTCCTATTGAACATTTTCTCTGCATAAAATAAGTATCTTAAATACTTGTTTTTATTTGATATTTTTTGCTCATTTATTGTTACTAATTCTTGATAAAGAATATCATCATTTTTCAGATTTTCTCGAGTGATATTCATCAATAATTCTAGGGTAATTGCAGCTTTATAGTTAGTAGCAGGAACAATAAAATCATTCACAAAAAATAATATTAATCCAATAATAACACTGAGTTTAATAACTGGATATAGCAATTTATATAAACTTACTCCACAGCTTTGTAAAGCGATAATCTCACTAGTATTTGATAATTTATTGTAGACTAATATTGTTGTCATTAAAATGGAAATTGGTACGGCGATAATAATAAATTCCGGTAATTTAAGAATATGCAAGTATATTAAGTCATCGAAAGATATTTGTTTGTTTAGAAGGAAGTTAAATTGCTCAAATGATATACCAATTGATTCGGTAACTACGGTAACAATAATAATATTAAATAATAAGATGGGAATAATTTCAGAAATTAAATATCGTTCTAGTAATGATAATTGAGGAACAATATCTACTTTTTTCATATTATGCTTATTTGAATTATTATCATCTCCGTTAAGTAGGGAGGCGCAATTATTTGTAGGATGGGTTGTCGTTGGGTTTCATACTTCAACCCAACCTACGTTCATCTTATATTTAATTCCACCAACCCACTTAAGCTGAAATTACACTTTTAACCCTCTTATCGGGGAAACAAAAAATCTAGTTCCCTCCGGTAGTCAATAGGAGAGTTTTAGAAATTTTGATATTTGGTATCACCTATTGATGAAATTAACTGCTTGACTTTGTGCTGCTCTTACTTCCCCTTGGCAAGTGTTATTTGCAGAAGAAAGACCAAATCTATTTATACATTCAGCTGCTCCATCTCTGGCTGCGGTAGTAATATCTGCAAGCGTTGTGTTTTTATCAATGGTTTGTACATAACCCAATGAGGGAACTGTAACAGTTAAAGTTTGAGGAGTTGTAGGAGTAGGTTGGACTGGGGTGACACTACCACCACCTTGAGTTGTACCACCACCAGTATTGCTAGATGTACTACCACCACCTTGAGTTGTACCACCACCAGTATTGCTAGATGTACCACCACCACCTTGAGTTGTACCACCACCAGTATTGCTAGATGTACCACCACCACCTTGAGTTGTACCACCACCAGTATTGCTAGATGTACCACCACCACAGGAAGTTAGCATCACAGCAGTGAGCACAACAGTTGTCGTACCCATCAATAATTGATTAAACTTGTTCATAGTAATTTTTACTCCTGGTTTATATTTTCGTTTATTGCTCATAATTAAAGCATTGATTTTTGGGAAGAATAGATAAATTGAATTAATTTCTTAATTAGTTCTGATATCACTGTAACTGTTGAAAAAAAATCAAGTGGATTAACTAAATTCCATAAGTGCATGAAAAAATTTTCAATCAAGACCACAAAAATGGAACAATTATAGATTTTTTCTCAAGAGGGTGTGCAATTGCAATTTAAGCGATGCTACTGTAGATGCGAGGCCTGCGGCGTAGCCATCGCCATAAGATGACACCACATATCAAGTATTTTAGGTATAGTTTGTTGGGTTTTCTCAACCCAACCTTGTATAATATATTTAGAAAAATTAATTTACATTCATCTTATTAAGAGGTGTAAAAATATGACTGAAACTAAATCTCATAAAGTGGTACGTCGAGGCAGATTATTTCCTGAAATTCAGTGGACAGAAGACAGGATCAATCTGTATAGAAGTGAGCTGGAAACTCATCATCAACGCTGTAGAGTGGTTTTTGAAAAATTGCAACCAGATTTGATCAAAAATCATTATAACTGGTTTATGGCAGTTGATTCAGAAAGTGGAGATTATTTCCTTGATAAAGATGAAGAAGTTGTTACTCAAATGTTTTTGCAAAAACATCCAACTGCTATACCCTTTATTTTTGTGATTAATGAAACTGGAGTAGCTGGTAGGATATGATTCTAGGCGATTTTGGAAGTGATGGGGAGATTTTTTTTGAAATTGATTTAATTACTGCTGATGATTTAGAATTACCAGTAACAGCAATGTTAGATACTGGTTTTACAGAGTTACTTGCTGTTAATTCTCAAGATTTAGAAGCATTAGGTTGGCGTTTTTTGCGGGAAAGACCACTCAAAACAGCGCAGGGAATCAAGACTTTTAGGATTTATTTAGGAAAGGTACGTATTGACGGAAGAGAGTTTGAAATTCCGGTTTATGGTGGTGAGGAAATTACAGAAATTTTACTTGGTAGTCAATGGTTGAAGATTATGCGATTAGTTGCGGATATGTCCGCAGATGTTTTAAGTTTGGAGATAGTTTGAGAAATCTATAGAGTTGTGTAATATCTTTTTACACACGGGTAGTTCCTTTAAAACTTGGGGATGAGAGATAAAATAATCACTTAGCCGATGACATCCCCGTGTAAGTAATTCATCTAGTGATTCTACGCGCCACAACCGAGCTGTTCCATCACTTGCACCGGAAGCGAGATATTTACCATCAGGACTAAAAGCTATAGTGCTGACACCCCTGCGATGTCCCCTGAATTCTCTAACCACATTCCCTTTCAAGTCCCAAAGTCGGATAGTCCTATCATTTGAACCAGTAGCGATAAGTTGACCATCAGGACTGAATACTACACTATTAACACTTCCTTCATGTCCTTTTAACTCTCTAATTAAATTACCTTTGAGATCCCAAATACGGGTTATACCATCTTCTGAAGCAGTAGCAAGAAGTTGATCATCTGGACTAAATGCTACACTACGAATATCCTTTTCGTGTCCTTTTAATTTTGTGACTATGTTACCATCAAGGTCTAAAACTACAGCAAGTACCAAATCTTTACCTTTAATACCTTCTAAACGACTAACTTCCCGCGATAAACCCATGGCTAAAAGCTGACTATTATGACTAAAATTTATAGTTAGAAAAATACTTTTTTTAAACTTAAACTGTTTTAGTAAATTTCCTTCAATATCCCAAAGTTTTACAGCATCACCTATGGGAACAGTCGCAATCAACTTTCCATTAGGACTTAAAACCATGTCATTAATATAGTCATCATAAGCCTGAAATTCCCTAATTAAACCACCTTGGTAATTCCAAATCCGGATTTTTTTATCCCGTGAGCTCGTAAATAAAAACTTACTATCTGGACTAAATGCTATACTCGTCACCCAATCTTGATGTCCTTCTAGTTTAACTATTAAATTACCTTGAAGATCCCAAACACGACCAGCTTGATTTTCCGAAGCAGTTGCAATTAAATTACCATCCCGGTTAAAGGTTATACTTCTAACATTAGGCCAATGTTCTTTAAATTCTCTTATAAAACTGCTCTGAAGATCCCACACACGAACAGTTTCATCATCTGAAGAACTAAAAATAGAAAGACCATCTAAACTAAAAGCTACACTTTTAACACTTTGCTCGTGTCCTTTAAATTTCTCTATTAAATTACCTTGAAGATCCCAAAGTCTAATGGTATTATCATCTGCACCACTGGCAATGAATTGACTATTAGGACTAAAAACTACGCTATTTACACCTTTTTGATGTCCTTTGAATTCTTCTATTAAATTGCCTTTAAGATCCCAAAGTCTAACTGTATTATCATTTCCACCACTGGCAATAAATTGACCATTGGGACTAAAAATTACACTTTTAACGCTTTGTTGATGTCCTTTAAATTCTTTGATTAAATTGCCATTAATATCCCACAGTCTAATGGTATTATCATCTGCACCACTAGCAATAAATCGACCATTGGGACTAAAAGCTACACTATTTATGCTTCCTTTATGTCCTTTAAATTCTCTGATTAAATTGCCATTAATATCCCACAGTCTAATGGTATTATTTCTCATTCCTATAGCCAAAAGTTTAGCATCAGGACTAAAAACTATACTTAAAATTGGAGTGAAAAAGAAACCATAATTATTCCTAAGAACTTCCTCAAAAACTTTAAACTCAGCTAATAATTTACCGTCAAAATCTAAAATTCTAGTAGTGTTATCTATGGCAACAGTCGCTAAAATCCGACCCTTTGAGCTAAAAGCTACTTCCCTAACACTATCTTTTCCAAACTCACTTTTTAATCTGGTTATTACATTACCTTTCAAATCAATAATAGCTGTTGTGTCGCCAAATGTAGAAATAAAAGCCAGGTGTTGATTATTAGGAATAACTACAAATTTATAAGTGTAAATAATGCCACCAAAACGATTTTTTTCACGGCTATAATCTAGGATATTATGTAAAGCATTTAAAGGACTGATGGCTGGATATTGATCTAAAGTGCTATTTCCAACTAATTGTTTTAACTGTTGTCCAGTTTTCATTGACTCAATTAAAAGTGCAATTTGATCTTCTGTATCTGATAAAAATCTGCGAATGATATTAGTTCCTTCCCGTTCTAATTGTGTTCCCTTAATGGCTACTTGTCGCAATTGTTCTGCTCTTTGTAAATTTATGACAGACTGTTCTAGTTTTTGACGATTCACTTCTAGCTTAATCTCAATTTTTCCTAACTCATCTCGATTTTTCTGATTTTGAGATTCCGCTTTTTGCTTTTGTTTTAAAATCACTTGACGCTCCTGTTCTAAAGCTGTTTTTTGTGCTTGAAATTCTTCAACCTGTTGTTCAGCTTTATTTCTATCTATTTCCAACTGTTTCAAATTACCTTGAACAACAAGTAATTGTTGATTTGCTTGTTTTGCACCTAACTCAATTTGACTACGTTCTTTACTCACGCGAGTTATCTGTCTTTCAATTCTATCTCGTTCTTGTTTTGTATTAATTAACTCCCGGTTTGCTTGATTAGCTTTTTGGGATTCTCTCTCAGCTTTACTAGCTTGGATAAATGCAAAAATTAATGTACCAGTTAATACTAATAAACTAATATTAACAGAAACAATTAATAACCTGCGGGCTTTTTGTTTTTCCTGTTCAGCTATCTTTCTATCTTGCTCTGCTTCTTGTTTAGCATCCTCTAAAATTTGTTTTGCTTCATTTTCTATTGCCAGTTGTTTGCCAAATTCGCGGGACTGTTCAGTTAATTTACTATCACTTAAAAATTCTTCGTCGTCTTTACTAATACTTTTATTCTGTTTCCAAGCTAAAGCGTGAATGAGAACTTCTCCATTTAATAGATAGGCTGAATTTTTACCGGAACTTAACCATAAATTAAAAGACTGATGATAGGGTCTTATACTATCCAACTGTTCTTGAACCCAATCTTGATTAAAAATTTCTTGATAAATAGGATTAAAAACTTCTAAACCTCCATTTCTTCTAACTACTAAGCCAGACAGTCTTAGTTCTGATTCAAATTCTTTTTCTTTACCCAAATCTTTACTAAGAAAAATTCCATGCTTGAGAATATATTGATAAATTTCTAATAATTTTCCCACTCGGTTCTCATTGGCAATCAATCTAGTTTTAATTTGATCAAAATGTTGATAGTCATGATAATTATTAATAAGTTGAGAATAGACAAGTTGCCGAATAGTTTCTTTTTCTTTTCCCTCAGATACTTTAATATCTAACTTAACTAGTAGGTCACACACAGTTTGAGTTAAAAAAGGTTGTCCCCCAGTCCAATATAAAACTTGTTTTAATGTTTCATTTTGGTTACTAGCTAATCCTTTTAATCCCTCAGCTAAAACTAAACTTTCATGAAACTCAAAGCCATTTAATTCCACAGCTTTACCGATATTAAAAGGACTCTCTACTGGATTTTTAATGAGGTCACTTGGAGTTGCTACTCCTAACAAGCAGAAAGTCAATCTTTGGTAATTTATATTTTGATTTCTCTGGTTATAAAAAAATCTGATCAATGCGAAAAAATTATCTCGAAATGATAAACCAAATGAGCAATCAATTTCATCTATGAAAATTACAATTTTCTTTTGAACTGACGTTAATAATTCATGGGAGACAAAATTATTTAACAATTGACTAGGTGATAGATATGATCTAGGTTCTATCCAACTACCTAAATCTATTTCTATTTTCTCTTCTAAAGCAATCGCATTCAACAGATTATAAATAAATGAAACATACCATTCCTGCTGAGTAACTTGAGTTCCAATACCTTGTAGGTCAATGTCAATACAAAAAAATCCTTCTTTTTTCAACTTATATTGAGTTTGATCTTTAATTGAAGATTTCCCCATCTGACGACTGTTAAATACATAGCAGTATTCCCCTTGCTTTAATAAATTAAATAATTCTGTATCTGCTGTTCTGATCACATAACTAGAACTATTTATTGGTAATGTTCCCCCAACTTTATAGAACGATGTAGCCATTTTTTTATCCCCCAGTAATAAATTTAAATAAATGTAGTAAAATATTCTCGGTACAATTGACATCTAGGTTCAACCTTGTTATCTTTTTTTGTGACCAAACCAATACTATATAGTTGGAATGTTTCTATTGGATCTAATTGAACTAGAGTAGAACTACTAATAACTTTTTTTAAACTTTCCGTCAGATGAGAATCACGAATGATTTTCAGTAATCTACCTAAATGATTACTATAAATTCCCTCATTGGTAGCAGCTTTATTTAAGATTTCTTTTAATGTCATTTCCTCATGACTGATATGATACATAGCTAACCGAACTAAGAAAGGATGTCCTCCTATTATTTTCTGTAAACTCTTCACCTGACTGAACTCCCATTTAAGCCCGTGCTTTAAAGATAAATTTTGAATTTCTTCCTCATTAAACTCTCTTAATGTTTGTGAGTAACCTAGATTGTACAATGAAGAGTAATTTAACTGAAACAAAGGATATCCATCAGTAGAATAGGCTAAAATAAATGCTAGTTTACGCCATATTTGATTATTTTTAGCATTTTCATGTCTGGTTCTTAGCCAAAGTAGAAAGTCTTGTAATTCTGGCTGAGGAAAAATTCTGTGTAGATTGTCAATGCCTAGTAAAATAATATTTTGACAACCAGGAAAAATATATTTGTCAAAAATATTAGTACAATTGACATTATTACCTAAAAATGGTTTCCACTGTATTTCTAAACAGTCATTAATATCTAATCCTAATTGGTTGCTGACGTTGGCACAAAACCATCTGTAAAACATATCTTTATTTAAAACTTTTTCATCAGCATCATCTAAGTTTATATAGACAACTTTTGCTTTTATAATTTTTATGTATTCATGGTGCAACAGTCGGTTTATTAGTGATGTTTTACCCATTTGAGCAGGAGCTTTAATGCGTAGTAAAATAGCTTCCTCTCCCACTTTTTTAATATAACTCTCACATTTTTCTTCTATGGGATGACGATATTCGTAATAAAGGGAGTTTGTCGCACCAGATGGAAATTGTGTGGTTTGTAATAGTTCAAATTGCTCTAAGGTCTCATATGAAACTAATTGGCGACGGTATTTAATAAATTGTTTTATTACTTCTTGTAAATCAATTAGTTCAAATTGTTCACAAATTTTTCTTAAATGATGGGACAAATTACTTTGATCCATTAATTTTTTTCCTGATTCTAAACCTTCTAGTATTGTGCGTTTGCTCCTAGGAAGTTTATCTCTTTCGCTACCACTATAAACTTTGTGGTCAAACCAAACCGTTACATCTCCCCTTATTGCTGTATTTGATTTGCCCTGCAAAATTCGATGTAAAATTCTCCTTTGAATTGGGGTCAATTCTTCCTCATAAATGCGTTCAAACAATTCGCGCTTCATCAATACCTCCAGTCAGTAAATTTGTCACAATTATATTAGTTTTCCATTCCTAACTGACATGCGATCGCTCTAAAAAATACTTGACCAATAATGATAATACAACTGATCAAGTGCTTTTAGGGATAGTTTGTCGGGTTTGGTATTAAACCCAACCTACGGTGAAATGCTTGCAGGAGCGCTTGTTAATCAACTTGCATTTTGGCAAAAACATCTATTAGGGTTTCCAACTGTTGTTCGGCCTTAAATACAGCCAAACCCCTAGCTGTAACCTTCCCAGGAGAATATACAAACCGATTTCTCATATTTTCCGTCAACCTCTGGGCCAATAAGTTCCAAGCGGGTTCTTCCATTGGTGTCTCCAATACTATATGTTGCTTATTCTCTGGTTTAATCCTACTAAAACCTAGATTTTTTGCCAGTTGTTTCAATTCCATAACTCTGAGCATTTGATTTGCTGGGGGGGGTACGATACCATATCTATCATTCCATTCTGCTGCTATTGCTCTTAATTCTTCCTTGGATTTGGCTGTCGCTACCGCACGATAGGCACTCATTTTTTGATCGATATCGGTAATGTAGGTTGCAGGAATAAATGCGGTCAGGTTCAAATCAATTTGGGTGTCATCAACTTTGGGTATTTCTTGACCCCTAATCTCCCTAATTGCTTCTTCTAACATTTCCATATATAAGTCAAATCCAATGGTATCCATTTGACCTGATTGTTCCGCACCTAATAAATTTCCTACCCCACGAATTTCCATATCCCGCATGGCTAACTGATAACCAGAACCTAGTTGGGTAAATTCCTGAATGGCTCTTAATCTTTGTCTAGCAGCATCGGATAGTTCTCTTTGTTTAGGATAAAATAACCAAGCATGGGCTTGAATTCCTGCTCTTCCTACTCTTCCCCTTAATTGATATAATTGGGAAAGTCCAAATCGGTGGGCATCTTCAATTAAAATGGTATTAACTCGCGGAATGTCTAATCCAGATTCAATAATTGTTGTACATACTAAAATGTCTGCTTCATGGTTACTAAAAGTTAACATGGTTGATTCTAGTTGACTTTCATCCATTTGACCATGGGCTATGACAAATCTACCACTGGGAATCATTTCCCTGAGTCTGGTTGTGGTTTCTTCTATACCCTCAACTCTGGGGACAACGTAAAACACTTGTCCACCTCTATCTAATTCCTGTCTAATGGCACTACTGACAATTTGGGGGTTTAATGGGGCTAAATGGGTTTGAATCGGTCTTCTGGTCGGAGGTGGAGTGGTAATTAAACTCATTTCTCTAATCCCAGATAGGGACATATATAAGGTTCTGGGAATGGGAGTTGCTGATAGGGTCAATACGTCTAGGTGTGTTTTTAAAGTTTTGATTTTTTCTTTTTGATTGACTCCAAATCTCTGCTCTTCATCAATTACTAATAATCCTAAGTCTTTAAATTGTACTCCTTTACCTAACAATTGATGAGTTCCCACAACTATGTCTAACTCACCGGTTAATAGTCGTTTTTGAATATTGCGCTTTTCTTCATGAGAACGGAAACGATTTAATAATCCTACATGAATAGGATAGGGTGCAAAACGTTCTTTTATGGTGTGATAATGTTGCTGGGTTAAAATGGTGGTGGGGGCTAAAAGTGCTACTTGTTTACCTGCGGTAACAGCTTTAAAAATTGCCCTAATTGCTACTTCTGTTTTACCAAAACCCACGTCGCCACAAACTAGACGATCCATGGGTCTGGGACTTTCCATATCTCTCTTCACATCTTGCACTGCTTTTAATTGATCTATGGTGGGTTGGTAAGGAAAGGAATCTTCCATTTCTTCTTGCCAAGGCATGTCTTGTGGATAGGAAAAACCCTCTTGTTGGGAACGAGCTGCATATAATTGTAGCAGATCAACTGCTAATTTTTTAATGGCTTTTTTGACTTTACTCTTGGTGTTATCCCAAGCTTTACCGGTCATTTTATGTAGTTGGGGTGGTCTATCTAAGTTGGTTCTGAATCTGGAGAGGGAACCTACTTGATCCGCTGCTACTCTTAACACGCCATCAGCATATTGAATGACTAAATAATCGCGTGTTTCGTCATTGATTGTCAAACTCTCTAATTTGACAAATTTGCCGATTCCATGGCTACGATGTACGACAAAATCACCCGCCCTTAATTTGTTAGGATCAACCTGTTTGGATGCTGCTTTACGTCGTTTACGCACGTAGCCAAAGTTAGCTAGGGCGTGTTGACCATAAAATTCCCGATCTGTAATAATTACTAAACGATAAGAAGGTAAAATTACTCCTTCTAATTCCGCTAAACCAGAATATTTAAGAGCAACTGGTGTTTGATTAATTTGCAGTTTATCAATGGCTTGATAATCTCGCGGATTAGGAATAAACTGAGCTGGACAATCATGTTCTTGTAATAGAGCAACTGAACGAGAGGGTTGGGCAGAAATAATCCAAACCGCAAATTTACGCTCTCTTTCTTGGCGGATAGTGTCTGCTAATTTCGCAAATTGGTGGGGGTGGATGGGTAAGGGTCTACCTGCTAAATTATAACTGGGAATAAAATCCTGAACACTGGTTTCCTGGACTGACTCTTTGTAGGTTATAGTACCACTGTTTTCTTCTGCTATTTCTGATAAATATAGGGTGCTAAAATTAGCAATTTTTCTTAAACATTCCTCAAAATTTATATGTATTTTCGGTAAGGTAATAGATAATTGATCATTGATTAGTAACCATTGCTCATCGGCATTTTCTATCCAGCGATCGCCATGGGCATGACATTGTTCAATTTCATCAATTGCTACTAAGGTATTTGCTGGTAAATAATCTAGAATTGACGCGGGTTGGTCAAAGGCAAAACCCAGAAATCTTCTACTACCTTCTAATCCTGAATTTTCTATTACTTCTGAATTTAAATCAAGTTGGGAACTGAATTGCCAAAATAGAGCATTATCTTTTAAAGCAGATAAAACAATTGGTGCAAAACTGGTGGGGGTCAAGGTAATTTGATTGATTTTGTCTAACGCTGAACGCTGGGTACTAGGGTCAAATTCACGGATTTTTTCAATGTCATCCCCAAACCATTCCAAACGCACCGGTAACTCACAAGCAACGGGAAATACATCCACAATGTCACCCCGTTTACTCCATTGACCTTCTGTTTCCACTAGGGAAACCCGCTCGTATCCCAAAGCAGTGATTTTTTCCCCAAATTGTTCTAAACTATATCCCATACCCTTTTGTAAGGTCAAACAGAAGGATTTAAATGTTTCCCGAGGTGGTAAGTGTGGTTGTAATGCTCCTATAGTGGTAATAATAGCCATACTCTTATGATCACTATTACTAACTAAATCCGCTAATACCTGCATTTGACCCCAACTTAACTCCGTTTCTGGATCAAAAGGTTGATAGGGAGAAGCTTCCGAGGTTGGGTAAAAGTGCACAGTATTCCATCCCATAGCTTCCAATTGGGCATAAAATCTGCCAGCTTCCTCTAGAGTGGCACAAATAACACACAGGTCACGATTCTCTTGACTAGCAAGCGCAGAAGCGATGAGATTTTTGGGTAGGCGAGAAATGCCATTTAAACCCAATTGCTGGTGTTTTTTGAGTTGATTGTTGAGTTCCGTGGTCAGGGGCGATCGCACCAAACTACGTACAATAGAAGAAAAAGTCATAGTTGTTGCTCAGGTGAGAAGTCAAAAAAAGTGAAAAAATATAGATTGTATCTATATACCAATTATTTTACGGAAATGGAAAATGGGTAATATGGGTAATAAATTGGTCGGAAGGAAAAATCATTTTTTCCCTCTTGCTATCTCTTTCTCCCTCATTCCCTCACTCCCATGTCTCCCATTACTGTGGAAATTCTCATTATTTTGGCACTGATTTTGGCTAACGGAATATTTTCCATGTCGGAAATGGCTATAGTGTCTGCTCGCAAAGCTAGATTACAGCAATTAGCCAATCAAGGAAGTCTTAATGCCCAGGCTGCTTTAGAGCTAGCAGAAGCTCCTAATCACTTCCTGTCCATTGTTCAAGTGGGAATCACACTGATTAATATTCTAAACGGTGTTTTCGGTGGTGCTACCATTGCCCAAAGATTGGAAAAATATGTTGAGTTAGTACCCTTTTTGTCAGATTATAGTCAGACCATTGCTTTTGGAGTGGTAGTTTTAGTCATTACCTATTTATCCTTAATTGTTGGTGAATTAGTACCAAAACGTTTAGCATTAAATAATCCGGAAAAAATAGCTGCTTTTATAGCTATTCCTATGAGAGCTTTAGCTAGTTTGGCTTCTCCTATAGTATACATGTTGAGTATATCAACAGAGACAGTATTACAAATTTTGGGTATTAGACCTTCGGAGGAACCCCAGGTTACGGAGGAGGAAATCAAGATTTTAATAGAACAAGGTACAGAAGCAGGAACTTTTGAAGCAGCGGAGCAGGATATGGTCGAAAGGGTATTTCGTCTAGGCGATCGCCCGGTGACTTTTTTCATGACTCCCCGTCCGGATATTGTCTGGTTAGACCTGGATGATTCACCGGAGGAAAATCGCCAGAAAATGTCTGCGAGTAATTACTCTCGTTACCCCGTATGTCAAGAAGGACTGGACAATGTTTTAGGGGTAATTCCGGTGACCGATTTACTTTCTAGGAGCTTACGCAATGAACCTTTTGATTTAACCATAGGATTACGTCAACCAGTTTTTGTGCCTGAAAGCACCAGAGGTTTAAAGGTTCTCGAATTATTTAAACAAACTGTCACTCATATTGCTTTAGTGGTAGATGAGTACGGAGTAATTCAAGGCTTAGTGACTCTAAATGACATTATGAGTGAAATTGTGGGTGATGTTCCTGCACAACCGGGACAGGAAGAACCTCAAGCAGTACAAAGGGAAGATGGTTCTTGGTTAGTGGATGGCATGTTACCCGTAGAAGAGTTTTTTGAACTTTTTGACGTGGAAGAATTGGAAATGGAAGCAAGAGGTAACTATCAAACTCTGGGTGGGTTAGTCATCACTAATTTAGGACGGATTCCTACCGCAGCAGACCATTTTGAATGGCAAGGAATGAGAATTGAAGTTATGGATATGGATGGCAATAGAGTTGACAAGGTTTTAGTCGTTCCCCAGACAAATTAGTCCGGAGGGTGATGGAGGAATTTAACTTTGAGATAATCGTTTTACCTCTTCACCCTTAAATATGGTATGAGCTTTAGATAACATTAGGGGAATTTTTTCCCGGTGGGGACTATTACCCAAACATTCTTGCAAATCCAATTCTTCTAATTTGTCAGCTCTGTTTCCTGGGAACCAATGGTCAGCATTGCCTAATAGGTTATAGCGCATTTTTCCGTATTCTACCATATCATAGGCCAGGGCTAAATTTAACAACCAGAGAATCAATTTAATGTTAATATTACCTGGGGTATTTTCCCAAACTGGTAAATTGGTATCCCAGGTTTTTACCCAATCTTCACCCAAGGTGTCTATGGCTGCTTTTTCTAATTTGGCAATAATTGGTGGTAAAATTTCATCAGCTCTGTCTAACAATTCTAAGGTTTTTAAATGTTCATCAAAATCACTTGGCTGTGCTGCTCCGATGCTGAGAGTATGAACTTGAGAATGGCTCAAACAAAACAAATCATTAAAGACCATGGGACTTAATGGTTGACAAAGTTCAACCAATTTTGGAGAAGGTTGATATAACATACCTCCTTTATTAGCAGGGCTGATAATAAACACACCCATATCTAACCTATTAGCAGCTTCTATGGCCGGCCAATTCCATTGATTTATATAGTACCAATGGAGATTGATATAGTCGAATTCATTACTGTTAACTGCTTGTAAAATTATTTCCAGAGGTGCGTGGGTAGAAAACCCAATAAATCTCACTTTACCTTGAGCTTGTAATTCTTTAGCTACCTGTAAGCAACCACCAATGCTATAGTCTAAAAGTTCTTGGTTGTTGATTCCATGCAACCCCAATAAATCAACATAGTCTAACTCTAGATAGGCCAGGGATTTGTCAAAGATTTGGCGAAATTCTTGGGGATCGGAACAGGGAGTTACTTTGGTTTGGACTATTAACTTTTCTCTGTCCAAATTGGGTAAAACTTGCCCCAATTGCATTTCAGAAGTGCCATAAAATCGGGCAGTTTCTAGGTGATTGATGCCCAAATCAACAGCTCGATAAATAATATTGGCTAAATTCTGTTGACTATCCACAGGTATTTCCTGGAGAGGAACATCTTGCCACTTAAACTGATAACGCATCCCCCCACAGGAAAATACTGGCATTTGTAAATTGGTGCGACCGAATCTTCTATATAGCATAAGTTGAGATTTATAACCTGAAACGATTTACTAAATTTACTCCCAGAAATTAGAGTTTAGAAATGTTGCTAAGTCCCATGAATAATTCCATTGGCTGGGAAAATTGACGGATTTATACTCATTGGTTACATTTTTCAGGGCACGTCGCCAAGCTTCCTGAAAGCTCTCATTCCATAAGGACTTAAGACTTGGTACTTGACTAATTAATATATCTAACTCTGTTCTTTGAGTTCTAATTGTCCGCTCCCAACCATGATAATCATAGGGAGAGTTAACATATAGTCGTTTAAGCAGGTGCTCTATTAAGACAATTAAACGACTTAATAATTCTCTTTTTTGTGAACTTCCCAAAGCTTCTACTTCCTGAATTAGATTGACAATGTCTAAGTCGTGAAAATTCCCAGCTTTGAGTTTAGCAACCGTATCCTCAACCCAGAGTAAAATATCTTGATCATAAAGGGATAATGTCATTATTTACTCTCCTAAATTGGTTAATTTCCCCATTTCCTAACCCCCATTTACATTTGTCGGACGGAGGGCTTACCATCAATTACTTCGCCAATTAATACCAAATCCACACAGTTGACAAAGATCCCATTTTCCAGAACACCAGGGATATTATTCAGGGTTTTTTCCAAATTTACTGGATCTTCAATGGTGTCAAATCTTACATCAACTACCATATTACCTTGATCTGTGATGACAGGACCGGCCTTTTTCACACCCATGCGTAATTCCGGATTTCCCCCCAGTTTCTTAATAGCGTTAATCACAGGGGTGATAGCCATAGGTATCACTTCCACGGGCACAGCAAAGGTAGAACCTAAATGGTCCACTAACTTACCACTGTCAACCACAACAATAAATTGACCCGCTAAATAGTCTACTACCTTTTCCCGCGTGTGTGCTGCACCACCACCCTTAATTAAGTTTTTATTAGGATCAACCTCATCAGCACCATCAATAGCGATGTCAATATGGTCAACAGCGTCTAAAGTGGTCAGAGGAACTCCATAGTGTTTTGCCAAAACTTCCGACTGGAAGGAAGTGGGGATACCAACAATATCCTTAAGCTCACCGGATTTCAGGCGATCGCCCAAAAACTGAATAGTGTAAGCAGTAGTTGATCCCGTACCTAAGCCGACAATAGAACCCGATTTTACCAGGGATGCGGCGGCTTTACCGACTTCTTGCTTCATCAACTTAACTGGGTCTGCTGATACGGACATTGCTAAACTCCCAAAAATTTCACCACATCAAAAATGCTCTCACAAACCGAATATACTACAAAATATGGTCATTTTATTTATCAACCTCCATTTACCCCCTCCGTTGATAGCTAACCAAAGTTATAGTTATAAGACAGCGTTTTTGTGCCTACATCAAGTAGGAAAATCAATTAATGCCAATAAGTAGAGAGGAAAAGCTCATAATATGCTTCTGAGTGAAATCACCCATCCAAACCAGTTACACGGGTTATCTATTCGCCAATTACAGGAAATAGCTAAACAAATTAGGGATAAACACTTACAAACTGTGGCTGCAAGTGGTGGACACTTAGGTCCCGGGTTAGGGGTTGTGGAGTTAACTTTGGGACTCTATCAGACACTAGATTTAGATCGGGATAAGGTAATTTGGGATGTGGGACATCAAGCTTATCCCCATAAGTTAATCACAGGGCGCTACCATGATTTCCATACCCTCAGACAAAAGGACGGGGTTGCTGGTTATCTCAAGCGTTGTGAGAGCCAATTTGACCATTTTGGTGCGGGACACGCTTCCACCAGTATTTCTGCTGCTCTGGGTATGGCTTTGGCTAGGGATATGAAGGGGGAGAAGTTCAAGGTAGCTGCGGTAATTGGTGATGGTGCTTTAACTGGGGGTATGGCTCTGGAGGCTATTAATCATGCTGGACACCTACCTAAGACTAATTTATTAGTGGTTCTTAATGACAATGAAATGTCTATTTCTCCCAATGTGGGCGCCATACCTCGTTATCTAAACAAAATGCGTCTGAGTCCCCCAGTACAGTTTATTGCTGACAATATTGAAGAACAACTCAAGAATATTCCTTTTGTTGGTGATGAATTAGAACGTGTAACGGAAGGAATGAAGCGATTGGCTATGTCTAAGGTGGGTGCAGTATTTGAAGAGCTGGGCTTTACCTACATGGGTCCGGTGGATGGTCACAATTTAGAGGAGCTGATTACTACCTTCCAACAAGCACATCAAATACCTGGTCCAGTTTTAGTTCATGTTGCGACTGTTAAGGGTAAGGGATATGAAGTAGCTGAAAAAGACCAGGTGGGTTATCATGCCCAAAATCCCTTCAATTTAGCTACTGGTAAAGCAATTCCTTCCAATAAGCCTAAACCCCCTGCGTATTCCAAGGTCTTTTCCCATACCTTGGTGAAATTAGCTGAACAAAACCCAAAAATTGTTGGCATTACAGCTGCAATGGCTACGGGTACTGGTCTAGATAAACTACAAGCTAAATTGCCTCACCAATATATTGATGTGGGTATTGCGGAACAACATGCTGTTACTCTAGCTGCTGGTTTGGCTTGTGAAGGTATGCGTCCTGTAGCAGCTATTTATTCAACGTTTCTACAACGTGCTTACGATCAAATTATCCATGATGTCTGTATTCAAAACTTACCCGTCTTTTTCTGTTTAGATAGGGCAGGTATTGTAGGAGCTGATGGTCCCACCCACCAAGGTATGTATGATATTGCTTATCTTCGCTGTATTCCCAATATGGTGTTAATGGCCCCCAAGGATGAAGCGGAACTACAAAGAATGGTGGTTACTGGTGTGGAATATACAAGTGGACCTATTGCTATGCGTTTTCCCCGAGGTAATGGTTATGGTGTTCCCCTAATGGAAGAGGGTTGGGAACCTTTAGAAATTGGCAAGGGAGAAATTCTCCGTCAGGGGGATGACCTGTTAATTGTGGGATACGGTACCATGGTTAATTCGGGAATGCAAGTTGCCCAAATTCTCAGGGAACATGGTATTGAAGCTAGTGTGATTAATGCGCGATTTGTCAAGCCTTTGGATATAGATTTAATTGTACCCCTAGCTGGAAAAATTGGTCGGGTCGTTACCTTGGAGGAAGGTTGTTTAATGGGTGGTTTTGGGTCTGCAGTAGCTGAAGCTTTGCTGGATGCTAATGTGGTTGTACCAGTGAAGAGAATTGGTATACCCGATGAATTAGTTGATCATGCTACTCCGGAGGAGTCTAAGGTTACTTTAGGTTTAACTAGTCAACAAATTGCTGATGATATTTTGCAAGCTTTTTTTAAAAAGCAGTTAGTTCCAGTTTAGAAATAGGAGCAGGTTTAAAACCTGCTCTTGTATTAACTACATTAACGATTTTGCCTTCATTACTGAACTTTTTCAGTTTTACCCAACTTTGTGAAACGGATTTCAATTCTTCTTCTTTTGGAATTACCCCTTTTATCTATGTCAGCTGGCAACCCATTTTCTAATAATAATTGTCCTGCAGAGTAGGTTCTAAACTTGAGTTTAGCAATTTCTCCTCCGGATTTTTTCAGTTCTTGAACAACAGCCAAAGCTCTCATAATTCCTAAGTCAGTATTAGAACCGGGACGTAATTGAGCAACAGGTAATTTGCCAAGATTAACTTTTTCCAAACTATAATCTAAATTGCTGTAGTTATTTTCTGTTGGTGAGTTAATACCACTAATTGGTTGTCCATCAGTATGACCAATTACTTCAATTACATCAATGGGATATTCTTTCGTGATTCTCAAAATTTCTGGTCTCAGTTCCCTGCGAATATACTTCTTGAAATCTGGCTTTAATTCAGCACGACCGGAATCAAATTTATACTCGGAAGTTTCATAAAGTTCAATGATTGGTGGTTTATCATGAGGTTTAGCTTCCTGCTGTGGTTTGTTAGATTCTGTAAATCCAAGAGCGATCAAGAAAAAGGAAGCAATGAAGACAAAAATCTCCGCTTGTTCCATATTACTTTTGATTTGCACTAACTTGTCCTCCGGTAAGAGCTAATTAAATTAAGTAAATTTTCCAGTTCCTCGATTAAAACTTTGCTATTATCCAAGTATCTAGACACATTTTTAGATGAGATTGCCACTTTTTCCATACTTTGGGATGCGAAATTTGTCTGTTCATTTAGGGATGCAAAACTGCTAGCGAAATAAGATATTTTTTCTCCGGATAAGATACTAGTAAAATAATTAATGGCACCTTCCATTTGAACATAGCATCTATTTTGGCTATCGACAAACCTTTGTTGAGAAGTTTCTAATTGATTATCTAGTTGATTATATAATTCCGAGTGTTTTGCAATCAATCTACTAAGTTGAGCTTCAATAGCATTCTCCATTTGCAGATAGTACCTATTCTGATTATCGATAAACCTTTGTTGAGAAGTTTCTAGTTGCTCGGATAATTCTGAGTGTTTTTGATAGTATCTACTCTGAGTATCAATGAATTTCTGTTGAGAAGTTTCTAGTTGCTCGGATAATTCTGAGTGTTTTTTATTCAATCTATTAAGTTGAAGTTCATAGGTATCCAGCATTCTTTCATAAGCTACTGCTACCCTTTGTAGATGATCTTGAAAAGATTCAGAAGCATTGCTTATTTCTTGGGCATATCTTCTGTGAATTACAGTCAAAGAATCTGCAAAATTTCTAAATTCTTGAGCAAGCTTTTCGGACTCATTAGTAATAGGATCTCCTGATTGTTCATGGAATTCATTTACCAATTCTCCACCCAAACACCAACCAACAATACTGGTAAATAGAGCATAACTTAAAGGAACCACAATTGTTTCTAATAAATTCTCAGGATCTAGTTGAAATAAAGCAGCACTAAATCCTATCAGGGTATGAAGATAACCAGATGTTTGCACTCTTAAACCAGCTGCAGCTCTATCCTTGGACTTTTGAATTCTAAACCCCATAATAGCCAAGATGAAAACATGTCCAACACCAAATACAAGTATTAATGGACTCAGCTCATTGTTCTGATTAAAATGGGCAATGAATGTCAACACTATTGACAAAACTATTCCGCCCAAATACCAGATTTTAAAGTTTCTCATTGAAGTCATAGTTGAGGTCATAATTGAAGTTTCAGTTAATTTCTAATTTTTGCTAGGAGGAAGCTGCTGAATAAATTTTTTCACGCTGGGAGATAAACTGGATCCATAGGAATTTAGGTACTTACCTAAGGATTTTTGTCCCCCAATTTGATCTATCACGGTAACTGCAATTAAGTCCACAATATCTTCGTGGTTTTCTAGATTAAAACAAACCCCACTAGAAAGCTGGGAAATCTCCCCAAAGGTTCTTTGTGTATCGGGATGATTGCCAACTACAAAGCTGAACACGGGTCTATTTAGTTTTCCTAGTTCAATTGCTTGACCTCGATAATCTTTATCCTCATGAGGAGGTGCATCCCCAATAAGAATAACTCTAGAAACATCAAATTCTTCAATAGCAACTTCTAATGCTTTTTCCACTGCTTCTGGGAAATCTCCACCACCATTACAACTAATTTTGTCCATGAAGGTTTTGAAGTATTCCACTGAGCTACTCCAATCACTCTGCTCAATAATTCTGTGATGATCACAGTAATCTCGATAAGCAACCCAAGATAGCTCCATCCTTCCCGCTTCTAAGATTCGACGGATTAATTCTTGAATACTCTCCAGGGTTTTATCCCACACGGGTTTCATGGAACCTGTTGCATCTACCAAACCCATAATCCGTATGGGTTTGGCATATTTTGCAATTAGCTGGTCATAGGTTCTCGGTTCCCGTGTAAGTGACTGTTTATCTCTAGTCTTGATGTGATCCAGAGAACTTTTAAAAGGATCTTGAGACATTTTAAGTAGTAGCAGATAATATGTCTCTTTTTATTCTAATCAATTTGAACACCTGTTAAGAAGTAAAGTATGTTAAGATTTGTTAAGACAGTTTCATCAAGAAGTAACCAGTATAAACTAGACTTTATAAATATTGAGCAATCTGACCACCACGATGAAAGGTAGCGTTATCAACAATCACCCACGTAGCAATAGATTTTTGTAGCATTGTAACTCATGGGAAGACCCACGAGTTAGCGAGGAAACTAATTAATCACAATATGTCTTACCAGGATACTCATAACCTCCCCAGGGTTACCAGTTGGCGTGAGATCACTCCAATCAGTTGCATTGGCATAACCAAGCACGTGTAGATAGTGAATCGTACTAATAACTGCCTTTTTCGAGCCAATCAATAGGTGTTTTAGCGGTTCCCGGTGACTAGCTTGTGGAACTACCCTAGGGTCAACCACTCTAGTGTCATCAATATTGCTGATAAAGTTTGTGGTGTGTGCCATAATTTATTTGCCTCAATGTTGGGGTGTAAGGTGATCAGAGGTTTCCGCCAAGAAATAGAGATCACCTTACTTTTTCCTAATTATAAAACTATTTGAATAGACATGCAAGTAGTTTATAGAAAATAATTAACAATTTTTATAAAGTTTTTCGACTTGTCAAGCATAAATGAAAATCAAGAATCTGGCACTCAGTCAGTTAGAGTAAAAGGAATGCGATTGCGAAGCACTCGCGAGATAGCTCTTTTTGTTTAAATGATTGACGTTGGGTTTCTCGATGTCAACCTAACCTACAAAAGGCGCTTAATCTTATCTATCTACATTCATGTATATATATATAGGAATAAATAATAAGAAAAAATTATATTTATGGGGGGATGAGATAAGTTTTTTTGTGGCCGAGGGGATAAAAATGTGGTATTATGAGGGTTAAGTATAATGGAGTGTGAGCAGTTGTAAAAAAAATGCACAGATTTCCATTATTAGGGTATCACGTCCAAGGGTCAATAGTCAACCCCCACCATTGAAAAAAATTGGTGCGCAGCAGATCTCCTCACCAAAAGCGCTTTTTGACCGTGATTTACAACACTGGCACTTTTCTATTAATTCTCCATAAAACACGCGCAAGAACCTTTTTTGTTACGAAACTTTACTTTGTCACACCATGTCCCTATTAATACTACTTATTCTCATTAAGCCCTTTAATCCCTGAATCAATTTTAGTTACTATGTACTACTTTCAGATCCTCTTTGATCTGTCACAGCTTAGGGTGCGGAATGTGGGTTCTATTGTATGGGGAGGAATGACAGTGCTTGATAATTCATACCGTCACTTCTAGTTAGGGCGATCGCACTTGGTAACTTCTTTCTTAGTAAGAGAAATAACTGAAAGCGAGTTTCAAAAATATTGTCACAAGTTCGGACAAGACGAGTACACTTACAACATCATAGCACCAGATGGTTACTGGTGAAGTAGCTCCTGTAGCATTGACTGCTCCTGACCTAGAGCAGATTCAATTTACTCGAACATCTTTTGTGATACGATAATAACAAGTGTTTATTTTTGTTGTCATCATGCAACCACCAAAAAGATCATTAACAAAAAGAGATAGAGAGAAGCAACTTCTTGAAGAGCTTGAAAAGCTTGTATTTTTTGGATCTGTTTTAGGAATTGTCGGTTTAGTTATTTTATATATTTATTTAGATGGTTTACTACAGCAGAATGAAAAGCCAAGCATACAAATATTGGAATTATGCAAATCACTAATTACCAACTTAATAAGTGTTCCATTTTTGTTTGTCTTGTCATACATGACATATCGTCGTATTCACTCCATTACCACTCAAGTTAATAACGAAACTCTCTCAGAAGTAATTGCAGAAGCGGTTGTTAAGAAGTTGATCAACCCCAATAATAATATAGAGATTCCCCAAATCTCTAAAATTCAAGACACATTATCTGGAATTCAAGAAACATTATCACCTTTAGACATAAATGAGATTGCTCTTTCACTTGAGAATGAACGCTATGGAGGAGTTAAGTGTGTTCTGAATCATTTGTATATTCAAGATTTAGAAAGGGAATTTAGTGAGTCAAGAAATATAGTGATAATGAATACATGGATTCCAAATCTTAGTGACTTGTCAGGATCACTAATAACTGCAATTAACAATGGATGCAAGACAAGAATTATGATTTTATACCCAAATTCAGGTATTTCAGCACTTAGATCGGAAGCTTTAGGGGATACAACAGATGGAGTTAAAACGTCGATATTGAATTGCTTAAATGATCTTAGGGGAATTCATAATAAAATTAGGCCTGAAAACAGAGATGGTCTCAAGATTAGGGTTTTTAACTCCTTACCATCAATTTCTGTGTACGGTACTGACAAGCATTATTTCGTAAGCTTCTTTATGCATGAGAAACTTGCAATTAGGTCACCACAGATGAAAGTTACTTCTCAAAATTCCCTACTGGGTCAATCGGTAGGAAAAGAAATCGATACAATATGGGGAATCGGGAAAGAATTTCGTGATATCAATGAATGGACAACTGAGTTAGAACGTATGGCAAAAGAATTTACAATACAGTAGCCAGAACAATTTTTCGCATTTATGAATGTTTGAAAAAATATCGCCGCTGCATATTTATGGGATCAATTGGTATTTGAAACTATCGAAAACCCGTTGAAAATTTGTTTAAATCATCCCATGATTGAGGAACACCATTATTAAATTTAACAATTAATTTGGAGACTTTATGATCGATTTTTCAGAACTAGACAGATTTGAGGACGAATTAATTTTAAAATTCAAGGGACATGACATTTTTCAAAACATTGAAAATATTCCACTCGATGATTTTTTGAATATCCTCATTCAAAGGAGATTCTTGTCATACGAAATAACAAGCTGTTATGATATTTCTATTGATGGGCTAACTGACAAAACAGCAATAAAAATTGCAAGGCAAATTGTAAGAGAAGAATATCCTGGAATCAATGGAAATGTTCCATCACATAGAGAGGATTTGATGCATGATTTGCTGGCTCTTGGAGCTAAGAAATCTAATATTCTAAAATCTATCCCTACACAAACAACTTCCGAAATAATTAAATCAACTAAAGAACTTATTGCAGATGCAGTAGCTTCTGAATCCGATCACAAAATTTTAACTATATTGCGTTTTTGGGGTGAGGTCTTAGTCTCAGTTGAATATGGTGAATTATGGAGTAGAATTGCATCAATCTTGGGAACCAATGCTGAGAATAAATCTCGATTCTACTATCCACATTTTTGCCATGACCACAGAGTAACTTTGGTTAGGGCATCATTAAGCTCTTGTACTCACTCAGGAAAGATAGGGTTAATTTTGAAGAATTTACTGAAATCAGACGAAGATAAGAGATCATTTATTGATTTGGAAGAGAATCTTTGTAGGATCAAGAGAAGTTTTTATGATCAGTTTATTGCAGTATAAAAATCACTTTGATCATATGTTTCTAAATAGCGACAGACCGGATGAAAGAAACAGGTATCATAGATATTTGTTCGGTTTAAGTAGGGAGGCACAATTACTTGTAGGATAGGTCGAGTAACGAGACCCATGGGGGTGTTGGGTTTCGCACTCCTCAACCCAACCTACGTTAATCTTATATTTAATTCCACTGACCCGCTTAGCACGAACGGTAGGGCAAACTTAACATAGAAAACGATAGTATAAAAATAATAAAAATAGAACCTATGGTTTCAAGAGTAACGGAGCAATTAAATTTACGAACAGGCGATCGCTTCATTCTGCTTTATGGCATAAACACCAGCGATAGATTCTGTTCTAACCAACTTATCTCTGAATTAATTTTAGTTATTATGTACTATTTTGGGATCCTCTTTGATCTGTCACAGCTTAGGGTGCGAAATGTGGGATAAATACTGAGCAATCTGACTACCACAATGAAAGGTAGGGTTATCAACAATCAACAGCAATAGATTTTCGTAGATTGGGCTTAAGTATGTCGATTTTCTAGGTAATCTTTTAATATTTCGTAAGCTTCATTAATTCTTTTCATCATGTTTACATCCCCACCCATGTCAGGGTGATGGTCTCTTGCACATTTGTTGCGTGCTGTTTTGAGTAATTTCATTGATATTGTTTCACGAGTTAAATTTAGTAACCTGAATGCTTGATCAAGAGATAATGTGTTGCTTGTATATGCAAAATCCTCTTTTCTTGAACTGTTAGTTTCTTGGTTACGATGCAAAACTTCATCAACAAACCCCTTGATTTCACTCGCTAAGGTTCCCAGTTCACCTAGTCCTTCGTTTATGGAAATTGATCCAATTTTCAGTTTCTGTTTAAGTTGTTCTACTTCTTCTAATAAATTCTCAATGACATTGATTATCTCTTGTGGTATTACAGCCATAGTACTTCTGAGTCTAAAGCAGTTTTGGTCAATTACTTCAGAAAAATACTGATAGTCCCTAAATTGTGATTTGTAGTCATTGAGTGAATTTGTCCATTGATCGAAAGTTGTGTCTGACAAAGTATGCCAAGATTTTAAACTTGAGTTGACTGTTTGAGAAAACTTTCTAAATGAGTCGAAAGGAATTTGCCCGGCAATTCTTTGTAGTTGGTGAATCAAAATTGCCAATTTCTCTATTCGACTTAGCAGGTTGATAAAACTCTCCAAATTATAATCAACATTTGCAGCAGTTTCTCTTAAATGTTGATATAAAGGCTCGGTACTAATTCCAGTATCCCAACAGTTAATATCAGCTTCATAGAGACCTAGTATGATCTCTTTAGTAAAGGTGGCTATTTTAGGGTTTTTAAAAACTTCATCAGGTGTTCTGCCAATATCATTGAGAAATCGCCGGAAGGCTGAAAAAGAATCTTGTTTCTCAATATAATAAAGTAAACGAGAGGGAAAGTAAGCTACATAAATATCATCCTCTTTTATTGATAAATTAAATACAGAAAATAAGATTTCTAGGACTTTTTTTTGCAAGGAATTTATTTCAGGTTGGGGATCCTCAAATAAAACTCCCTTGGTAAAAAGAATATTTTGGCCACGAGCATTGGCAAATGGATCTCTTACCTTCTTTTTATTGGGAGGCTTTGAGGATGGAGGTTCTGAACTACTTTCTGGGCCTTTGGTGGCAGTATATTCACTAACTTTTGGACGTTCTTTTTTTTCTGCAGGCGGTTTGTTTTTAAAAAGCAAGTTTTTAATTTTGGTCAACCACTTGGTCAAAGCATTGATCATTCGTTGCCACATTTGTTCAACTCCCAACTACATTCTTATTTTTTATGGCTTTCTGTTATGGGTTACTGGGGAATTAACCCTCCCTACTCTTCCACCCTATATCCTAGTTCTGCTAACCTTAACCGCGAATGTCGCCACTTTGGTTGGACTTTGACAAATAATTCCAAATGAACTTTACCAGCAATCAATTTTTGAATCTGTTGACGGGCCACAGTACCAATTGATTTTAACATTGTCCCCCCTTTACCAATTAATATCCCTTTTTGGGAGTCCCTTTCTACATTAATTGTGGCCACAACACGGGTAATTGTTGGGTTCTCTTCCACTAAATCAATGGCGATCGCCACTGAGTGAGGAACTTCTTCTCGGGTTAATAATAAAATCTGTTCCCGGATTAATTCCCCCATAATAAATCTTTCTGGTTGATCGGTGACTAAATCTGGTGGATAATATAATGGACCGGTTTCTAGTTGTTCAATTAATAAGTCTTCTAATTCTAATATTCCTTGGTTCTCTAAGGCTGAAAATTTAACAATTTGCCATTGGTTCTCTTGAGCTAATTCCCTATAACTTTCATCTATTTTCTCAGCTTCTGCTGGTTGTTGATCTATTTTATTAATACCCATAATAACTGGGATTTCACATTTGGTTAATAAGTCAGCAATAAAGCGATCGCCTCCTCCACAGACTGCTGTGCCATCTACCACAAACAACACCACATCCACCGATGTAATGGCGATTTTAGCATTTTGTACTAGCACCTCTCCCAAGGGATGATGGGGTTTATGAATCCCGGGGGTATCAACAAAAATCAACTGGGCTTTCTCCCTAGTTAAAATTCCCCTCAAGCGATTTCTAGTAGTTTGCGCTACTGGTGATGTGATAGCTATTTTTTGTCCTATTAACTGGTTCATTAAGGTTGACTTACCCACATTAGGACGACCAATAATGCCGATAAATCCAGACTTAAAGTTAGCGGGTGCTTGAGGAATAATAAATTCTTCGGCCATGGGGAAACTATAATTTGAATTTGATGGTTTATAATGGGTGAACTGTGTCTAAATTCATAAAGTTTGGAGGTTTTGAATGTCTCGTCGTTGCGAACTCACAGGTAAAAAGGCTAATAATGCCATGTCCGTTTCCCACTCTCACCGTCGTACCAGACGTTTACAGCAACCTAATTTGCAAACTAAGAGGGTTTGGTGGCCCGCTGGTAACCGTTGGGTAAAGTTGAAACTTTCTACCAAAGCAATTAAAACTCTTGATACCAAAGGTTTGGAAGCTATGGCCAAGGAAGCTGGTATTAATTTAAACACTTACTAAGTGGGATGAGGGAAAGGGGGACAAGGAACGGTTAGACTATTTCAGAGGTTTGGACTGCGGGTTGTTGCTGGGGTTGGAACATAAACAGGGAGTAAACCACATCCCTGCGAATATTCACCATCATGTCTAAGAACAACTCGTATCCCTCGCTCTTGTACTCAATAAGTGGATCTTTTTGTCCATAACCACGCAACCCTACAGATTCCCGTAGGGCATCCATCTGCTGTAAATGTTCCCGCCACAAGGTATCTATACGTTGTAAGATGAAAAATCTTTCTGCTTGTCGCATCAGACCAGGTTGAATTTGGTCTATTTCCGCTTCTTTCATATCATAGGCAATACGCGATTGTTCATGAAGGAAGGCCTTAATTTCCCCAACTCCCATATCCTCTAGCTGAGCAGGTTGCATATCTGCTAGTAAGTAAACAAACTCCTTGACTTTGCCCACTAACTTTTCTAAATCCCATTCTTCTGAGGGTAATTCTGGGTTGATATAATAGTCCACGATGTCATCCATGGTCTTTTCTGCATATTTGATCACCTGTTCTTTTAAATCTTCTCCTTCTAGAACTCGTCTACGTTCAGCATAAATAGCACGACGTTGATTATTCATGACTTCGTCATATTCAAACACTTGCTTACGAATGTCATAGTAATAAGTTTCTACCTTTTTCTGAGCACCTTCCAAACTGCGAGTTAATAAACCCGATTCAATGGGCATATCTTCCTCCACTTGGAACGCATTCATTAACCCAGCTACCCGATCTCCACCAAATATTCTCAGTAAATTATCTTCCAGACTGAGGAAAAATCTGGTTGTCCCCGGGTCACCTTGTCTACCCGATCTTCCTCTTAATTGGTTATCAATCCGCCGTGATTCATGCCTTTCTGTACCTATGACATGGAGTCCACCATTGTTTACTACTTCTACATGTTCAGCGTCAGTAAATTTTTCATATTCTTGTTTAATAGTCTGGTAAGCATCTCTTAACTTTTGCACTACTGCATCATCCGTAGGTGCTTTTTCAGCAGCTATAGCTACTTTATCTTCTGCTTCTAATTCCGATAAGGTGCGACTACCATAGGCATTAACTGCTACCTCAACCGCTTCCTTTAATAGTTTTTCAGTTACCTGGGATAACTCAGTGGGAAAAATCCCCCCAGATACGCGCCAAGTTTTGAGTTTTTTGCCGGGAACAAAACCCTGACCACTACCATTACTACCATTTCCACTAGGAAGTCCTGAAGCTCTTTGAATGGTGAATTGATCATCTTCTGGTCTCACAATCCTAGGCATAAAATATTCCCGTAACTTCAACCGAGCCATATATTCGGAGTTACCGCCTAAAATAATATCCGTGCCTCGTCCCGCCATATTAGTAGCTATGGTTACTGCACCCCTGCGTCCAGCTTGGGCAACAATTTCCGCTTCCCGTTCTACGTTTTCCGGTCTAGCATTGAGTAATTCGTGAGGAATACCCTTTTCTTGCAGTAATCTGCTCAACAGTTCGGATTTTTCCACACTAGTGGTTCCTACTAGTACCGGTCTGCCACCTTTGTGCATTTCTTCACATTCCCGTGCAATGGCTCCCCATTTACCCGATTCTGTTTTAAACACCATGTCGGATAGGTCTTGACGTTTTCTGGTGCGGTGGGTGGGAATAACACTTACTTCTAATTTATAAATCTTTTCAAATTCCGCTTCTTCCGTTTTGGCTGTTCCTGTCATTCCAGCTAATTTCGGATAAAGCAAAAATAGGTTCTGATAGGTAATGGTTGCCAAAGTTTGGGTTTCGGGTTGGATTTCCACTCTTTCTTTGGCTTCTATAGCTTGGTGCAAACCATCGCTCCATCTTCTTCCTGGTAGTACCCGACCAGTAAATTCGTCCACAATTACCACTTCCCCATTGCGCACGATATAATTCACGTCTTTGAGGAATAGTTCTTTCGCTTTAATGGCATTAAAGACAAAATGGGCCCAGGGATTTTCTGGATCAAATAAATCGGTTACGCCTAAAAGATTCTCGGCTTCAGCAAAACCATCGTCTGTTAAAAGAACGTTCCGCGCTTTTTCATCAACTTCGTAGTGCTCGTCTTTTTTAAGGGTAAATGCAATTTCTGCTGCTTGTAAGTATTTTTCTGTTGGTCTTTCTACTTGTCCAGAAATAATTAGGGGAGTTCGCGCTTCATCAATCAGAATGGAATCTACTTCGTCGATTACACAATAATTAAACGGACGTTGTACCACTTCTTCCATGGATGTGGCCATATTATCTCGCAGGTAGTCAAAACCTACTTCACTGTTGGTTACATAAGTAATGTCACAGTCGTAATTTTTTTTCCTTTCTATGGGAACCATGGTGGACTGAATCAGTCCCACACTCATTCCCAAGAAGCGGTGTATCTGACCCATCCATTCCGCATCTCGTCGAGCTAGATAATCATTTACAGTAACAACATGAACACCTTTATTACTTAAAGCATTTAAATAACTGGGTAAGGTAGCTACTAGGGTTTTACCTTCACCGGTTTTCATTTCTGCTATTTGTCCTGTGTGGAGAATTACTCCCCCTACCAGCTGAACATCAAAATGTCTTAACCCTAATACTCTGGAAGAAGCTTCTCTTACTACTGCAAAAGCTTCTGCTAGAATCTCATCTAAGCTTTCACCTTTGTTTAATCTTTGTTTAAACTCAGCAGTCTTCCCCCTTAACTCATCATCAGAGAGTAATTTAACATCTTCTTCTAAGAGATTAATTTCTGTAATGTAGTGTTGGTACTTTTTTAGTTTACGAGCGTTGGGATCGCCCAACAATAGTTTTAGCATGGCAAGTTATCAAATATTAAGTGTTAATTGTTGACTGATGAGTTTTGACAGGTGAGCTACTTAGTGTAGCCTTTACATTCTACCAGCAACATACTCCTATAGAGATTCTATCTCATAAACAAAATGTATGCTCCTGGAACTCATTAAATTAGGTAATATTATCGATTTCCAGCTGGTTAGGTCACGGGTTGAATACCGGTGAGTAGACCCATTATAAATCCTAGGACTACACTCCCGCCAAAAATGATTAACATTAGTATGAGTAACTGACGTTGAATTCGAGTATGTTTGGGCTTGGTCTTGAATAAGTTTGACACAATGATAAAACTCTACTATATCAAGTTGGAGATTCAGGAGAAGATGGCAATTACAGGTAGTCAAAAAATATTTCTGGCACTAATCTGAGTTCTCCTGATTTAAATTTACTAATTTCTACCCAGAGGGCGCGATGTTTTTTCTGGGGTGTTTCTGAAAAGGTGAGACTTTCTATTTGATAAAATCTGGGGTCAGCAAAGTCACATTGGTAAAGTTGAATGATTTCATGTCCCTGGTTACCATCAAAAATAAATAGGTTTTCTATACAACCTAAATAGCTAATATTGGTTAGTTCGGCTTGAATTTCTTCTTGAAATTCTCTCGCTAATGCCATTCGACTGCTTTCCCCGAATTCTATCCCTCCACCTAAAGCTCGATAAAATGTTGATTGCTTGGTTGGATCATATCCCTCGGAAACAAATATTCTTTCCCCATCTCTGATTAGGGCTAGAACTATAACACGAATCTCACCTGGTTTGTTCATCTTTCTTTTAGTTCTCGTAAATTGAGTAAGCACGCATCTCCTCATTCTCTACTGGCCAATCTTCGTTTTCTCCCCCAATATATAGGATTTCTATCACAATATACTCTTCATTTAACTGCAACAGTGCATTCAAAAGAATGTCTAATGCGATCGCATCGCTTGTGCCTAGGTCGAACCAGCATCTTCCCCATTCTCCCTCATATTCAAATTCCCCCATGTTGTGCATGAGAGCTACCATGGAACGACTATAACCTTCCCTATCATAATCTATGTAGTTTAGGTCTACACCAGTTTCTTGTATTTGCAAGTTCTCGGCGTTAAATCCTCCTAGTTTCCCTAAATAAAACCAGGAGTTAAAAACCTCTTCCACATATTGTTTTTCCTGCGGGGAGGGAATTGTCCCAAACTTAAACCAAATCCAGACATCAAAGGGGTTAAATTCTCGAAATTGAATGTGCATTTTAGTGGTTTCTTCAGTAGTTTCTTTAATCTCTAATTGCTTTTAAGTCTAGCTTGAGCCTGGCTACGCTCATACTCAATTTGTTTGACTAAACTAGAAGGAATTTGGGATTTCTTGGCTAGGGCTAAATCAAAATTGGCGATCGCCTGTTGAATCAAATTCTGGTCTTGTTCTCTTTTGGCTTGCTCATGAAGAATTTGAGCTTTGAGATAATAAATTTCTGGATTGTCACTAGTGCTATTTAAAGCTCGATTGACATATTCTAGGGCTTCCTGGTATTGTTGTAAATCTCGATATGCTAAAGCAATACCTCTATCTACCAAGTAACGAGGTGCGGCATTTTGTTGCCATTGTTCAATTGCCTGTTCTGGACTAGTAAAGGGTAAGTTTACCGCCAACATCAAGTTCATATACCCCCTAATTAAATTTAACTCAGGATCATTAGCATCAATAGCCTCTGCCTGGTCTAAATATTCATAGACCTTTTTTAACTGTAAAAAGGCCTGAGAAGCACCCTTCCAAACCCCTTGACGAGTGAGAGTTGTCGCTCCAATTAGAAAGTTGCCCACTCCAGTGTATAAATTACCACGCAAGGGATTAGTCGCAGTCAACTTTTCACCAGTTTCTAAAGTTTTTCGACTATACTTCTCCAAAGCAACCCAATCTTGATTAACATAGGACAGGGACGCTTTTAAAGCATAAACCAAGGGTTCCCCCGGTTCCTCGACCATGGCTTTTTTCAGATGATCTTCACCTGCTCCATAATTCCCCTGTTCAAAAATTGCTCTAAAAGCCGCTTCAGTGCGATCGCCAATTTTATGAGGTTGATTAACACGGAATGGGTCTCCTGCAAAGGCTGTATTAATGCTCAAACCAAGAGCTAGGGTAGCCATAGAAACCACCCGAACAAAGGATAAATTTCTGGTGGGAGTGAGGAAAGCAATTAAAAAACCTTTGGATATCATAATTTACAAAGTAGTTACAGCACTTAAACTCAAGTTATTTGTACGTAGGAGAAACAAAACACACTCAATAATATACAGAAAAGTCGGAGAAACTTTATTTCAATTACCTGGAACCTATCTTATCAAATGCTCTATCTTCAAAATCTAACTTATCACCCCACAGCTTGTCCCACTCCAATTCTCCAAGCTATTAATTTGGAACTACCACCTCAAAAACTAGGACTAGTAATTGGACCAAGTGGATCTGGTAAAAGTACCCTATTAGAGATTTTATCAGGACTTGCGGAACCCACTAGTGGTGGTATATTTTGGAGGGAACAAGAACTAGTCCCAGAACACCTGCAACAACTAGCGGGGATAGTATTTCAATTTCCAGAAAGACACTTTTGTGGGGGCACAATTTTGGAAGAGTTGCGTTTGGGTCATCCAGAACTAGGACTGGAGAGGGTCAAGAATGCATTAAAGGAGGTAGGACTAGAGAGTTTACCCTTATCTACATCGCCTAATGCTCTCAGTGGTGGACAACAAAGACGTTTAGCCCTGGCTGTACAGTTGATTCGCCAACCAAACCTATTACTACTAGATGAACCTACAGCAGGTCTGGATTGGTCAATGCGTCGTCAACTAGTGACTTTACTAGAGAGACTCAAGAAAAACTGGACAATACTGGTGGTCACCCATGACGCGGGGGACCTATTACCAATAGCAGATTGTTGTTGGAATCTCCACCATGGTATTTTGAGTCCTATTGCTCCCAGTTTAGAGTCAATAGCGAAGTAACTATGGTAAGTATGGATAGGGAAAGTGGCGGTACTTTACCGGAGATGGCAGAAATTTGGCAGGAAACATTAAATTGGCAACCCACAATTGAACAGGGGAATCAACTGCAAAAGCTGTACGATTTGATTGTACTTGCTAATCGTCAAATCAACTTAACTCGAATTACCGAACCCAAAGAATTCTGGGAAAAACATCTTTGGGATTCTTTAAGAGGAGTTGCACCACAGCAGCATTTTTTACCAGAATTGAATGCAGCTGGGTCAATAATTGACATTGGTAGCGGTGCGGGATTTCCTGGTCTACCAATTGGGATAGTTTTTCCTCATTACCAGGTAACTCTACTAGATTCTACTCGCAAGAAAGTTAACTTTATCAACAGTGCTATAGAAAAACTAACCCTGAGTAATGCAACAACAATTCTAGGAAGAGCGGAGGAAATTGGACAGCAAACCCCATACAGGGAGAAATATGATTTAGCAGTCATCCGCGCTGTAGCTAGTGCTCCCGTATGTAGTGAATATACTTTACCCTTAATCAAAAAAGGCGGTTTGGCAATCATTTATCGGGGAACCTGGACGCAGGAAGAAAATCAAAATTTAGAACACGCTGCCAATATTTTGGGAGCTAGGATAGAACTGATAGATAGATTTACCACTCCCCTGACTAAAAGTGTTCGTCACTGTGTATATTTAAAGAAGGTGCTACACACACCCATAAGCTTTCCCCGTCCTGTGGGTGTACCCATCCAAAATCCATTATGTTAAATAAACCCCCGACAAGTCGGGGGAGCGTTAACTAAGGATCTACCCAACGACCATCACCTTTAATTAAATTAATTAATTCTTCCACCCCTTGGTCCTCTGGAACCTTTTTAATCTCCTCTCTACCTCTATACAAAGAGATAAAACCAGGATTTTTACCAACATATCCATAGTCCGCATCGGCCATTTCCCCCGGACCGTTGACAATACAACCCATAACAGCAATATCTAACCCGGTTAAATGTTTCGTTGCTTCCCGAACTTTATGTAACACCTCCTCTAGGTTAAATAAAGTCCTACCACAGGAAGGACAAGCAACGTACTCAACCATTGTTTTCCGCAAACCAAGAGCTTGAAGAATGCTGTAACAAACAGGAATCTCCTTTTCCGGTGATTCTGTTAAAGACACGCGAATGGTATCACCAATACCATCTGCTAACAAGGTGGCAATCCCCGCAGTGGATTTAATTCTGCCATATTCTCCATCTCCTGCTTCCGTCACACCCAAATGTAAGGGATAATCCATACCCAAATCATCCATCCGTTTAGCCATGAGTCGGTATGCAGCTACCATCACTGGAACCCGCGATGCTTTCATGGAAATAACAATGTTGTAAAAATTTAGAGATTCACAAATACGGATAAATTCTAAAGCTGATTCTACCATACCCTCGGGCGTATCACCATAGGTAAATAACATTCTTTCTGCTAGGGAACCATGGTTAACTCCAATACGCATGGCTTTACCTTGGTCTCGCAGTGACACTACTAGTGGAGCTAGGGTCTCACGAATTTTCTCCCCTATTTCATCGAACTCGGTTTTTGTATATTCAGTGCGATTGCTGTTCGGTTTCTCAAATACATATAACCCAGGATTAATCCGAACTTTCTCGATATGTTGGGCTACCTCCAAAGCAATTTTCATTCCGTTGTGGTGGACATCAGCTACAATGGGAACATCCCTGTAAGTTTGTTGTAACTTTTGTTTGATTTCCGCTAATGCTTTGGCATGGGCCATACTGGGAACAGTTACTCTAACTATTTCGCAGCCAATTTCATGGAGACGACGAATAGCGCTGACAGAGCCATCAATATCTAAGGTGTCTTCATTAATCATTGACTGTACTACCACGGGGTAACCACCACCGATAGTCACATCTCCTACCTTAACAGGGCGGGTTTTACGACGTTTAATAGTGGTGTCAAAGGTGGGTTGGCTGGTGATAATATTACCAGTCTCAAGGGATGGTAGGGTTTGCATAGCCTCAACAAGTAGATTCTGTAGCTACCATACCAGATTCTTAGGACTGTTAGCTACATGCCACTTTTTATCACTTAAACAGTTCTAGGGAACCTTGATAACCGGTCACAATTCGTGCTCCATCTTTCAGAATGTGAACTTCTATTTGATCGCTGGCCCAGGTGATCTTATCATTAAACTCTGGGTTGAACACATAGACTTTTTGGTTCCGGGAGGATACGGGGGAGGTGGGGGAGTTAATGGCTAAGGAATCTACAAACGGACCGTCAATTAAAATGTCCAGTTCTCCTAATAATTCCCGAGAACCGGGGGGTGCTGATTCCGATTGTAATTCCTGGAGGGTAAAACCGCTGAAGGACATTACATTTAAACCCCTAGCTTTGAGTTTTCTTGCCAAAATCGCTAGGGACTTGGCCTGCAGAAATGGTTCTCCTCCCGAAAAAGTAACTCCTGTATTTTCAGAATTTCTCAGGATATCTTCCGCTAGGTCATCAATAGCAACTAACTTGTTAACTTCAAAACTCCAAGACTGGGGATTAAAACAACTGGAACAGTGGCGAGGACAACCCTGCATCCATACCACAGCTCGACGACCAGGTCCGTTAACCTCGGATTTATCAACATACCCCATGATGTTTAGATACCCGTTGGGAATTTCTTTCATGGGAGATATTATCACTAATTCGTTTAAAGCTGCTGTCATTTTATTACTCCTTCTCCCTAAGTATAAAATGCTTTGAGTTAATCATCTTTCTTCCCTCCCCGAGATCCCCGCTCTCTTAGGTGGGTTGTTGACAATTTTTGGTGAATAATCATATCTTAAACTAAAGTCCTATAAATTGCAACGCCTTCAAGAGAAGACCCAGGATTTCGTAGGTTGGATTGAGGAACGAAACCCAACATTTGGGGCTAGAAGCTGAAAGAAAATTTCTACCCAGATATTGACAAATCTACCGGAATGTCCATATACTAAAATGTAGTGTATATTATTGTTGAGTTCAATGAAGAAATCAATTTTGAAGCAAAACCTTTTATATATACAAACATAGATTTTCGTAGGGCGATCGCTCGATAATTACAGCAACTCCTAGACTTATATATAAATGAGAAATAATAAGAAAAAATTATACTTATGAGCGGTTGTGATAAGTTTTTTTATGGTTGAGGGGCGTAGAAATGTGGTATTGTAATAGTTAAGAATAATGGAGTGGCGACATTTTTAAAAAAACTGCACAGATTTCCATTATCAGAGTATCATTGCCAAGAGTCAATAGTCAACCCCCCTCATTGAAAAAAATCGGTGCGCGGCAGATCTCCTCATCAAAAGCGCTTTTTGACTTTGATTTACAAGTCACAATAAATATAGGTTAAGCAGTATCGTGATTGAGAGTGATTTGCAATTGCAGGGAGGTTTCGTTCCTCAACCAATCCTACAAATAATTGTGCCTCCCTACTTAGTTGAACCTACACTTTAAATTTAGCTTTGTTGTTTTTTATTGGTGAAAATTCTATAATATAACCATCTGGTAAACTCTTTGATGGGGAAGAGCAGGTAGGTTAGGGGGTTGACAGTAACAATAATGTTTCTAAAGTCCCGTTGAGCTAAAAACACAATTCCCTTTGCTACCTGGGTTGATGACATGACTCCATAGGGATTAAGTTGACTTTTAAATGGACCTAATATTAGTTTCCTAATTACACAGACTCCATTTAGGCGTTTTAGGGTAACTAAATCTCCTAATGCTCTTTTACTCAGTTCATAAAGAGGACTTAATGCAGGTGAAACTTCAGCTTCCGAAGTGTTCACCCAAATTTCCTTGGTTGCTTTAGCATGGGGTCCAGTAACAGTCTCGGAAAATATATCTATTAACCGCAGTGCAGAAAATGTGTTAATTTCATAGGAATTATTCATAGCTCCGGAAGTGCGATCGCCATAAACATTAATGCCATGGTTGATAATTAAAATATCAACTTTTTCTAAGTTGGCTTTTAGTTCTATTTCGTTGCCCAATTGCCAGGGGATGACTTTGATTCCAGAGTGGTTTGGGATATTTTCTGGGTTAGTTGTTAAGGCTACAACTTTGGCATTTTGTTTAATTAATTGAGTGGTTAGTGCTTTTCCTAAACTTCCGGAAGCTCCGGTGATAGCAATGGTTTTACCTTTAAGAGAAAGTCCCGTTCCCAACACTTTATCTACCAGGGAAAATACTCCACTATAATAGGCGTTGACATCGTCAAAATGGTGTCGCCAATGATAGGTTCTATTCACAAACCAAACGGAAGGAATTGTTGCTAATGGTCCGGGTAAATGATTATAATCTGTGTCTATTGTGCCTTGAAAGTAGCGCAAAGATGCACCGTATAAAAAGGTAATGGAGTAGGCCACACCTAACCACAAACCCCACTGTTTTGTCAAGAGAGCGACGAAGGTTAATAAAACCACCAGTATTATAGATTCCACAATGTCATGATATAATTGGGACTCTATGTAGGCTTTTTGAGAAGCAATAGTCAGGTCTCGACGATATGCTGCGTGGTGCTTATTATGCCATTTTGACAACCAGGTGACTTGATGACACAAAGCATGATAAACATCCCGGAGAATTTCAGCCAGTAATAGGGAGAAAAACCCCCAGGTGATAAACTGTAAACCGGTGTTTACTAATATCCAATCAATCTCTATGCTTTGAATTAAAATCATTTTCCTTTAGCACTGTACATTTATTTTTACTATTTTTACATTATCCACAGATTCTATGGATTTGGGTGGTAATCTCTACCGGAACCAAATTTCCAACCATCTATCCATCGATGAATATAGTATTGTTGACTGTTCGGTAAGTTATTAATTATTTTGCCTAGTGCTGGTATGGAGCTGAAAGAAAATAAAAGGCTAAAAATCAGCAGGTTTATATAGTGACCTATCCAATCTATCAAACTGAAAAGACCAACTTGGGGAATAATCTTAGCTATTAACAAGGGATGGTTTATACCCGTTTTCCACAAGGTTTGACTCAAGGCTGAAAATTGCACTATATCTTGTAAAAAAGGTTTTAAAACCGGAGTACCTAATTTTGCCATTTCCCTAAATACTACGGACAGCAGTTGATTAATTTGATCCGGTGGGATTTGCTGATTTGTTCTTACACTCATGGCTTTTTGAAACAACCAGGTCACACTTAAACTAGGTTGGTAGGGCTGTAATAATTTTAAGGAGGAAGCCCATAATTCATTAGTTTGTAATGCTTCCTCAATCCCCACGGTTAATCGCTCTAAATGACGAATCATGGCACCAAATCCACCAAAACTCAGGGGTGACTGATTACCACTGCTATCTCCCACGGGTAAAATGTAATTCCAAGGGGTTTGCAAGGGACTTTCACGGTAACTAGGAAAAAAACCAAACAACACCCTTTTAAAAGTTAATTTATCAATTTCTACCTTTTGGTATTCTGGTAATAAGCGAAAATATTCACCAATTAATTCTTCTAGGCTTAACCGCTGGGATGCTGGGTCAATATAGGTAAATAAATAAGTGGTTCTACCATCCCGTGCGGGGAAAGCTTCCCAAAAGTATTGACATTGATTTTGTAGGGTAGTAAAGGATAGCAATAAATCCCCTGAGTCATTGCTGGTAAATCCCTCTGCACAACTTCCCACTACTAAACATATTGCATCTGGTTTTTTACCCCCACGTGCTTGTTTACTAATAGGTGAAAGGTGTCCCATAGCATCTAGTAGTAATCTACCTGAAAATTGGTTATTGACCATTATGCCATTTGAATGGACCACCGCGTTGTTAAATGGGGTATTCTCTAGTAATGTTCCTCCTGCAACTAGAAACCGGTTCTTGAGAGTTTTGAGTAGATAAACCGGATCTACCCCAATATTGAGTACATCCTCCACCCAAATTTCCCCACTACCAGCAAAACCTACCCGTGCTGGGTTATAGGTAGTGACAATGGTTGTTGCTAATTCCTCCTGTGTCAATAGGTCTAATTTTATTAATACTGACAATTCCTGACGAGAAATATTCCATTCTTGTTCTCTTCCCTGTAAAACCCCTTTTTCTAGCAGTGCTACTCGCACTCCCCGTACTGCTAGGGCACTACCAATTAAAATTCCTAATGTCCCACCACAAATTATTACATCCCAGTCTATAGATTCTAACGGGGTTGATTCCTGTTTAACTACTTCCGTAAAGGTTTGGTTATCGGTTTTTAGGGATGTTAAAGTTTTATCGCTGCGCCGTAGGTTCTCTAATATGTTTCCTGGCAGTTGGGAGAGAATTTTTTCTGTTATAGTCATGTCCTAGCAAGTTCTATTCTTTTCCAAGTCAATTCTCCTGTATTTTGATCCTCAAACCAACGGAGTAAATTGGCCTGTACACCCGCACCAATGGTGGGTAGATTAATTGCCTTTCTGGGCCCATCCGTAGCTAAAAAGATTCCAGTTTCAATGTCGCAAATTTGCCACTGCACTAGCTTTTGTACTCCTTTTAGTAAGGAAAATGTGGTTCCCGATAAGGTTCCATCCGCTAATCTAGCTGTACCATTTTTTACTGTAATTTTTCGACTATCCCAGGGATATTCTCCATCTGGTAGTCCTAGTGGTGCTAAAGCATCACTGACTAGAAATAGTCCTTTGCTAGCACGTAATAAAATTTCTAACATGGGCGGCACAATGTGTTGTCCATCGGCGATAAAGCTACTCATCACATGGGGATGATTTATAGCAGCACCCAATAGACCTGGTTCTCGGTGGTGTAGAGGTGGCATGGCATTAAACGCATGGGTCACCATAGTAGCACCTGATCTAAAAGCTTCTTCTGCTTGTGCTGCTGTAGCTAGGGAATGTCCTAAACTCACGGTTATTCCTAAAGATCTCAGATAGGGTATGACTTCCCCAGTGGAGTCTAATTCAGGAGCTAGGGTGATGACCTTCACCAGGGAAGCATAATTCCCTAATACCCGATTAACCTCACTCATGGTCAGGGGGAGTAAATATTCTGCTGGATGGGCCCCCCGTTTACCATAGTTTAAAAAGGGACCTTCTAAATGGACTCCCAGAATTTTTGCCCCGGATTTTTGCTCATAATTGGCTATGAGGTCTAGGGAACGATGTATATTTTCTATGGAGGTTGTCACTAAAGTGGGTAAATAAGCATCCACCCCCTGTTCCCACAAAAAATTTGATATTTCTTCCAGTCTGTGGATGTTTCTATCTGTCAAGTCGGGGAATGCTAAACCCAAACCCCCATTGATTTGCAGATCCACACCACCCAATGAGACCCAATCACCTGCTAAATCCAGAACCCGCAAGTTCTCCCTGGTTTGTCTTTGACACAGCTGGGTCATGGGTAAGATTTCTTCGATGTTCCCCCGCTCGTTCACCCAGATCATCTGTAAACCTTGATAACCGGGTACTTTTGCATTGATAATATCGGTGTTGCAAATTATCCGCTCTGCTGTTGTTGTGGTCATCACCCTGTCCAGATAAATCTACTATCTCATTTTAGATGGAAATCTTGACAATTACTCCCCTAAGTCCCAGTTTCTAACCTAAATTTTCAGTCATTAATTTTTAGTTATTATGAGTCTTGAAGTTGGCATTATCATGGGTAGTGATTCTGATCTCCCTACCATGAAAGAGGCGATCGCCATTTGTGAGGAATTTTCCGTTATCTACGAGGTAGCTATTGTTTCTGCCCATCGCACTCCTCGGCGTATGGTGGAATATGCTGAAACAGCTCATATCAGGGGATTAAAGGTAATTATTGCCGGAGCTGGTGGTGCGGCACATTTGCCAGGCATGGTAGCATCTTTAACTCCACTACCAGTAATTGGGGTTCCTGTACCTACGCGTAATTTACAGGGAGTAGATTCTTTATACTCTATAGTGCAAATGCCAGCGGGCATACCTGTAGCCACGGTAGCTATAGGTGGTGCCAAGAATGCTGGTCTTTTGGCAGTGCAGATTCTCGCTACTTATAAACCAGAGTTGTTAGTTAAGGTTCAAGCTTATCGTCAGTCTTTATCGGATATGGTTATGGAGAAACAAAATAGATTAACACAGTTAGGTTATCAACAGTATTTTTGACGCTCCCATCGCTAAAAGCGAGGGATTCCCTTGATGAAAATACATCATTGTCAAGTCAAGTAGTCAACCCCCCAATGGAAAATTTCTGGCGCGTAATACATATTAGGGTTGGTGGAATATTTGAGGGGGGTTGTCTATCCATAGGGAATATGAGATGTTGATGGAATGTTTGAGGGGAGGTGAAAAAATGCGATCGCCTTTATGAACGGGGTTGTCTATCCGAATATCAAATATTGGTGGTTGAAAAAAGACCTTATATGGGCACAAAGATTCTCATTATGAAAATATATCATTGTCAAGTCAAGCAGTCAACCCCCACAATGAAAAATTTTTTGTGCGTAATACATAGGGTTGGTGGAATATTTGAGGGGAGGTGAAAAAATGCGATCGCCTTTATGAAGGGGGTTGTCGATCCGAATATCAAATATTGGTGGTTGAAAAAAGACCTTATATGGGCACACAGATTCCCATGATGAAAATATATCATTGTCAAGTCAAGTAGTCAACCCCCCAATGAAAAATTTTCTGGCGCGTAATACAGGGTTGGTGGAATATTTGAGGGGAGGTGAAAAAATGCGATCGCTCTTATGAATGAGGTTGTCTATCCAGGAAGGAATATGAGATGTTGATGGAATATTCGGAGGGGGGACTAAAAAATGCGATCGCCTTTATGAAGGGGGTTGTCTATCCGAATATCAAATATTGGTGGTTGAAAAAAGACCTTATATGGGCACACAGATTCTCATTATGAAAATATATCATTGTCAAGTCAAGTAGTCAACCCCCCAATGAAAAATTTTCTGGCGCGTAATACAGGGTTGGTGGAATATTCGGAGGGGGGTTTAGAAAATGCGATCGCCTTTATGAAGGGGATTGTCTATCCGAATATCAAATATTGGTGGTTGAAAAAAGACCTTATATGGAATATGGACACACAGATTTCCATGATGAAAATATATCATTGTCAAGTCAAGTAGTCAACCCCCCAATGGAAAATTTTTTGTGCGTAATACATAGGGTTGGTGGAATATTCGGAGGTGGGGTTTAGAAAATGCGATCGCCTTTATGAATGAGGTTGTCTATCCGAATATCAAATATTGGTGGTTAAAAAAAGACCTTATATGGGCACACAGATTCCCATGATGAAAATATATCATTGTCAAGTCAAGTAGTCAACCCCCCAATGGAAAATTTTCTGGCGCGTAATACAGGGTTGGTGGAATATTCGGAGGTGGGGTTTAGAAAATGCGATCGCCTTTATGAATGAGGTTGTCTATCCGAATATCAAATATTGGTGGTTAAAAAAAGACCTTATATGGGCACACAGATTCCCATGATGAAAATATATCATTGTCAAGTCAAGTAGTCAACCCCCCAATGGAAAATTTTCTGGCGCGTAATACAGGGTTGGTGGAATATTCGGAGGGGGGACTAAAAAATGCGATCGCCTTTATGAATGAGGTTGTCTATCCGAATATCAAATATTGGTGGTTAAAAAAAGACCTTATATGGGCACACAGATTCCCATGATGAAAATATATCATTGTCAAGTCAAGTAGTCAACCCCCCAATGGAAAATTTTTTGTGCGTAATACATATACAGGGTTGGTGGAATATTCGGAGGGGGGATTAAAAAATGCGATCGCCTTTATGAAGGGGATTGTCTATCCGAATATCAAATATTGGTGGTTGAAAAAAGACCTTATATGGGCACACAGATTCTCATTATGAAAATATATCATTGTCAAGTCAAGTAGTCAACCCCCCCAATGGAAAATTTTTTGGAGACTAATATATATATAGGGTTGGTGGAATATTCGGAGGGGGGACTAAAAAATGCGATCGCTCTTATGAACTGGTTGTCGATCCAGGAATATGAGATGTTGATGGAATATTCAGAGGGGGGATTAAAAAATGCGATCGCCTTTATGAAGGGGGTTGTCTATCCGAATATCAAATATTGGTGGTTGAAAAAAGACCTTATATGGGCACACAGATTTCCATGATGAAAATATATCATTGTCAAGTCAAGTAGTCAACCCCCCAATGAAAAATTTTCTGGCGCGTAATACATATATAGGGTTGGTGGAATATTCGGAGGGGGGATTAAAAAATGCGATCGCCCTTATGAAGGGGATTGTCTATCCGAATATCAAATATTGGTGGTTGAAAAAAGACCTTATATGGGCACACAGATTTCCATGATGAAAATATATCATTGTCAAGTCAAGTAGTCAACCCCCCAATGGAAAATTTTTTGTGCGTAATACATATATAGGGTTGGTGGAATATTCGGAGGTGGGGTTTAGAAAATGCGATCGCCTTTATGAAGGGGATTGTCTATCCGAATATCAAATATTGGTGGTTAAAAAAAGACCTTATATGAGCACACAGATTTCCATGATGAAAATATATCATTGTCAAGTCAAGTAGTCAACTCCCCAATGGAAAATTTTTTGTGCGTAATACATATATAGGGTTGGTGGAATATTCGGAGGTGGGGTTTAGAAAATGCGATCGCCTTTATGAAGGGGATTGTCTATCCGAATATCAAATATTGGTGGTTAAAAAAAGACCTTATATGAGCACACAGATTTCCATGATGAAAATATATCATTGTCAAGTCAAGTAGTCAACTCCCCAATGGAAAATTTTTGGAGACTAATATATATATAGGGTTGATGGAATATTCGGAGGGGGGATTAAAAAATGCGATCGCCTTTATGAAGGGGGTTGTCTATCCGAATATCAAATATTGGTGGTTGAAAAAAGACCTTATATGGGCACACAGATTTCCATTATGAAAATATATCATTGTCAAGTCAAGCAGTCAACCCCCACAATGAAAAATTTTTTGTGCGTAATACATAGGGTTGGTGGAATATTTGAGGGGAGGTGAAAAAATGCGATCGCCTTTATGAATGAGGTTGTCGATCCGAATATCAAATATTGGTGGTTAAAAAAAGACCTTATATGGGCACACAGATTCCCATTATGAAAATATATCATTGTCAAGTCAAGTAGTCAACCCCCCAATGGAAAATTTTCTGGCGCGTAATACATAGGGTTCGTGGAATATTTGAGGGGAGGTGAAAAAATGCGATCGCCTTTATGAATGAGGTTGTCTATCCGAATATCAAATATTGGTGGTTAAAAAAAGACCTTATATGGGCACACAGATTCCCATTATGAAAATATATCATTGTCAAGTCAAGTAGTCAACCCCCCAATGGAAAATTTTCTGGCGCGTAATACATAGGGTTCGTGGAATATTTGAGGGGAGGTGAAAAAATGCGATCGCCTTTATGAATGGGGTTGTCGATCCGAATATCAAATATTGGTGGTTGAAAAAAGACCTTATATGGGCACACAGACTCTCATGATGAGAATATATCATTGTCAAGTCAAGTAGTCAACTCCCCAATGAAAAATTTTCTGGCGCGTAATACAGGGTTGATGGAATATTCGGAGGGGGGATTAAAAAATGCGATCGCCTTTATGAAGGGGGTTGTCGATCCGAATATCAAATATTGGTGGTTGAAAAAAGACTTTATATGAGCACACAGATTCCCATGATGAAAATATATCATTGTCAAGTCAAGTAGTCAACCCCCCAATGGAAAATTTTTTGTGCGTAATACATAGGGTTGGTGGAATATTCGGAGGTGGGGTTTAGAAAATGCGATCGCCTTTATGAAGGGGATTGTCTATCCGAATATCAAATATTGGTGGTTAAAAAAAGACTTTATATGGGCACACAGATTCCCATGATGAAAATATATCATTGTCAAGTCAAGTAGTCAACCCCCCAATGAAAAATTTTCTGGCGCGTAATACAGGGTTGGTGGAATATTCGGAGGGGGGATTAAAAAATGCGATCGCCTTTATGAACGAGGTTGTCTATCCATAGGTAATATGAGACGTTGGTGAAATATTTGGGGGGGTTTAGAAAATGCGATCGCCCTTATGAGGGGGGTTGTCTATCCATAGGTAATATGAGACGTTGGTGAAATATTTGAGGGGAGGTTAGAAAATGCGATCGCCCTTATGAAGGGGGTTGTCTATCCGAATATCAAATATTGGTGGTTGAAAAAAGACCTTATATGGGCACACAGACTACCATGATGAAAATATATCATTATCAAGTCAAGCAGTCAACTCCCCAATGAAAAATTTTTGGAGACTAATATATATATAGGGTTGGTGAAATATTTGAGGGGAGGTTAAAAAATGCGATCGCCCTTATGAAGGGGGTTGTCGATTTGACTATTATACCTTATTTTCCAAAAACTCTATTGTTAAGTTCAATGAAGAAATCAGTTTTGAACAAGAAATTGTACTATAATACGCTTGATTCAAGTGTTTTCCATTCGTCTTTATGGCGCTGGAAGTCACAAAAAGAAAAAGTTGATTGAGGGTATAGCAGTTGATGAGGTGAAATAATGCTATTGGGTAACTCACTTATGATCTCGCTAAAAACCACAGCGTTATCAAAATTGAGGACTTGAGTATCAAAGCATTTTTAACGAGTTTACGTTTGTCCTGAATGTGGACACACCGAAAACAGAGATCGCGGCAAAAAATCTAGAACGATGGTTTGAAGGAATTCAGATTCTGATTCGTTCGGATCAAACGGTAAGCTCTACCGAGATAGCTTGTGGAGTAGACAAACCTCTCAAGAATCATCTTGAGACTACGATGAAACAGGAAGTAGGTTCTAAAGTCCAGAACTGTAAAGGTCTGAGTGGCTTTGGGTAGATCCTATAGAGCGGTAGTCTAGATAGATGTGAATTTATCACCTGGTTTGACAAATTATTTTTATGACCTCAGTTTCTAGCCCTTCACGCACCATTCGTATTGGTTCTCGCAAAAGTGAACTTGCTCTAGTGCAAACCTATTGGGTGCAAGAGCAACTACAGAAAAGCTATCCAGATATTGATTTTCAAGTTCATACCATGTCCACCCAGGGGGATAAGATCCTGGATGTAGCATTGGCCAAAATTGGTGATAAGGGTTTATTTACCAAAGAACTGGAACTGGGAATGATTAATCAGGAAATCGATTTTGCTGTTCACTCTCTCAAGGATTTGCCCACCAACTTGCCAGAAGGTTTGACCTTAGCAGCAATCACAGAACGAGAAAACCCAGCTGATGCAGTGGTATTCCACCAAAACCACCTGGGACAAACCCTGGCCACCCTACCTCCAGGATCGGTAATTGGTACTTCCTCCCTGAGAAGACTGGCACAGTTGCGCCATAAATTCCCCCATTTTACCTTTAAGGATGTACGAGGTAATCTCAACACTCGTATGACCAAACTTGATGCAGGTGAATATGATGCTCTAATTCTAGCTGTTGCTGGTCTAGAAAGACTCAATATGCACCATCGTATTCATGAAATTTTACCCCCGGATATTTCCCTTCATGCGGTTGGTCAAGGCGCTTTGGGCATAGAATGTCGAGAAAATGACCTGGAACTAATTACCATTCTGAAAGCAATTGAACATCCACAAACACGCGATCGCTGTTTAGCTGAACGTTCTTTCTTGCGCTCTTTAGAAGGAGGTTGTCAAGTTCCCATTGGTGTAAACACAGAAATCGACGGAGAAACCCTCACCCTAACGGGAATTGTTGCCAGTGTGAATGGTGAAAACCTAGTAAAAAATACAATTACCGGTGCTGCTACTGATGCGGAAAAATTAGGTACCCAGTTAGCAAATATTCTCAGGGAACAGGGAGCAACGGAAATTCTGGAGGAAATATTCACTCAAATTCAACGTGGGTCTTAAAGACTGGTTGAGAACCTTTCATAGGAGAATAGAAACAGAGCTATAAATAGCCATTCCCTATCTATCGTTCCTGTTAAGATGAGAAAAAATGCTTACTTTTCTCTTATTAACCCTCCATGATTAAACAATCACCAATCACCAAATAATTATGCGAATTCTATTTGTAGCAGCAGAGGCTGCCCCCATTGCTAAAGCGGGAGGTATGGGAGATGTTGTAGGTGCATTACCAAAATTCCTTAGACAAATGGGACATGATGTAAGGATCTTCCTACCTTACTACGGCTTTTTACCCGACAAGATGGAAATTCCCAAAGATCCTGTATGGAAGGGCTTTGCCATGTTTCAAGACTTTTCTGTTTATGAAACTCTTCTGCCAGGAACAGATGTTCCCTTATATCTATTTGGACATCCATCTTTTTTGCCTCGGCGTATTTACTCAGGGGAAGATGAAGACTGGAGGTTCACCCTATTTGCTAATGGAGCTGCGGAGTTTGCCTGGAATTACTGGAAACCGGAAATAATTCACTGTCATGATTGGCACACAGGCATGATTCCTGTGTGGATGCACCAAGATCCTGATATCACCACGGTTTTCACCATTCATAACCTAGCTTACCAGGGTCCATGGCGGTGGTATTTAGAGAAAATTACTTGGTGTCCTTGGTATATGGAAGGACATAATACCATGGCCGCAGCAGTTCAGTATGCTGATAGAGTTAATACGGTTTCGCCAACTTATGCAGAGCAAATCAAAACCGCTGCCTATGGTGAACAAATAGAGGGTTTGTTATCTTTTATCAGTGGTAAATTATCAGGGATTATCAATGGTATAGACACGGAACTGTATAATCCAGCCAGTGATAAATATATAACTCAAACCTTTAATGCCAATACCTTAGACAAACGCAAGGCTAATAAAATTGCCCTGCAAGAGGAAATGGGTTTGGAGGTCAACTCCAATGCCTTTTTAATGGGTATGGTCAGTAGACTGGTGGAGCAAAAGGGTTTAGATTTAATCATCCAAATGCTTGACCGGTTCCTAGCTTACACGGATGCTCAATTTATACTCTTAGGAACAGGCGATCGCTATTACGAAACTCAAATGTGGCAGTTAGCATCCCGGTATCCTGGACGTATAGCAACCTACTTGCTTTACAATGAAGCTCTTTCTCGTCGTATTTATGCAGGAACTGATACTTTTCTCATGCCCAGTCGTTTTGAGCCTTGTGGTATTAGTCAAATGATGGCTTTGCGCTATGGTTCAGTTCCCATTGTGCGGCGCACAGGAGGACTGGTTGACACCGTAACCCATCATGATCCTGTAAATCAAACAGGTACGGGGTATTGTTTTGACCGCTATGAACCCTTAGATCTGTTTACTTGTATGATTCGTGCCTGGGAAGGTTTTCGTTACAAACCCCAATGGCAAGAACTACAAAAACGTGGTATGAGTCAAAACTTTAGTTGGTATGAATCCGCCAAAAAGTATGAAGACCTATATCGTTCTATTTATGGTTTACCACCACTGGAATTGGAACTGAGAGCAGCTTAGGCAAATTGAATAGAGATTGTTAATTTTTCCCAGCTCCGACTTTGGCACGGAAGTGCTTCCGTTTCAGCCAAATATGCCGAAAGTAGGTTGTACAGTAGTTAATGTAGTTCAAAAACCAAGGTTTAGCGATGTTAACTTCATCAGAAACTCCTATAATTGCGGCCGTAATATTAGTCGCTTTCGGTATTTTGGCTTGGGGCTTTTACCGTTCTAGACCCTTTGGCAAGCTGGGTATTCTGGCTTGGTTGCAATCTGTTGTCTTAATGGCTCCGTGGTTAGTTTTCTTTGGTCTGTTTGCGGTTGGAATCTATATCAATATAGCAGGTGTGCTGTTATTACTGGTTATTTCAACAAGTATATATATCTTCTTAGGTTGGCAGTTACGGAAAGCTGGTCAAGATGTGATTCTCAAAACAAAGGCCACAGAAAGAATTGCCAACGAAACTTCACCAGGAGTAGGTCAGACAGAAAATGGCGGTCCACCAGTGGTCAAACTAGAGCCCATAACCATCCCAGAAGAAGATTTAAACACCATCAAGGGGATTTTTGGCATTGATACATTCTTTGCCACGGAAACCATTCCCTATCAGGAAGGAGTAGTTTTTAAAGGTAACCTACGGGGTGATGCACAAGAAGTTCATAAGCGACTGACTAAAAATTTAGCGGGACAATTAGGAGACAAATACCGTCTTTTTTTAGTAGAGAACACGGATGGTAAACCCGTAGTAATCATTTTACCCAGTCGCAGCGATCCACGACCCATGCAGTTAGGACAAAAGGTATTTGCCGTAATTTTATTACTGGCAACCATTGCTACCAGTTTAGAAACTGGGGGTTTGCTGTTGAATTTTGACTTATTTACCACCCCATCACGCATTACGGAAGCTCTACCCATAGCTCTGGGAATATTGGCAATTTTGGTAGCTCATGAACTGGGACATTGGTTATTTGCCAAAAAACATCAAGTTCAACTGACCTGGCCTTTTTTCTTACCAGCGGTGCAAATTGGCTCCTTTGGAGCAATTACTCGCTTTCAGTCGCTCCTACCCGACCGTAAGGCTTTATTTGACATTGCTTTAGCAGGTCCTGGTTTTGGTGGTCTAGTGTCCCTGGTGATGTTGGTGACCGGGTTATTACTTTCCCACCCTGGGAGTTTATTTCAACTACCCAATAAATTCTTCCAGGGTTCAATTCTAGTGGGTAGTTTAGCACGAGTGATTTTAGGGTCCACCCTACAAGCACCCATAGTTAATATTCATCCTCTAGTGATTATTGGTTGGTTAGGACTGGTCATCACAGCTTTAAACCTAATGCCAGCAGGACAACTGGATGGGGGGCGTATTGTTCAGGCAATTTATGGACGTAAAACCGCACGGACAACCACAATTGCTACCCTAGTGGTTTTAGCCTTGGTTTCTTTAGGTAATACCATGGCCTTTTATTGGGCAATTGTGATTTTCTTTTTGCAACGGGATGGGGAACGTCCCAGTTTAAATGAAATTACCGAACCTGATGATGCAAGAGCAGCTTTAGGTCTTTTGGCTTTGTTTTTAATGATTAGTACCCTCTTACCCCTTACCCCTGCTCTAGCTGGAAAATTGGGAATAGGCTAGTAATTTAGAGCTTTCAAGACACCCGACCCCCAAGTCGGGTGTTCCTTTGAACAGTTCTGGGAAATAGTTTTTGAAAACTAGCTTGTCGTTTAGCAACTGTTTCTTGACTCATGTTCCATAGGGTTTCATAAAAGAAGAAAGCAACCCCGGCAAAATTGCGATCGCGTGTTTTTTCTACTTGGGTGGCAATTTGCTCCATAGGGACAGAACGATTTTTCAAACCGGTTAAAATCCCTATGCTCACAGGTATATGTTTTTGGGCAGCTTTTACTTCTGGGTATTCTAATTCACTGATGAAAACCTTTAAATCATCCCTATATACTTGTAATACTAGTTCTTCTATTAATCCCATGCGTTCCCATTTTTGCCAGTCTGCTAAATAATATTCGTAGGAAAATCTTTGGGGATTGGGCGCCACAGAAACTAGACAGTTCTTTTTGTTGGCTTTAATGGCAAAAAAGACTCGCTTCATAAAGTCAGTAATTTTATCTGCTCTCCACTTTACCCATTCCGGATCTTGGAAATTTTCAGACGGTGGTTTCCCTTGGTGTTCCTGTTTGTATAACCCTACAGTATAGGAGTCATATCCCAGTTCCGCAGGCAATCCAAAATGATCGTCAAACTGAATACCGTCAATGTCATAATTTCTGACGATTTCTACAATTAGATTCTCAATAAATCTTTGCACCTCGGGATGAAATGGATTTAACCACACTCGGTCATGTATTCCTTCTTTTACGATTTTAGTACCGTCCCTGCGGGTAGTAATCCATTCTGGTCTTGCTTGGGCTAGTAGGGAATCAGCAGGAGCCATAAACCCAAATTCAAACCAAGGAATAACTGTTAGACCTTGTTTATGTCCTTGAGTAGTTATTTCCTTCAGTATATCTCGGTTTTTTAATCCCGGTGTAGGGTCTAAGGATTGACCAATTACCCCCCTGGCTATTTGGCTGGGATAAAGTGTATAACCCCAATTCCAGACCGTGGGGTAGACTGTATTAAAATTTAACTTTCCCAGGGTTTTGAGTGATTTTTTTAGCCGCTCCCTGGCAAATAAAACATCACTGTCAATATTGGTTAACCACACACCTCTTGACTCCGATATTTGCAGTGTTCCCAACCTTTTTTCTTGGGAAACAACCATTTCCGTTCTAAAAATTAAGGATGATATCAATACTATCATCATGCTAATGCTAAAGATAACCACCAGTAATCCTGATTTTAGCTGCTTATTCACATTACACCTACTAAAAAATAAATAAAATAAATAATAAAGTAAAAAAATCAGTTAAATTTTCCGGATGAGCCAAAAATTCCAGGTTTATTGTTACACCTAATTATATAGGCGTTATGAATATCAAGCTCGACAAATATACCCCCAGCAGTCTGGCCTCTTTATTTATCCTTCTGATGGAGGGGGGAATAACACCAAATCAAATTATGTCTGGTATTGTTCTTCTTGCTACCCAGAGCCATGAATTAGAAGGCACTATGTTTTCCACTGAGTGTTTACATTTTCTGATGAAAGCCATACCAATGGATACAACCGCACCAGGGGTCACTGAATTTATTTTATCTTTTGCAAATGAGTCTATTAACATTGGTATGTTATTGGACGCTTTTGCTTTTGCTTGTCAAAAGCAAGGTTCACGCAATATTGCCAGTTTAGTTAGCTTAACTTATCAGAGGTTAGAAGCTGATAGAGTTATCTCTCAATTAATCAATGATTAATGATTAACTATAGTGAGTCCTTGAGAAACAATGGTAGTCCAAAAAACAGGTTACGGTTGTGCAGCAGAGATTGTATGTTTGTTTTTACACAAGCATATTTCCCAAAAGTTTGAGTTCCAGGGGTTGGGTACCATCCTTCCCCTAGAAGGCTAACCTTTTTTATTGGTTATATTTCCATTAGACCGGTGGCACGAAAATTTTGTGTGCCAATTTGCCAAAACCATGGAACAACTGGACTTAGGTTGAGGAAAGGTCTTGAGATTGCATAGGTTAAGGGGGTGTCAAGAAACGCCCCCATTCTTGCTCAATACTGGAAATTAGCAAGTTGGCGATGATATAATGGATAATGTTTGTGGAACTTCTAAATATAAAATATTTGTTAGTATTAGCCAATCTCAATGAATAAAAGACTCAAGATAATTGTTTTAGATGATGATCCCACAGGTTCCCAAACGGTTCACAGTTGTCTGCTGCTAATGCAATGGGATGTGGAAACTCTCCGTTTAGGTCTCCAGGATCATGCCCCTATTTTCTTTGTTTTGACCAACACGCGCTCCCTTACCCCAGAAGCAGCGGATAAAACCACTCGAGAAGTGTGTCATAACCTCAAAATTGCCCTAGCAGAAGAAAATGTGGCAGATTTTCTGGTAGTAAGTCGTTCCGACTCCACCTTGCGTGGTCATTATCCCATAGAAACGGATGTGATAGCTGAGGAACTTGGACCCTTTGATGCCCATTTTCTGATTCCGGCATTTTTTGAAGGTGGTAGAATCACTCGTGATGCTATCCATTACCTAATTGTTGATGGTATTCCCACCCCCGTACATGAAACGGAATTTGCCCGTGATTCAGTATTTGGTTACAATTACAGTTATCTACCTAAATATGTTGAGGAAAAAACTCAAGGGCGCATACCGGAAAGTGCAGTCACCAAATTTACCCTGGAAGATATGCGTCAGGGGAGTTTGAGTAGATTATTAACACTACACAATAATCAGTGTGGAGTAGTTGATGGAGAAACCCAGGAGGACCTTAGCATGTTTGCGAGGGATATATTAACCGCCGCTACTCAGGGAAAACGCTTTTTGTTCCGTTCTGCTGCTAGTATATTAACCGCTTTAGCCAATTTACCTCCCCAACCCATCGCCCCAGAAAATATGGCTAGGTACGTGCGCGGTGGTAAGCCAGGAGCAGTAATTGTAGGATCCCACGTGAAAAAAACCACCCAACAATTGGAGTCATTGTTAAAAATTCCTCAAACGGTGGGAATAGAAGTGAATGTGGCCAAACTCCTCTATGAATCTGGGGAACTTTTAAAAGAAATTCTGGAGCAGGTAGAACAGGTACATCATGCAGACAAAATACCAGTGGTCTTCACCAGTCGTCAAGAATTGACTTTTCCAGATGTTAAAACCAGGTTAGACTTTGGACTTAGGGTTTCAGCTTTGTTAATGGATATCGTCCGGGGACTACCCAGGGACATAGGATTTCTTATCAGTAAAGGAGGTATAACTTCTAACGATGTGTTGAGTACGGGACTTGCCCTGACCTCCGCTAGGTTATTGGGTCAAATCTTGCCCGGGTGCTCCATGGTCATTACCCCATCTGATCATCCTCATTTCCCCAATCTACCGCTGGTTTTATTTCCAGGTAATGTAGGTAATGTGGATGGATTAGCTACAATTTGTCAACGACTAACCATTACTAATCCAGCCAAGTAATTGGGAATTTGGGATGGATACTTGGTAGTTAGCAGTGCAAAAATCGGGAAAAACTATGAATTATCATGTTCGCAAGTCGGTAGCAAATTTGGAACTAGAGTCAGGTCATGTTATGAACAATATAGAGGTTAGTCCCCCAGAGAAGACTGAGTTGGATGAGAACGGTCTTCCATCGGACTCGCTTAACTACAGTATTAATCACAATATAAACCACAATGTTCAAGTCCAGATAAAAACAGAGGATGGTAAAATACTATTAATCTTGCCCACTGAATCCCAAGCACCAGCTACCACGTTTACCTGGTCAGAAATTTGGCAACAAATCCAACAGCGTCTTAAAGGGAGCGATCGCCTGCGTCAGCCTCATAGTGTATTGCATTTGGTGGCAAAAGATCGTTTGTTAGACAGTAGACAATTGCAGCAGCTGAAAGACACCTTAAATGACCTGGAACTAGAATTGAAACTAGTAGTTACCAGCAGGAGACAAACGGCGATCGCTGCTTGTACTATAGGGTGTTCTGTTGAGCAGACGAAAATACAGACATCCTTTGGTAGTGAGACTCAGGAAAATCCGAAAGCCCTAGCAGATGCTTTGTATTTAGAAACAACTATTAGATCTGGGGGTGAAATTCGCCATCCTGGAACGGTAGTTATTTTGGGAGACATCAATCCTGGTGGTATTGTAATTGCGGAGGGAGATATTATGGTGTGGGGGCGTTTACGAGGGGTGGCCCATGCTGGTGCGGGGGGAAACAGAGAATCTTTAATCATGGCTTTGCAAATGGAGCCAACTCAAATCAGAATTGCCGATGCATTGGCTAGGTCTCCGGAAAAGTCACTAACTAGCTTTTTCCCAGAGGTTGCATACATTACTAATAATGGTATTCGTATTACTAAAGCCACTAGCTTTTCCAGGAATCAGCTAGGTAAAATATAGCTTTAGCCAAAAAGGTAAGTAGAAGGGTGATGGGCCCAGTGTCAGGCGTTTTATTTCACCTCCCCTTACATATCAAAAACCTTAGGATTAATCCAAGAGTTACCCACCCATTTAGCCTAATATATTGTTTAATATTTAGCTTAGTGTTTAACCTAAATATTGACCGCTGTTGCTGCCTAACTTAATTAGATCTGTTGTTATCATGACTCGTATTATTGTAACTACCTCCGGTAAAGGAGGAGTGGGTAAAACCACAGTTTCCGCAAATCTAGGCATGGCCCTGGCCAAAACTGGGCGCAAGGTAGCCCTGGTGGATGCGGATTTTGGACTGAGAAATTTGGACTTGTTATTAGGACTGGAAAACCGTATCGTTTACACCTCCTTGGAAGTTTTGGGGGGAGAATGTCGTCTAGAGCAAGCTCTGGTTAAAGATAAACGACAACCAAATTTGGTGTTACTCCCAGCGGCCCAAAATCGCACTAAAGATGCTGTTACACCAGAGCAAATGAAATTGCTAGTCGATGAACTGGCACGAAAATACGAGTATGTGTTGATAGACAGTCCAGCTGGGATTGAAATGGGGTTCAAAAATGCTATCAATGCTGCTCGGGAAGCTCTCATTGTCACTACACCGGAGATTTCTTCTGTTCGTGATGCTGACCGAGTGGTGGGACTACTAGAAGCACAAGATATTAAAAAAATTCATTTAATAGTCAACCGGATTAGACCAGCAATGGTGAGAGCTAATGATATGATGTCAGTGGAGGATGTACAAGAAATTCTTGCTATTCCCCTAATTGGAGTTATTCCTGATGACGAACGTGTGATAGTGTCCACCAACAAGGGGGAACCCTTGGTGTTGTCAGAAACACCCTCTATGGCCGCTGTAGCATTTGAGAACATTGCCCGCAGATTAGAAGGGGGAACGGTGGAATTTATCGATCTTGATTCGAGTAATGACAACCTCCTGTTACGCTTGCGTAAGTTGTTGTGGAAATAGACTCAACTAAGACTAAAGCGTAAGGCATTTACCAATCTTTTTAAATCAGGGGCTAAAAAAACAGGAAAATCCTTTTTAGACTAATGGAGGTTTGACCCGTTACTTTGGCAAGGATCTTGTTAGACATAAATTATTTTTCAATGTTTTGTTTTTTTCCATTCTCGGCAAGTACTAACAATGATTGTTGAACTTTTAGAAAAACTTTTTGTTCGCACACCCGACACCAGTCGCAACCAAGTGAAGCGTCGGTTACAAGTGGTTATCGCCCATGACCGTGCCAGCATAGATCCCCAGACCCTAGATAAAATGCGTCAGGAAATCCTGGAGGTTGTCTGTAAATATGTAGAAATTGATACTACAGGCTCCGAGTTTTCTTTAGAAAGTGATCAACGCACCACTGCTCTGATAGCCAACTTACCTATTCGAAGAGTAAAGGGGCTTACATCGGAATTGGCCATCAGTGATAGTTCTGCAGGGAGCTAGTGGCCACCTGCAATGGGGCGGTCCAGAAAACCCAGACCTGACCACCTGCTACTCAGCAATCACTAGTTCCGTGCTACCTTTTGACCGTTTCCGGGTTAAGGCATTGTAAACCATGATACCAATAGCCTTAATCAGATTCCCTTCCAATTCTTGGAACATTTTCATGTTGATGCCAAAAGCTGCATTGGCTTCCTCTACAATGCGATCGCCTGTTTCATTGTCAATGGGCATGGCGTCCAAATTTTGTCTATATTTAGTTTTAAATGACTTCTCATCGCTAATATCTGCAAATTCATAAAAACTAGTACCTTCACCTGCTGTGAGGTTCATTGCGGTTACAGCAATGTTTTTGAGAATTTGTCCACCGGACAGATCTCCTAAATAACGGGTGTAGGAGTGTGCAACTAATAATTCTGGTGCGGTGGCGGAAATTTCTCGAATACGTTTTACGTATGCTTCACCAGCAGAGGATAATTGAATCTGCTCTCGCCAGTTATAACCATAGTAGTAGGCTAAATCCTGTTCTAAACTGCGCTTGCGGTTCAGTTCTGGAAAATAAATTTTGCCCACAACCGGGTGGGTTTTATGTTTTTCCATTTCCTCTTCCATTGCTGAGTAAATGAAATAAAAGTTAGCAACTAACTTGCGATATGAGTTTTTTTCTACAACTCCTTTGAGAAAACACTTGACAAAACCTACGTTTTCTGCCATGGTGTGTGCTTTTTTGGTTCCTACTCGTAACTTGGAGGCTAAATTACTGCTCATGTTAAATTTCTCTACTTTAAAAAGTCAACTGTTGGGGTTTTTACAACAAATTGTCAAAAATCCCACTAAAAAGTTACATTAAAACTTTATGATGAGAATTTATATTAAAATTCGTTAAGTTGGAAATGCCGTAAAATACTTTATACTCAGTACTCCGGTTAGGAGAAACAATTGTGGGATGAATATTAAGTTGTTATAGTGTAATCAAAATTCTGCTGATTTTTGGTGATGGTGTGGAGTGTTAAAAATGGTTTCTTCTATGAATCGGACTCAAAGCTTGGTGTCAAAAGAATTGAAAACGGAAAGTAGTTTTGCTCTGAACCTCATACCTTTACCTGCAACACCTTTATTTGGCACAGATGGTATTCGGGGCAAGGTAGGGGAGATATTAAGCGCACCTCTGGCTTTACAAATAGGTTTTTGGGCGGGTACGGTTCTGCGGGATCACGCTGTGGATGATGGACCGATTATTCTTGGTCAAGATTCCAGAAATTCCAGTGATATGCTGGCCATGGCTTTGAGTGCAGGTTTAACTGCTGCAGGTTTAGAAGTTTGGTACTTAGGTTTATGCCCCACGCCTTGTGTAGCTTATCTGACTAACACTACCTCCGCCATTGGTGGGGTGATGATTTCTGCTAGTCACAATCCACCAGAAGACAATGGTATTAAGATTTTCGGTCCCGACGGCACAAAATTACCCAGGGAATTACAAGTCGCAATAGAATTGGGACTGGGTGGTAAAACTACACTTAGTAGTAGTGCTAAACAATGGGGTAAACACTACCTGAGAGCAGATCTAATCGGAAATTACGGTAAAGCACTGCAACATCCACTACAAAATCAGGTAAATCTTTCAGGAATGAAGATAGTTTTAGATGTGGCCTGGGGAGCTGCTGTGGGAATAGCACCAACCATATTTACCCAGATGGGAGCTGACGTAATTTGTTTACATAACCAACCGGATGGCGATCGCATTAATGTGAATTGTGGTTCTACCCATTTGGACATTTTAGCGGATGCTGTAAAAGAATATGGAGCGCATATAGGATTTGCCTTTGATGGGGATGCGGATCGGGTATTAGCTGTAGACAATTTAGGTAGACAGGTTAATGGGGACTATATTTTGTACCTTTGGGGTTGTCAGTTGCAGGGGGAAGGAAAATTGCCAGACAACCTAATTATTTCCACAGTCATGGCTAACCTAGGATTTGAAAGAGCGTGGAAACAACAAGGTGGTAAATTAATTCGCACAGCAGTTGGTGACCAATATGTGCAAGCGGAAATGCTAAAAAGAGGGGGAATGTTAGGAGGGGAGCAGTCTGGACATATTCTTTGTCGTCATTATGGTATGACCGGGGATGGACTATTGACAGCATTGCACTTAGCCTCCATAGTCAAAATAGGGGGAGTTTCTCTAGCACAGATGGTAGATGAGAGTTTTCAAACCTATCCCCAAGTGTTACAAAATGTCCGCGTGGAGGATAGGGAAAAACGCCTGGGATGGGAAAAATGCCAAGCTATACAACAGGCGATCGCTCTTGCTGAAGTAGGGATGGGAGATAGTGGGAGAATATTGATTCGTGCATCTGGTACAGAACCGGTTATTAGAGTGATGGTAGAGGCCAAGGATAGGGAATTGGTTAACTACTGGACAGGGGAACTAGTTGCACAAGTGCAGAAGCACTTAGGTTAAGACCATATCAAGTAAGGGGTCATAGACGTTACTACTTAGCGGATATTAAACGCATCACTTCTAGAGACTCGCATTACAATCAATGATGCAAGAGTCTCTAGTGATGACCAAAAAGAAGATCTAATTAGAAGCTTTCAGCACTTCTAACGGTTGGCAGTTCCTAACCCCCCTTTTAGGATTGGGGGGACTGCCAATGTCAAATTCTTTTCTCTAGTTTTATTTTAGGCGTGTGTAAATGTTATTTAAAATAATCCTACGGAAAAATTTGATGCAAACCCTAATTAGAAGTAAAATATGACAGTTGTATTATATGTCTGAATGTGATTGAGCGTTATACCTTGCCCGAAATGGGCAATCTGTGGAGTGAATCCTATAAGTTACAAACCTGGCTACAAGTGGAAATTGCTGTGTGTGAAGCTCAGGGCGAACTGGGTTATATTCCCCTAGCAGCGGTGGATGAAATTAAGGCTAAAGCCAAGTTCGATCCTAAGCGAGTACTAGAAATTGAAGCAGAAGTTCGCCATGACATGATTGCTTTTCTCACTAATGTAAATGAATATGTAGGTGATGCAGGGCGTTATATTCATCTGGGCTTAACTAGCTCGGATGTCTTGGATACAGCATTAGCACTACAGTTAGTCGCTAGTTTGGATCTATTATGTCAAAAGGTGGAAAATCTCATCCAGGCAATTCGCATTAAGGCTCATGAACATCGTTATACTGTAATGATTGGGCGATCGCATGGGATTCACGCGGAACCAATTACCTTTGGATTTAAATTAGCTGGTTGGTTAGCTGAGGTTCTCCGACATCAGGAGCGGTTACAATTACTCAGGAAAAATGTTGCGGTGGGTAAAATATCGGGAGCGGTGGGAACCTATGCTAACATAGAACCACGTGTAGAGGCGATCGCCTGTGCAAAACTGGGACTCAAACCTGATACTGCTTCCACCCAAGTAATTTCTCGGGATATTCATGCTGAGTTTGTACAACAACTAGCTCTTTTAGCAGCTTCCATAGAACGCTTTGCCGTAGAAATTCGCAATTTACAAAAAACTGATGTTTTGGAGGTGGAAGAATACTTCTCCAAGGGACAAAAAGGCTCCAGTGCCATGCCACACAAACGCAATCCCATTCGTTCCGAAAGACTAACTGGTATGGCTAGACTAGTCAGAAGTCATGCGGGTGCAGCATTAGAAAACGTAGCTTTATGGCATGAAAGAGACATTTCTCACAGTTCTGTGGAGCGGGTGATGCTTCCTGACGCTTGTATATTAACTGACTTTATGCTCCATGAAATCATTGATTTAATCACTAATCTTTTGGTGTATCCACAAAACATGGCAAGAAACCTTAACTGCTATGGTGGAGTAGTGTTTAGTCAAAGAGTTTTACTGGCCTTAATAGACAAAGGAACTAGGCGAGAAGAAGCCTATGCCATAGTTCAACAAAATGCCCACATAGCGTGGAACAACCCGGAAGGTAACTTCCGTCACCTCATTACCCAAGATTTGCGTGTCCGAGAAAAATTATCTGACTCGGAAATAGATTGCTGCTTTGACGCAAAGCAGCACTTAAAGTATTTAGACCAAGTGTATGAGCGATTAGGTATCTAGTTCATGTTGATAGGGTTGGGCAGGCCTTCTGGCTCAGTTGGGTTATAGCTTGAGCCAGAACACCTTAGAAAGGGTTGATGGGTAAAAAAGTTAGGTAGGGCTTGCTCCCATCCTACAAGAGTCCTATGGCGTGAAGTAAACCCCTACCGGTAATTATTTCAATAATTAGAGCTATAAAACCTAACATGGCAATTCTACCATTCCATACCTCAGCACTGGTTGTCAATCCCCATTCCCAACGCTCTTGAGGGTACATTTTTACCTTTTTCCTCATTTGGGTAACTTGAGATAATTTTAGACTGGGCTTTTCCAAAGCATCAACCACCAATTGGGCCAAGGCTTCAATAAACAGTGGATGAGTATTAGGTGCAGCTGCACGTCTAAAATTCTCAATACCTGCTTCATGAGCTATTTCCCGATACTCAATATCTATCTCCTGCAGGGTTTCTATGTGTTCAGACACAAAACTAATGGGTACAACCACCAAATCTCTGACCCCTTTAGCTCCTAACTCTCTGAGTGCATCTTCCGTATATGGCTGCAACCACTCCACAGGACCAACACGACTTTGATAAGCCAAAGTATAGTTGTTTGTACTGTTAAGAGTTCGCATAATTAAGTCTGTACACTCTTCAATTTCTTGCTGATAGGGATCACCAGCTTCCACAACATAACTTTTGGGTACGCCATGGGCACTAAAAAAGATATGCACTTTCTCCGGATGGGGAAATTGATGTAGCTGGTCATTAATTAGCTCCACCATGGCATTTAAATAGCCCGGTTGCTTATACCATGAAGCAATAACCGTATATTCTGGTGGCTGAAGTTGGGGATTTTCTTGCCAGAGTTTTTCCAATAGTCGGAAACTAGAACCACTGGTACTAATGGAAAATTGGGGATATAATGGCAAAATTACCAGCTTTTCAATTTTATCCTTCCCTATTTGGGCGATCGCCTCTTCTGTGTAGGGATGCCAATAACGCATCCCCATGTAGACTGTAGCTGACTTACCCATACCATGGAGTTGAAGTTTTAAAGCCTCTCCCTGTTCTTCAGTAATGCGTCTAAGTGGTGAACCGCCACCAATTTGCCGATAGTTGGCCTGAGAAGTTTTTGTGCGTCTCGTGGCAATAAACCATGCCAATGGCTTTTGCATCCAACGAAATGGTAGGCGAATAATTTCGGGATCTGAAAATAGGTTATACAAGAATGGCCCGACATCTTCCAGTTTGTCAGGTCCACCAAGATTGAGTAATAATACGCCTACACGACTCATAGCAGTTACTTGCCCCCAATCCTTACTTTTTTTATTATTAATAAATATAAAGCTTAACGCTCAGGAAAGATTTCAATGGCGACAATTTTTAGGGATTTGAGTTATCGTTACCAGTGGCTATATGATAGCATATCTAGTGTAGCTGCGTTAACCGTGGGTGGGGAGCAGCGTTTTCGTCAACTGGCTCTTCAAGGTTTAACAATAAACCCTGACACTCGGATTTTAGATCTATGTTGTGGTAGTGGTCAAGCCACTGCATTTTTAGTCAAGTTATCACACCATGTTACCGGATTAGACGCTTCCCCCATATCATTACAAAGAGCGAAAAATAACGTGCCAGATGCTACATATATAGAGGCATGGGCAGAAGATATGCCTTTTGAGGACAATACTTTTGATGTGGTACACACCAGTGCTGCTTTACACGAGATGGAACTTGAGCAACGGAGGAAAATTATCCAAGAGGTAAACAGGGTATTAAAACCAGGAGGAATTTTCACTTTGGTAGACTTTCATCCTCCCACTAATCCCCTATTTTGGCCGGGTTTATCATTATTCTTTTGGTTATTTGAAACTTCAACAGCTTGGGAGTGGATCAAAACAGATGTAGTCGGGTTACTAAAGGAAAATGGTTTTGATGTGGGCCGACCAGTATTATATGCTGGAGGTAGCCTACAGGTTGTCAAAGGGGTTTTAGGCAGTTCTAAATTGTAGAAAATTGGTCTAAAGCCAAGTTGCTTTCGTTAATTAGTCAATATAAGTATTGTGGGAACAGACCTATGAGTGTTAACGCCGAATTTAAAGTTTCTGCTCCACCGTTCCGTTGGGATGAATCGGGGGGTATTCGTAAGGAGAATTAATATGAATGTAGGACGGGTTTCGTTCCTCAACCCATCCTACAAATAATTGTGCCTCCCTACTTATACGGCGTTGTATAATTATGAATTACACAGGTGGGATAACCTCTAATTAAACATTTATTGGTTGCTTGGCATGCAAAGGTTTATAACTTGTTTGCTCTTCATCTAAAACATGTTTGATAATTTCCTTACCAGTGATTAGTCTAGCTCTGCGACTGCGAGTAAAATAGCTCCACATCCACTGAATCATCACAACCAACTTGTTATCAAACTCAATTAAGAAGTATATATGAATAAACAACCAAAACAACCAAGCCAAGAAACCCCTAATTTTAATAAATCCCAGATCTACAACTGCCGAGTGTTGTCCAATCATAGCCAAACTACCCCTGTCCACATAGTTAAATGATGGAGTAACTTCTCCTAAAAGACGGTTTTTGATTAGCTTAGCTACATATTCTCCCTCTTGCATAGCTACAGGTGCAACACCAGGTAAAGGTTTGCCGCTTTGATGACAGAAGTTAGCTAAATCGCCAACAACAAAGATATTTGGGTATCCTTTAATACTTAAATCTGGTTCAACCATAATACGACCAGCGCGGTCACATTCAGCTTGAGTTCTTGCCATTAAGACCTTACCCATAGGTGAAGCACTCACACCAGCTGCCCACAATACGGTTCTAGTGGCAATTGTTTTTACCTCCTCACCCTGTTTAACAGTAACAATATCATCTTCAATATTAGTTACTAAAGTTTTGGTTTGTACTTCCACGCCTAACTCCGCCAAAGAATCTGCCGCTGTTTGGGAAAGTTCCGGTGCAAAGGGAGGAAGAACCCTATCTAAACCTTCCAATAGTAGAACCCGAGTTTCCGAGGTATCAATATTGCGGAAATCCTCCTTGAGGGTTTTTCTAGCCAATTCAGCAATAGCTCCAGCCAATTCCACACCGGTGGGACCACCACCAACCACCACAAAAGTTAACAAAGCCCGCCGTTTAGCTGCATCAGTTTCCTTTTCTGCTGCTTCAAAGGCGGTAAAAATCCGTCGGCGCATTTCTATAGCATCCTCCAGGGTTTTTAACCCGGGTGCAAACTCCTCCCAGTTATCCTTACCAAAATAAGAATGCTTTGCGCCAGTAGCTACAATCAGTGTGTGGTATGGAACTGCTTCACCTCCCACCATCACCGTCTGATCTTCAGGGTTAATATCATTTACTTCCCCCAATAAAACCGTAGTATTCTTGTTCTTACTCAGGATGGAACGCAAAGGAGAAGAAATATCCGCAGGGGATAAAGCACCCGTAGCCACCTGGTAAAGCAAAGGTTGAAACAAATGGAAGTTTCGCCTATCTATCAGCGTTACATTCACATTAGTTTTAGCTAATGCTTTAGCCGCATATAGTCCGCCAAAACCACCACCTACGATTACCACATGATGGGGTGGGGTATTGCTAGAGGAGTCAACCATAACAATTATTTTCCTTATATTACTGCTGCTGTAACTATTCTTAACATTTTTGTATCAAAGTTGTCACAAACATTTCTGTTAATTATGAACTTTTGAAGGAAAAAGTATGGCATCCGGAATGATTATTGCCCATAGATAGGTTAACTGGTGGGGCAAATTGAGGTATGATGATAAACCGACAATTTATTTACCACTTTGATAAACAGGAGATGCTTTCATGGCGCGTATGTACTATGATGAGGATGCCAACTTAGACTTTTTAGCGGGAAAAACCGTGGCCATTATTGGTTATGGTTCCCAAGGTCATGCCCACGCGCTAAACTTAAAAGATAGTGGTGTAAATGTCATTGTAGGTTTGTATCCTGGTAGCAAATCAATTGCAAAAGCTGAAGCAGCTGGGTTAACCGTAAAAAATGTGGCTGATGCTGCTAAAGCTGCTGACTTAATCATGATATTATTACCTGATGAAGTACAAAAGACAATTTACACAAATGAAATCCTGCCCAACTTAGAAGCGGGAAATATTTTAGCCTTTGCTCACGGATTCAATATTCATTTTGGGCAGATTGTTCCTCCAGGGGATGTGGATGTAATTATGGTTGCGCCTAAGGGTCCTGGTCATCTAGTTCGTCGTACCTACGAACAAGGACAAGGAGTTCCAGCCTTATTTGCCGTATATCAAAATGCTACAGGTAAAGCACGAGACCGAGCTATGGCCTATGCTAAAGGTATTGGTGGTACTCGAGCGGGTGTATTAGAAACCACATTCCGGGAAGAAACCGAAACGGATTTATTTGGGGAACAAGCAGTATTGTGTGGTGGTTTAAGTGCATTAATTAAAGCTGGTTTTGAAACCCTAATTGAAGCTGGTTATCAACCAGAGCTAGCTTATTTTGAGTGTTTACATGAGGTTAAACTAATCGTTGACTTAGTTGTTGAGGGTGGTTTAGCAACTATGCGTGATAGTATTTCTAACACCGCCGAATATGGAGACTATACTCGTGGTCCCCGGGTTGTAACTGCTCAAACCAAGGCTGAAATGAAAAAGATTCTCAGTGAAATTCAATCTGGACAGTTTGCACGGGAATTTGTTCTAGAAAACCAAGCTGGCAAACCTGGTTTTACAGCTATGCGTCGTCAGGAAGCTGAACATCCCATTGAGGAAGTTGGCAAGGATTTACGTGCCATGTTTAGTTGGTTGAAGAAAGCTTAATTATATAGCTTTAGCCAGAACGCTATAGACAGGGTTGATGGGTAAAAAGCTAGATAAGCGTTCTGGCTCACCCCCATTACAGGTAGCCACTTAACTTAGTCTTTGTTTTAACCATAGGGCTAATAGAGGTAGTGCTAATTGATAACCCTGTTGGGCGCTATAAATTAAACCCTTAGTCTGTAGTCCCGTTAGGGCACCTTGCAAAGTTCCCCCTCGAGAAAGTCCATGTTTTTGGATATATTCTTTACTTTGAGGTTTATCTGTGGGATCTATGGCCAAACATTCTAAAAGGTGAATCTGATTACCAGGTAGTAACATCAATAAAGATTCATAAGTTATGGATAAATCTCTCAGCATTGCTTCTATTACTTGTCTGACCTTCTCTTCCCCGATTAATCCTTGTTCATGTTGTAAACTTGATAGTCTACGAATTAATGCCATCGCATCACCAATACTCCCTTGAACCGCATCCAAAAAGATGGTTAGTGCTTGAGAATGGCGATCAAATTTAAGATTTTGTTTTTCCAAAATTTCTCTTGCCCAAACTGCCATAACATCTCTTTCTAAAGGAGCTAATTCAATTTTTTCCATTGGATATTTGTCCTCATCTTGATGATGGCTTGTTTCGGCAATTGTCGCTAATATAACATAACTCACATCCGGATGACTATTAATTTCTTTTCTCAAGGTAGATTCCCACATATTATGGCGATCCCAAGAACGAATATGGGGAAAACTTTGCAAAATTAATACCACTCTTCGATTTAAATCGTTGGCTATATTTTGCAACAAGTCCAATAACATAACAAATGCCTGCCACAGTTTTTTATCATTGAGACCATGAGATAATTTGAGCCTAGTTTCTGTATTAAAAATAAACAATTCTCTACCATTTTGCTCCACCCATGTCTCAATTTTGTTCACCTCCCAATTATGATTAATTGTTTCTGTGAACAATTGCAGTAGTCTCTCTCCATCGATCGCACGAATACAGTCTATTTCTAATATTAGGGCACCTACCTCTTGAGCTGCAATCTTAACCAATGTTCTTCTACCACTACCAGGTACTCCCGTAATTAATAAGTCCCTATCATGTAAAAGTATGTTTGTAATACGCTCAAACTCGTGAGAACGACCTATTAATTGTAATGGAGTAGATAAATCAAAGTTAATAGATTTCTCCTCCGTAGTTGTTGGCATTGTTAAAAACATAACTTATTTACTATCATTACCATAATTATTACTGAACTTGAGCAGGTAGACAGCACTAAAAAATCGTGCTACTAATAGTATAACACTTTAAAATTACAAAAACCAATTTTCCAGACTAAATCCCCAAAAGGTCTTGATCTGGGAGCTAGAGCGCCTAGGTTAATGAACAATGATTAACAAAATAATAAGCGTTCTAAGAACTACACAACTATAAACAAGGTTCATCCTGGGATATATGTTTGTTGATAGTTGTTAATGGTTTTCAATGAAGCAAAGTATAAACCTATGATACTAGAAGCATGTGTATTAGCGACAATATTATTGGGGTTTTTTGGCATAATTCTGAAAAAGAACCTAGTGATGAAAATAATTTCCATGGATGTGATGAGTACAGGGGTAATAGCCTTTTATGTGTTTATCGCATCTAAAACAGGTTTATTTACTCCCATTCTTGGGGAAATAAAAAAAGGTAATTATGCTGATCCTGTTCCCCAAGCAGTTATTTTAACAGCAATAGTTATTGGCTTTTCAATTCAAGCTTTGATGCTGGTAGGAGTAATGAAACTAGCTGGAGATAATCCCACCTTAGAAATTGATGAAATCGAGAAGAATAATACGCCATAAATTTAACATGGATTGAAAAGATGAACACTATAACAACGATTTGGGTAGGTATCCCATTTTTTCTAGGATTTATGGTTTTTTTGTTGCCACCACTTAACAGACACCTGGCATTTTTAGGGACATTAGTTAGTGCTGTCTATAGTATGGAGCTATTAATCAAACAACCAGAAATTCAACTTAATTTATTGAACAGTTTTGGTGTCACCTTAGTAGCTGACCAGTTAAGTGGCTACTTCATTTTAACCAACGCCTTAGTGACAATGGCAGTAGTTTTATACTGCTGGAAAAGTGATAAAAATGCCTTTTTCTATGCCCAAGTTTTACTAGTTCATGGTAGTTTGAATGCTGCTTTCATTTGTGCAGACTTTATCAGTTTGTATGTGGCATTAGAAGTAAGTGGAATAGCCGCATTCCTATTGATAGCATATAGTAGGAGCGATCGCTCAATTTGGGTAGGTTTGCGCTATCTATTTGTTAGTAACATTTCCATGTTATTTTATCTAGTAGGAGCTGTATTAATTTACCAAAAAAGTTCATCTTTTAGTTTTGCGGGACTAGAGAATGCACCACCAGAAGCCATAGCATTAATTTTTTTAGGACTGTTAGTTAAAGCGGGGATTTTTGTCTCTGGTTTGTGGTTACCCCTAACCCATTCTGAATCGGAAACACCAGTTTCTGCAATGCTTTCAGGTATTGTGGTCAAGGCTAGCGTTTTACCTCTATTACGTTGTGCCGAAGTGGCCGAAAATATTGGTCATATTGTGGTAATTTTTGGCGTAGCCACAGCTTTAATGGGTGTATCCTATGCAATTTTAGAGAAGGATACAAAAAGGATGTTAGCCTTTCATACTATATCCCAATTAGGATTTATTTTAGCAGCACCGGGGGTGGGAGGATTTTACGCTCTAACCCATGGATTAGTTAAGTCCTCATTATTTTTAATTGCTGGTTCCCTACCAACGCGTAACTTTAAGGAACTGCAATCCAAGCCAATTAATACAGCAATTTGGATCCCTTTATTTATTGCCAGTTTATCGATTTCTGGATTTCCCTTACTAGCTGGGTTCGCTGCCAAAGTTTTGACCCTTAAAAACATTACATCTTGGCAATTTGTTGCCATGAATATTGCAGCGGTAGGTACGGCAATTTCTTTTGCCAAATTTATATTTCTCCCCCATAGATTAGGAGATAAACAAGACACTGTGACAGCTGTAAAACCTGGATTTTGGGTAGCGATCGCAGTGTTGATTACGGGTTTATTGATTGCCAATATTGCCTATTTAAGAGCTTATAATCTTGAAGATATAATCAAAGCCATTGTTACTATGATAGTGGGTTGGTTGGCATATCATTTAATAGTGCAGAAATTAGCACCAAAACTGGTGGCATATCTACCCCGCGCAGTGGAGAAATTTGAGCATTTAATAGGTGTTATGAGTTTGACCCTAATCTTATTATTTTGGATGGCATTATCATGATTGGACATTTGATACTGAGATTGACAATTTGGTTTTTGCTCACCGCTGATTTTAGCACTATCAATATTATTATTGGGGTGGCTATCGCATTTTTACTACCTAGAGGTTACAGTTCCAGAGCAAAATTTACAGAATGGTTAAGAGTATTTGGTCAAGTAATAGTTGCCATTGTTGTAGCTTTTAAAGAAGCATTTGAGATTATCTTGTTTCCCCATTATCGAGAAGAAATTATCAGAGAAAATGTGAAACATAAACATTCCTATTTACTGATATTCATGGATATATTCCTGATTACGTTCACACCTAAAACCATTGTTTTTAATCATAATGAACAGGGATTTTATGAAGTGCATCAAATTCAACCTGGGGGTAAAAAATAACCATGTATTTACAAATTGTTTTAGTAGCAATGATTGCCGGTTTGTTAATTCCCATTTACGAGGTATGGAAAACAGATAATACCTGGCAGTTAATGTTGGCTTTAGGGAGCATTTCCAGTAAAGTATCAATCATAATTTTAGTGGTTTCTGTTTTACGAGATGACTGGATGATTGGGGTGGTAGGAGCAATTATCTTGAGCTTGGGAAATGCAGGATTTATGTTACTAGCACATATTATTAAGAGGTTAAACGATGGATATTCTTAGTTATGGTTTGATGGCAATTGGCATTCTCTTCTGGTTTTGGGGAACCTCCCATTTAGTTAGCAATAAATCCGTATTATTCAAATTACATGGACTTTCTGTAGCTGATACATTAGGTTCAATGTTGATCATACTTGCCATTTTATTGATAATTCCCAGTAAGTGGCCACTATTAGTTTTAGCAATTATTTCCTTGGCAATTTGGAACACTATGTTGGGTTATGTAATTGCCCATTGCTCAACTGAAGATATAACCCCAGAGGTGGAAAATGAATGATTCTTATCTGTATATAATTGTTGCTTTGTTACCCCTAACTGCGGGTTTGTTGGTTACCCAAGTTAACCCCTATCATGGATTAATTTTACGGGGAGTTTTAGGGGCGATCGCCGCTTTGGTAGATGCAGTCTTAGGGGCGGCTGATGTAGCTTTAACAGAGGCATTAATGGGTACCATGTTATCTGTAACTTTGTATGCCATAGCAGTACGTTCTTCTTTGGTTTTACGTTTAGGGGTAATGGAAAATGAATTAATAGTAGAAAATCAAGATGGGGGGATTGAAAAACTAATAGAGGATTTTCGCCGGGTTTTCAGTAAACATTATATGAGACTGGAAGTTGTGACCTACAACAATCAACAAGCTCTCCGAAATGCCTTAATTTCTAAAGAGGTTCATGCTACCTGTTTCCCCACCTTATTTAGGGATGAGCCAACAAAAACTGAAAACCAGAATTATCAAACAGAAGTTAGAGTTCACCGTGTTTATAACATCATTGAGAGTGAAATCCTGCCAAGAAATACAGGGTTAAAAAATTTAGAATATGTTGATATTTTAGTACCGGAGGAAAAACACCCATGAAAATGAGATTAGTTTATATTCTAGCTGGGATAGCATTGTTTTTAAAAATGTTATTCCTCTCCGATGTGGCGTCTAACTTATCTGGAATGTCAACTATAAAAGACACCATGTCCAATATAGTTCCAGCGGGTATTTCCATCACGGAAAAAGTAGTTGCTGAAAGTGGGGTTGTGAATGCAGTGTCGGGAATTATTTTTAGGAATCGCCTTTACGATACGATTTTTGAGGTTATTGTATTCACAATTGCCATTTTAGGATGTAATTTTTTACTAGCCAGTGAAAATCCATCTTGTACTATTTATCAGTTCAAAGATAGAGCATCTATCACCCTAGCTCGTTTGGGAGCAACCATTGCAGCATTAGTGGGTATAGAATTAGCAATTAGAGGACATCTAAGTCCTGGGGGGGGATTTGCTGCAGGTGTTGCAGGTGGAACAGCAATAGGTTTAGTGGCAATTACTTCATCTTATCAATGGATGGAGGATATTTATCAGCGGTATCGTGCAGCTATATGGGAAAAGATTTCAGTTTTGATTTTTATCGTGTTATCAGTGGTTACCTTATCGGGATTTGAGTTACCTCATGGAGAACTGGGGAAATTATTTAGTGGTGGGATCCTACCCATATTAAATATTATTGTTGCACTGAAAGTGGCGTTGGGATCTTGGGCAGCAGTTTTGATTTTTATTCGTTATCGAGGTTTATTATAGTTGTTAATTAACTTTAACTTGTTGTTTAAAGCTAACCTACGAGGCGATGCGATCGCACTAAACATGTATGCTGGAAATTCCTGGGACAGTTCTCAATTAAGTTCAGATGTCCCTGGGAAATTCTAAGCAATTCCTGTTCCAATCCTAGCATTTCGCTGGGTCTAGGTTAACAGGAGGAATTATATCCCAAAACCAGGAGTATTCGGGGGGTAAATTCTATTACAGTATTCTTTCAACTACGTCTTGAAGGGAATAAGGACAGTCTTGTGGCATATCTATTTCAGCCTCTTTCATTGCGTCTAATCGGGCAGTAGGATACATTTTGTTTACCCACTCTTGACAAAAATAGCGTTTTAGGCTAGGACTATCCTCCAAATATAAATCAAGATTCTTTCTCTCCCTTTCAATGGTAATTTGCCAACTTCGAGAGCGTTTTTCAGGTTGGTGGTCCCATTTAAGTAAGTGATGGAGAATTAGACGAACACTACTCAATAATCTATCTCTCTCTCGTTTAGACAAGTCTCTAATTTCCTCTACCAGATTATCTATATCTAGATCTTCAAAACGTTTGGCAGCAATTAGGTCGGCCATCCTTTCCGACCATAGGGCAAAATCTTGTTCATATAGGGATGCTTGAGACTTCATCTGGAGATCCAAGATTGGTGACAAGAATATTTTGCCATACTTTAGAACCTAGAGTTCACTTCTTTGGTGAAAAATTCCCCTTCCCTGAGAATCAGGATAGAATTAATTAAGCACTTATTTAGTCGTTCATCTAATCGTTAATCTAACTATGTCCTCTGGTATCGCTGTCGAAAAGAAAAAGTTAACAAAACCTCCCTTGAAACTTCATTACTTAGGTGACCGGGTTCTCCGTCAACCTGCTAAACGGATCACTAAAATAGATGATGAACTTCGTCAACTGATCCGAGATATGCTCCAAACTATGTACAGCGAAGATGGTATTGGTTTGGCCGCACCTCAGGTGGGAGTTAATAAACAGTTAGTTGTTATTGACTGTAACCCTGATAAGCCGGAAATACCCCCATTGGTATTGATTAATCCTGTAATTAAACAAGTTAGTAGTGAGCTTTGTGTTGCTCAAGAAGGGTGTTTAAGCATCCCCAAAGTTTTTTTGGAGGTCAAACGCCCAAAAATTGTAGAAATTGCCTATAAAGATGAATATGGCCGTCCTCAGACCCTAAAAGCTGATAATTTGTTGGCAAGATGTATTTTACACGAGATGGATCACCTCAATGGTGTGGTATTTGTTGATCGTGTGGAAAATTCTCTCAGTTTGACGGAGGAACTGTCTAAAAATGGTTTCTCTCATCAAGCTGTTAAACCATTAGTCGAGGTGATCTAGCTGTGTATTTAACTCCCAAAAGTGGCCTGTTTTTAGGTGGTTCCTGTATAACAGCGATTGCTGCTGTTGGTTCGGTATTTGAACTCAGTTATGGCCAACCTAATTTTGGTTTCCAAACTACTGCTATTATCTTGGCTATCAGTATTCCTGTGACTATCTTGTTATTTGTTGCTGCGGTTAAGGACGCACGAGCGAATATTAAATAGAGGTGGCGAGTAATCTCCCTGTCTATGGAAAATCGCAGGGTGCTGCAATGGCTAAACCCAGTAAGGTGTTATATTCCTCAACGTGAATGGAATAAGCACCAAATCTGGCCAGGTGGGGATTCATTATTTGTGCGTCAAACACAAGAAATTTCCTCTCCCGCAGTCTTTCTACTAGTTTAACCATGGCTACTTTGGATCCTTCAGGGATGTGATAAAACATGGACTCACCAATAAAAGCACCACCGATGACAATTCCTAGAATCCCCCCTGCTAATTGATCACCTTGCCAGGTTTCAAAACTGTAAGCATAACCAGCTTGATACAATAACCAGTAGATTTGTTGCAGTTGGGGGGAAATCCAGGTAGTTTCCCGATTGGCACACCCCCTAACTACTCCCATAAAATCCCGGTTGATCTTGACTGTGAATCTCTGTTGATTGAGAGCCCTTTGTAAGGACCTAGGATAGCGGAATCTTTCATCTAGGGGAATTAGGGTGTGTTCCTTACTTCTATACCATCTAAGTTGATTATACTCATCGGCCATGAGAAAATATCCTTGAGCATAACCTTGAATAATAATATTAACATCATAAGTATCATCAGTATCACGTTTCATCGTTTTTTAAAAACACCAGAATTCAAATGAACCAACCTATTTCTCCTATTACTTTACCACCTGCAGAAAATCCCCAAATCGAGGGGGAATGGTTACAAAAACGACTTCTACAGTGGTTGGATACGGAATTCCTCCCGGAAGTGGTTAATCAGAAAATTGCCCAGCGCGCAGCCCAGATTTTTGTTAGACAACGTATGGAGGGGGAAAATGATTTGGGTTCCTTGGTGATTGCTATTGTGACCGAAATGCAGTCTTTTGATTTTTCTAAAAGCTTTTATGGGGAATTTGCGATCGCCAACGCAGTTAGTGATCTGTTATTGGATAGTTTAGGGATTGACCGTTGTTGTGGGTACTAACGGGTAACTATTATTTGAGTATGACAGTAAGCAAACCGGTGAACTACCGAACCCAGTCTATGGATACTTCGTTCGCAGCTGAACAAGTACAGTTTAGACTTTGGCGAAACATGAGTTCAGGTGAAAAAGAATCTCTATTTAAACGAATAACAAAACGCGGTTCTATATTAGCATTAGCGGGAATTAAAAGCCAATTTCCCAATGCTTCACAAGATATAATCAGAGAATACTATATTAGAAAGCGATTGGGAGATAAGTGGGCTGATTTATTATCAGGTTTAAAATATGAGAGAGATTTAATGATAGAGGATCCAATTTGGTTAGCACTGGAGTTAGCATCTATCTTGAGTTCATTGGATATCATTTATTATGTGGGAGGATCAGTTGCTAGTTCTCTCCAGGGGGAGGTGAGACTCACCCAGGATTTGGATGTAATCGCCAACATTGAAAATAGTCAAATTCAGCCACTAATTAGGGCCATGACAGATCAATTCTATATCAGCTATACTGCTGTGGAAGAAGCTGTGAATGGAAAGACTTTATCATTTAATGTCATCCATTTAACTACCACGGAAAAAGCTGACATTTTTGTGATGAAAGAGGATGAATTTTCCCTTTCTCAAATGTCTCGTCGTGTGCTACACCTTCCGGATGGGGATAGGACTAAATCTTTCTATATCTGTACACCGGAAGATACAATCCTACAAAAACTGCTCTGGTTTCGGATGGCTAACAGCGAATCTCAAAAACAGTGGCGAGATATTTTAGGTGTCTTAAAACTCCAAAAGGAACTTCTCGACTTTGACTATCTTGGAGAATGGGGGAAAAAATTAAATTTAACAGACCTACTTCTACAAGCTCTAAGAGAATCTGGGAATGGATAGCCACCCAAACTATTACAGCATCTCATTCCTCCTTTTGTGTATTCTCTTTAGATTGAAAAGTCTGTTCCATGACATTTTGAATTGTTTGTAGATCGGGTTTTTTACCACCCATTAAATCTCCAAAATAAACACAAGCAGCTTCACCCAAAGACCAGGTATAAGCACCCGCCCAAGATGCTGCAATTACAGTGCCAAAACCGGGGATAAATTTAATTAATTCTCTTCCTATAGCTTGAGCCAAAAAACCACCTGTAATTGTACTAACAATTCCACCTGCTTGGGAAGGGGTCAAAGTTTGACCATATAATTTGCCCAAAAGTCCAACCATGGAAACTTGTAAAGCTGTTAAAACTGGCATAGTAGTGAAGGGTAAAGGTACTGCTGCTAAAGTAGTGGCCATAATGGAAAAAGGTAAAATATATCTTCTAGCGGTATCACGATAAATATTGCCTAATTTATCTCCCGCTTGTTCATCTAACAACTGATAAATTGTCTTAGCTTCTGCTTCTGGTAAAAGACTGGTTAAACTATCTCGAAATGCTTCTAGTCCATAAAAAACTGGACTATAACCATCTTCCTCTAAGGTAAAATCTACCAGAGTTGCTCGGTCATATAACCCGGAAAAGTTAGCTTTAATTTCATCAAATGCTCGATTAATTTCTGCAAAATTTGGTGGATAATCAGGGTGATTTTTCATATCCGGTGGATAGATTTCATGTAAACATGTTACTGCCAATAAACAGGGAATATGTGTATACTGCTGACGTAATTTTTGGGCAATATTTCGTAGGGTATCGGTGGCAAAGTCGTTGATTTTTACAGTTAGTATGAAAACTCTTGCTCGCTTGGTTCCAGTATTTAAATCCTTAATTATCTCTTGAATAATAACCTCTGTATCTTTGTCAGTATCGCCCAAACCTACTGTGTCTGTAAAGATAATTAATGGTAAATCATTATTAGGATAGATATATCTTTCTGTATTTTGAGTGTGGGGACGAAAACCCTGACCAATAATCTCTGGAGACACACCTGTAAAACCCCTAACAATTGAACTTTTACCAGTTTGTGGTTTCCCAAGTAATAAAGCTTCTGTAGTGGGTAATTGACTAGTAACTGTGGCCAAAATTTCTGCCACTTGACTATCATTAATACTAAACCATTGTTGTACACTTTGTTTCCCTTTCTCTACAGCACGGGAAACTAATGTTTGCCAATAATTGACCGGGTTAACATCTGATTTAGTTTCGGACTGATTCGACTCAGCAAAATTTAATTCTTTTATCACTTCACCAACTGACTGGTAACGTTCACGGACAGATGCTGTCATTTTATCCAAAATTCTTCCCAGTTGGTCAGTGACAGAATTAGTACCTAGATGGTTACGCCATAAAAATTTTTCTGTTGTGGTATCATAAAAGCTAGTAGGGTCAACATTAGTAACCAAGTACATACAAGTTACACCCAGACTATATATATCACTACTAAATGTGGCTTGACCTCTAATTTGTTCCGGAGCGCAATATTCCATGGAACCAATAACTGTACCCTCCTTCATTTCAGCTTGTCCATCCACCACTTTAGCTGCACCAAAATCTACTAAGAAAAGTTTACTGTCCATAGCACGACGAATTATATTTTCTGGCTTAATGTCACGATGAATAACCTGCTTTTCATGGACAAATGCTAGAATATTTAACAACTCTATTAATAGTTCCCTTATCTGGGTGGTGGAGAACACTCCTTTTTTCTGGAGTTCTACCTCCAAAGTATCACCTTCTATATACTCTTGAACTAAATACTGACGATTATCCTCAGAGTGGGTAAAATAATCGAACAGTTCTGGGATTTGGGGATGTTGGCCCAACTCCTCTAATTGTCTTGCTTCTTGATTAAATAGACGGGATGCTTTGTCAATAGTATCTGTTCCTTGAGCTTGGGGTAAAAATTGTTTAATGACACATAAAGGTTGGGAGGGTTTTCCCGTATCTGTTGCTAAAAATGTGCGTCCAAACCCTCCCTGTCCCAGAATTTTTCTGGGAATGAATCTTTCTCGCAGGATTAATTTGCTACCACATTTTTGGCAGTATTTACAATTGTCTGGATTGTAATTTAAGCAGTGCGGATTTAGACAGCAGATTGTATTCATCTTACTCACGCCCATATGAATTTTAAGTTGGTAGGATTCTTGTCAGTAATATAACGAGTATAATACAAGATGGTAATAAAATATGGTTTGATGATAGCGTAGCGTTGGGTTTCATACTTCAACCCAACCTACGTCTATCTTATATTTAATTCCACCCACCCACTTAGTGTCAACTAATCAAAGATATACAGAAACAATCACAATTAAATGAATTTGTTTTCACAAATGTTTGTAATTTACAGAATCTTCATTTTTGATCCATTAAAACTTGATATTAATTACTCATAAAAAAACCAGCATGACCAGTAATAACAACAACTATTCAGAATCCTCCGGACTGGGAGTATTTTCTATTAGCAAATCAGGAGATTTGACGACAGATCTCAATACTTCCTTCCCTATTAATGTTTCTCCTGAACCCCTAGCAGAGCAACCCATATTACCTACCACACCACCATTAGGTGAACTGCCAAAAATACCTATTAGCGCTAATCCTAATCCCAATCCCTATTTAACCAGCGCCGCTATTGTTCCCGATTTCAATGGTGACGGTAAAACAGATAAAATGTGGGTGAATGTACAAACAGGTGAAATTTTTGTTCGTCTGATGGATGGTACAAGAATCGTAGAACAAGCTTCCTTAGGTCAGTACGATCTAAAAACTTGGAGTTATAAAACCGCTGATTTTAACAGCGATAATAAAACAGACTTCTTGTTGCGCAATGAGACCACAGGTGAAAACCTAGTGGTGTTGATGGATGGCACAAAAGTTGCCAGTTTCCTAATGTTGGATAGGGTAGATCCAGGTTGGAAAGCGGAAATTGGCGATTTTAATGGTGACCGTAAAACCGACATTTTCTGGCGCAATACCACTACTGGTCAAAATGCAATTTGGGAAATGAATGGTACTAAGGTTGTAAATGCTACTATGTTGGAATCAAGGGATGTGGCCCTAACAGCTACCATAGTTGATTTTGACGGTAATGGTAAAAGTGATATTTTTTGGCGTGATAGTTTAACTGGTGCCAATAGTGCTTGGTTTATGAATGGTACTGAAGTCACTAACTATGATTTGCAAGCTCAGGATGGCGCCTGGACTACCACTCTAGGAGACTTTAACGGTGATTTAAAAACAGATATTTTGTGGCGTAATAACACCACTGGTGAAAACAAAATTTGGACAATGAATGGTGTTTTTATCACTGAAGGAGTTGTCAACACTTTAGGTCAGGGTTGGACTGCTAATATCGGTGATTTTAATGGTGATGGTAGAACGGACATTTTCTGGCATAATAGTTCTACCGGAGAAAATACCGCTTGGTTAATGAATGGTACTAGTATTCAGTCTGAGGCCTTTTTACCCAGCAATCCCCCCGGTTTAACAGCTTCTCTTGGTGATTTTAATGGGGATGGTAAAACCGATATTTACTGGAGAGACCAACAAACTGGTGCAGATAAAATCTGGAACATGAATGGTACTATAGCTACTGAAACTCCTGTTGCTGAACTCGATAGGTTGACTCCAGAATGGTACACCGCATAGGTTAGAGGTTTGACGTAACAATACATTCTGGAAAAGGGCGATCGCTTGATCGCCACTTTCCATTGACATGGTTAAGCCAAAGCTATGTTACAATGTGTAGTTAATTACCATCTAACTCCCGGAGAAAATTAGACAGTAACTGCTTACCAGCTATGGTTAACACACTCTCTGGGTGAAATTGCACACCTTGGATGTGAGGATAATTCTTGTGTCGCACTCCCATGACTGTTCCATCTTCTACCCAAGCAGTAATTTCTAATATGTCGGGACAGGTTTCACGCTCAATGACTAAACTATGATATCTTGTAGCGGTAATAGGACTTTCTAATCCTTCAAATACTCCCACACTGTTGTGCATTACTGGAGACGTTTTGCCATGCATTAATTCTGTTGCTGCAACAACTTTACCCCCAAATACTTTGCCAATACTTTGATGACCTAAACAAACACCCAAAATTGGCAAGCTGGAACCCAATTTTTCAATTACATCCAGGGAAATCCCCGCGTCTTCGGGACGACCAGGACCAGGAGAAATCACCACGCCATGAGGTTTTAATTCTCTAATTTCCTCCACTGTAATTTTATCGTTACGAAAAACTTTTACATCCGCAGCAGTAGGAAATTCTACTGCTAGCTCCCCCAAATACTGCACCAAGTTGTATGTAAAACTATCGTAATTATCAATGACTATAATCACAATTCGCACCTACAAGTATTAATTAAAAAGACTAATTAGAATAACTAATTACAAACACTAACTACCATTCTGATGAGAGTATAGTTGTGATTAAACGTAGCAAAGGAGGAAGCAATAGTGTAACTGCTACTATTAGTGATACCATGGCTGAGATAAGCACAGCACCAGCAGCACAGTCTTTAGCCACTTTCGCCAATTCATGATAGGTCTGCTTAACAGTTAAATCCACCAGGGACTCAATGGCTGTATTAACTAACTCCAAAGTTAAAACTAAACCACTTGTAATACTGATTATGGCTATTTCTACCGGTTTAAGATGCAGAAAAATACTCAAACCAATCACAAAAGCACAAGCAGCTACATGAATCCGAAAGTTACGCTGGGTCTGAAAACCATAGCTGATGCCAGCCCAAGCGTATTTAAAGCTGGCAAGTAAGTTAGAAGCTATTTGCCAAGAAAACTCCCTTTCCGAAGATACAATTTTTGGTAAGCGCTTTGGTGGTGTTGGTGGTATTGAAGTCTTGGGGAACATAGGATGTTGGAGATTCAAAAATTAAGTGTAATCAGAATGAGTGGGAGGAGACTGAACACATTCTAAGGGACTAATTTAAATTTGTCATAACTTTAAACAATTTGTGACAGAATTACTATCAATATGGCCATAATAGTCGGATGGAAGGAGATTTTAAATCGTGTTTAAACTGGTTTGAGCGGCGAAGAACCTACTCCTGTTCGTTATAATCTCTACTTAAATATTACTAACAATACCAACTGATTTTAGCAGCATTGATTGTTTGTTTAACATCTCTATCAAACTTTTCTCATCAGGATGATCCCAGCCCAAAAGATGCAATAAACCATGGGCACTCAACCAAGCTAACTCTGTAGTTAAACTATGTTCCCGCTCCTCAGCTTGACTAATGGCGGTATCTATAGATATGACAATGTCACCCAAATATAAGGGTTGACTGGCTAGCATTTCCTCGGTGTAGGGGAAATTATTCTCCAGTGCAGCAAAAGCCAAAACATCTGTTGGTTGGTCTTTCTGACGATATTGGGCATTCAATTCTTGAATTTGGGCATTATTGGTTAACTGCAATCCGATTTCATAACTCAAAGCCCGTGGTAGTTCGACCGCAAGCAGGGTCAACCACTGGCTAAACCATATATGCCATCTATCTTCTGATACTTGATTAGTCAAGTTCAAGTCGTAACTATTTTCAACAAATAACTCAATTTGTAATTGAGTCTGTACTTGGGTTTGGGAGGACACAGAATTTCCTTTATTTAGCGAGTGAGGTATGCCAGACCGACCAAAACAGCTAACAATCCCATGGTAGTTAGTCCGAAATGTTTGAGGGAGGTGCCACCTTTTCTGACCATGTTTCGCATTGCCAGCTTCACATAACTAGGTTTTGATTCGTTTACAGGGGTGTTACTCATAATCTCTGTGCGGTTGTCCTCTAACTGTAAATATTTGAAATACCTGAACTTCAAATTTATCTACCATTATCTAGCTCATTTTCTCCCTTGTCAACTTTACTTGTTCGTTCTTGTTTAATTAGCTCTAATTTAAATATGACCTTGCCAGCGCTTAATGGGTATACAATCAATGTCCAATTGATCCAAAGCACGAGCAACCACAAAATCTACTAAATCGTCTATGCTCTTAGGATTATGATACCAAGCAGGGATGGCGGGGACAACCCTAACCCCTGTTTCAGCTAGGGTAGTTAAATTCCGCAGGTGAATCAAGCTAAAGGGTGTTTCTCTGGGCACAATTACCAGTTTGCGCCCTTCCTTAACTTGTACATCTGCTGCTCTTTCTAGCAAATCGGAACTTAAACCTACCGCTAGTTTCGCTACTGTACTCATGCTACAAGGAATAATAATCATCCCTAAGCTCCTAAAAGAACCACTAGCAATACCAGCACCTACATCGCTCCAGGGATGACAACGTAATTTACCCATGGAGGTGACACCAGCTTGCGATCGCCAGAATTGCTCCTGAGCAATCGGTTCCGGAGGCATACGGATGTTTTGCTCTGCTTGCCAAACTGTATAAGTAGATTTAGAGGCAACTAGTTCTATACTATAATCGGATTCTAACAGAAACTTGAGGGCGCGCACAGCATAAATCAAACCAGATGCTCCAGATACTCCTATAATTAGGGGTCTGCTATGATTGCTGTCATTGTTAGTTTTATCAATGTGATTAGACACGAAGGTTCTCAAAAAAATTAGTAGGTAACATTGGGTAAGGTTAATAAATGTCAAAAGGCATTAGGAAAAGATGTGTCTTAAACCCCTAGCCTTTTAACTGTAATCCACAATAGTTAGTCCATATCAAAGGATGGGTTTTGACCAGATGAGTAGATATTTGATCTGTCATCATTAGTCATGGTTGTTTCCGAACCGTTAATTTTACCATCTGCTCCAGTGGTGACTAAATCAATTTGTTGTCGATAATAGTCTACACTTTTGACTTGTACAAAGACCTGATCTCCTAAGCGATAGGAAGCGCGATTTTTCCTACCAAATAGAGCTTGTTGTCGAGCACGATATTCATACCAATCATCCTTGAGAGAACTAACGTGAACCAATCCCTCTACCCGTAAAGGGGTGGCTAAATGAGAACCAACTTCCTCGGTTGGGGGAACTTCTATCTCCACAAAAAAACCGTAGGATTGAACCCCAGTGATCACACCAGGAAAAATTTGGTTAATCTGCTGTTTCATCACCTGTGCTTTTTGTAGTCCAGCTAGATCAGTTTCAGCATCATAAACTTGTTTCTCTCTCTCATTAATCTGGACAAGAATTCTGTTTAAATCTGTTTGTAGCTCTTGTTGTACTTCCGGAGGTAAAACATTCCAGTTAATTTCTTGATGAGAAGAAGAATGACGTAGATTAACCCGCTCCTTGACACGACTATTACGGCGATCGCGCCCATACTCAAGAACAGCATGATATACTCTTTGCATAACTAGGTCTGGATAGCGCCGTAAAGGGGAGCTAAAGTGTATATACGCTGGCAGTGCTAATCCAAAGTGAGGTGCTTTAACAGTACTATAAACAGCAGGTTTTAGAGTATCCTGTAGTAAGTAAGTCAAAACCTGTTCTGAGGGGGATTCAGCAAAAACACCAGTTAAATGTTGATAATCCACAGATTGAATTTCCAACTCGGGGTCTATGATTAATTCCACGCCCAAATTAACTGCTAGTTTTAGCATTTCCTGAACATCTTGAGAATCGGGAGATCCCTGAACACGCCAAAGTGCTGGAACATCCAAAGCACTCAGGTGTTGAGCCATTAACTGATTAACCATGAGGATTAACTCCCTCAAAACTGATCCCAGTGGTGAATCGTCGGGAATAATTGCCCCCATACTACCTTCATCATGGTAAGGATTGTAACCCAGTGGTAGATTCAGCTCTAAGCAACCACGAGATAAACGGTCTTTCTTGATGATTTGAGCCAAAGATGTTAAATCATTTAACATCTCTATCACCCGGGTTAACTCTGATGACTCACCTGCAAGGAACGACTGGGCCTGTTCATGGGTAATACTTGTATCAACATTGACTACACTCGGTTGAATTTCCCACTCTGTAATCTGTCCCTTCTCAATATCAATATTGATGATAAAAGACAAAGCCAGGCGATCGCTACCGGGTAGTAAAGAACAGCACTCTGCCACTGTATGAGGTAGCATGGGCAAGATGAGATTGCCAAGGTGAATAGTTTTTCCCCGTTTCAGTGCTTCCCGATCCAAGATTTCATCTGGGTGGATATAGACAGATAAATCTGTAATGTGAACCATTAATTGCCAAGTGGTGACAGAATGCTTCTCCAGACTAAAAGCATTTTCCACCACTCCATCCCCATCTACCCCCTCTATGGCCAGAGTAAATACACTCCTTAAATCCAGACGCTCGCGCAAATTAGCCTTGAGGAGATTTTTTGGTAACCTAGCTGCTGCATCTAATACATTTTCTGCAAAATTCCTGGATAGGTCGTGTTTGCATGTAACTAAATCTATATCAGCAGCAGCTTCAGCATCCGTACCGAGAATTTGTACAACCCGACCCAGGGGGGGATATTGTGCCAATGGATAGCGGATCACCTCCACATGTGCCAGATGATCGATAGCGTCTTGCAAATTAATTCCATTGCTCACCAATTTCAATTCAAACAGCAATCGGTCATCTAAAGGTACCGCACGGAAACCACCTTCCACTTGCTTAATCCGTGCCAATAAAGTGTGATTAGATCGCTCTAAAATCAACTTTACCTCACCTTCAGGAGAACGACGACGACTTCCCTCCTTGAGGATGCGAACTAATACGCGGTCTCCATTCCAAGCGTGACTAAGATGACTTTCCCGAATGTAAATATCCTCTGCACCTTCAGGATCCTGGATAGCAAAACAAAATCCCTTACTGGAGCAGCGCAGCTTTGCTTCTATCAGCCCCTCCTCTGATACACGGCGATACTTACCCCGGTCTTTAACTAAAAGTCCAACTTTTTCGAGCACCTCCAAAGCAATATGAAGTTTTTCCAAACTATCCTCATCTTCACAACCCAATTTTTTTTCCAGAACCTTCCTAGCTACCAATTTGTCATCGGTAAAATTGGCAAGGAGTGTAGCGATTGAAAATTCCATGCAGTGAACTGGCCTTTGGTCAAAACATCATTTTTCTTTATATCCTCACAGTCTACACATATTGCCAACGATTTACCCGTTCCCTTAGACTCTCGTAAACATATGAATCTGAGTTTTAACCAAGAGAAACTGCCGATTTACCCAATTATTTGTAAAATTGGTGACAATCAGGTTAGCAACTGAATGAGCAATGAGAGCGAACCCTATCTTCATTATTGTAGATTTAGAGCACACCCGCAGAAAATACTCCTAGACATTTTAGTTGAGGTAATCACCATAGCATTATTAAAGGTATCACTGGTAATCGGATCTAAATTTCCATTATTGAGATTCTGGAGGATTGGATGATGGGGATCGGGTTTTTCAGTCCCAAATGCCCAGACTTGACCACCCAATCATCCACAGTTTATACTAGGGCCAGGGGGCGACTACCAGCTGCATGTCGGTCAATTACTTGGTCAATAAGTCCATATTCCCTGGCCTCTTGGGGAGACATGAAAAAATCCCGCTCCGTATCTTCAGCTATTCGGTCAAATGGCTGACCAGTATGTTCAGCCAAATATTCGTTTAGCTTGCGTTTGTGATATAGAATTTCTCGGGCTTGAATTTCTATATCTGTCGCTTGTCCCTGAGCACCGCCTAATGGCTGGTGAATCATGATGCGCGAGTGAGGTAAACTCATACGTTTACCTTTAGTACCTGCACTCAATAAAAAGGCCCCCATACTAGCAGCCAGCCCTGTACAAATAGTACACACATCAGGGCGGATGTTCTTCATAGTATCAAAAATCCCCATTCCTGCTGTCACTGAACCACCGGGAGAGTTGATATACATATAAATATCTTTCTCCGGGTCTTCAGAGTCTAAAAACAGCAGTTGGGCCACTATTAGATTAGCTAAACTGCTATCCACCTGTTGCCCTAAAAAAACTATCCGTTCGCGCAGCAGACGTGAATAGATATCAAAGGCGCGTTCGCCCCGACCCGATTGTTCAATAACGATAGGAATCATGAGGTTATTTGTAGCTATTTGCCCTTTATTTTATCCGAGGTTCGAGAGAATGGACTGGATTGATAGCCTATATCTCATATTTCAAGCGGAACTTTTAATGGCACTTTTGGTCTGGGTTAGAGCAGACCTGAATATCATAACATGTCATCGGGTAAATCCCAATTAAAGGTGTATTCAGATTAGTGGTTCAATTAATCAGATTAAAAATGCTACTTATCAAGTGGGAGGAGTGTTATGCTACAAAGACTCATACAGGCAGTTTTCATTACTTTTCTACTTTACTTAGTTGTCATTCTCAATCTAACTCATCAAACTCCCCCTAAACCCATACTACCAGTGTCAGACATTTCTTTGTTATAGTTGTGCCAAAATGCGCGTTTTTTCTGAGAAGATATTTTGGTAAACTGTTGACACGAACAGACGGAGGTGCAAAACTTTGGGCATAGAATTACGCAGTTACGTATTTCTAGACAACTTACAACCGCAACATGCGGCATATATGGGAACAGTGGCCCAAGGTTTTTTACCTCTACCGGGTGACACTTCCATCTGGATTGAAATTTCACCCGGTATTGAAATCAATAAAATTACTGATGTTGCCTTAAAATCTGCTTCTGTGCGTCCGGGATGGCAAATAGTAGAAAGACTATATGGAATGTTGGAACTACATTCTGGGTCCCAGGGGGAAACAAGAGCAGCAGGACAAGCGGTTTTGGACTTATTAGGAGTCAAAAAAGAGGACTGTCTCAAACCACGAGTCATTTCCAGTCAAATTATTCGCAACATTGATGCTTATCAAACCCAGCTGATCAACCGTAGTCGTCGTGGACAACTGTTATTAGCTGGACAAACCCTCTACGTTTTAGAAGTTGAACCTGCTGCTTATGCAGCATTAGCTGCTAATGAAGCGGAAAAAGCTGCTGCGATTAATATTCTAGAAGTTTTACCAGTGGGTAGTTTTGGCAGACTTTATCTAGGGGGAACAGAACGAGATATTTTAGCTGGTGCTGCTGGAGCTTTAGCAGCTATTGAAAATGTTCCCGGTCGTGCTCCCCAAGGCCATCGTAAAGAATAGTGACAGGATAATTAAAATGGCAATTGAAACACATCTTACCCTACTTAAAGCAGGTGCTGTTACCTGGTTAGATTGGAGAGGGCGAAACCCAGAACTTCAAGTTGATTTGAGTACCTCTAATTTAAGGGGGGAGAATTTTCGCGGTGCTAATTTCCAAAATGTCAATTTAAATCAGGTGGACTTTAGCCATGCTTTGCTGGTAAGAGCAGACTTTCAAAATGCCAATTTAAGTGCTGCCAATCTAAATAGCGCTAAATTAGTTCAGGCAAATCTTAGAAAAGCTAATTTAAGTGTCGCTAACCTGCAGAATGCTAATTTAATGCGTGCAAACTTAGATGAAGCAGTCCTAATTGGAGCAGATCTAAAGAGTTCAAACCTACAGGATGCAGTAGTTACCAGTGCTAACTTAATTGGAACTGACTTTTACTGTGCTAATTTAAATGGTGTTGATTTAGCTTATAGTAAACTTATACGCAGTAATCTGAGTTTTGCCAATTTAATCGGAGCAAATTTAATTGGTAGTAATTTACAAGACTGTAATTTGTATGAAGCTGAAATTATAAGTAGTTACTTATATGACACAAATTTATCCAGAGCTAATTTAAGCAGATCCCATTTGGGAAGTTCCTATTTATGTCGCGCCAATTTCATGGAAGCTAATTTAACTAGCGCTGATCTAACAGGTGCTAATTTAAAAGATGCTAATTTAGCTGGTGCCAATCTTCAGGGAGCGAATCTTAGATGTGCTAATTTAACAGGTGCTAATTTAACAGGTGCCAATTTGCAAAACGCCATTTTACCTCCCGTTTTTATTTGTAATTGAGGGTAAAGATATACTTGATGGTTCAATGGATAATGGAGTGAGAGTTGTCCACAGCTATAGTACTGGAAACAACTGTTTTTGTTCTGGGGAAATGATATTGCTAGATTACCCAGTTCACCACAAGTGTAGATTCTGAAAATGAAGCCCAAACCCATAAATTCTAATTATACCAGAAAGCCAAGAATATTTAACCAACCAGACCGTTTCATCGAAGGTTGGTACTGGGTGCTACCTTCCCATAAGCTATTAGTTGGTGAGGTAAAACCTATCACTATTTTGGGGAAAGAATTGGTAATCTATCGTGGAGAAGATGAACTGGTAGTTATCTTTGATGCTTACTGTCCACACATGGGTGCTCATCTTGGGGAAGGTAAGGTGAAAGGTAATGAACTACGTTGTTTTTTACATCACTGGCAATATGATCAACAGGGTTTTTGTACCAAGATTCCCTGTTTGGATGAAAGCATAGATATTACGGCCACTAAATCTATTAAAGCTAGAAATTGGCCTACCGAGGAAAAATATGGTTTGATTTGGGTATGGACAGGAGAAAATCCTCAACAATCCTTACCTTTTATTCCGGAGTGGGAAGTTGCAGAACTAGATATAGCCTTTGGTGGTAAGTTTATCATCCATTGTCATCCTCATATTGTGATGGTTAATCTTATTGATGCTCAGCATTTTTACAATATTCATCGACCAGTATCCGCATCTAGTTTTCAAAAACAAGAACTGAATGAGAATGCAATTATTTTCAGGTACAATCAGCAGTGTAATAACTATAATTCTAATTCTCCAAGTAAAATTCTCCGATTTTTGCTTAATCCACCCATCAGCTATCATCTTTGTTATTGGTATGGGAGCACGCTGATAGTCAGGGTAGAAATTAGGTTTTTACATTTTCAGGTTAACTGTCACATTCTTTATGCACTACGTTTAATAGAATCAGGAAGGACCACGGGAATAAGAATTTTTATCGGTAAAAAACGTCCAGGTATCATTGGTCATATATATGGCAAATTCCTTCTGTGGTTGAGTAAAATCGCGATTAACGCCATTAACTATATGCCAAGTCAACACAGTATACTTTTTCCCAAACCGGGGAAAAATAATCGTAAAAATATTCAGTTTAACTTACAACATCCCCTAGCACTAGATCAACCAATTATAGAATTTATTAATCATTTAGAGAGACAAAAACCTCTCAAATGGGGAACATGGAGCTGGGAAAGGTTAAGAGACAACCAACAAATGGAGTCAGAAAAACCTCAAAACCTCCAAAAATGGCGTGATGACTTAGCTAATGATTGATTATAGATAGATTGATGATAATTTCTGGTGAACAAGCTGCAACAATAAAAATGAAGTGGTTTGGCCACTTCATCAATTCCCAGGTAGAACCTTAGTATCCAGTATAGCGGTGACCAAAATTGGAAATCGTATAAAATCCAACAAAACGTAAAATTATTTTCTCATTTTCTCGATGACAGATTTTTACCCACCAAATCTGTTTTCAGCTCTAGTAGATTAAGCCCCGATTTTACCATGATAAATTAATGCTTATTCTAAACATTACCATAAATCCCAAAATAATATGATGTTATAAGTCAATTATAAATCTATGCACCCACATATATAAATTTATTGATTTTAATTCAAAACTGAAACTTGAAAACTGAAAACTGATAAAAAATTGGGTCGGAATTTGCACAAAATTCTCTCTTACTAGGACCTATGCAAATTTGTCAAAATCCCAATTGTTCTAACCCGTTCAACCCTAACCACAGTAGATTTTGCATCGTTTGCGGACATGATAAATTTGGTGAAATCCTCAGAAACCGCTACCGTGTTTTGCGGTTATTGGGTGAGGGAGGTTTCAGCAAGACTTATGCTGCAGAGGATGTGGATAGACTAGACGCACCCTGTGTAATTAAACAATTTTTTCCCCAGGTTCAAGGAACTGTTGAACGTGCTAAAGCAGCAGAATTCTTTAAGGAGGAGGCTTATCGCTTATATGAATTAGGAGAAAATCATTCTCAAATTCCCCGGTTACTAGCTTACTTTGAACAGGGATCAAGTTTGTATTTAGTTCAGGAATTTATCATTGGTAAAACTCTATTAGAAGAGGTGAAAGAACGGCCTTATTCTGAAGCTCAAATACGTCAACTGTTATTGGATTTATTACCCGTTCTCGATTTTATTCACCACAAAAATGTTATCCATCGGGATATCAAACCTGAAAATATTATTCGTCGTAGTTTGGACAATAAACTTGTGTTAATTGATTTTGGCGGTGCTAAACAAGTTACTCAAACCAGTATGGCTAGACAAGCAACAGCTATATACACTTTAGGCTATGCACCAACGGAACAAATGGCAGGTTTTGCTTGTCACAGTAGCGATCTATATGCTTTAGGTGTAACTTGTATACGTCTATTGACCCAATGTTTACCCGTACAAAATAGTTATCAACTTAAAGATCCTCTTTATGACCCCATGAGAGCAAAATGGTTATGGCAAGAATTTTTACACAGTAGAGGTGTTATAATTAGTCGGCAATTAATATATATTTTAGACCGTTTACTACAACATTTTGCCCAGGATAGATATCAGTCAGCAATGGAAGTTTTATATGATCTACAAAATGATTTTCCTGTAAATTCAGAAGAATCAAAAATTAACTTGGGTACTCCTATTATAGAAGTAGCAACCACCCAGCAAAAACTTGTTGTGAATGTGCCACGCTTAGAAATCTTCGAGTTTCAGACCATGATATCCCATCAGGAAAATGATGAAGCTAAGCATGAAAGAAGGATAGGAAAATTCTTTACAGAAGAACTAAATAAACATCTCTATTTAGAAATGGTATTAGTTCCCGGTGGTAGTTTTTTAATGGGTTCACCAGAATTTGAAGGTAATGGGGATGAACATCCCCAACATCAGGTAATTGTTGAACCATTTTATATGGCTAAATATCCCATTACCCAAGCACAATGGAAAGCAGTAGCAACATTACCAAAGGTCACCCAAAATCTAAACCCCAATCCTAGCAGGTTTAAGGGGGTCAATTTACCTGTAGAAAATGTCTCTTGGTACGAAGCAGTGGAATTTTGTTTACGTTTATCATTAACCACTGCTAGAAATTATCGTTTACCAAGTGAAGCAGAATGGGAATATGCTTGTCGTGCGGGAACTACTACTGCTTTTTACTTCGGTGAAAATATTACTCCAGACTTAATCAATTGTAATGTTAGTCAATCTTATATAGCGGATTTTGGCAGAAACTTCACTCCACAAATTACAGAGGTTGGTAACCTGAACTTAGCAAATGCTTTCGGATTGTATGATATGCACGGTCTAGTTTGGGAATGGTGTGCTGACCCCTGGCATAATAATTACCATGGCGCTCCTAGGGATGGTAGTGTTTGGGATACAAATGGTGATATTAATCGTCGGGTATTGCGTGGAGGCGCTTGGAATTTTAGTGCAGAACTTTGCCGTAGCGCCAGTCGCAGTTGGAATGAAGCAGAGGGTGGTTTAAGAATGTCCGGTTTTCGCGTGGTTCTTTCCTTTTACGGGTGAGCTTGAAATTTGTTCAAGATTCTGGATGTTTTTCAGTTCTATACCCTGAACAGTACGTTTGATTAACCCGGTTAATACATTACCCGGTCCTATTTCTATTACTTTCTCAATCCCAGATTGTGGTAGTTGTAAGGAAATTTCTCGCCACCTGACTGAACCTGTCATTTGTTGAATTAAACGTTCCTTCAAAACCTGCGGGTTGGTGCGGGGAATTGGGTCAACGTTGGAAGATACGGGAATTATTGCCGTCTCAAAAGCTATATCATCTAATATTGCTTGAAATTCCTGGGATGGACCCTTCATTAATGGCGAATGAAATGCACCAGAAACTTTTAGGGCAACTGCTCGTTTTGCCTTTACCTGTGACATTACAGCTTCTACTGCTGTTGGTGTACCTGAAACTACAACCTGCGCTAGACTATTATCATTCGCTAAAACAACATTGGGGGTTTTGGCAATCACTTCTTCTAATTGCTGTCTGTCAAAATTGAGTAATGCTGCCATCATTCCCCCAGCTGCATTATCCATGATTTCCCCGCGTCGTTTGACCAGTTGCAATCCCGTTGACCAATCAAACACACCAGCTACATACAGGGCGATATATTCTCCCAAACTATGACCAGCAACTAAGTCTGGTTCTTGCCCTCTTTCTCTTAACAGGTCTGCCATAATACTTTCAACTACATACAAACAGGGTTGAGTGTAAACTGTTTGTGATAATTTCGCCTCGTCACCCTGACAGATTTCATCTACGGACCACCCCAAGATGTTTCTGGCCTGGTCGAATTTGGCTTTGGCAGATTCTATACCTAGTAGATCTATTCCCATATTTAAGGACTGAGAACCTTGTCCGGGAAATACCCATGCAGTTTTAGTCATTTGATATTTGGTTGCTGATAATTGGTCATTACAGTTGATCGTTAATTATTTACCCCATTGGAAAATTGCTGCACCCCAACTCAACCCTGCTCCGAAACCGGATGTAACGATTATATCATTGGATTGGATTTTTCCCTGGCGCACTGCTTCGTCTAACGCCAGGGGAATAGAAGCAGCAGAGGTATTGCCATAATTAGCAACGTTGCTAATTACTTTATGGTCAGGTATGTTAAGTCTTTGCGCAACAGCGTTGATAATCCGCTGGTTAGCTTGGTGCAAGATCAACCAATCTATTCTCTCTACGGTCAAATTAGCACTAAATAAGGCTTTGTCTATCACTTCTGGCACTTTTTGCACAGCAAAACGATAAACCTCTTTACCGTTCATTGTGATGGGTTCATAACTACCTATAGGAGTATGAATATTTGGTTTGAGCTCTTGGGTCTTACCCTGGTAACTCAAATTCAGGTAGTGGTTTTGTGTACCATCACTTTTGAGGGCAAATCCTAATAGGCGATCGCTGTTATTAGCTTGCAATACCACTGCCCCTGCTCCATCACCAAACAAGATGCAGGTACGACGATCTTGCCAGTCTACCCAACGAGAGAGGACATCTGCACCTATTAGAAGTACATTTTGGTAGACTCCTGTTCTTATGTATTGGCCCGCAGTCACCAGTCCAAAGACGAATCCAGAACAAGCTGCAGTTAAATCAAAGGCCACCGCCTTAACGGCACCTATTTCAGCCTGTACTTGACAAGCACTGCCAAATAAATCATCCGGAGTGGAGGTTGCCAACAGAATTAAATCTATATCTTCTGGTTTAATCCCAGCTGCTGCTATTGCCTGTTGACTAGCATCAGTAGCTAAGGTAGTTAATGATTCTGGAGGTAGTGCCAACTGCCGTTGACAAATACCTGTTCTTGTGGTAATCCAATCATCGGAAGTTTCCACCAGTTGAGTAAGCAACTGGTTATCTAGGGTAGTTTTTGCTATAGCTGACCCACTACCCGTAATTGCCATACCTTGTAGGAATAAATTTTGCACTCCTAATCTCCGTTGTCATTTATTCACGGTGAAACCACCGTCATTTGGGTTGAGCGAGTTTGGTAGAGGTGGAGATTTTCTGCAAAAACATCAGGAAGCAGTTAGAACTGAGCTAACCGCTTCTAGAAAGCTATGCGGATAGGCTTAACAACCTCAACTTCATCCAGAATTCCTACTGGGGTTCACCCTGTAGAACTTCGTATTTGGACTGTAGTCTTTCTAGCACTTGATTATCTACAGCTTCTTTAGCCATGCGAATGGCGCTAAAAATGGAGGGTGCTTGGGAACTACCATGGCCAATGAAACAAATTCCATTGACCCCTAATAGTAAAGCTCCCCCGTGTTCAGCATGGTCCATGCGCTGCTTAACTCGCTTGAGGTTAGGTTTTAAAATTGCTGTGCCAATTTGTCCTCTAATACCTTGGGGTAGTTCTTCCCGCAGTATTTGTAAAATTACACCCCCTACCGCCTCCGCAAATTTCAACAACACATTACCGACAAATCCATCACAGACAATCACATCAAATTCACCGGACAATACATCACGTCCTTCTGCATTCCCACTAAAGTTAATTTGAGTGTTTTCCCGTAATAACTCGTGAGCACGCACGGCAGCTTCATTGCCTTTGTTGTCCTCTTCACCGATATTTAATAATCCCACTTTTGGTTCACTGATTCCCAGCACGTATTGGCTATAAATCGAACCCATCACCGCAAACTGTTCTAAAAATTTGGGGCGACAGTCTACATTAGCACCAACATCAAGTATTAATACTGGTTTACCTGCTTTTATAGTGGGAAATACTGTACCAATAGCGGGGCGATCAATGCCCGGTAACCTACCTAGTCGCAATAAGGCTGATGCCATTGCTGCTCCAGAATGACCAGCAGAGAATATGGCATCGGCTTGATTGTTTTTAACTAAGTCCATTGCTACATTGACAGAAGCTCCACGCTTTCTACGAACAGCATTTAAAGGTTCTTCGTCCATGCCAATTGTCTCCCGGGCTGGGACAATTTCTATTCCTAACCTATTGCTTTTGAGGGGTATGACAGCTTCAATTTGTTGGGGATCACCTACTAGCAAGATGTGAACATCCAATTCTTCTTTCGCTCGCAGTGCGCCAGCAACAATTTCGGCGGGTGCGTAGTCCCCCCCCATAGCGTCAATCGCGATTCTTACACCAGTCGTTCCCATTGCTCCTAGCTCAAAGAGACCTTATAAATTTTATCAGATTGTCACAGTTAAGAGTTCAAAATTATTAACTGGAACTGAGTGGTTTAGCAATTATCTCCACAATTTGATTCCACCTGGCTTTTTCAAACAATGATTCTACACAAACCTGAGCTACTTTTCTTCTGGAAATGCTACCTTCAAATAAGGTATCAGGACCCTGCATAATAACTTCATCAGAGTTATCATCATTTTTTAATCCTCCAGGTCGCACAATTGTATAAGTTATTCCGCTTTTTCTAATAAACTCTTCGGCTTGTTTTTTCCAAACTAAAATTAACCAGAATAGGTTTAAGGGATGAAATAACTGGGAAACGCATAGGGAAGAAACTAGGACAAAATGTTGAATTTTTCTATCTTGAGCTGCTTTGACTAGGTTTTTTGTCCCCTGGAAATCTACCTGATAGGGACCAGTCGGGTCAAAACTCGGTCTAGCACCAGTTGCACATAAAACTACTGTGCTGTCACCTAAAGCAGCAACCAGGGTTTCAGGTTGCAAAATATCCCCCACAATTAATTCAACTTGGGAAGGAAGAAGATTTCGAGCTTTTTGCTCGTCTCTCACTAGCGCTCGCACGGGAATATTTCTGGACACTAGCTCTTCTACTATCCGCTGACCTGTTTGACCTGTTGCACCTGCTACAAATGCTTTCATAATTAAGGTTATCCTAAGAAACAATATGTTTGTTGGTTTCGTTATTTATTCTAGGGAATCTATGGGTAGGATGACATAATGACATAACAGTTATATACGCACAACTATTTTGTAGATGTTTTTTCCATATTTTTATGAAAATTGGATCTTTGTTATGAGCAAGCTACCTCGGCTTGAAAATCATGATTGATACGCAATATACAAAAACTTTGGACTATAGAGAAAACGGAATTATGGTAGCAAATAATTGGGAATTTCAGTCTTTAGAATTGGGAGTAGATGAGCTTGATTCTTCTTTGTCAAATCCTATATCTCATCTTATTACTGAGGACGCATTAACAGAAAACTATGAAGCATTTCCTAGTAAATTCTATAGTCATCATCGAGAGTTTATGGAAATGCAAGCATCTAGTGAACAGGTGATGGAATATTTTAACTGTCATTCAGCATGGTTTATACGTTGTGCCCAACCTATGGTAGTTCATCCCCTGGGGGAGAATGGTTATACATTGGTAATTGGTAGATTTGGTGCTTTTGGTTATGAAGTAGAGCCAAAAATAGGTTTGGAATTGTTAGTCCCCGGAAAAAATCAATGTCAAATCCGCTCCATTCCCATCCCCAACTACCAATCTCCCGGTTACCACATTAACTATAATGCCCATATGCAACTCATTGAAAATACACCAGGTATTACCAGAGTGGAATGGCAATTGGATTTAACTGTTTGTTTACAATTCCCCAAGTTTATCAGACGCTTACCAAGTTCCCTCGTACAGTCCACAGGCGATCGCCTGTTAAATCAAGTCGTCCGTCAGGTGTCTCGGCGCTTGACTCGTAAAGTACAAGAAGACTTTCATGGGAAAAAGTAAGAGTTGAGCAGGCGTTCTAGCTCAGCTACATGTAGGGAGAGGAGTCACTCTCCCCAATATTAAAACTATTCTAAGCTTGACTAATAATTTTGAGAACAATTTCTACACCGGACACAGCTTGCCAAATAAAAAGTCCCAAAATCCCAAAATTCAATAGAATATGTGTGGCCCGGGCCCAATTGGCTCCTTTTTGCATAAATGGAGCTAGTGCGGCAGAAAAGGCAATTAAACCGGTCATGCCTAAACCAGCTAGGAGATGAGGCCCAACAAATAACTTACCATTGTTAATATAGGTAACCGCCATTCCCCCAATAGAACCCACCACCATCAACGCTAGGAGTACAGAGCCAATTTTGTGGTGCTTATCGCTATATTTACCCTTAATTAGTTGTTTCTTCTCTTCTCCCTGGGCATTTCTGGTACGCTGTACTTGTAACCCTAAGTAAGCTGCATATAATGACAGCGCTAACAATATCCACATGATTGCAGGATGGAAAAATTGCAAACCGAATTTTACGTCTGGAGTAAGTTCTAAACTCATGGTCTATTTACCTAAAGTATTAAATCTTTATAAAACTTAGCATAAATTACGGCAAACACGGCAAAAACTGATTTCCTTGGGTTATTGATGATAAAAATTCATTAATTATAACAGCGTTACTAGTTGTATTTACTGAAAGTGAGGTTAATGAGATGAATGATTTGCTTATAGCGGCAAAAAATGGTAATGTTCAGCAGGTTCGTCAATTACTGGGATCCGGATTTCCAGTAGATACAGGCGATCGCCATGGTACGACAGCATTAATGTTTGCTGCTAATTTTGGCTACACAGAGATTGTAAGTTGCCTATTGGAGTTTGGGGCTGATATTGATTTACCCAGGAAACTCTATGGTTTAACAGCATTAATGTTAGCTGCTGCACATAATCAAGTTGACGTGGTAAAATTGCTAATATCTCAAGGAGCAAATACAAATGCAGTCAATGAAGATGGAAGTACGGCATTAATGATAGCAGTAGAAAAAGGTCACACTGAGACCGTACAAAATCTGTTAAAATATGGAGCAAATCCAAAAATTGTAGACCAACATAATGAGGATGCATTTAAGCTGGCAATTAGGCAAAATAATACGGCTATATTGAATATTCTCCTAAAAAACAGTGAAATTAAGGGTGAAATTGAAAGCCTGTTAATTATGGGAGCGGATAATGGTCAGTTAGACATAGTGAAAACATTTTTATTGTATGGTGTTAACCCCAACCTAGAGAATAGTGATGGAACTACAGCACTACTAGCTGCTGCTGCTGGCGGACATACTGAAATTGTGCAAGTTTTGTTAGATGGGGGTGCAGAAATTAATCACCAGGATCAAGAAGGTGAAACAGCTATGCACTTTAGCGTTGTCGAAAACCACCTAGAGACAGTGCAAACCCTAGTAAATAGGGGTGCTAACCTAGAAATCAGAAACAATTTGGGAGACACACCCCTAATTTTAGCAGCATTTCAAGGGTATCAAGAAATAGTTAGGGTTCTACTCGCTGCAGGAGCAGATGGGGGCAAAAAGAATTTGGGGGAATTCCCCTTGACCTTGGCAGCATTCCAAGGACATACTGAAACGGTCAAGGTTTTATTGGAAAGTGGGGTTAATATCAATGTTATAGCTGAAGATGGCAACAGTGCCCTAGTTAAAGCTATAATTGGTAACCATCCAGAAATTTTTGAACTACTCCTGACAAAAGGAGCAAATGTGAACCTACAAGACCCAGCAGGTGTAACACCCCTAATGTATGCCACTGCACAAGGATATACCCAAGCGGTGAATATACTAATTCAAGCTGGAGCGAATGTAAACATAAAAAATCAGGGTGGGTACACAGCCTTAATGATTGCCAAATCTAACAATTATGCGAAGACAAGTAATTTATTAATACAAGCAGGTGCGAAGGAGTAGAATGAATATTCTAGATGCCAAGGGGCGGCTATTTGGTAAAATTAACCTTCTAGATCTAAGTGCAGCACTAGTAATATTGCTAGTGATAATTGGCATTTTTATATTTCCTGGGACTTCCGGTTCTGTAGCTCAGATAGGTACAAAAACAGTTCCCATAGAAGTAGACCTAATAGTAAGAGGTTTAAATGTCCGAGATAGTCAGCAACTGTTTAAACAGGGATTTACCAAAGGTGGTAAGACGAATGTGATTATTCGGAACCAACCCTACGGACAAATCGGGATTAAATCCATTGAAGAGTTAAAGAGAACCCTATTAGTACCCCAACCAGATGGTTCAATTAAAGAAATGCCAGACCCAAGAAGTAATAATTTTAGTACGGATTTTCTACTAACTTTGGAAGGTAAAGCACAAGTTACGGACAATGGGCCAGTGTTGGGGAACAGTAAAGTAAAAATTGGCATGCCCTTTGAACTGGAAGGGTTTAACTACAACTTTAACGCCTCCGTGATTGATATTCGCCTCAAAGATGGTAAGTAACCTTGATTAATTGTCCATATATATGAAGTAATGTTACAAAGCGTTTCCATTTTAATGGCTTTTTGAGATTAGAGCTTGAAATAAGAACTCTGGCAAAGCCAGCATTCGGCGCCAGCGCCAAGGTTCTTGATATAAACGATAAAGCCATTCCAAATTATTATTTGCCAACCATTGGGGTGCACGAGTTTTGCCACCAGACCAAATATCAAAACTACCGCCCACCCCAATCCAAATCGCCTGAGGGCACAGGGTACGGTTTTTAGCGATCCATAGTTCTTGACGGGGAACTCCTAAGCCCACAAAAATGACTTGAGGTTGTAACTCGGTTAGGGTCTCCTGTAGTGTTTTTTCAGTTTCTGGGGAATGATATCCAGAGTGAGTACCGACAAAATTCAAATTAGGAACTTGTTGTTGCCAAAAATCCACAGCTTTAGCTGCTACTCCTGGAGATCCGCCATAAAAAAATACCCTTGTAGATGGTGCTTTTCTACCCAGTTCTTGGAGTAGACCTTCTGCTAATTCAATACCAGGAAAACGCTTTACTTGCTGTTTGAGTATGAAACGTAAATACAATACCACTCCTGCGCCATCTGGGATAACGAGGTCAGCGTTTTCAATAACCATAGACAAACTTGGGTTCCGTCTAGCTTGCATAGTCATTTCCGCATTGAGAGTTACCACATGGGTTCCTCTACCCTGTTGGAGACACTCTACTAACCAATGGGGGTAATTTTCCACCACATGAACCGGTAACCCCAAAACGGAAAATTTTTCAGGTGACTGATAGGTTAACATCGTATTTTAAATTAGACTAAACTAGGCTCACACCAAACTTTACACTAGCTTATCAAATTTTTCGGAAACTTTTGACGGTTTTATTCCCAAAAGGCTGGGAGTTTTTTCCTATCCTGACCTCCACTTTTTCAGCCCAGTAGTATGGTTAACTATGACAATGATGTGCAAAAACCTAAATTAATGGTGGTAGATGATGAACCGGACAACCTAGACCTGGTGTATCGCACTTTCTGGCGTGATTTTGAGGTTTATAAAGCTAACAGCGCCAATCATGCTTGGACTATCCTGGATCAGGTGGGAGAAATGTCAGTGATTATTTCTGACCAAAGAATGCCAGATATGAAGGGTACAGAATTTCTTAGTCAAATTGTTGAACGTTTTCCTGATACCATTCGGATTCTTCTTACTGCTTATACTGATGTTGAAGATTTAGTAGATGCAATTAACTCAGGTCGAGTATTCAAATATATTACCAAACCATGGAAACCCCAACAACTTAGAGCATTAGTTGAACAGGGAAGGGATACTTACAATTTATTAAAAACTCGCACGAGAGAGTTACGTCAGGCTTTAAAAAGAGAGTCTTTATTTAATGCTATTACTAAGGTACTTAGGGATTCCCATAGTTATACAAGTACCCTTGATAAAATAGTAGCTACAATTGGAGAGACATTTGCAGCTAGTAGTTGTTTGCTAAGGTTAGTAGAAGGTGATATCCTAAAAACATCTATATTTTTGTACTGTGACTTTGATTGTCTAACGCCTGACTTACCTAAGGAGTCATTAAGCTTAATTCAAAAAATTATATTGGGAAAAAAATATCAAGTAGTTCAATATACAGATAAGGTCAATCATGCTCATTATTTAATAGTTCCCTTTTCTTATCAGGACGATTTGTTAGCGGTGATGACCCTGTGTAAATGCACTATGGAAACACCCTGGGAGCAGGACGATATGGAACTGATTGGAGATGTAGCCAAACAAGCATCCCTGGCCCTTTACCAGGCCAAGCTTGACCAAAGCTTAAAAGAGAAACAAGAACAGACTCGCCAAGAACTGCAAGTAGCACGTCAAATTCAAAACAATCTGCTGCGTCAAACTTTACCAAAAATTGACGGGTTGAAAATACAGGCGTGCTGTTACCCCGCACGAGAAGTGGGGGGAGATTTTTTTGAGGTGTTTCTCCATCCATCTGGTGAACTGTGGTTAGCAGTAGGTGATGTTTCGGGTAAGGGTGTACCTGCAGCTTTATTTATGGCTAGTGCTATTTCTCTTTTGCGTCGTGAATTATCTCAGGAATCACCACCACCGCCAAATATTGTCTTGCAAAATCTCAACTATGCTCTAGCTGAAGACCTGATCAGTGTAAATTATTTGATTACTCTTGTCATTGCTAAATATAATAAAACTACTCGAGAATTCATATATGCTAATGCTGGACACATTTATCCCCTATTATGGTCATACCCAGCTTCTTTAGCCCAACCTCAATATCTCACAACCCGCACTGTACCTCTGGGGATTTTCCCTGAGCTGTCATCACAGTCTGGTAGATTAATTCTCGCTCCAAAAGACACCCTTCTACTTCTTAGCGACGGTATTACGGAAGCAAAAGTAACAATAAGCCCCAAATCACTAATTAAAAATAACAGTGGCACTCAGGCACTAACTTGGTCTATACTAAATCAAGAAGGTATTTGGCAACTTATACGGGAACAACCTCAACCTCTGTCTCTTGAACAGCTAATCGCTCGAATTCAAAGCGATAATCCTGTTCAAGAAGATGATCAGACCATTCTCTCTCTGGAAATTTTGTAAACGATGAAAAGTGAACTTTATGTACCCAGTGATTTAAGTTTTGTCAACACGGTTGAAAACTGGTTGTTGGCATACTTAAAACAACATTTGAGGAATTCTCTGGATTGGTCAAACCAATCTATTCGTTTACGGCTTGCACTAGTTGAAGCATATTCAAATGCAGTTCGTCATGCTCATAAAGATAAACCAAATGTGCCAATTCTATTGCGTCTGGAACTGACAGATCAGAAACTAGCTATTGAAGTTTGGGACTATGGACATGGTTTTGACATAACCACCTACTTCCCTCCCCATCCTGAACAAAAACAAGAAGGTGGCTATGGTTGGCTGATTATGAATCGGTTGATGGATAAGGTTGAATATCATTTACAGGTCAATGGTGCTAACTGTCTCAAGCTGGAAACGACCATTCCTTTATAGGGCGGTTTACTAAATCCTATTTACATCTTCAGCATAGCTATAAATCTCAATCCCCAAGTTTTGTGCTACTGACAAAGCTCTTGGGTCTACCATGGGAGAAATTACTAATTTGCGATCAACTCTTCTTTGATGATGTTTTTCATAAAATGCTACTTTCCGATCAAAGATATACATTCCTGCTTTGTCAATCGAGGATTTAATTTCACATAAAATTACCAAACCATTTTTGATAATCACATCTATTTCCACCTGGTCTGGTCTGCCAAAAACCTCTCCTTCATTGTCGAAATCAAGGAAGTTCAACACTTCCACGCCAAAAGAATCTTTTAAAATTCCTTTTAGTCCATTTCTGAAGCTTGCTTCCGATGATAAACCCCATCGCGAACCTAGGGAACCAACTGTACTTTCATGTTTCCGGTTCATTTGTTTAATTTCTTCTAAAATTCCCAGATTGTGGCGATTTTGCTCTTCCCATTTACGATTTTGCTCTTCCTGGTAAGACTGCAATTGTGCCATGATTTCACGATTGTGGCGATTTTGCTCTTCCTGGTAAGACTGCAATTGTGCCATGATTTCACGATTGTGGCGATTTTGCTCTTCCCATTTACGATTCTGCTCTTCCTGATAAGACTGCAATTGTGCCAGAGTCTGGTCGAATTTACTATCCGCGTCTTGTCTTCCAATATAATATTGCGACATGGAACCTAAAATCAAATTCTTGATCACAGGGTCTTCCACAATTAGTTGTTCCATTTGTTGTCTAATGAGAGTACTAATTTCCGCTTGGTTCACTGTTTTTCATCCTTGCTTAGGAACAACTCCATTATACTCCAAACTTTAGACTAGGGTTTTTCGCTATCTGTTATCTGTTGTATAATCAAACTACCTAACTCCTGTGTCCACATGTCCTCTTTAACTAGCTTAAGTACTCATACCATTAAAGAAAAAGCCTATAAATTAGGATTCCATAAAGTTGGTGTCGCAGTTGTATTGGGGGTGGAGAGTAAAGAAAAGGAAAGGTTGAGGAAATGGATAAGTCTGGGTTATCATGCTGACATGGATTGGATGACCAATCCAAAACGGGAAGATATAAAATTACTCATGCCAGAAGTGCGATCGCTCGTTTGTGTAGCGATAAACTATTATACACCCCATTCCCGTCCCCTGGGGGGAGAGTATGGGAAGATATCCCGTTATGGGTGGGGGAGAGATTATCATAGAATTCTGCATAAAAAGCTCAAACAATTAGCCACCTGGTTAGAATCACAGGGTGAGGGTATAAAAGCCAGATATTATGCGGATACAGGACCCATACAGGACAAAGTTTGGGCTGAGAAAGCGGGTATTGGCTGGATTGCCAAAAACGGTAATGTGATTACTAGGGAATATGGTTCCTGGGTATTTTTAGGTGAAGTATTAACTAATCTAGAATTAGAGGGAGATACTCCAGCTACCCAACACTGCGGTACTTGTAACAGATGTATAGAAGCTTGTCCAACACAAGCAATTACCCAGCCATTTGTTGTAGATGCCAATAAATGTATTGCCTATCATACTATTGAAAATAGAGGAGAAACCCTGCCAATAAACATAGAAAGAAATTTACAAGGATGGGTTGCTGGTTGTGATATTTGTCAAGATGTTTGTCCTTGGAATCAGCGGTTTTCCCAGGTAACAGATGTGGTAGATTTTCATCCCTATCCTGGAAATTTAGCACCCAAGCTGTTAGAATTATCGGAGATCACTGATGAGCAATGGAATGAAAAATTTACTGCATCAGCTTTGAGACGGATTAAACCAAAAATGTTACGTAGAAATGCCCGTGCTAATCTTACCACATTGAAACTAAATAATGACTCAAAAAGTAATCATCTTTGACTTTGATGGCACAATTGCAGATACATTAGACGCTTTGGTAACAATTGCTAATCGTCTAGCCCGGGAGTTTGGCTATATGCAAATATCTGCTAAGGAATTAAAACTATTAAGAAATTTAACTGCTAGACAAATTATTAAGTATTCAGGTGTATCCCTATTTAAAATACCCTTTTTAGTTAAAAGAGTGAAAGGAGAATTAAAAAATAAAATCAAGGATTTACAACCCATACCAGAAATTCCTGAAGCACTAAGAGAGCTAAGTAATCAGGGATATAAATTAGGGATTATTACCTCTAATGCACAAGAGAATGTCCATGAATTTCTCAAGTGTCATCAGTTGGACAATCTATTTGAATTTGTTCATTCGGGGGTAACAATTTTTGGTAAGAATACTATCATGAGTAGTGTAATTAAACAAAGACAAATTAAGCCCCAGACTGTCATTTATGTAGGTGATGAAACCAGAGACATAGAAGCAGCTAAAAAAGCCAATGTGCAAGTTATAGCAGTTACTTGGGGGTTTAATTCTCCTGAAGCACTAGCTAGGGAAAATCCTGACTTTTTGATTGATCATCCCAGGGAACTGCTGGAAGCGATTAATCATTCATTTGCTGAACCTAGTCCAAATTAAAAGCATGAGGTTATAGAATCTACCAGGGAATTATTGAGGAATTACAAATTTTTTGTGTGACATTTCATAGCATACCTAATATAGAATTTTGATAATTATTTTTGTGGGCAATCCACATCAGAGTTTATGTCTAAAAAAGCTGTATTATCCTACGTTGTAGATCGCAAAACAGGTGAATGGAGAGCACTGAGCGGTTGTAGCTCCTCCCCTTCAAGAATTCCTGGTTCTCAACTCTACGATACACAGAGGTTTAGCGAAGAAGAACTACCACCACAGGTGGATCTCCGTCCCTTTATGACCCCTGTAGAAAATCAAGCAGGTGCCAACAGTTGTACAGCCAATGCAGTTTTTAATGAAGTTATAGCAGAGTATGACTACGAAACCATTGATAGCCTTTTTTAGACTATAGTTTTTAAAAACTGGTGGCATGGTGAAATTCAATCATTAATACAAACACTGAAATTATGGAAAAATTCAGCGTGAGGAAAAAATGAACAACTTCACCATTCCTAAATTTAAGACTCATTCCTAGAAACAGGACGGCTAAAAACGGGGGAAAGATAAGCCACCAACAGACCTATCAAAAAGGCAGAAATATTGCGGACCAAGGGAACCCAATCACTGGTACGGGTAATCACAGGAGCAATACCAAAAGCAATAAACAAAATTCCCCACAACGGTGAAAAAATTAACGCCCATTGCCAAGCAAACACTTGTTTATCATTGCGAGGTTGGGCTGCAAATCCGCAAATTATCCCGCCAATAGCTGAGGTAATGAGGGTAAGTATCCATTGCTCTTTGGGTAATCCGGGAACCACATTACAACCCCCCTGAGCTAAACAACCTTTCACCGAATTTAGTGCTTGTAAAATAGCCTGATCTTCACCATTCTCCCTCACAAAATAGAGATTGCCAAAACGAGTTTGTAATTCAATCCAAAATGTACGCGGTAAGAGCTCATAAACTGCATCTCCCACACTAAAACTCAGAATGTTACCACCACGTGCATCTGCAACTAGGAGAATACTTTTATCATCTAGTCCCCAGTATTTAATTACTGCTCTCCCTGGAGTCCGGTCATATTGAGTCAATACCCGCAACTTCCAGCCAGTATCTACCTCAAACTGCTCTAATTCTTTTACTAACTTTTCTTCCTGTGGATCGGGTAAAGTTTTGGCTAGGTCAACTACTGGGGTAAAGGTATCAGGTAGCAAATCGGGATTTTCGTATGCTAGAGCTAATGGTGAGTTCATCACCCAAATAGATGCAGCAAATACAAAAACTGCAATGGATACTAGAATTTTTTGACAAAAGGAATGCTGCATAGACTTTTCTATACGAGTATTAAAGGTGAGGGTAAACAACTGCTATTTTTAGGTTACGGGAAAAGTGATATTTCTTTACAATTGTTTACTTTACCGCTCTATAGGATCTACCCAAAGCTACTCAGACCTTTACAGTTCTGGACTTTAGAACCTACTTCCTGTTTCATCGTAGTCTCAAGAATCATCTTGAGAGGTTTGTCTACTCCACAAGCTATCTCGGTAGAGCTTACCGTTTGATCCGAACGAATCGGAATATGAATTCCTTCAAACCATCGTTAAAAATGCTTTGATACTCAATTCTTCAATTTTGATAACGCTTTGGTTTTTAGCGATATCATAAGTGAGTTTATGAGTGGCATCTTTGCGGATGTTTGACACTTTAGCATGAGTTTTAGCCAGTTTAGAAGTAGCCTTAGCTCGATTCTTAGAACCAAAGTTGTAAGCATGTCTAGCTACTCCGCAATGTTGACGGAATAGAGTCACCTGTTTGTTAAAAGACCACTGGAAAACACTTGAATCAACTCTATCATGTCCTGTACAAGTTCTTGTTCAAAACTGATTTCTTCTGATGATTTGTTAACAATCACCACCTCAGTTTCAAGCTCCTCATAACTAGAGACTCTTGCATAATTGATTGTAATGGGAGTCTCTAGCTTGTCTAAGTCTCTGGGAGTGATGCGTTTAATATCCGCTAAGTAGAAACGTTTTTGACCCTAAATAATCAAAAACCAAATATTCTCGAAAATTGTTGGTAGGTACAGCTATTGAGGTCATGATTTAGTGCGGATTCCCTGTAAGCTCCGTTTATTGGATGGTGGATTGGTAAAGGTTTTCCAAGCAGTTCTCACACCAACTAGTAGACTGCGAGTGCCAATTTCCACATTCTCAGCTTGTTTTTTAGCAGTGTTTAAACCTTGATCTACTTGTCTAACTACTTGACCCGCACTTTTAATTCCATCACTGACATCTCCAGTTAAATCCGTGATGTCTAAACTCGTATTGCGGATAGCTTTTAGTGTAGGGGGTAACTCCCTAGAAAGAGTATCAAAGAACTTTTCAGCACTACGAGAAGCTCGTGCTAATTCTTGCACAGCGGGTATGGCCACTACTAATACCACACTCAGACTAGTAGCTACTAATAGTAAAGATAGTCCCAGCCAAAATAGAGGATCAATCACGGTGACACTAGAATTTATAGACTTTCTGGATTTTGGTTGAGATGGTCTGGATTTTCATCAGCATTATGAGATTTTACTCTGTTTAATGACTCTCTTTCCCTTTGTGTAGCTTCCACTCCTGATGCGATCGCATCTCGCAACCTATCTAAGGTGTCATCCCAGTTTCTAACCACACTAGCTGAGAGTTTATCTGTTTGGATTTGCACACTGGTGGATATATCCTCTGCCAATTCTGGTAAAGCATCCGCAGATTTTTTCAAGAGCTTACGGGTTTCTTTGCCCGTACGGGGTGCAACAAGCAAGCCTGCTAAAGCTCCAATTGTAGCTCCCAGCATTACACCACCAATAAATATTCCGGAACGATTATTAGACATAATAAGACATTTTAATTCTTTATAACAGAAATTTGCGAAAAACTCCCAGTCTTGAGCTAGGGATAGGAACAGTATAATTCTTTTGCGGTTGAATGGGCTATTTTTGTACTTTCTGGGCTAATAATCTCCAACCAGAGGTGGTAAGAAGTTTCAACAGTTGAAAGGTTTGCCAAGCCTGTTGAAGTTGCTGTTTTAGCATTTGCTGCTTTTGTCTCCAATGATAAATTTGTTCTCGTTCTCCATTAATATTATCCCCTATTGTGGCTAGAACCCCATAAATAGCTGATTCCTTACTTTCTAGATTATTGGCTATTATTGTCAACTTGTGTTTAAGTTGCCACATTTGCCACGCTAGGTATACTAGCATCAGTGAAATCACGATATTAGTCAGGAAAACTATGACTATGGTTACCATGGTGCTGTGGTTAGTGTTTTTGCTGTTTAGGTACTGAAAACTCAACAATTAATGTACCACAGTTCACAGTTTTATTGACAAATCTACAAGAGTTATTAATAATTTGATCAGTCCTAAATTGGTGGAGTTGGAGGGGTTGTGCGTGACGATCTGAAGAGTCTGCGAATCACATATAAAGAATTGCAAGACCTAACTAACTTACCCGTAGATAATCAACTCCCCATTATAACCGATTCCCTGTACCAGTTGGGGAAGTTATTACTGGTAAAAGTCCAGGGTTCTGAGGGAGCTACAGCGGTTTTTATTAGTTCTTCCATTCTAATTTTTACATATTTGCTTTTCGATTGGTTAGTTAAAGAATTAGTAGTTTGGATTACTTTACCATCGTGGATATTACTTATTTTAACCCTGGGTTGCCTAAGTGTTGTTAGCCAAGGGGTGTTATATTTGTGGTGGAAGTACAAAACCCACTTCCTCAAGAAGAACATGACCAGCTCCCTAAAGGTCTTATTAAATGACGTTTCCAGATATAATTCTGTTATTCATGCCATAGATATTAATGATCAAATAGAAGCAGCAGGTAATCCAGCAGTGGGTATACAAAACAGAGATAAAGTGATTAGATCTTTAAAATTCACCAAGTTAGATTTAGTCAGAGCATTGAAAACAGAAAGAATTTTACGAGAGAATAAAGCGTTTATCTTAACTAATTCGGATCTGTTTACCCATGATTTATCCAGTTTAAGCACTATGGCAGTTAGCGAAAAGGCAGCAGAACACGACCGGTTGCTAAATGAAGCATTACAAATCGCTATGGATATTAAGCAAGAAATGAAAAAACTACAAGACTAGTCTAAAAATTTTTATCTCTCCCCCGCAATAGAAGGTTATTGATATGGAATGGAAAGAAATAAGAGGTAATTGGGTAATTGTTCCCCGTCACCCCATTGGAATCATTCATTTTTTGGGAGGTGCATTTGTCGCTAGTGCACCCCATTTGACCTACCGTTGGTTATTAGAGCAGTTTGCTAACAAAGGTTACGTCATAATTGCTACACCATTTGTTAATGGACTAGATCACCGGGCGATCGCCCAATCAGTTCTACTGAACTTTGAAAGGACTTTGGAACGTCTACATTATTATGGGGAATTACATAAATTATACTTACCAATTTATGGAGTTGGACACAGCATGGGTTGTAAGCTGCAATTACTGATTGGCAGTCTTTTTGAAGTGGAGCGAGCGGGTAACATTCTGATTTCCTTTAATAACTACACTGCTAAAGATGCTATTCCTCTAGTGGAGCAACTAAATTCTACCTTCATGAGTGATTTAATGATTGAATTTAGTCCCACACCCACAGAAACTAATCAAATTATCGAAGAATCCTATCAGATTAGACGCAACCTATTAATCAAATTCCACAATGACAATTTAGATCAATCAGCAGAGTTAACGAAAATTTTAAAAAACCGTTTTTCTCAAATGGTTACCGTAAAAACTCTCTCCGGAAACCACACAACTCCTTTAGGTCAAGACATTAAATGGCAATCAGGAAATTCCTTTACTCCCCTAGATGCTATAGCCCAGTGGTTTAAACAAGAGGTTTATAGAGATTTACACCAGCTGCAAAAAGTAATGCTATTCTGGCTTAACCCTCTAGAGTCTTTATCGGATTAACATAAATAGCTCAAGTTTTTATCAGCTTTTCATTCTAGATTCCTAATTTGTGGACATAATGTAAGTGGGTGGGTGGAATTAAATATAAGATGAACGTAGGTTGGGCTGAAGTATGAAACCCAACGCCCGCATGGGTTTCGTTCCTCAACCCATCCTACAAATAATTGTGCCTCCCTACTTAAATAGAATACTGATGATATAAATCTTCTAAACCTTATGTTCCAAATTTTAGTAATTGATGATGATTCTTCAATCCAAATCCTTCTCAAAAGGATCTTAGAAAAACAGCATTATCAAGTTATCACAACCAGTAATGGGAGAGAGGGAATTTTACAAGCTGTTGCTTCTCCTCCTGCTCTGATTATTTGTGATTGGATGATGCCTGAATTAAGTGGTTTAGAGGTCTGTAATTTTATTAAAAATCACCCAAATTTATCCAGTACATTTTTTATTTTATTAACATCCTTAGATTCAGTATCAGATCGGGTTAAAGGACTAGACTCAGGAGCAGATGATTTTATCTCGAAACCCATTGAACAAAATGAACTACAAGCTAGAGTTAGAGCTGGACTACGTCTACATCAGTTAAATCGAGATTTACAAACCCAAAAGCTATTGTTAGAAACCGAGCTGTCAGAAGCTACAGACTACGTCAAGTCTCTTTTACCACTACCTATTAATCAACCACTGAATATTGATTATATGTTCTTACCTTCTCGAAAATTAGGAGGAGATTGTTTTGATTATTATTGGTTAGATAGTGACCACCTGGTAATTTATCTATTGGATGCTGTTGGTCATGGACTTAGGGCCACTCTCCCCGCAATTTCCGTGTTAAATTTACTTCGTTCTCGGGCACTTAAAGGAGTAAATTATTATCAACCTAGTCAGGTATTATCAGCTTTAAATGATGCTTTTCAAACTGATGATAAAACCGAGAAGTACTTCACAATTTGGTATGGTGTATATAACCATGTAAATCGACAATTAACCTATGCTAGTGCAGGACATCCACCAGCAGTTTTACTGTCACCAAAATCTCCTAATGTTCATATAACCCTTCTCAAAACTCCGGGTATGCCCATCGGTATGTTTTGCCAAGCTAAATATGTGGATGAAATTTTTCAAATTGGAGAATTAAGTAGTCTTTATATTTTCAGTGACGGAGCTTATGAAATTACTAATTTTGATGGAATTCTTTGGAGTTTAGAGCAGTTTGTTCAGTTATTAGTTAGGTCGCAAAATCTACCTAACTCCCAACTTGAATATGTAATAAAATATTTGGTTAATTTAAACTCCAAAGAAACTTTTGATGATGACCTAGCCATCATCCAGATTAAATTTGATTAGGTCTTATTCACCAATTCTCGATGAAAGTCATCCTGGGTAGCAAATATTTCAAATATCTCATCGATACTGGTTAATTCAAATATCATTCTTACTTGTTCATTCAGGGAACAGAGTACCATTTTAATGCCCGCTTTTTGTAAATTTTTAAAGGCCAACACCAGATATCCTAAACCGCGACTGTCTAGAAAAGTAATATGTTGACAATCAATTAAAACCACTTCGGCTTTAGTCTCTACAATTTTGGCAATATTTCTCTGAAATTCTAATGCATTTTGGGAATTTAAATTTTTCGTAAGGGTGAGAGTTTGTACTTGCTTACTCATAATTACTTTGTATTTACTCTATTTGATATTAATTTGGCTGTTTTCTCTCCAGTATATAACAACCAAGAAAATTCGATATGCTAATTCAATATCATTTATTAGATTTATTAGATATTAAAGGATCAACCTTGCCAAGAACCAGATTTACCACCCGTTTTACTCACTAAACCTATAGATTGGATTTGGATAGACTTTTCTAAAGCTTTAGTCATGTCGTATAAAGTCAAAGCAGCTACAGAAACAGCCATGAGAGCTTCCATCTCCACACCGGTTTCTGACTTGGTTTTAACTGTGGCGTAAATTTCATACCCGGGTAGTTTTTCATCCGGTCTAATCTCCACTGTGACCTTTTGCAAAGGTAAGGGATGACAAAGAGGAATTAAGTTTGGGGTCTGTTTAGCAGCCATAATGCCAGCTATCCTAACGGTAGCTAATACATCCCCTTTCGGTGCATTTCCCGCTTCAATCGCAGCCAGAGTTTCTGGTAACATCCGCACCCTGGCCATGGCGATCGCCTCCCTAATCGTGGGGATTTTTCCTGATATGTCAACCATTTGCACCTCTCCCTGGGTAGTGAGATGAGAAAGATCAGAAGATTTTGGCAAAAACTCTTGCATAATTTCCAAAGGGTATGCTAATATAATATTCGTTGACTAAGGGCGTGTAGCTCAGTGGACTAGAGCACGTGGCTACGGACCACGGTGTCGGGGGTTCGAATCCCTCCTCGCCCGTTTTGGGTACCAACCATCCCCACTTCCAGGATAACCGACCACGATGGTCGGTTATCCTTTTAGTATCCACTTTGAGGAATGTGGTCTATTTCCGCATATCCACTAAAAATTAACTTTTGACCTTGGGTTTCTAAACGATTTAACCGCATTTTTACCCCATCTAAATCAAACCGGTCTAGGTCCACCATCCCGTCTAAAATCGTGACCAGAGCTGCGCCTAATCTTTGAGAAATGTCTCGCTGCTCATCTGGTACCTCATCCAATTGGAATCTGGCATCTTTAAAAGAAACCCGTCTTCGTTTTTCAATACTTATACTAACTGTCATATTTAATGGTATAAGTTCGCCATTGTTAATGTCAGCTTTAGCTATAAGATGTAAGCGATTTTCAGGTAATAACTGTATTTTAATTTCAGGAAAGGAAACCGGTTGACCGTTAGATATTTCCATTAAAGCTGGTTCAGAAAGGTTTATTAAACGCTTTTTCACCAATTCAGCCTTAAAAGCATGATTGATACCTGATTCCAATAATACTACCTGTGCCACAGCTTGTGTGGGTTGTTTTAGCTTAAGTTTGCCACTTAAAACCGAGCTAAAGTCAATAGACACAGCATCAGTTTCAAAACACATTTCCTCTATAGCGAAGTCTCTACGGATAACTAGGCCCTGTCCACTCATCTTAAAGCTATCAATACTCCCCTGCAAAAGTTTGCTGGAAGGATAGCAACGCACAAGGACTTCTACTGACTCGCTCTGGGTAAATAAGTGGCGAATCGTTTGACTGGCAACTGTATTGAGCATTCGCTCTCCCCAGTCGCTACCTTTGGGATCTGTTAAACCAGCAAGTCCGCTTAACATTAGATTCTGGGTCTCTAGAAGTTCTTTATATTTTTGTAACAAATTGTGAAGAATTATGCAAGAGATCCCCGGATTATTAATCAAAAATTCGAGTGGAGAAGGATAAAGATTGATTATTTACTAGTACTTAGCCTCATCTATTTTTAAAAACCTGTTCGCACTAATGCTAGTTAGAACTCCCACTATTAACCATCCAATGCTCAAACCAAACACTTCACTTAAAAATGAACTTTTACGAGTTAAAATACCAATTATAGATCCAATAGTAAAGCCTAGTATACAGTTAATAGCATTCACAAACACCCATGACCATTTTTGGGGAATTGATGGGGGAATAGCTAAACAGGACTGTGACAATCCAATAATTAAACCACCAATACCAGAATCAATTATACTAATTAAAACACGATTGTACAAATTGTGTGAAGATAAAACAAACCAGCCTATTGTACCAATACCCATGATTGTAATTAGTACCCATCCTAAAACTGTTGATATAATCCAATTTAAGGGAGGAATAGTTCTTCTTAGAATATAGCTTTGGGGAATAGCGATTGCTAACCCACCAATAGCCGCATCTACAACTTCCAAGTCAGATTTTTCACCGACTTCAATTACTAGCAAACTGAGGAGGAAACTAGCTATGGTTGTAAAACTCCATATTGATATAAAACAGAGATCTGCAAATTTGTGACTCTTAGGTGGAAGTGGTTCGATCATTTTGATTATGCAGTGAGAGATTGTTGGCTGAAATTTTTCATTGTATTTTCCTGAAGAAAACAGGTCTAACAGCTGGATATTCGAGGATTTTTAAAAAAGTTCTGCGTCTTTGTTGAGGTGATTCAGGAGAGATATACCCCCAGAGACTTTCCCAGTAAAAAAAAGAAAAACCCAAAAACTGACTATCTCGTACAATTTGTACTTTTTGTTTAACACTGTGAATATTAACAGGACTGGTTAGAGTACCTGAAGAAATACCAATACTTACAGGAATTTTTTTCAAAGCTGATTGAACCGCAGGTTTTTGAATTTCGGAAATAAAAGATCGATTATCATCTCGATAGACCTGCAAAACTAACTCATCGACTAAATTTTGCTCGACCCAATTTTGCCAGTCTTGTAGATAGTATTTATAGGCATAATCCTGGGAATTAGGTGAAACAGATATTTTAGCTTGAGGCTTAAACTTCTTCACCTCTCCGCGAATTCTTGTCAATAAACCAGTGATTTTATTTGCCCGCCAACTCATCCACTCAGAATTGAAAGGGTCTGAAGGAGGAATTTTGCCCAGATGTTCCTTTTGGTATAGCTTAACTGTAAATGGATCATAACCAAATTGCACAGGCATTCCAAAATGATCGTCCACTTGAATACCATCTACATCATAATTTTTAACCACTTCTAAAATTAAATCTAAAATAAAATTTTGCACTTGAGGATGTAAGGGGTTTAACCATAATTGTTGATTAAAAATGCTAGAACTGTCAATATCTTCTCGCAGATTGGCATTTAAATAATTTACGCCTTGTTGAGCATTAGTTAACCATTCTGGATGCAATTTGGCTAAGTTGGAATTGGGTGGAGTCATGAATCCATATTCAAACCAGGGAATTACAGTTAAATTCTTCTTTTTTCCCAGTTTAACTATTTTTGTTAAAACATCAGCTCCTCCATGCATAAAATTTAAGAATGGCTCGGTAATATCACCTGTCACCGATTGGGCAACTTGACTTTTGTAGAAAGTGTAGCCTCGGTTCCAAACCACAGGGTAAATAGTGTTAAAATTCAGTTCTGCTAACTGATTAATAGCTCGTTCTATACCCCAGGGAACAAAAAGTACTCCACTGGCCACATTGGTTAACCAAACTCCTCGTATTTCTGTTAATACGAGATTATTTGTTGTTTTTAAATGGATGGAAGTCGAAGCAACAGAAGACACAATAACACTGAATAAAAAACCTAGAGAAATGAACAAGTTGAACAAACGACTGACCATGATATCATTATCTTATCATCTCATGAAATTACTATGGTAACCTATGTGCGGGTGTGTTGATTTAAAAATAAGATTAATTTATAAAAAAGATTAATTTGTTAATACTCAATTTTTACTTTGCACTAACATCTATCTCCCCAACTCTATCCGTATAAGTATGGCAGTAGTTAAATATTTACCACAGATTTCAGTAGCTAACTTACGAGTATTCTTTTTACCTTAAACCAATTAAATATCTATCTTAGGATAGATGTGACGGGATAATCTAACTTGCTATGGTCATTGCTGAAACTTGCGCAAAAGTCTAGTCTTAACTTTTGCACGAGATACAAAAGCCCCCATAAAGATTAGCATTAAGTGTTAAGACTATTAGAGTTGTTTAGGAACTAATAAGTATGGCTTCAAAAAAACAAGCATTACAAAGAACTTATGCTCAGACCAGACTGCTATTGGCATTATGGGATTTAGGAGCGGGAGAGCAGAAGGTAACCAAAGGTCAATTGGGCAAGCGGATAGTCTCTAAAGGTCAGAGAATGATTGACTATCAGCAAATAATAGAACATTTGGAAGCAGATGGTGCTATTACCACCACAAAGAAAGGTGCGACGGTTAGTTATACAATCACCACACCTACAGGCGTTAATACTTTACGTAATGGACTTTCTAATAAGGAATTTAAATTTGATAAGAACGTTGGTGCTTGGGTTGCTAATGCTTTATTGCTTTTACTACGTCAATCCCACCCAGCACCATCAACACCGGAAATAAAAGCTAGTGAATCTACCAATAGCAAGCTTATTGTTTCCTATGAGGAATTTAAATCCGTATTATTAGAAGTTTATAGTCTTCTGGATAATCAATACAATTTTGACAACTTAGTTCCAATTTATAGACTGAGAAGGGAAATAGGAAAAAGAGTGGAGAGGGGAAAGTTCAATCAGTGGTTAGTAGAAATGCAAGCTGATGATATTTTACAGCTCATTTCCGGGGAAATACCAGATTTCACTGCTGATAAACAGGAAGACAGTATCCTTATTCCTGGAACTCAACTGCGGTCTTACGCTAAACGGTTAGTTTAAAATGCTTCCAACTCAATCTAACTCAATACAAGACCTTTATTTTTCTCATTGAAGTTTCCTATTGCTTAAATATAACAGTTACAATGACAAACACACCGAGTTCGCCCATAGAATCCGTCAATGCTGCTATTAATAGTCACAATCCTTTTATCAACGCGGGCATTGTTAAAGAACAGAATATTTGGGGCAAAGGATTTCCTGATGTGACAACATTAAACCAGCATGCTTTTAAAAAGATATTTGAAGCGATTGAGTTTGTTCGTCAGACAAAACATAGCCAAGATAAAATAACTTCTATTGCCATTACCGCAGGCCAAGGGGTTGGTAAAACTCATCTTTTGAGTCGAGTTCGTCATCAATTAGAAAAAGAGGGAGGTGCTTTATTTGTTTATGCAAGTGCTAATAATTATACTGATTTAAATTTAGTAAAGTATCAATTTCAACAAACCCTAGCAGATAGTTTGAGCAAAACTGGTAGTCAAGGAGTAATGCAATGGCAAGAAGTTGCCACAGCTATGGCTAATGAAAATAGGGAGATTACTAAACCTGCTGCAGAATTAATAAAAAACTTTGATAAAACCTATAAGAAGAAGCAAGGAACTAATCAAGACTTAATGAGTGTTCTGCAAAGAATGGTAATGAAAAATAGACCCGATGCAGATCCCTATATTCTTCGTGCTATCCTGTGGACACTGTCAGAAACGCAAGCTCCATTTGCCATTAGATGGCTATCTGGTGAAGAGTTATCTGAAGCAAATGCTCATGAGTTGGGACTACCTAATCCTAATAGAACTAATCAGGAGAGAGAAGCAGAAGCTCTGAAAAATATCCAACAAGTTCTCAATTTAGTCAGCCATTATAACTCAGTTGTCATTTGTTTTGATGAAGTAGATGTCCAAAACAACTCAACAGAAGATGGGTATCCCACAGAAAGCGTGATTGCCACTTTTGTAAAAATTCTTCATGACACCCTAGAAAACTCAGACTTGGGAAAAGGAGTAGTTATAATTACGGTAATGTTACCAATAACATGGCGCGACAAGGTCAATTCCATCCCAGGTGGTACACCCGACCGAATTTCTAAGTTTACTCGACGAAAACCTATAGAGTTAGAACCTCTCAAGACAAACTCCATATTGGATATAGTTGCTATATGGCTTAAGGAATATTATACCTCAAAAAATTTAATTCCCCCCCATATATTTTATCCATTTTCAGAAAGCCAACTTAAAGAATATGGTAAAAATAAACCAACTGTTAGAGAGACCTTACAATGGTGCGCCAACAATTTTCGTGTACAAGAAGAACAGCTTCCTCAAGATCCTGCTTCTAGATTTGAACTGGCATTTGCTAGGGAAATGGCTACTGATATTAAAGATTATTCCGAGGATAGCGACCTGATTGCAGAAGCTCTGTATTTTGGATTTACCACTTTAAAAGGACAGGTTCTAGAACAAGTAATGATAGAAGAAATTATTGATGATGTGCAACCAAAGAGCAAAAATAAGAATTTTATCAGGTTCAAAATTGTTGGACATGAGAACGGAAAACTGGTAAAAATTGGTGTAGCAGTTGTTCAAGATACTCTTTTCACATTAAATGCTTGCTTGAAGCGTTTAAATGATTATGAAACATTTGGTTTGACTCGTGGCTGTTTGGTTCGTTCTTATTCTAAGATAGAACAAATGAAGAAAAAATCAGAGTCCTATAAGTTACTCAATGAATTGATATCCGAAAAAGGAGGAGAAAATGTAGATCTAATCGACAATCAAATTCGACCACTCATAGCAATATTGCATATTTATCAAAAGCGAGAAAATTACCAACTAACTGAACAGGAGATTTTTGATATTATTCGCCAAAACAAAATTACCTTTGATAATCTCTTATTGAGAGAAATTCTCAGTGACCCATCTGGAACCATGATTGAGGTCAGTGATGAAGACATTATAGAGGAATTGTTCTCTAATTCCGATATAAATGAAGCAGAAAAAGAAGATGACTTAGCTGATCTTTTCGGTTAAAATTGCTTAGTATTAATGAATTATGAGTAAATCTATCTTAATTTATAATGCCCTGTGCTTACCAGATATTGATATTGAACACCTAATACAAGGACGAATTATTAGTGTTATACCACAGAAGTTACTAATGGCTAGTGGACAGGCTTTTGCTTTGTTTCCAGCTAGTCTGAATGGGATTCCTGATATTAGAAAACCAGATTCTCAAGAAGTTTTAATAAAATGCTGGGCTAGATGTCAAGGTTGTCAAATTATTGATAAAACCGGTCCTTTAGATATTCTAGCTCAGTTAACCATACGGGAACCAGAATTTTTTCGGCAAATACTAGAAAAACGTCCCCATTTTTTTCTAGCTCATTTACGGGTTTACTATTTAGATACATTTGTGAAAGTTAAAACATTCCCCAACATTGAGCAAAAGCTGGGAAAATTCATACCTTTAGATAATATATATACGTCAGAAAATCAACCTGTATTAGATGATTATGTGTTTCTTCAACGTCAGAAACAACTAGAAAATCGCCAACCTTCTTTATACCCTCAAATAGAAAAGCTAGATAGTCTTTTATCATCCTTCATGAAAAGTAACCCAGAATTTCCTGTCTACCAGCAATTACAACAGGAAATTAGAGAATTTCTAGGATGGAGTACTGTTAAACAGAAAAAGACTGCAAATTCTCATTTAGATTGGATCAAAAGTATTTCCTTTTTAGCAGATAGAAGTATAGAACTAGAAGAGAGGAAAAGTAACTATCAAGCAGGTACAGACTTTGAGAATATTTGTCGGCGAGGTTTAGAATTTTTGGGATTTAGAGTAGAAAATAGCTATAAAGGAGGGGTAGGAGGTTTAGATTTATATTGTTCTGAGCCTTTCTCCTTAGTCTGTGAATGTAAGTCCGGTAAAAGTATTCCAGACCGTGCAGTAGAAGAATTAGATAGAATAGCTAAAAGACACTTACAAGAAAATTATTTACAAGCAGTACGTTTAATTATTGGACCCGGTGATCCTACTAAACAGTTACAACAATCCTTGATCAAATCTGCCAAAATTTCTAAAACCAGTATTATTAAAGCTATGACACTGCAAAAATTAGTGCAATTAAAAGCTGTATATCCAGGTGCAGTAAATCTCGTAGAATTAAAAGAATATTTAGAACCTGGTCAAATAGATGATGGAATTGATGAATATATAAAAAAAGTAGAGAAGGAGATCAAGATACGGTCCCATCTTGTGAAACTAGTCAAGGAGTACTTGCGCAATTCAGGACTAGAATTCACAGTAGTAGGTAATTTACATGGTGCTTACTTTGGTACACCTTCATCAGTCCCATTAAAACTCGAAGATATGCACGAGATATTGATAGAACTATCATCGCCTTTGACGGGCTATTTGGGCAGAAAAAAAGGCGCAGATTGGAAAAATGATCAGTTTTATTATCTCCGTGATCTAACTATACCATAATACCATAATTTGGATAATAGAGTTGTTGAGATTCTCGGAAGGGAATCAAGGTAAATTGTTCCATATACCTCACTCCCCGGGAATAGTTTAGTCAGGGCGATCGCCATTTTTGCTCCGTTCTTCTTAACTGTGATAGAAATCATCCAATCTGATTTCTTTCCAAATTTCGGAAACCTGCCAACCGGTATTACCAACAGAATAAACTATGGGATTATCTCGCAGGGGAATGTAATTGATGTAAGAACTATCGGTTTCAATTAGGCCTGCTTCCGGAAGTAGGTCTTCCAAATTATCTGTAATATCGGGTTCAGAACTTTCTTCCTGCACCTCCGTGTTATTGAGCTGTTCCAGAAGCAACTTTTCAGATTTTTTGATTAGTCTCATATTTGATTGATCTATGGTCATAGGTAATTTCAGCATCATTCCTGATTGTAGTCTGGCAAAATGGGGAAACAGTTAGGAAATAATATCTCCTACCTTAAAAGTTTTCCCAGTCACAGTTACTGTATCATCAACTAGTAATTTTCTCCCCCGTCGAGTTTCAATCATATCATTAACTTTCACCTCACCATTAACAATCATGATTTTAGCTTGACCACCAGTGGAGACAATGCCTAGAAATTTTAAAAACTGATCGAGTTTAATCATGTTTAAAACCTTTCTATGTGAGGCGAAAGTTGTGAAGAAAATTGTACACTTGAAGATGCTTTTGCACCTTCTCCACAGGTACGCGGTGTGGGAAAAATTTTCCCTGGATTAGCTAAGCTCTGAGGGTTAAAAACCTCCCTTACCCATTGCATAGTTTCTAGGTCTATATTACTAAACATATCTGGCATATAGCACTTCTTGTCAGCGCCTATACCATGTTCTCCAGAGATGCTACCACCAACTTTCACACATAACTTGAGAATTTCTCCTCCCACTTCTTCCACTTTTTCTAATTCTCCTGGTATGGAATTATCAAATAAAATCAGGGGATGTAAATTACCATCTCCTGCATGAAAAACATTGGCTATTTTATAACCATATTTTTGGCTTAAAGCCTCAATTTCTGTGAGAACATAAGGTAGTTGGGTGCGAGGAATAACCCCGTCTTGAACGTAATAATCTGGGCTGACATGACCTGCTGCAGCAAAAGCAGCTTTTCTACCTTTCCACAATTTTAATCTCGTTTCTAGGTCCGATGCAGCTGTGATGTTACGCGCTCCATTCTTCAAACAAATATCTGTCACCTTTTGTTTATTGGCACTAACTTCTACTGCTAATCCATCCAACTCCACTAATAAAATTGCCGCTGCGTCACGGGGGTAGCAATTAGTAGCTACCACATCTTCTACAGCATTAATACTAATGTTATCCATCATTTCCATGCCACCGGGAATTATGCCCGCACTAACTATATCAGACACACTAGCTGCAGCAGCTTCTACACTGGTGAAGTCCGCTAGTAATACACAAATTGATTCGGCAGTTTTGAGGATTTTCAGGGTAATTTCCGTAGCAATGCCTAAAGTTCCTTCTGAACCCACAAACACTCCCGTTAAATCGTAACCGGGCATTTCCGGAATCTGTCCGCCAATATCAGTAATTGACCCATCAGGAAGAACTATTTTTAAACCCAACACATGGTTAGTAGTTACACCATATTTTAAACAGTGTACACCCCCAGAATTCTCTGCAATATTGCCACCAATAGAGCAGATAATTTGACTGGAAGGATCTGGAGCAAAGTAAAAACCCGCACCACTAACCGCCTGGGTTACCCAACTGTTGATAATTCCGGGTTGGACGATAACACGTTGGTTCTCTAAATCTATCTTGAGAATTTGCCGCATTAGAGAAGTGACAATTAATACTGAATTCTCTAATGGCAAGGCCCCACCAGACAACCCTGTTCCCGAACCTCTGGCAATAAAGGGTATGGAATATCGGTTACAAATCTTTACTACTGCTGCTACCTGTTCAGTGGTGCGGGGTAAAACTGCCAACGCTGGTCTTTGACGATAACTGGTTAAGCCGTCACATTCGTAGGTTATTAGTTCTTCTTTCCGTTGAACTACACCTTTTTCACCTAGTACGGCTATGAATTCTTTAATAATTGGTTTCCAATCTATTTCTTTTTTATCTTGAGTTTTATCTTGGATCAGCATAGTTTCTTTTATTGGTAGCACCATTTTCTCACATTATATTTGCCATGGGGATCTGTTGGGTATCTTTAATATTTCCTCTCCTGGGGTTCAAACATATTTACCACTACTGGCATATACTCTATTTTAATCTCTAAGGGTGAATAATAAGCCATACTATGTTTTAAAAATTGATGATCATTTCGACTCGGAAAGTCTTCTCTAAAATGAGCACCTCTGCTTTCTTGACGTTTAAATGCTGATCCTAATATGGTTTTACCAACCACCATTAAGCTCTTTAACTCCATAGCCTCCACCAATTCCGTATTCCAACACTTACCTTTATCATCTAAGTATATCTGATGGGACCTAGCTTCAATTTCTTCCATCCTTTCTAATCCTTCCCTCATTAGTTCTGCAGTTCTAAATACTCCACAAAAATCTGTCATTGTGTCCTGAAGTTGTTCACGAATTTGATTGATGCGATATTTTCCCGGTTGTGCTAATAAACTCTCAATCTCTTCCTCTGTCGCTCTTATATAATTTTGTTCATCTATAACTGGTAGTTTACGGTTTTGTACATATTCCGCCAGTTTCGCTCCCGTGCGTCTGCCATAAACTACACATTCCAATAGAGAGTTACTACCTAAACGATTGGCACCGTGAACCGATACACAGGCAGTTTCTCCAGCAGCAAAAAAGCCCTCAACTAACTCACTACCATTTCGTCGCACTTGTCCATCTGTGTTCACCGGTATACCACCCATACAATAATGAATGGTGGGACGCACTGGCATGGGTTGGGTGACCGCATCCACCCCTACCAACCTATGGGCCTCTTCCCAACAAAAAGGTACTCTACTCATGATTTTTTCCCTTCCTAGATGTCGTAAATCTAAATAAACAAAGGGACCACCGGCACTACCGTCTAAATTAGCACCTCTACTTGCGCGAATTTCGTAGGCGATCGCCCTGGATGTAATATCACGAGGTGCCAGCTCCATGCGGCTAGGAGCATAGTTCACCATAAAACGGTCGCCTTGGGCATTAATTAAATAGGCACCTTCTCCTCGAACAGCCTCGGAGATCAGCACTCCCACTGGATATAGACCGGTGGGATGAAATTGGACAAACTCCATATCTTCCAAAGGTAGTCCAGCTAATGCGGTCATTGCCAAACCATCACCCGTAGAGGCATAATCATTTGAAGTAGTATTGTAAACACGACCATAGCCACCGGTAGCAAACATAATTGCCTTGGCGCGTATAACAGCAATTTTACTATCTAGTAAGTGGAACATAACTAAACCCTTGGCTTCATTATCTTCCATAATCAGTCTAGTCACATACCACTCTTGATATATTTGTACCCCATAGCGGCGCAAATTACTAACCAACTCATGGAGAATGGCATGACCGGTTTTATCAGCTGCGTAACAGGTGCGATTATGAGAATGTCCACCAAAAGCCCTTTGAGCAATTCTCCCATCTGGTAAACGAGAAAATAACACTCCCAGATGTTCCAAATCAATCACCACATCTGGCGCTTCTTGAGTGAGAATGGCCACAGCATCCTGGTCTGCTAAGTAATCTGAACCCTTGACCGTATCAAAGGCGTGCGCTTGCCAACTGTCTTGAGTATCCACATTTTTCAGGGAAGCAGCCATTCCCCCCTGAGCAGCTACTGAGTGAGAACGAATAGGATGGGTTTTAGCCACCAGTGCTACCTTTAAGCTAGGGTCGGTTCTGGCAATTTCTAATGCTGCTCGACATCCAGCTAAACCACCACCAACAATAACTACATCATGTTCTATCATCGTCATTAACTCCCAATTGGAAAAAAATACCCTGTTTGGGAACAGGGATGTTATTTTCAGTCGTCATTAGACTTGTAAGCACCACCCATATTTTACTGATTTCAACTGGTGGCTTGAATCGGTTTTTGCACCGGAACACCATCCGCTGTCGCTTGTGTTTTTGTTTCCAACTCGACAGCGTTTAGCTCTATATGGTTTAATAGAGTGGTGACAAAAGCAAACAACAGAAAAGGGAGAGTAAAAACAACCACAAGTCCTACCGCAGCCAAAGCATATACAGGCCTTCTGGCGCCAAGCAATGCTAAAGCCGAAGCTAGACTAAGTGTAATTGTGATTAACCAAGCAACAATCTGACCGTAGATATCACCAAATGTGAGGGTACAAACAAAGCGATAGTTTTGAATATTATTCTTATTCATCATTGCCTCGCGTCTATCCTATAGGTTCTACCTTAAAATCATGATTGCTCTAAGATTAATTTCTCAATATTTTTCTAAAGTTTGTAATATCACTTAACATTTACTGTCAATAACCCACCGCCGAAGCGGGGGTCTCCAGGAGGGAAAAAATGAACCGCCATATCTGAAAACCAACTCACAACTGTGTAGTTTAAAATTAGCAAAGTAAAAATACAACGTTTAATCTAAGATCCTTGTCTTAGACGAATTTTAATTTATCAGACAAATTGAAACACTTATGAGCGCAACTAATTCACGGCGAATTATTATCGGGGATGTGCACGGTCACTATCAAGGTCTAATGATGCTAATGGAAAAAATAGCACCTAACTCAGGGGATCAGGTATATTTCCTGGGAGACTTAATAGACCGAGGTCCACAAAGTGCTCAGGTGGTTAAGTTTGTTAAAGAAAATAATTATCCCTGTCTCCTAGGTAATCATGAGGAAATGCTTCTGAACGTGATGATTCATCAGTACACATCAAATAAGGCTGTACAATCATGGTTATATAGCGGGGGACAAGCTACCATGGCCAGTTATAGATCGGCAAGAATACCCCAAGAAGATTTAGACTGGTTTAGCAGTTTACCTACATATCTTGATTTGGGAGATATTTTGTTAGCCCATGCGGGGGTTAATCCAAATAAGTCTTTATCTGAGCAAACAGGAGGAGATCTATGCTGGATTAGAGAGGAATTTCATAGCATGGAAACGCCTTACTTTACAAACAAACTAATTATTACGGGACACACAATCACCTTTACCTTGCCAGGAATGAGACCTGGAGAGTTAGCACAAGGTCAAGGGTGGCTAGATATTGACACTGGTGTGTATCATCCCCGCAGTGGGTGGTTGACCGGACTGGATATAACTAACAAGCTAGTTTACCAGGTGAATGTTTTTAAAAACAGCACTCGCTGTTTACCCATGGAAAAAGCGGTAAGCAAAATCAATCCACAAGAAATTAAACTCAGTGGTCGTTATAAACAAGTTAGCTAAAGCTATCGGAATAGTACTTGCAGATTGCTTCTGTAACTGGCACTGTCTAATCCGTAATTAGAATTAATTTGTGGAAATTGATTGATTTGTTGTTGTAACCGATCAATTCTGTCCCCAGTTGCAGGGTGGGTACTCAAAAAAGTAGGTATGGAACCCTGTGACTGAAGCTTTCTCATGAAAGAAACTGCTGCTCTGGGTGAGTAGCCACTGCGTGTCAAAATTCTTAATCCCCTAGCGTCAGCATCAAACTCATCCTTGCGACTTCTAGGACGATTTAAGGCTAGGTCTACACCAATAGCTACAGCTTGACTACGATCCAAACCAGTTACACTGGCTACTCCACTAGCAATAGCCCTTTGTTTCATTTGCTCGATTAAATGTTTGCCCTCAATATGACCCATTTCGTGTCCAATCACACTAGCTAACTCAGCTTCATTATCAGCAGCTTTTAATAATCCAGTATGAATATAGACAAAACCACCTAAAGTAGCAAAAGCATTAATCTGTTCATCCTCCACAACTTGAAAGGTATAGGGAATATTGGGGCGGTTAGCATTAAGTACCAACCTTCTACCCACCTGAGACACATAGTTAGTTAGTTGCTGATTACGAGAAATTCGCACTTCTTGACCTACCTGGTCATTCATCTGTCTTCCCAGTTCCACTTCTTGATTAGTGGATAAATTAGACAGTTGTAGTATTTGCGCACCCTGAAGTAAGAGAGGCAATAGATCAATGGCGCGACTAGGCAGGGACGTACTCAAACACAGACTTAGAGCAACAATGGATGAAATTACAGGGTAGATCCAGCGACGTTGCCATAAACGGTAAGTTGGCAAAAACCTATTCCAGTTCATGATGAAGTTACTACCATTTTTTATAGGGTAAGAATTTGCCATTCATGGTTACTTTTACCCGGTCACCTTTCTCATCTTCTACCTTCTCGATGTCAAGGGTAAAGTCAATGGCGCTCATGATACCATCCCCAAACTTCTCATGAATTATTTCTTTTATAGGATAACCATAGACTTGAATAATTTCATAGAAGCGATAAATTAAAGGATCCGTGGGCACAACAGGGCCTAAACCTTTACTGGGAAAAGAGGTTAAAGCAGCGACTATATCCTGACCTAGACCTAAAATGTCGGCGATTTTGGTTGCTTCCTCCACACTGGTGCTGTTTTGACCATAAAACAAAGAGGCAATCCAAACCTCATCTCTTCCTATTAACCTTTCTAGATCCGCAAAGCTCAACCCCTTAGCTTTCTTGGCTGCTAGTAATTCTGCTGTGAAGGATGGCAATCCAACTGTCATAATTCTTTTGGTTTGTAATGTTTACCTTAGGATAACCTACAATTGATACTTCTTCCACCTGCTTTCAAGCCAAGGTTTCTGGACAATAGCCTAAACCTCTAACAAACTGTTGTCTAAACGCCTCAATTTCCTCTTTTTCTGAACCACCATGGGAGACAATAGCTATTTGGTAGCGTTGCATTACTTCTATGGGACTTTGTCCTGCTTCTAAACTCCAAAATGCCATTTGTAATCTCATAGGTGGTTCATATCTAATCCCTAGCTCATTACAAAAAGCTCGAAAATCACCATCTTCTTGAGTAGAAATTGCCTCCTTTAATTTAATCCTGATTACCCAACCATCAATTTGATGAATTACGGTGATAAAGGAAACTGGCATTTGTGGTCGATTGTAGAGGTGCTGAACAACTCTTAAGGTGAGACTGGCATTGCCTAGATAATATAAGTATTCCATCATGGTATTTGGGATCAAATCCAATCCTACACTCATAATTTTCTTTCCACAAGGATAATTCTTTCTAGGGTAAAAATCCCCATTTTTATATGGGGAGGTTTACCCAAATTTATGGCTTTGCAAAATACGCTTATTCAAAGGTTAATAGGAAGTGCTAAGAATGATAAAGATTTGTTTTGTCTATGCTTGTTTATAAATGGCTACGGCTATAGTTTTTTTTTACAGTAGCGACCACCTCGTGTGTATTATTATGAGTAATAGGTAAGATAAATATAAAGCTCTAATAAACAAGCAACATTGTTACAATCTGAAGTGGCAATTTCATTAGTTCTCTATTAACAGAAGTTAACACAATGCACTACCTAACAGATCCTGCAGAAATCTACCAGCAAATTTCTCAGCTCGCTAAATGCAAAAATCTGTGGTTAGATACGGAAATCGCTGATTGGAATACTCCGTACCCAAGGTTATCACTGATTCAGGTATTGGCTAACCCCACGGACTTAACCGGTGAGTTTGCTTATATTTTTGATGTCTTAGATAAACCTGATGTTTCCACATATTTTATTAACCAAATTATGATTGATGCCCAGATTCAAAAGGTATTTCATAATGCAGATTTTGATTTGAAATATTTAGGTAAAAGCTTAGCTAAAAACGTTACCTGCACTTTTAAATTAGCTAAAAAAATTACACATAGAGTTTTACAAACTACCAACTTAAAACTTAAAACTTTAGCCGTTGAAATGTGTCACTTTTGTGATGTGGATAAGGAAGGAGGAACTAGTGATTGGGGAAAACGCCCTCTGTGTGAAAAACAACTAAAGTATGCTGCTATGGATACGGTGTACCTCGCTGCTGTTCATCGTCGGTTACTGGAAATATCCGATCCTGATGCTGTGAATAGTATTTTTAATAATAATTTTGATAATACCACCCCCACTATCCTTCATGATATGGCAAACCCTGAATCAGAAAATTCTTCTTTGACTCCTACCAAACTAAGATTGGCTTTTGAGTGTCCTCGGATATTTTATCTGAATCATCGTTTTAATGATAAATCTTTGTTTATTCCGGAAGGTTTGATTGGTAGTATTGGTAATGTTTTTCATAAATTGGCAGATGACTTTATCGATTTGTTGGTGAATGATCCGAAATTTACAACTCTATTTAATTTATATCCTACTGAAATAAATTTGCAGGAGCTGGTGTTAGCAATTCAGCAGTCATTTTATGAAATTGTCTTTTTTCCCTATTCCCAGACCCAGGAAGAGAGTAAGTCTTTAGCGTTACATCAAGTTTGGCTAGGATTAACAGGATTAATTAAAAAGTTCACTGAATTATTGATTAGCAATCGAAATTATTGCCATACCAGGGAACTTATTGCTAATACTTTTATTAGGGAGGATCGGGTTTTAGAACATGATTTTAACTTACCAAATGGTAAAAGACAACTGATAAGAGGTAAATGTGATTGTTTGGTATTTGATTTTGCAACCAGCCGGTTTTCTGTGATAGAGTTTAAAACTTATCAACCAATAGATACATCAGCACAAGTGGCTCAAGTCGCCCTCTATAGCTATATGTTATCTGAGAGGAAAAAAGTACCTGTTAATGTTGCTGTTTATTGCGTTCTACCTGAATTTAAGGAGTATAAATATACTGCCGAAGAGTTAGGAGATAATATTCACCAAGTCATACCTCATAAATTATTACAGATGCAAAATTGGTTGACTTGGGAACCTCCTCAACCCAATCCACCTCCTATGACATCCCAGTCCCATTTATGTCAAATTTGTCCTGAAAAACAAAAGTGTCAGACTTTTTTTGCTCCCAAATTTGACAACTATTTTAACAATTATCAAATTAATAACCGGGAGTTTAATCATCAGGATTCCCCAAATATTGAGGGTGAGAATTCCGACCAGACAAATAAAACCCAGAAAAATAATCCCTTTAATCCCGATCAAATTGGGTTCGATTTGGTCAAGACTTTGGAATCCTTTGGTATTGGTGTGGAGTACCAAGGTGCTATATTAGGGCCGGCATTTGTAAGAGTGAAACTAAAACCTCATTTGGGTATTAAGGTGAATTCTTTATTGAAATTATCTGATGATTTACGGGTGCAATTAGGATTGGAGCGTCCACCTCTAATTGCATCCCAAACTGGCTATGTCAGTGTTGATGTACCCCGCAAAGATCGACAAATTGCCAGGTTTGAAGATTATATACAAAAGAATTTTTTATCTCCAACTGCTAAGTTAAAAATTGCCTTTGGAGTGAATATTGATGGGAAGTTAGTAGAAGCTGATTTGTCCGATCCTAATACCTGTCATTTTTTAGTTGGTGGAACCACAGGAAGTGGCAAAAGTGAGTTTTTAAGATCCCTGCTGCTGAGTTTGCTCTATCGACATTCTCCTGAACACTTGAAAATTGTTTTGGTAGATCCTAAAAGAGTCACTTTTCCTGAGTTTGAAGCAATTCCCTGGTTATATTCACCAGTCGTAAAAGATAGCGATCGCGCCATAAAGTTAATGAGTGAGTTAGTAACAGAAATGGAATCCCGATACCAAAAATTTGAGCTGGCTAAATGCGCCAACATAACAGCGTATAATCAAAATTGTGCCCAGGTTTTGCCACGTATAGTTTGTATATTTGATGAATATGCAGATTTCATGGTAAACAAAGAGATACGGACTGCTTTAGAGCAGAGTATCAAACGTTTAGGAGCAATGGCCAGAGCAGCGGGAATACATTTAATTATTGCCACCCAGCGTCCAGAAGCTACTGTGGTTACTCCTATCATTCGCTCCAACCTTCCTGGGAGAATTGCCCTGCGCACCTCAAGTGCTGCGGACTCCCAGATTATTCTGGGGGGAAAGATATCACAAGCAGCGGATTTATTGGGTAAGGGGGATTTGGTCTATCTAGTTGGGTCGGAATTACAAAGAATCCAGAGTTTATTCGCTGAAAAAATCCAGTTTCCCTGACCATTCATTATCCATTTAAACCTTTAAACAGAAAATTATGAATACCTGGCTAAAAAAATATCCTTTAATGACGCTGATTACTCTCTCCCTTTTATGTATTAATATGGAATCAGCGGTTTCCATTTCATCCTCCATGGGAATTGTTGTTCAAGCTAACCGACCAATAGCGTTGGATTGGTTAAACAAGGGGTTAAAAGCTATTGCAGAGGGCAAAGTACAAGATGCAATTATAGCTTTTCGTCAAGCAGCACAATTAGATCCGACCCTAGCCCCTGCTCACTATAACCTAGGTTTAGCACTGCGACAAACAGGTAAATTACAACCAGCAGCGGACGCATTTTATCAGGCCACCCAAGCCGATCCCCAATTTGCATCAGCTTTTGCTAATTTAGGCGCTGCATTGTTAGAGGGAAATAATTTACCATTGGCAATTGATTATTTAAAAACTGCTTTACAATTAGACCCAAAGTTGGGTTTTGCTCACTATAATTTAGGACTAGTAAGACAACTGCAAAAAGATTGGCAACAGGCGATCGCCTCTTTTAAACAGGCAATGATATATAGTCCAAATTCTGCAGAGCCAGTTTACCACTTGGGGAATTGCTATTTACAAGAAGGGAAATTAGAATTGGCAAAATCAACATTTATGAAGGCTATAAGTTTAAATTCTAATTATACAGAGGCTCATTATAATTTGGGTTTAATTTTGTTCGAGCAAGGGCAACTAAAAGATTCATTGTCAGCATTTAGAAAAGCTGCTCAGACAAATTATAATTATCCCAATGCTTATTATGGAGCGGGATTAGTATTTGTACAACTTAAACAATATGAACAAGCAATAAAAGTAATAAAATATGCAAGAGATATATACCAAAAACAAGGGAATATGGCATGGGCAAATAATGCGCAGGAACTGTTGACACAAATACGAAATATTAGGAGATAATTGCCCAGCTGAGTTTACCAGTAAATTTCCCAATTCCTAATTACCAATGAACCATCATACACCCTGATGTCAAGGGACAAATTATAGATAGAATAAAGAAGAGGCTAGTTTTTAAAAACAGAGTATTTGTTATCAGCATACTAGCTAAGTACCACCAAAATGTTAAAATCATGAAAAAACGATTCAAGAGTAGATTTTTATTTGCTGGTCGCTGGTTAGATAGACAAATAATAGTCAGGAATATGGAAGCTTTTCAAGATCTGATTGTCATGGTATTATGTTTAGCTTTATTTGCAGTTATGTTAATCCAATTATGGGGTATAATTATTGCTATTACTAAATTCATAGGCTATAAGGAATTGACCTCAAAAATACTATTTGTATTAATCCTAGTAGAATTATTTAGACTACTAATAGTTTATCTACAGGAGCATAGTATTTCTGTAGGTGTAGCTGTGGAAGTAGCCATAGTTTCCGTATTGAGAGAAGTGGTGGTGCATGGTGCCCTAGATATTTCAGGAGTCCAAACAGCAGCAATTTGTGGTTTATTATTTATTCTAGGTGGACTGCTTCTGGTTTGTGCTAAAACTCCTCACATGGACTGCATAAGTGCAAATACCAAATATTGTCCCCTTGTGGGTGAAGAAAACCAGCAAGTGCTAAATAGGTGTGGATTCGATTATTTAGAAGAGGAAGATGAAAATTTGAACAATAACATCATTTAGAAGTCTTCTATCTAAAGGTAGTATAATTGGGTATTATTTTTCCTCTGTTGGAGAGATGCAACCCAGGAAAAAATTAAGTATTTATGGAGTAAATGCACTCAGCAAAAGGAATCAAAACTGATGACTACTACTAAGACAAAAATCCAAGAACCAATTAGCAATTTAGAATACGATTTTATCACCGTCTTACACAATAAAGCTGCAGCGGTCCAAGCTTATGAACAATATATTAAAGATGCACAAGAGGTAAATTCCCAACCCTGCGTGGAACTATTTGAAAAGTTACGTCAATCAGAAATTGATGAAGCTCATGAAATTCGTCAGCATCTGCAACAGGTAATGGTAAAGGGAAAAATGTAGGTTTTTAAAAACATACCTTACCTCAATCGCTCCCTATCGGTGTCAGACACCAATAGGGAGATTGCGTTATTGTAATAACTGTTCCATTTGATGCTGACTCCATAACTTTTGGTATAGTCCAGGTTGTTCTACCAAATCCGAGTGTTTACCAATTTGCACAATTTCACCCTTTTCCATAACCATAATCCTATCAGCACTAGCAGCAGCAGCAAGTTGATGGGTGATGAAAATTACAGTTTTCCGTTTTTTACCCTGGGAAAGGTTTTGCAGAATCTGGGTAGCTGTTTCATTATCCACACTAGAAAGAGCATCATCTAAAATTAATACCGGAGCATCAACTAACATGGCTCTAGCTAAAGCAGTACGTTGTCTTTGACCTCCTGATAGGGTGATTCCTCTTTCACCTACCAGCGTCTCATATTGTTGGGGAAAGTTATTAATTTCTCCTGCTATGTGAACTAGGTTAGCAACACTTTCCACTCTTTCTTGTTCAAACCTCCCCCTAAGTCTATTCTTGGCTAAATTGGCAGCACTGCCTAATTCTTCTTGTTCAGTTACAAGGTCACCATAGAAGATATTATTCCTAATACTAGTGCTGAACAAAAAACTATCCTGTGGTACATAGGCAATTGCAGCTCGCAAATCATTTAATGATATTTTTGTAATATCCCAACCATCCAAGAATAATTGTCCTTCTTCAATGTCTAGTAACCTAGGTAAAGCATTGGCTAGAGTTGATTTCCCAGAGCCAATTGCTCCTACAACTGCGATCATTTCCCCTGGGTTAATATTAAAGTTAACGCCTGTCAACGCAGGAATCGGACTACCTGGATAGGTATAACTAAAATTATTAGCTGTGATTGCTCCCTTAACCTTATTGATATCTAAGGAAATTGCCTGTGGTGCATCTTGAATTTGAGGAGTGACACTGAAAATAGATTCCAGTCTATCAATGCTAACTTCGCCCCTTTGGTAAGTAGTAATTGTAAAACCTAGTAGCGCAGTAGGAAAAACTAATCGTTCCACATAAATCAGTAGAGCTAAAAAATCTCCCACAGCTAAATTCCCGGAAGATATGCGCATTGTCCCTAACCAAATAATGATCAGAGAACTGATATTTGCTAGTCCACCAATCATGGGGAACAGGGTGCTTCTAGTTTTAGCCAGTGTTAAATTCGCCTTTAGTAAAGCCTGGTTTTTATTTTGGAAGGCTCGACGTTCATTTTCCTCCTGAGCATAGATTTTAATTAATGAAATCCCGCTCATATCCTCCTGAATTAATTCACTTATATCCGAAAGTTTTTCCTGTACTGCTGCTTGTTCTTGACGGAGGCGATCGCTAAAAGTATGTACTAAAAATAACATTACCGGATAAACAACCAAAGCTGCTAGGGTCAACTCTATGTTAATCGACAGCATGATTGGTATGGTCATAGAATAGGCAAATACAGTATTCACCAGGCTTAATACTGCAAACCCCAGAAGTCGGCGGATGTTTTCCACATCACTAGTGGTGCGAGTAATCAAATCCCCAGGAGGGTTAATAGTAAAGTAAGCGGGTTCTAGCTTGAGTAAATGTTCAAAAATACGTTGTTTTAGTTCAAATTCTACCTGACGACCAACACCAAAAATCCAGATGCGGGAGGCCATACGCATCATCCACATGGCGGAACTGAGCAGAATAATAACTACCGCATAATATATAATTTGCTTAAAACTAAAAGTAGTAGATAAGGTAGCAACACCAGAGCGAATAAGCAGAGGTATATAAACTCCTAAGCCATTGACAGACAACAGAGCAATAATGCCCAATAATGTTTCTTTCCAATGGGGACGCAAGTAGTTACCAAGTTGAGCAAGTCTTCGAGATTTCACCATTATTTTTATCTTTAATACCTATAGTTTTATCACCATATAAGTGGGGGCGGGGGAGTTTACCAGGTAGAGAGAACTCTACTAACTAAGCAAGTGTCTCCCAAATAACTCCCCGGTTCCACAGCAGTGTCAAACCTGCCAACTCTTTGATCTTTGCAGATTAAGAGCGTCCACGCAAGAAAACATAAATTTGATTCAGATAACTTTCCCAAACTTGGGTGGTGAGTTGTAGAGTTTCCGCACTTGGCACAAAATCTTCTACCCTGAGTCCTCTATTACTAATTGCTTGAGGGGTTTGTAACAAATAGGATGGGATGTTAACACTAGCACTATTTAACATACCACCGCTCACCACATCAGATGTAATATTGCTGCTTATCCCTGGTGGCAAAGACGCTACTAGTACAGGAGGAGGTAGCATAGTAGCAATAGGAGTTCTGACTAAAAAGTAGGCAATAGCAGGGGTACTAGAAAATAGTAAAATAGCTAGTGACCATCCTAACAGATATCCTCCAGGTTTTTCTATACCACCTCCCTTGATTTTTTGAGCAGCGATAATTAACAGCAAAGCTGATGCTCCCAATGGTTTGAGGGGAAAAGAAATAAATCGCCACAGAGAAGCAACTACAGGTTCACCTGGGTTGAAAAATGCCAAAGCCAACACTGAAATTATTAGCCCCACCACAATTCTACCAACAAAGTTAACCGTGGGGTAGAATTTTTGGAACAGGGAGTAGGCAATAACCCCAATTAATAGCCATAGTAAAACCCGGCTTAATAATTGAAACATAAATAAATCAACTCTCTATTTTTTTGTACAGCTAGTCTGGAGAATTACATATAGCATTAGCCCAGGATAGTGGCCCAGGTGGCCAGAAAATTCATCTCAGAGTCAAAAGCTTAAATAACTTTTTACTCCCAAATCCAAACTTTTGCCACAAATGGGTTTATTTTACCGTCAAACCGTAATTTCCCAGCTACCCATAAACTTACTTAAATGCAGCACAAATCACAAATTAGGAGCAAATTATGTCCATTTTCCCAACTTCAAAACCCACAGTTCTGGTCACAGGTGGAGCAGGTTATATAGGTTCCCATGCGGTCAAAGCCCTATTACAAGATGGTTATCATGTCCTTATTCTGGATAATTTGGTCTATGGTCACCGGGATCTAGTCGAACAGGTATTACAGGTAGAACTCATTCAAGGAGATATACAAGATATCCCCCTCTTAAATTCCATATTTCAACGGTATAAAGTGGAAGTTGTTATGCATTTCTCAGCATACGCCTACGTAGGTGAGTCAGTTACTGATCCAGCCAAGTATTATCGTAATAATGTGGTAGCAACTTTAAGTCTTTTAGAAGCCATGCTGGGAGCTGGTGTTGACAAATTTGTTTTTTCTTCCACCTGTGCCACCTACGGAGTCCCCCAGTTTATTCCCCTGACGGAAGAACATCCCCAGCATCCGATTAATCCCTATGGAGCTACTAAACTTATGGTAGAGCGGATACTCTCGGACTTTGATGTTGCATACGGGTTAAAATACGTATCTTTCCGTTATTTTAACGCCGCTGGTGCTGATCCTAGTGGAATGTTGGGGGAGGACCATAACCCAGAAACCCATTTAATCCCACTAGTATTGCAAACCGCCTTGGGTAAAAGGTCTTCAATTTCAATTTTTGGTACTGATTATCCCACTCCCGATGGCACTTGTATTCGTGATTATATTCACGTCACTGACCTAGCAACTGCCCATATTTTGGGTCTGGAATACCTGCTGCAGGGGGGTACTAGCACAGTTTTTAACTTGGGTAATGGCAACGGTTTTTCCGTCAGAGAAGTTATTGCTGCTGCAAAGGAAGTTACAGGTAACAATATATCCATTACTGAGTGCGATCGCCGTCCTGGAGATCCGCCCATTCTCATTGGTAGCAGTGAGAAAGCCAGGAAAATACTAGGTTGGCAACCGGTATACCCTGATATCAAAGAGATAGTTTCCCATGCTTGGAAGTGGCATCAGAAAAGACATGGGTAGGATTAAGTGTTAACTGATTACAGCAATGCATTCAATTTCTACTAATACATCCTTAGGCAAACGAGAAACCTGTACACAGGCGCGTGCGGGAGCAGAGTCGGTTGAAAAATAGCGAGCATAAACCGCATTCATAGCGGCAAAATCTTGCATATCAGACAAAAACACACTGGTTTTCACCACATCGTTAAAGGTGGCACCTGCTTGAGCGAGAATAGCCTCAAGATTGGTCATTACCTGTTCCGTTTGTTTAGTGATATCAGTGGTATGAACCACATCTCCTAAAACTGGGTCTATGGCTATTTGTCCAGCTACGAACACCATCTTCCCAGTAGCTACAATGGCTTGATTATAAGGACCAACTGGTGCGGGTGCTTTCTCAGTACGAATAACTTGACGGGTCATAAAAATATCTTTTGCTGGATCTCCCATAATATACGTGATTACCTCAAACCAGTCAACACAATTCCTAGCAACTATCTGTGCTTCTCTCAATATACAAGCTTGGGCTGAGAAAACCCAACCCCCGAAGATAAATGAGATCGCCTGATTACGAAACCAAAAAAAGTTGCTAAAATTAGGTTAAATCCCCCTGAGCTGAGGGGAAAACCCCCTCTTACCAACCGTGTCCCAACCTTCAACTACCACCCAAAATGTAACCCCCCCTAGGGAACCTTTCAACCTACCAGACCATACCCAGTTACCGGACTCCGATGACGATTTTGTGAAAAATTTCCAAGAACACCCGCAAAGCATAATATTAACCACATCAATTGAACCATTACTGAAAAAAATCCATCCCAACGGAGATTATTGTATAGGACAGGATAGTGGCATATATTGGCGATTCACAGAACCTCCAGAAAAAGGGGTAGAAGCACCAGACTGGTTCTATGTTCCCGGAGTGCCATCCAGATTAAATGGGCAATTGAGAAGGTCATACGTACTATGGAAGGAAAAAGTACCTCCCTTCATAGTGATAGAATTCGCGTCTAAAAATGGAAAGGAAGAAAAAGACAGTTCCCCTCCACCAGAAGGGGATGAAATAGATCCAGAAACCGGGAAACCAAAAAAAGCGGGGAAGTTTTGGGTGTACGAACAAGCGGTAAAGATACCATATTATGCCATATTTAATGGTTTTAAGGGTACACTAGAGGTATATCATTTAGAGAGAAAAAGATACAAAGAAATAAAGGCGAATAGGCGAGGACACTATGCCATACCGGAGATGGGTATAGAATTGGGAATACTGTATGACAACCAGAAACCACCCACACCGTGGTTAAGATGGTGGGATAATGAGGGGAATCTCTTATTGACAGGAAATGAGCTTGCGGAACAAGCGGAAGCGATCGCTATTCGTGAGCGTCTGGCTAAAGAGCGAGCAGAAACTATCGCGTCTCAAGAGCGTCTAGCTAAAGAGCGAGCAGAAACTATCGCGTCTCAAGAGCGTCTGGCTAGAGAGCAAGCAGAAACTACCGCATCTCAAGAGCGTCTGGCTAAAGAGCGAGCAGAAAATATCGCATCTCAAGAGCGTCTGGCTAGAGAGCAAGCAGAAAATATCGCATATCAAGAGCGTCTGGCTAAAGAACAAGAACGCCAACAAAAAGAACAGGAACGCCAACAAAAAGAAAAACTAGCTGCTTATCTACGCTCCCTTGGCATTGACCCAGAGAAAATATAAAATCCTGAAGCTTTTAACACCACCAGCTTTCCGTAGGTTGAGTTTAATAGAGCTGTTGGGAAATAAAAGGATATTTTTGGATGACAGAACTTCCCCCATCCTGATTGAATTTATGCTGCATCTAAATAGAAGTTCCATAGTCCTGCAGTGACCAACATCAAGTGATCATCAAAATCGGTCACACGATTCCTGTACACAGAATGTACACAGTTATATCTCTTAATTCCAGAATGAGCGTGCTCACACACAACTCGCTGACGACTAAGTTCTCGATTCTCCTCCTTTTGCTCCTGTGTTAACTCCTTACCTTTCGGTTTCTTGTGTGGTAGATGGACCAAATTCTTTCTGCAACCCCTGAAAACCCAAATCTCCCTCTATTACCACTTCATCAGGAATGTATTGCACGATCTCTGATTCCTCGAGTAACCTTTTGTCATGCACTTTACCTGCTCTGGTTTTCGTCAGAATAATCACTCGTTTCTCCCTTGTGCTGACTGTAATCTGCTTGCACGTATGCCGCTTTTTCTTGCCAGAGTAATACTCCTTTTGGCGTTCTCGGTTTTGAGGACGTTGCACTGGACGTTCCGTACCATCCACAATCACCTCTTTCACACCTGGAAACCGTTTTTGTGAATTCTGCCATGCTCCTGAGTTTGCGTGCTGGCAAAACTTGCTTTTCTCCTAAAGTGGTTTCTAGCACCCACAGCAGTCGATGCACCCAATCGTGAGCACAGGAGCGGTCAAAGTTGAACAACACACTCAGCAAGTCAAACGTCGGATAACATTTGCAGTACAGTAAGATATAAAATAGTTTCTCCAGTTCTCAATGTGGGCTTGCGTCCGCCCCCGGGCGCACGTTTACGGTTTGCTAAGGAGTTGAACACGGTGCGTTAATATGTATCAGCAAACTGAGATAACAGCTCGTTGAATGCTTGACGGTTGAGTCCAGTCATTGCTCGTAGCAGTCGCTCTTGATTCAGGATGCGGTCTAAGTCCAACATTGATATCACCCTACTTGTCTGCTTGACTATTATACCTTATTTTCCAACAACTCTATTTATATAGAGCATAATTTTAAGCAGCACGCGGGTAATGCTGATTCAAAAACTTGTTTTTTTATCAAGTCTTCTATTCTCTTACTATAATCACTCTGGAGGAACCTGTTTTCCTAAAAGTTATCTGTGTCCATTTGTTACATAGCAGCAGGACTCCTAACACGTCCCACATTCTTATCTCCTTTTATGGGATTCTCAGGCGATCGCACTTTAGTTTATTCTCAATGGTAGGCGCGATCGCACTTCTCAAGGAAAAACAGTTGAATCTGTTTTTATTAATTGGCGTGCGATGGCAGTTCAGCATTTTCTAAGAGGAATATTGTTGAATCTATATTTGGTAACAAGTAATGAGACTTGTATTTGAATGCCTACTATTTTTTATAAAAGTAAATAAATGAAGAAGTTTTTTGTATGTAATTATATTGCCATACAGGCAGTTAGTTATGTCTTTTCATGGGAAAATAGTAAATCTATTAGTTTATAATAAAGTAAATGTATTTATAGGAAAGTAGTGAGAAAAGTATATTATATACTGTAGAAGCTATAAGGATAAAAGAAATGACATTATGAATAGTAATAAGATGAGTGAAGGAGGAGATAGATACAGAGAATAAAAAATACAGAAGAAGTACGGATAGAGGATAAGAGGGAGTGAAAGTAAAATAATATCAATTTATCAGTTATTCATTTGGGAGGTTTTTTTATTGTCTACTATCACTGTTTTGTCTAATCCTTCTACTACATCTACTAAAGAAGATGCTATCACTAATGCTATAAATCAATGGTTATATGGTAAATCTAATCACTCTAAAAGAAATTATACTAGAGTTATTCGTAGTTACATATCTTATTTAGGTGATACTCATATAGCTAATTCTACAGCTCCTCATTTTAGAGATTACCAGGAATATCTCTATCAATCTGGTAAAACTATTAATACTATTAACACTTACACCAATATAATAAAATCCTTCTTTACTTTTCTTAGGGATGAAAGTGTACTTCCAACTAATATCACTCATCGTGTTAAATCTCCTAAGCCTGTCTCTGCTTTACGTGAAAGAATTTTAACTCGAGCAGAAGTAGATGCTATGATTACATTAGAAACTAATATACGTAATCAACTTATCTTAAAGCTATTATTCTTTTGTGGACTTAGAGTTGGTGAATCAACTATACTTCTCTGGGGAGATATTAAAGATAATGGTTCTACTGCTTATGTTCATATTACTGGTAAAGGTAACAAACAACGCACTTTAATTATTCCTCCTTTACTATGGGCATCTTTAAAGTCGCATAAAACTACTAATTGGTGCTGTGTTATGTAAGCAATCAACAATTAATTCACAAACATCATTAAGTGTTGATATTTCATTCTTTTTCATATCCCTAATTCCTCAAGCATTTTCTAACGATTCCCCTTTCAAATAACGTTCCAGTGCATCCGTCACCAAGTTATTAAGATTTACCCCCCGTTGTTGAGCAAATAACGCCGCTTGACGATGAAGTTGGCTACCTACACGCACATTAAAACTGCCCTTAAATGGCTTCTCAGGCTCAATACCTTTTTCTTCACAAAGAGCCAAATAATCATCAATTGCTTCCTCAAAACTAGCCCTGAGACTAGCCACATCTTCCCCTTCAAAACTAATTAAACTGCGGATATATTCCACCTGTCCGTAGAAGATTTTATCATCATCACTATAGTGAATAGACCCGAAATAATCCTTGTATTGCATCATGTTATTCATAGCAATTCTTCCTCTTGGAGAATCTCGATAATCTGTTCAATCTGATATCGTTTGAGAATATTTTGAGGATGGGGTTTGTGTAACGTAATAATCACTCCCGCATCATTGAGAAAACGCCGCCGAGAACCTCCCGTTTTACCTGTGCTGACTTCCTCAAACCCAAACCCCGAAAGCAAGCTGAGTAACTCCTCCCAGGTGAAATCCTTGGGAATGCTAAGAAACCGCTTAATTAATTTCTCCCTGCGGGTCATGAGAACTCCCGACTGCTTACTTCCATTATCTGTCCTCAACGATTTTTTGCAACTAAAATTAAAATTAGTTACATTATCACATTAAACCGATTACCGATTTTAAATACCCAACTCCTCAATTGACAAATTCTTTCTGCAACCCCTGAAAACCCAAATCTCCCTCTATTACCACTTCATCAGGAATGTATTGCACGATCTCTGATTCCTCGAGTAACCTTTTGTCATGCACTTTACCTGCTCTGGTTTTCGTCAGAATAATCACTCGTTTCTCCCTTGTGCTGACTGTAATCTGCTTGCACGTATGCCGCTTTTTCTTGCCAGAGTAATACTCCTTTTGGCGTTCTCGGTTTTGAGGACGTTGCACTGGACGTTCCGTACCATCCACAATCACCTCTTTCACACCTGGAAACCGTTTTTGTGAATTCTGCCATGCTCCTGAGTTTGCGTGCTGGCAAAACTTGCTTTTCTCCTAAAGTGGTTTCTAGCACCCACAGCAGTCGATGCACCCAATCGTGAGCACAGGAGCGGTCAAAGTTGAACAACACACTCAGCAAGTCAAACGTCGGATAACATTTGCAGTACAGTAAGATATAAAATAGTTTCTCGAGTTCTCAATGTGGGCTTGCGTCCGCCCCCGGGCGCACGTTTACGGTTTGCTAAGGAGTTGAACACGGTGCGTTAATATGTATCAGCAAACTGAGATAACAGCTCGTTGAATGCTTGACGGTTGAGTCTAGTCATTGCTCGTAGCAGTCGCTCTTGATTCAGGATGCGGTCTAAGTCCAACATTGATATCACCCTACTTGTCTGCTTGACTATTATACCTTATTTTCCAACAACTCTATTTATATAGAGCATAATTTTAAGCAGCACGCGGGTAATGCTGATTCAAAAACTTGTTTTTTTATCAAGTCTTCTATTCTCTTACTATAATCACTCTGGAGGAACCTGTTTTCCTAAAAGTTATCTGTGTCCATTTGTTACATAGTAGCAGGACTCCTAACACGTCCCACATTCTTATCTCCTTTTATGGGATTCTCAGGCGATCGCACTTTAGTTTATTCTCAATGGTAGGCGCGATCGCACTTCTCAAGGAAAAACAGTTGAATCTGTTTTTATTAATTGGCGTGCGATGGCAGTTCAGCATTTTCTAAGAGGAATATTGTTGAATCTATATTTGGTAACAAGTAATGAGACTTGTATTTGAATGCCTACTATTTTTTATAAAAGTAAATAAATGAAGAAGTTTTTTGTATGTAATTATATTGCCATACAGGCAGTTAGTTATGTCTTTTCATGGGAAAATAGTAAATCTATAAGTTTATAATAAAGTAAATGTATTTATAGGAAAGTAGTGAGAAAAGTATATTATATACTGTAGAAGCTATAAGGATAAAAGAAATGACATTATGAATAGTAATAAGATGAGTGAAGGAGGAGATAGATACAGAGAATAAAAAATACAGAAAAAGTACGGATAGAGGATAAGAGGGACTGAATGTAAAATAACGTCAATTATCAGTTATTCATTTGGGAGGTTTTTTTATTGTCTACTATCACTGTTTTGTCTAATCCTTCTACTACATCTACTAAAGAAGATGCTATCACTAATGCTATAAATCAATGGTTATATGGTAAGTCTAATCGCTCTAAAAGAAATTATACTAGAGTTATTCGTAGTTACATATCTTATTTAGGTGATATTCATATAGCTAATTCTACAGCTGCTCATTTTAGAGATTACCAGGAATATCTCTATCAATCTGGTAAAACTATTAATACTATTAACACTTACACCAATATAATAAAATCCTTCTTTACTTTTCTTAGAGATGAAAGTGTACTTCCAGTTCGCACTGCTTCTAAAAGAATTGGTATCAGCGCCAGTCCCCATTGGCTCCGCCACACTCATGCTAGCTTGGCTTTACAAAATGGTGCTGATATTAATCAAGTTTCTACATCTTTAGGTCATTCTTCTGTTGCTACTACAACTAAATATCTACATGCCCGCCCTAATGATTGTACTAGTCTTTATTTATAGATACTTAAATGAAAGAGGGAAGATTATCTTCCCTCTTTTTTATTTGTCTTAACACTTAGTTCTCTTATGAAAGTTAAAGTTTGCGAATTTACTTATCTGCACTAAATATACTCAATTCGCAATACCTATTCCTTCTTTCGAAGGTCAAGACAATCATAAGATTAAGTCACAAGATTTTAGACAATGGCAGTCGCAATACCTATTCCTTCTTGCGAAGGTCAAGACTTTACTGAATTTTTGAAAAAAATTTTTAGTTATAACATTGGGAGTGTAATGCGATCTCCCGTAGGGAGTGCTTCGCGATCGCCCATTGGGAGTGCTTAGCAATCGCTCTTTTAATTTAAGACAATCTCATATTGTAACATAACTAGTAAAACACATATTGTGTGTTCAATTCCATCCCCCCACAGCAAAACCAGTCAGTTTTCAACTGACTTGAGCTTTGAGACCGGGAATTGATTCCCGGTCTCCCCCACGGACAGTCTCAAGGTTGCTAGTCTTCGCGATCTCCTGTATGGATTGTAATGCGATCTCGCAAGTGCAAGTGCTTCGCAATCCCCCTCCAAATATCCCAAAACCCTTGAAATAACTGATTTATCCTTTGACGGAAAACGGTTACCGTCAAAGTTTTACCAAACAGGAACCGAACATGAAACGTGCCTAGAGGAGAGCGATCTCCCACGGGGAGTGCTTCGCAATCGCCCGTCAGGGGTGTAATGCGATCTCCCGTAGAGAGTGCTTCGCAATCGCCCATTCCCACTTCCATTCCCACAAGCTTTGATAGAATAAAAATAAATCGAGCAAAGGTAACTTTTATGGCAACCCTACTCAGTGAAAGTAAATCACAGACGGGACTGGTTATCTCATGGGAAGCGTTACCCGATGATTTTCAACTAGAGGATGAACCAGTGGACAATATAGGACAACCACTTTTAGCAGGTGCTTTATGTGAAAGTTTAGAAATCAGTGGTTTTATTCAACCACAGATGTTAATTGCTGCTAATTTTGCTTTATGTGCCACATTAAATGCTCAATTTATCGCTAAAGCACCAGATTGGCTATATATACCTTCAGTTAAAGAAATATTGCCAGGACGCAAAAGCTATACACCCCATTTAGAAGGGGATATACCGGCTTTGGTTATGGAATTTTTGTCAGATAAAGAAGGCGGAGAATACTCATTTAAACGTACCTATCCGCCAGGAAAATGGTTTTTTTATGAACAGATTTTGCAAGTTCCTATTTATATCATTTTTGATCCAGATGGAGGATTATTAGAATATTATCAACTGGAAGATGAACGTTATGAATTAAAGCAACCAGACGAAAATGGTCTTCATTGGATTAAGTCAATGGGACTATTTTTAGGAACTTGGCAAGGTACAAAAGAAGGACGTACTGGCTATTGGTTGCGATGGTGGGATAAAACAGGTAATTTGTTACCTTGGGCTTTAGAACTGATTGAACAGGAACGCCAACGAGCAGAGCAGGAACGCCAACGAGCAGAACAGGAACGTCAGGAAAAAGAAAGGTTAATAGCTTACTTGCGATCGCAAGGAGTTGACCCTAATAGTTTACCTAATCATGCCAAGTAAATTGGCTATGTAAATGTAGGCGGAACTTATCTAACATTTTGTCATCCCATTCATTAGGAACAGATACAAGAGAGTTGTTGAAAAATAAGGGATAATAATCAAGCAGACAAGTAGGGTGATATTAATGAAGTTGCGGGGAATTATTAAATGCGATCTCCCAAAGGGAGTGCTTTGCAATCGCATTTATATCCCGTTTTCTCAACCCAATCGACAAAACCAGTCGGTTTTCAACCGACTTGCGCTGTCGGGTAAGGGTTGGACATCACTATCCTTCCCTCCCCTAAGAACCGGACTTGACGGTTTCCCATCATCCGGCTCAAGCCTTACTTCAAGCCTTTCAACTTGGGTTTTGAGTGTACCTGTTTATGACACGCTGAGTGCAAATGCTTCAGGTTTTCTATGTCGTCCAGACCACCTTTTGCAACAGGTACTATGTGGTGGGTTTCGATTCCATCTCCATTGAGTAGTGGTTCACCGCAGATGGGACATTTCCAGTTTTGGATTTTGGCTACCTCATAATATTTCGAGCCTTTATCCCAATGTGATTTCCCTTTCTTTTGGTGACGTTTATTCCAATATTCTTTTAGATTTGGGTCGTCTGGGGACACACTACCCTTAACTTTTATATGGCGCTCAATTGGTGTCTTATCTATTGGATAGACCGATATCAACGATATCTTCCCACGGCGTTCCCTTTTACAAACGAACCTCCACTGATTGCCTTTTATTGATTTAAAGTAGCGGTCTTTAATCCACTTTTTGCTCTTCTGTGGGTGCCTCCGCTTTGCCCACCTCCAAAGGTATTGCCATACTCTATGAGAGATGTAATCAAAGATTTCTTTACTAACTACACCTTTGTAATAGTTAGCAAACCCTCTGAGAATCGGATTGAGTTTATTTATGACTACCTCTTGCTCTCGACCGTTTAGACTTTTGACTTCCATCCCTAGCCTCTTACAGAGAGCTAACACTTTCTTTTTCGAGGGTTTGATAAGGAGTTTGCCATCATAGTGCTTGAGGTTGAAGCCAAGGAAATCGAACCCATCTACCATTGACGTGATTAGCGTCTTCTCAGAACTGAGTTCAAGACCCTTTTCTCTCAACCATTGCTGTATCTGGTTTCGTGCCTTTTTGAGACTTTCTTTGTCTCTAGCTGTGACTATGAAATCATCAGCATATCTCACCACACCAAGTTTTGGATTGGTAGATTTTATAAAAAATTCTAATCCATGTAATCCTATATTAGCTAGTAAGGGCGATATTACCCCTCCTTGTGGTGTGCCTCGTTCTGAAGGGTTTATTTTCCCTTGGAATATGAAACCAGCTTTTAGCCATTCTTTTATCAGTTCTTTCTTAGGAAAGTCACCAATATTTTGTAGAATGGTTTCATGGGCAATGTTATCAAAGAAGCCTTTGATATCGGCTTCTAGAACCCAGTTGTCTCTGCCACTTTTCAATCTTATGAAGGAATGTGCTATGGCATCTTGACAACTTCTACCTGGTCTGAATCCATAAGAATGTTCTTCAAACACGGCTTCCCATTCAGGTTCTAGTGCGTTTTTGACTACTGTTTGCATGACTCTGTCCCTTATAGTTGGGATACCAAGGGGACGTTTCTTGCCGTTTGGTTTTGGAATCATTACCCGTCTTGTAGGACTAGGTGCGACCTCATTCCATTCAAGTATAAGTTTCACTCTTTCTCCTGGGGTGTTTATTATCTCCTTGTCTATCCCAGATGTTTTCTTGCCACGATTGGTCTGAGTGATTTGTCTTACTGCAAACAGTAGGTTTGCGTGGCTTCGTAACATAAGCTTTTGCAAGCTCCTTAGCTTGCGAAAGTTACCAAGTTGTCTAGCACGAAAGATTCTTTGCCTTAGATTTCGAACAGCTTTCATTATCCGTCGCCAATTGATTTGGCTCCAGTTCTCAAGCTGTTTCCTCTGTCCGTTTACTAACATAAGAGTGTTTGTATCTAACTTGTTATTGGATTTGATTTCTTTTTCAATTTGTCTTTCGTATAAGACCCAGGTGAATTCTGCTATTCCTTTCGGTCAGAGGCAAATCTTGAACCCCTATTTGGAGCATTACCTCCAACATTCGCTTTCTCACCCATCCTGTACCCTCCAAGGAGTTCCGTCATTGTTACCTTTGACCTACTGGAGTTATCGACATTCTCCAGACCTTGTAGGGCTTGCCCTGTTGGTCCTTCTGTTGTTACACTCTTCCTTGGGTGCTATCTATCCTGCGGCGGTTTTATTATTCACAGGTTTAGGCAATCTCAAAGCACCTAAACTACACCGCTTATGTCCTATCAGTCTAATTTGGACATTCTTCCCATAACGCAGTTTTATCGATAATTCACGTGGTTCACCTTTGGAAGAATTCCCTCTAGCTCCTAACCGGTTTTAGACTACTAGTTTTGGCTACATTTGTGGTCTGCATTCCGTCCTTATCCATTACTGTACTGGGACGTGACCGGACTCTTAACAGAGTCTTTTACACGAGAGCAAGGGCTGTGAATCCCCTGGGGGAGTAGGCTCCCCGTAACAGAAAGACCCTTTTCAGGTCGCACTTGAGACCGGGAATTGATTCCCGGTCTCCCCCACGGACGGTCTCCAGGTTGCTAGTCCTTCGCGATCTCCTGTATGGATTGTAATGCGATCTCGCAAGTGCAAGTGCTTCGCAATCCCCCTCCAAATATCCCTACCCCCTTGAAATAACTGATTCATCCTTTGACGGAAAACGTTTACCGTCAATCTTTTACCAACCGGGAACCGAACATGAAACGTGCCTAGAGGAGAGCGATCTCCCACGGGGAGTGCTTCGCAATCGCCCGTCAGGGGTGTAATGCGATCTCCCGTAGGGAGTGCTTCGCAATCGCCCATTCCCACTTCCATTCCCACAAGCTTTGATAGAATAAAAATAAATCGAGCAAAGGTAACTTTTATGGCAACCCTACTCAGTGAAAGTAAATCACAGACGGGACTGGTTATCTCATGGGAAGCGTTACCCGATGATTTTCAACTAGAGGATGAACCAGTGGACAATATAGGACAACCACTTTTAGCAGGTGCTTTATGTGAAAGTTTAGAAATCAGTGGTTTTATTCAACCACAGATGTTAATTGCTGCTAATTTTGCTTTATGTGCCACATTAAATGCTCAATTTATCGCTAAAGCACCAGATTGGCTATATATACCTTCAGTTAAAGAAATATTGTCAGGACGCAAAAGCTATACACCCCATTTAGAAGGGGATATACCGGCTTTGGTTATGGAATTTTTGTCAGATAAAGAAGGCGGAGAATACTCATTTAAACGTACCTATCCGCCAGGAAAATGGTTTTTTTATGAACAGATTTTGCAAGTTCCTATTTATATCATTTTTGATCCAGATGGAGGATTATTAGAATATTATCAACTGGAAGATGAACGTTATGAATTAAAGCAACCAGACGAAAATGGTCTTCATTGGATTAAGTCAATGGGACTATTTTTAGGAACTTGGCAAGGTACAAAAGAAGGACGTACTGGCTATTGGTTGCGATGGTGGGATAAAACAGGTAATTTGTTACCTTGGGCTTTAGAACTGATTGAACAGGAACGCCAACGAGCAGAACAGGAACGTCAGGAAAAAGAAAGGTTAATAGCTTACTTGCGATCGCAAGGAGTTGACCCTAATAGTTTACCTAATCATGCCAAGTAAATTGGCTATGTAAATGTAGGCGGAACTTATCTAACATTTTGTCATCCCATTCATTAGGAACAGATACAAGAGAGTTGTTGAAAAATAAGGGATAATAATCAAGCAGACAAGTAGGGTGATATTAATGAAGTTGCGGGGAATTATTAAATGCGATCTCCCAAAGGGAGTGCTTTGCAATCACATTTATATCCCGTTTTCTCAACCCAATCGACAAAACCAGTCGGTTTTCAACCGACTTGCGCTTTGAGACCGGGAATTGATTCCCGGTCTCCCCCACAGACAGTCTCCAGGTTGCGAGTCCTTCGCGATCTCCCAAAGGGAGTGCTGCGCAATCACCCGTAGGGTGTGCTTCGCAATCACCCGTAGGGTGTGCTTCGCAATCTCCCATAGAGAGTGCTTCGCAATCCCCCTCCAAATATCCCTACCCCCTTGAAATAACTGATTCATCCTTTGACGGTAAACGTTTTCCGTCAATCTTTTACCAACCGGGAACGGAACATGAAACGTGCCTAGAGGAGAGCGTGCCTTGCGATCGCCCGTCGGGGGTGTAATGCAATCTCCCCTCAACACATTCAGATTTTTCCCTTGAGAAGGAACCAGGGGGATTCCTGAATGTGATGACTCGTAGGGAATGCAATGCGATCTCCCGTAGGGAGTGCTTCGCAATCGCCCATCTCCAGTTTTAGGTTTTTCCATTCAGAAGGGAGGTGGGGGAATTTCTAATTGCGATCTCCCGTAGGGAGTGCTTCGCAATCGTCTGTCTCCATGTTCAAATTTTTCCCTTGAGAAGGAACCGGGGGGATTCCTGAATGCGAGATCCCGTAGGGAGTGCTTCGCGATCGCCTATAAAAAGTACAATGCGATCTCACCTCTTACATAAAGTATTGCACTGAGATTTGGACAAAAAGCGATCGCCTTTCACCTCCTTGCTTAAATTAGTCAAAGAGCTGGCAAATAGACGGGAACTTATTAATTGCTCTGCTGCATAAGCGGTAGCTATTTCTGATAGCGCTGTATCTACCTCCCTTCTGGTTCTTTCCCCTTTTTTGGCAATGAACTTCAGTATGGCCTCTTTTATCGCTGTAATGCTTGTTATTTCACTGTCCTCCCTTAAACTACTCGCGATCGCCTTTAGTTCATCCTGGGGGAGGATAAAACCCAGGTCTTTAGCTACAGTAGATATGGTTTGCTTTTCTGCTAAGGTAATTTCCTTATTTTGTGGTAGCTCTGGAGGCTCGTCTAGAGTGATTACATGGTCTCCTAAAGGAGGTATAGGTACAGGTACTAACTCACTCTGAAACAAGTTTTCCAGACGCTTCTGGTTTTCTTTTTCTGATAGAGAAGAATTCCAATTATCGCGTATTTGTCTGGAGGTAATACGTATACCTCGTCTTTGTAGATTAATTTGCACTCGTTTGATAGCGCTAGCAGTGAGAATCAACGTTTTTTCCTCCCTGACTTATAAATCAAAGCACTCAACATAATCAATCCTGAAATGTCGCGGGAATAATGATTGGTTTGATCAAAAGGTAGACTCAGCTTTTAAGCTTCTCCGGTCTGAAGACACGGAGATTTCTGAAGAGTCCATAAACGAACTTTCTGAGGCTGGCTTAAACAGCCTCTACTGATTCCGCTAAGATCAATTCCTAGCATCACCGCTACTTTTTTCAAAATATTAGCAGCACCATTACAGTCCGCATTAATTTTGAACCCATCAGAAGTTTCATATACTCCACGACTAACTCGTTTCCCGCTTGCTTCCCACCCTTCGGGTTTTTCACCGAATTTAGGTATATTGTCGCAATCAAAAAACGATGATTGAGAAGTGTATGATTCTTCTGTTTCAATAAAATCTATTCCGTATTGTTTACATAATTGAGCAATACGGTCTTTTAATCTTGCTGTGGGAATTTGGACAAACTTCTGATTGTTTTTAGACCCCAAATCAATACTATCTTTTTGTCCTTTATTCCATCCAAAAACAATAGCACCAATCTTATTTTCAATACAGTGGTTAACGACTATTCTTGCAGCTTTGTTAACTGCATCACGCATTTGTCGGTTTCTTTTTTCGGTAATAGCAGCTAATCTGTTAGACCAAAAACCTTGCGGTTTATCACTTTTAAGTTTAGCTACTGATTTGTTGTACCACTGATTTAAACTTTTTAAATGAAGTCCATCAACAATAAATGATGTTCCCAGATTAGAAACACAAGTTAACCAGTTATTTAACCCGTGGTCAATCCCTAAAACATTATTTCTATCAACATCAGATTTTATTTCATCTACCTGATAGACAAATTCTGCATAAAATTGTCTATTTCTAGGTAAAATACGTACTTGATTGATTTGAAGTCAAGGTTAGATGGCATTGGTAGACAAAAAGAATCTATCCCAAACCATGCCTTAACTTTTGTTCCCAAAGGAAACTTAATCATCCCATCAATTAACTTTAATGACCTGCCCGTAAAAGTAGCTACAGTCATAACACTTTTACAGTAATTAGGTAATTTTGGTTTTTGGGAAACTTCGCCCTTTTTTGCAGCTTTTACTAGCTCAATGTACGATTTAAAGGATTCAGCTACACTGGTTAGTATTTGTTGAGAAGTATCAGAATACAATGCCTGATAATGAACGTTTTTCTGATAAGTTCCTAGTTGTTTATGCAAATCTGCTCTACTAGGAATATAACCAGTTTTAAAGTACATCTGCCTAGAATAGTAAACGCCACAATTTGTCAGCTTTTTAGCTTCTGTGCAGAGGTACTCCAATATGGCTGTTATTGATTTATCGGACTTGATAAGAACTTGTTGGCATCCGTACATTGTTCGACCTTCAATGTTTGTTGATTTCAAAAGTATAGTTGAGATATGATTTACTTGTCAATAGCAGCCACGAAACAATATGAAGACAACACTGGAATACAGAATAAGAAATCACTCAAAAGGTAATGCAGTAGTGCATCTTGTATGGATACCTAAACGCCGAAAAAAGGTATTATCTGGAGAGATAGCTAAATGCCTTCGACAGATAATTTACGAACTAGCCAAAGAAAAAGACTGGGATATCCTCTCTCTTGAGGTTGCACCATGTTCATTTATTTGTAGAACATCAACCAGATGTTGCTATAAATCAAGTGGTTAAAGCTTTTAAAGGACGGTCATCTTGCTTGTTAAGACGAAAATTTCCTGAATTACTTAAACTTCCTAGCCTATGGACTAATAGTTATTTTTATTCCACTGCTGGACAGGTTTCAGCAGATGTTATTAAAAGGTATATTGAAGATCCGCATCACGGTTAAATATCAAGGCGAATAAATTCGCCGTTGGCACTTCCTGTCTAAAGCCAAGTGGCTTCCGTGCCTTTCGGCGATTTTCTTGTGATGCAAAGGAAATGATATTCAAATACACTAAAGTCATTATACACCATAGATACCTTATAGTGTCAATGGTCTGTTGAAAATTTAAGGATTGGGTGATACTATCTGGTTGTTAAGTGATTCTGGTACTTTGAGTGATGGAAGAAAAAGAGCTAGTCCCTATTCGATTCTTTCTTTCTAAGGAGGAAAAATTAGAGTTTAGAAAGATTTGCTTAGAAGAAAACACAACCATGAAAGACAAAGTAAGAGAAATAGTATGTGATTATGTGGAAACTCAAAAGGAGGAGAAAAAGAAAAAATAAATAAATTCCCTAGCAGGGACTCTACCCGGGCGGATAAAAATTCCTTGATTCCAATTAGCTGTATGTTTTATTACAGAAAATGATTTAGTAAGGCTATTAGCTATATTTAGTTCTTACTATAGATCCTCATAACTTATACAGGGTGATAAGTGGTCGTGCAAAATAAATTTCGCAGTTCGGGGAGGGAACTGATAATTGAAAAGACCTAATAGATAGCCCTTAGAGAAATTATTTCTTCAATGAATATGTAAAATTAAATTTGCCTGGGTACTTATCTCTAGTATTGATAAATAAACTCAATTGAGAGTATTTCTGGTATCTGGTAATCGTAGCAATTTATATCACCAATTCAGCGTAAATACAAATACTAATTCAGGTAATATCAAGTTTAAATAAATAAACTTGTGACACTTGCAACTTTATTAGAGAGCATGTATAATAAAAACAGTAAAACCACCGGACATTGTCTCTATTTTCTCAGAACGGGACTTCCATGACTGTGGATTATCCCCTAAAAGGGGGTTTCCTAAAAGGGGGCTTGTATGACTATATTACACAATTTTTCCTATTCGTGTCAACCTAGTTCACAAAATTTTTCTCAACCCAAAGACAAGATAAACAACCGGTGTGAAACAACTGATAATTTAGATAAGAGCGAACTTAAAGAGCAAACCTTTAGCTTTTTAACGCGCCTTGGTTTTACACTAGGAAGAGAACTCTGGATAAAAACTTCTAAACGCCAGGTGTTCAGGGCAGTAGTGGGGAAGGGGGAATTAGAAGTATTTCCCCAAAGGAAGGTAAGCAAGGTAGAGGATCCTAAAGGTGGTTCTGTGTGGCGGGATGTTGGTAGATCCTATGGATGGGAGTTCCTATACCAGCTTTCTCAAGAAACTTCCTTATTCTTCTTGCCCAACCATCCTCAAGGTGGGATTGGCAAGGGACACTGCACCAATTTCTCTAATCTTTTCTTTGAGGTAGATGACCTCCCCCTAGACCAACAGTTCCAATAATCCAACCCCCGAAGATCAATGAGATCGCCTGATTACGAAACCAAAAAAAGTTGCTAAAATTAGGTTAAATCCCCCTGAGCTGAGGGGAAAACCCCCTCTTACCAACCGTGTCCCAACCTTCAACTACCACCCAAAATGTAACCCCCCCTAGGGAACCTTTCAACCTACCAGACCATACCCAGTTACCGGACTCCGATGACGATTTTGTGAAAAATTTCCAAGAACACCCGCAAAGCATAATATTAACCACATCAATTGAACCATTACTGAAAAAAATCCATCCCAACGGAGATTATTGTATAGGGCAGGATAGTGGCATATATTGGCGATTCACAGAACCTCCAGAAAAAGGGGTAGAAGCACCAGACTGGTTCTATGTTCCCGGAGTGCCATCCAGATTAAATGGGCAATTGAGAAGGTCATACGTACTATGGAAGGAAAAAGTACCTCCCTTCATAGTGATAGAATTCGCGTCTAAAAATGGAAAGGAAGAAAAAGACAGTTCCCCTCCACCAGAAGGGGATGAAATAGATCCAGAAACCGGGAAACCAAAAAAAGCGGGGAAGTTTTGGGTGTATGAACAAGCGGTAAAGATACCATATTATGCCATATTTAATGGTTTTAAGGGTACACTAGAGGTATATCATTTAGAGAGAAAAAGATACAAAGAAATAAAGGCGAATAGGCGAGGACACTATGCCATACCGGAGATGGGTATAGAATTGGGAATACTGTATGACAACCAGAAACCACCCACACCGTGGTTAAGATGGTGGGATAATAGGGGGAATCTCTTATTGACAGGAAATGAGCTTGCGGAACAAGCGGAAGTTATCGCTATTCGTGAGCGTCTGGCTAAAGAGCGAGCAGAAACTATCGCGTCTCAAGAGCGTCTCTCTAGAGAGCGAGCAGAAACTATCGCGTCTCAAGAGCGTCTCGCTAGAGAGCAAGCAGAAACTATCGCATCTCAAGAGCGTCTCGCTAAAGAACAGGAACGAGAAGCTAAAGAGCGAGCAGAAACTATCGCATCCCAAGAGCGTCTCGCTAAAGAACAGGAACGCCAACAAAAAGAACAGGAACGCCAACAAAAAGAAAAACTAGCTGCTTATCTACGCTCCCTTGGCATTGACCCAGAGAAAATATAAAATCCTGAAGCTTTTAACACCACCAGCTTTCCGTAGGTTGAGTTTAATAATCCAACCCCCGAAGATCAATGAGATCGCCTGATTACGAAACCAAAAAAAGTTGCTAAAATTAGGTTAAATCCCCCTGAGCTGAGGGGAAAACCCCCTCTTACCAACCGTGTCCCAACCTTCAACTACCACCCAAAATGTAACCCCCCCTAGGGAACCTTTCAACCTACCAGACCATACCCAGTTACCGGACTCCGATGACGATTTTGTGAAAAATTTCCAAGAACACCCGCAAAGCATAATATTAACCACATCAATTGAACCATTACTGAAAAAAATCCATCCCAACGGAGACTATTGTATAGGACAGGATAGTGGCATATATTGGCGATTCACAGAACCTCCAGAAAAAGGGGTAGAAGCACCAGACTGGTTCTATGTTCCCGGAGTGCCATCCAGATTAAATGGGCAATTGAGAAGGTCATACGTACTATGGAAGGAAAAAGTACCTCCCTTCATAGTGATAGAATTCGCGTCTAAAAATGGAAAGGAAGAAAAAGACAGTTCCCCTCCACCAGAAGGGGATGAAATAGATCCAGAAACCGGGAAACCAAAAAAAGCGGGGAAGTTTTGGGTGTATGAACAAGCGGTAAAGATACCATATTATGCCATATTTAATGGTTTTAAGGGTACACTAGAGGTATATCATTTAGAGAGAAAAAGATACAAAGAAATAAAGGCGAATAGGCGAGGACACTATGCCATACCGGAGATGGGTATAGAATTGGGAATACTGTATGACAACCAGAAACCACCCACACCGTGGTTAAGATGGTGGGATAATAGGGGGAATCTCTTATTGACAGGAAATGAGCTTGCGGAACAAGCGGAAGTTATCGCTATTCGTGAGCGTCTGGCTAAAGAGCGAGCAGAAACTATCGCGTCTCAAGAGCGTCTCTCTAGAGAGCGAGCAGAAACTATCGCATCCCAAGAGCGTCTCGCTAGAGAGCAAGCAGAAACTATCGCATCTCAAGAGCGTCTCGCTAAAGAACAGGAACGAGAAGCTAAAGAGCGAGCAGAAACTATCGCATCCCAAGAGCGTCTCGCTAAAGAACAGGAACGCCAACAAAAAGAACAAGAACGCCAACAAAAAGAACAAGAACGCCAACAAAAAGAACAGGAACGCCAACAAAAAGAAAAACTAGCTGCTTATCTACGCTCCCTTGGCATTGACCCAGAGAAAATATAAAATCCTGAAGCTTTTAACACCACCAGCTTTCCGTAGGTTGAGTTTAATAATCCAACCACCGAAGATCAATGAGATCGCCTGATTACGAAACCAAAAAAAGTTGCTAAAATTTAGGTTAAATCCCCCTAAGCTGAGGGGAAAACCCCCTCTTACCAACCGTGTCCCAACCTTCAACTACCACCCAAAATGTAACCCCCCCTAGGGAACCTTTCAACCTACCAGACCATACCCAGTTACCGGACTCCGATGACGATTTTGTGAAAAATTTCCAAGAACACCCGCAAAGCATAATATTAACCACATCAATTGAACCATTACTGAAAAAAATCCATCCCAACGGAGATTATTGTATAGGACAGGATAGTGGCATATATTGGCGATTCACAGAACCTCCAGAAAAAGGGGTAGAAGCACCAGACTGGTTCTATGTTCCCGGAGTGCCATCCAGATTAAATGGGCAATTGAGAAGGTCATACGTACTATGGAAGGAAAAAGTACCTCCCTTCATAGTGATAGAATTCGCGTCTAAAAATGGAAAGGAAGAAAAAGACAGTTCCCCTCCACCAGAAGGGGATGAAATAGATCCAGAAACCGGGAAACCAAAAAAAGCGGGGAAGTTTTGGGTGTACGAACAAGCGGTAAAGATACCATATTATGCCATATTTAATGGTTTTAAGGGTACACTAGAGGTATATCATTTAGAGAGAAAAAGATACAAAGAAATAAAGGCGAATAGGCGAGGACACTATGCCATACCGGAGATGGGTATAGAATTGGGAATACTGTATGACAACCAGAAACCACCCACACCGTGGTTAAGATGGTGGGATAATAAGGGGAATCTCTTATTGACAGGAAATGAGCTTGCGGAACAAGCGGAAGTTATCGCTATTCGTGAGCGTCTGGCTAAAGAGCGAGCAGAAACTATCGCGTCTCAAGAGCGTCTGGCTAGAGAGCAAGCAGAAACTACCGCATCTCAAGAGCGTCTGGCTAAAGAGCGAGCAGAAAATATCGCATCTCAAGAGCGTCTGGCTAGAGAGCGAGCAGAAAATATCGCATCTCAAGAGCGTCTGGCTAAAGAACAAGAACGCCAACAAAAAGAACAGGAACGCCAACAAAAAGAACAAGAACGCCAACAAAAAGAAAAACTAGCTGCTTATCTACGCTCCCTTGGCATTGACCCAGAGAAAATATAAAATCCTGAAGCTTTTAACACCACCAGCTTTCCGTAGGTTGAGTTTAATAATCCAACCACCGAAGATCAATGAGATCGCCTGATTACGAAACCAAAAAAAGTTGCTAAAATTAGGTTAAATCCCCCTGAGCTGAGGGGAAAACCCCCTCTTACCAACCGTGTCCCAACCTTCAACTACCACCCAAAATGTAACCCCCCCTAGGGAACCTTTCAACCTACCAGACCATACCCAGTTACCGGACTCCGATGACGATTTTGTGAAAAATTTCCAAGAACACCCGCAAAGCATAATATTAACCACATCAATTGAACCATTACTGAAAAAAATCCATCCCAACGGAGACTATTGTATAGGACAGGATAGTGGCATATATTGGCGATTCACAGAACCTCCAGAAAAAGGGGTAGAAGCACCAGACTGGTTCTATGTTCCCGGAGTGCCATCCAGATTAAATGGGCAATTGAGAAGGTCATACGTACTATGGAAGGAAAAATTACCTCCCTTCATAGTGATAGAATTCGCGTCTAAAAATGGAAAGGAAGAAAAAGACAGTTCCCCTCCACCAGAAGGGGATGAAATAGATCCAGAAACCGGGAAACCAAAAAAAGCGGGGAAGTTTTGGGTGTATGAACAAGCGGTAAAGATACCATATTATGCCATATTTAATGGTTTTAAGGGTACACTAGAGGTATATCATTTAGAGAGAAAAAGATACAAAGAAATAAAGGCGAATAGGCGAGGACACTATGCCATACCAGAGATGGGTATAGAATTGGGAATACTGTATGACAACCAGAAACCACCCACACCGTGGTTAAGATGGTGGGATAATGAGGGGAATCTCTTATTGACAGGAAATGAGCTTGCGGAACAAGCGGAAGCGATCGCTATTCGTGAGCGTCTGGCTAAAGAGCGAGCAGAAACTATCGCGTCTCAAGAGCGTCTCTCTAGAGAGCGAGCAGAAACTATCGCGTTTCAAGAGCGTCTCGCTAGAGAGCAAGCAGAAACTATCGCATCTCAAGAGCGTCTCGCTAAAGAACAGGAACGAGAAGCTAAAGAGCGAGCAGAAACTATCGCATCCCAAGAGCGTCTCGCTAAAGAACAGGAACGCCAACAAAAAGAACAAGAACGCCAACAAAAAGAACAGGAACGCCAACAAAAAGAAAAACTAGCTGCTTATCTACGCTCCCTTGGCATTGACCCAGAGAAAATATAAAATCCTGAAGCTTTTAACACCACCAGCTTTCCGTAGGTTGAGTTTAATAATCCAACCACCGAAGATCAATGAGATCGCCTGATTACGAAACCAAAAAAAGTTGCTAAAATTAGGTTAAATCCCCCTGAGCTGAGGGGAAAACCCCCTCTTACCAACCGTGTCCCAACCTTCAACTACCACCCAAAATGTAACCCCCCCTAGGGAACCTTTCAACCTACCAGACCATACCCAGTTACCGGACTCCGATGACGATTTTGTGAAAAATTTCCAAGAACACCCGCAAAGCATAATATTAACCACATCAATTGAACCATTACTGAAAAAAATCCATCCCAATGGAGATTATTGTATAGGGCAGGATAGTGGCATATATTGGCGGTTCACAGAACCTCCAGAAAAAGGGGTAGAAGCACCAGACTGGTTCTATGTTCCCGGAGTGCCATCCAGATTAAATGGGCAATTGAGAAGGTCATATGTGCTATGGAAGGAAAAAGTACCTCCCTTCATAGTGATAGAATTCGCGTCTAAAAATGGAAAGGAGGAAAAAGACAGTTCCCCTCCACCAGAAGGGGATGAAATAGATCCAGAAACCGGGAAACCAAAAAAAGCGGGGAAGTTTTGGGTGTATGAACAAGCGGTAAAGATACCATATTATGCCATATTTAATGGTTTTAAGGGTACACTAGAGGTATATCATTTAGAGAGAAAAAGATACAAAGAAATAAAGGCGAATAGGCGAGGACACTATGCCATACCAGAGATGGGTATAGAATTGGGAATACTGTATGACAACCAGAAACCACCCACACCGTGGTTAAGATGGTGGGATAATAAGGGGAATCTCTTATTGACAGGAAATGAGCTTGCGGAACAAGCGGAAGTTATCGCTATTCGTGAGCGTCTGGCTAGAGAGCAAGCAGAAACTATCGCATCTCAAGAGCGTCTCGCTAAAGAGCGAGCAGAAACTATCGCATATCAAGAGCGTCTCGCTAAAGAGCGAGCAGAAACTATCGCATATCAAGAGCGTCTCGCTAAAGAACAGGAACGCCAACAAAAAGAAAAACTAGCTGCTTATCTACGCTCCCTTGGCATTGACCCGGAGAAAATATAAAACAATATAAATAAAATATAATGTTCGATTGATGCGATCGCCCTCTCTTAAAAACGAGCGATCGCCTGAAAGACTGGGTAACTTAACTGAAGTTTTTCACTTACAGGTAAGTCAGGTATATACTCCTCAACCTGCGTAACCTCCCAGTCACCAGTTCTACAATGTGTACTTGCACCTGAAAATTGAGGATCTATACATTCCTCAGTTCTATGAAACTCTTTTAGTCTGTAACCAGGATTGGGAATTGATTTTTTAGAGCCGTCATAATGTTCAGCGAGAATGTTAGTACAAGCTCCACTGTGAGCTAATAGCATCTTCTCTCCAGTTTTCTAGTTGTCCTTTCTCAGCTTTAAAACTGCAACAGTTTGGGAACGACAAAATCGGGCAACATCTCAATAAACTAGAGTGAGTCTAATTAACCTTTAGCAAAAGACTTAATGGACATGATATAACAATTATGGGTAAGATGTCACATAACTAAAAAACCCTAAATATAGTTTTTAAAAACTTCCACCGTTGCCATTCCAGTTTTTTGCCAACTAAATTCACTTGCTCGCTTAATCCCCAATTTTGAAAGCTGTTTTCTACAATCAGAATCATAAATAATAGTTGTCATTGCTGTGGCTATTTCCTGTGGATCATAGGGATTAATTAGAATAGCCGCATCTCCTGTTACTTCTGGGAGAGAAGAAATATTAGAAGTAATAACAGGAGTACCACAGGCCATGGCTTCCAATACGGGTAACCCAAAACCTTCCCATAAACTGGGAAAGACTAAAGCCAGGGCTTGATTAATAATAATTGGTAATTCTTTATATGGTAAGTAATTAAGAAATTTAACTAAATGATCTATTCCCAATGTTTGAATTTGGGTTTGTAACAAGGGAGTGTAACGTTTATCTGTAGGGCCAACTAACCAGAGTTCATAATCATTTCTATGGGGTATGGTGGAGAATGCAACGATTAGACGCCGAAGATTTTTATATGGATGCTGACGACCAATATATAAAAAATAGTTACGAGTTGGGAGGTTAAGAAACTGGAAGTGGGAAGAGTCACAAGCTAAAGGAATAGGTGTTATTTTGCTACCGGGTACTTGATGAAATTCCATGATATCATCAGCAGTAGCTTGAGAATTACAAATAATATGTTGAGCTTGCTTAAAAACCTGGGGAGTATAGTAACGGTGATAGAGAGTCAGGGGAGAAAAGGGTTGAGGAAAACGTAGGGGTATCATGTCATGTCCCATGACAATGGAGTGACATTTAGTATAGATAGGTGCTTCAGGAATGGGGGAGAAGAGAAGTTGCGATTTCAGCTGGTGATAGATTTTTGGCAGTTGCCATTGGGTCCAAATTACACGGTTTAAATGTCCTTTTATTCCCTGTGCAGGGGTGAGATTAGGGGGAACAGGGTAACAGTTAAAATTGGGGTAGTTTTTAGGTGTGAGCAGGGTCGGTTGGAGTGTTTTTAAATAGGGAATGAGGTTTAGAGCATAGTTACTAATACCAGTTGGCTGGGGGAGAATAACCGATAGGTTGATCAGTAATTGGGATGAATTTGGACGTGTGTTCATTCTGGAATTGATGACCTGTGTAAATAGTATACATATACTAACTTAAATTTTGATGGTCCTAAATTATTAGTATAAGATTGCCAATTCAGTTTTTTCTTGCTATCATTTGTAGTCGCAGTAATCATTACTTAGGTTTCAAGACTAGGATAATAATTTGCCAACAATAAGGATTGGATGTTATTGTAAATTTATATAAGAAACTTATCAAAAGATAGATTCGCAAAGTCAATCTTTCCCACAGAGGACGATGTTTTTGGTAGTAGTACAATTGGCTGCGTCTATATTCTACGGCCATTGGATTGGCGAGCTTACTTGTCGAATATCCTCGAATATGAATTAGAGATATTTTAGGGGTATATAAGATTTGATATCCTATATTTTTAGCCCTTTGACATAAATCAGACTCTTCAAAGTACATGAAAAATTTTTCGTCAAAACCACCTAATGTCCGAAACAAGTCCCCGCGAATAAAAAATGCTGCTCCAACAACAATATCTACTTCCTGTATCTCTTGAAAATTATTTTCTAGTAGAGCTAATTTGGTTCGAGATTCGGCATATCTGTGTAACTTTCTAGCTTCCAACTCACCTTTAATACTAATTTTAGGTGAAAACGAGATTTGAAACCTACCGTCTGGGAACAAAAGTTTAGGCCCAATAATTCCCACAGTTGGATTTTTTTCCATTAGGTCCACCAAATGGGGAAGAATATTACTGGTGATTATAGTATCGGTATTCAATAAAAATAGGAATTCACCCTTAGCTACCTTTGCTCCAGCATTGTTTCCAGCTCCAAAACCAACATTTTTTGTTAGTTTTATCAGCTGGACATTGGGAAATTTATTTTCAATAATGTCTATGCTGTTGTCTTGAGAAGCGTTATCCACTACTATAACTTCGCAATTATACCCAGGAACAAATTTGTTGATGGATTTTAAACAATCCACTAAAACATCTGCTCCATTATAATTGACTAGGATAATTGATACAGTTATGCTCATCACTTTGGGATTTATTTTCTAGGTAAAATACTCAAATTTATAGGTCCTGTATTACATTATCCTATTCAAATCTAACATAATTGATTTCTTACTAGTTAATTTATGTATTTGCCAATAAATCTTAAGTAACCTCAAAAATGTTGTTATTGCTGCTCTGGCTAAGTTAATAATACTAGTATTCACCAAAACGTAGCCTGATCCTGTGAAAAAATAGACCTTTCTGGCTAGATTAAATTGCCAAACTTCTGTTTGGTAACAGCTAACAAGAGCTAAATCAAATGACTTATGAAAGCAAGACAGAAGCCACATATAACTGGTGTATAATAAACTTTTGTTTTTGTTAAAAACAGTAAATCTTTCCTTATCAATTAATGAGTTTATTTGATCCAAAATTTGAGACTCAAACTGATCTTGATAAAGACTAGCTTGGACTGTAACCCTTAAATTATTGTCAAGTACTTCCTCTATTGATAATTGTTTATATGGTAGAGGTGCTGGCATCCTACCCTTGATACCAGAAATAAAATCATCTAGTCCCATTAAGTGAGTGCTAACCCAGAAAAAACGACCTGTTATAGAATAGTAGATTAACTTTGGAAGCAAAACCCTGATTCTCTTCAATAAAAGATCCGGAAAGTATTTTTGCCAACAGTAACACAAATTCCGCTCATCATAATAACTAATCCAGGGACGCTGCTTAAAATCGGGTGAGGAATGCCAAACAATAGATGACGGATTAACTACAACTGACCAGCCAACTTTTTTCGCTCTCAAACACCACTCGGTGTCGTCAAAATGCAAGAAGTAGTCTTCAAATACTCCTATCTGCTGAATAACTTCTTTACGAACTAGTAAGGATGCAGCAGAACAGAAGTCAACATCAATATAACCAGTTTGGGAATTTAAATGACTTAAATTATTAATAGCTGATTCAATAGTGTTATCGCTAAAGTTTCCTTTGACATGTGCTTTTTTATAGTATATGAACATACCTAGGTCTTGAATAATGTTCGGTTGATCTAACTTCCTTATTTGAGACCCAACTAAACCAATATCAGGGTAATAGTTCAAGGTATCTACCAAATTAAGCAAAGATTGGGTATCCAATCTAACATCATTATCTAGCAACCAAACATAGTCGTATTCTAATTCTTTTACGTAGTCCATACCATAAGAAAAACCTCCAGAACCTCCCAAATTATCGCCTGTTTGCAGAACCTTAACAAAGGAGTAGTATTTGTTTAAATGTGTTTCTGTACCATCACTTGAATTATTGTCAACAACGAAAACATTAATACTTATTTCATTCAAATCTAGCTTCTTTATATCCTCTATCAAAAAAGAAACATCCCTTATTTTATTCCAGGTGACGACAATGATGGCTACTTGCTTGATACTCATGGTTTAGAAATGCAATAAATGTAAACGTGATATATGTCTAGTTATTCAATTCACACATGCAATTAGTATAATTTACTAATTCTATTTTCAAACACCGTTAAAGCAGCAGCAACGACTTGATCCATATTGTAATATTGATATTGTGCTAGTCTCCCAACAAATGTTACTGTTTGCAGTTTGTCAGCTTCATCTTTATACTTTTGAAACAACTCACGGTTTTCCGGACGGGGCACAGGATAGTAGGGATCCCCTTCAGATTGTGGGAATTCATAGTAAATTGTGGTTTTACTGTGTTTTTGTCCAGTTATATGTTTGGATTCAACTATGCGAGTAAAATCATAATCGTTAGGATAGTTCACAACAGCTACTGGCTGAAAATATTCAATATCGTGAGTTTCAAATTGAAACTTCAGTGACCTATAAGGCAATCTACCAAATTTGTAGTCAAAAAACTGATCAATAGGGCCAGTGTATATTAGGTGGTCAAATTTTAGCCATTTCTCAACTTCTTGAAAACTGGTATTGAGCATGAATTTAATATTAGGATTGTCTAACATCCTTTCAAACATCTTTGTATAGCCATCGACAGGCATCATTTGATACTTATCACTAAAATATCTATTATCCTTATTGGTTCTGACTGGAATACGCGCACATACTGAAGCATCCAATTCGTGAGGCCAAAGATTCCACTGTTTATAGGTGTAATTCTTGAAGAACCTTTCATATAAGTCAGTTCCTACTTTACCAACTACAGCTTGTTCTGAGTTTTCAATCCTGTCGTATCTCTCTCTGATTTGTTCATAAAAATCTGATAGTTGCTGACTGTTAAAATTAAATCCATACAGCTTGTTAATGGTATTCAGGTTGATAGGAATTGGATAAAGTTCGCCATCAACCCTTGCTAAAACTTCATGTTGATAAACTCGCCATTCTGTAAACCGAGAAAGGTAGTCAATGATTTTTTTGCTATTCGTATGAAATATATGCGACCCGTATCGATGAATTAAAATACCCGCTTTATCATAGCAATCGTAAGCGTTACCACCAATGTGACTCCGTGTATCTATAACTAGTACTTTTTTGTCTAAATGTGTAGCTATGCAGTTAGCTAAAGTACAACCGGCAAAACCAGCTCCAACAATTAAAAAGTCAAACATACTACTTAGCATTATTTTTCAAAATTGTTTTTTAAGCTCTAAATACTCTTCCCAAAAGGACTGACTCGTAAACTTACCAAGCGTGGTCTTGTAAAGCTTAGCCAACCTCCCATATTTTAACAGCATTAAGATTCCTAAGTAAATGCTGTGGAATAGGATTCTAAAGAAACGAGTTCTGGAAAATTGAACTGCAAAACTCTCTTGGGTTTCTATGTTGTAGTATATTATTGTCTTTGCCCTGAAAACATTTAGAGGTTTGCTACCATATGAACTTACTACTTTATATCCCTTATCAGTCAGGTTTCTATCATCCCAGAAAAATGAACGAGGTAGTATATGACCGTTTAGGGTGAAAACTCTCCAAATCCTGTGTAATAAGTTTTCATTTTCATTAATACTCTCCATATACTTTTTCATTATAAATGGACTGACGCCATTTTTATTCCTCCTTGTTTTTTCAGCACATAATGAAAGCTTACTATGGTTTTGTTGGGGATTTTGAGAAAATAAATTTTCAGGACCACACAAAAAATCTGAAGCAGCTTGCAAAACATATTCTGCTGTCTCATATCTGTAACAAAAAAGATGTCTAATTGTTGGAAGTAAGAACCAACTAAGATGGGAAAAAATGCTAGCATTTTTTTCGTAGTATAGACTGTTGAAAATTAACCCATTTCTTATATTGTAGTACTCTGTGACTGGACTCTGCTTATTTTCAAATTGTTCATGCCAAACGCATATTCCATTTAATGCAATAATTTTGTTGTTTATTCTTTTACTAAATTCAACATCGTCAAGTCTTATAAAAAATGGATAGGGAAGTCCAATCTTTTTAATACTGTCAACAGGAAAACAATATAACCACCAGGCATTGTACTCACAATATTCCTCTATTTCATTAAACAATATATTTTCCAAAACAGTTAAGTCAAGGTTATATTTTACAGGTGTACAACCTCTAAGTTTGTTCCAGTATCCACCTCTTTCATGCTGGATGTGTTTTTTATCTAGTCTTAGCATATCACCACCAACACAAATATCATCTTGATTGATCACACTAAGAAAATTCGACAATCTCAAAATTACTTCTGGATCGAATAGCACATCATCATCCATCAGTAGAATGTGCGAAAATCCCCTATGATGATTTGCTACTTCTATCATTCCCCTTGCAAAACCACCACTCCCTCCCGCGTTTTTATTAGGAATTATCTCAATCAATGGATTATCAAAGGAACTTAAGGTTTTCCCATTATCAATAACAAAAATTTTTAACTTATCTCGATATTCGTCTCTGCTTAACAAATTTTTTTCTAGTAGATCAATGTTCTTGCGAACATAGGTTTCTCTTTTGTATGTACATATTACTATCCCTAGTCTTATATCTTTTATCTCTTGTACATACGAGTAAAAAAAGCCTCCCTCCATCTGGCAATTATTACTCAATGCTTGTACTTCGATATATATCATCCCATTGTAGGGATATATATCGAAGTTTTCCAAGACAATTGGAGAGTCAAAGTGCGCATTCTTGACAGTTTTCTGCATTACTATAGTGCGCGACTGAACAAATGAATCTACACTGTAAATGTGTATATTGAAAGATCCCTGTAGAGAAAGACAAACACCAATATTTGTAATAGAAGTGTAGCTTTTCCACTTATTTGCAAAAAAACCGTTAAAGTATGTGTTAAAGCTAACTACGGTGTCCTTTTTTATCCCTAGAGTTCGATTTTGGTAGTCAAATAGCACTCCATCATCCCCTCTGAAAAACAACTCCTCCACGGTACAAATGTCTAGCTTGGGAAAAATAATATTTTGAATGTTAATTTTCTTTTTTTCCGAAGACGCTGTATAAAAATTTGATTCTTTTGATTCTACCTGTTTAGTCATGATCATTTTTGTCTAAGGGGGGTGTATGTTTTATCTATACCATTCAATTGATCTGATCGGAACTATCTTATATCTATAACGATTTCTGTTCCTCATTTAAAAATTAATTGACTATTTAGTCTTCATACCATATGGGATAACATCATGACAGGATATTTGGTAACATCTAAAATACTACACTATAAACCGTAAACACGACACCATCATAAATGTAATTTTGATTACTCTAAGCTGACACCCATTTGCGTTAAACAACTGTGTCCTATAGCAAATCCATAAATTGATGACGCCACAGATGAAAACAAGTCCATCCAAATGACAAAATAATCATTCCACTCAACAATGCTCCCCATATCAACCCTAAATCTGGAGGTGACCCCGACAATGTAATCTGGCGCAAGCTCTCAATAATTGGTGATAGGGGATTTAAACCAAGAAAAGGTCTAACCTGTGGTGGCACAATAGCTGCTGGATAAAACACGGGGCTACTGATCCAAAGCACAAACACAACTAACTCATAAAAGTAGTGTAAGTCCCTAAAAAAAACATACAACGTACTAACTAAAAATCCAACTCCCATACAGACTAATACTAGTGCAAATAAAGGGAACACCATTGCTAACACATTGACTACATTCCTGGTATTAAGCAGAGTCATCACTGCTAATAAAGGAAAGGTTCCAACGGAAAACTGGAATATGTTCGAAGCTACCATAGAAACCGGGAAAACACTCACAGGCAAACGGATTTTATTTAACAGTGATGAGTTCTCTACTACGCTAAAAAGACACTGAGTTGTAGATGCTGAGAAGAAATTTATCACCACCAGTCCCGTAAATGCCGCCAGCACATAATTCGTAATGGAATTATTGTAGTAGGAAGAAAAAGTAGCACCGAAAATGGCTGTGTATAGACTTGTCATGATTAATGGGTTTAGCAATGACCAATAAACACCCAAAATCGAACCCCGATATCTTACCTTCAAAGTCCGCACCACCAAAACATATAGAATTTCCCAAAAGCGTTGCAATTGCAAGCTCAGATTGGGTTTGGGTTGTTTTTCTCTTATAGATATGGTCATAGTCTAAAACCAGTGCAGATGAAATACAGATACCGATGGGTACTGTACCATAATTTTTTCGTTAAGTCAACACAAAATTTTAACTAGACAGGGCAATCGCACATTAAAATTAACAATCTAAGATACATTCTATCAAACAATCCAACCTAGCTGCTATGACCCCAAAGGAAGTCGTCTACCCTCTTGCAAATACTACTTAATAAGTCCGGACTATTAATATTAAAGTATTCCAAATTCGAGGACTGTCTAAACCAAGTTCGCTGACGCTTGGCAAATTGCCTGGTGTGTAAAACAATTAAATCTGTTGCCGCTTCTAAACTAATCTCCCCAGATAAATACCGCTTAATCTCTGCGTATCCTAATGTATTTAATAAAGGTAAGTTCACACCATATTTTTCACACAGAAACTCCACCTCCTCAACCAAACCATCCTTAATCATTTGTTTGGTCCTCCCATAAATTCTCAAATCCAAAACATCTGGTTCACAGTCCAAATAAAGTTGTAAAATTGGGTAGGTGGGTGGTCTCTCTCCCTGCTGTTCAGACATAGGAGAACCTGTGACATAATACACTTCTAACGCCCTTAAAGTCCTCACCAAATCATGGCAGTGAATTCTTCTGGCAGCAACTGCATCAACCTGTTGCAAAATCTGATAAAGTTGATGTTGACCTAATGACTCCAATTGGGAGCGCAATTGGGGATGTGGACATACCTTGGGAATTTTCATGCCCTGGACAATAGCCCGAATATATAAACCTGTACCACCAACTAAAAATAATGGTGAAACTGGCAAATTATCAATTAACCGTTGGGCTTGTTCTTGATAATCTGCTACTGTCAAGGTTTCTGTTGGTTCACATATATCTATGAGATAATGGGGCACTAACCCCCGTTCTTCCTCCGTTGGCTTGGCTGTTCCAATATTAAATTCACGGTACACCTGACGGGAATCAGCACCCAGAATGACACAACCAAGTCTTTGTGCTAAACTCACCCCCAGTCCAGATTTCCCCGTTGCTGTTGCACCACAAATCACTATGAGTTTAACAGCCCTATCTAACCTAATTGATTGACCCATTTACCTCAACCCCATCTCTCATATAAATTTACCACTAAACAGTGCTAAACACGGCACCAAGGCTTTAGTGCTATAATTCTGGGGTAATTTTACTTTTTTAACTTCTTAGCGAATTAACGCCCTTTAGATCAGGAGAATTTTCATGACGAGCAGTTACAGTGCCGATCAGATTCAAGTTCTGGAAGGTCTGGAAGCCGTCCGCAAACGACCGGGTATGTATATTGGCTCTACCGGACCGCGAGGACTGCACCATCTAGTTTATGAGGTAGTTGATAACTCTGTTGATGAGGCCTTAGCGGGTTACTGTACCCATGTAGATGTGGAACTCAATGCTGATGGTTCCTGTACGGTGACGGATAATGGTCGGGGTATTCCCACTGATATTCACCCCAAAACCGGTAAGTCTGCTTTGGAAACCGTGCTAACTGTACTACACGCCGGTGGTAAATTTGGAGGCGGTGGTTACAAGGTTTCTGGAGGTTTACATGGTGTGGGTGTGTCCGTAGTTAATGCTTTATCAGAAGTAGTAGATATTACGGTTTGGCGAGAGCATAAGGTTCATACTCAACGTTATGAACGAGGTGCACCTACAACTGAATTGCAGGTAGAACCAGACCAACAGTCCCGTACCGGCACATCCGTAAAGTTTAAGCCAGATGTCCAAATTTTTACTACTGGTATTGAATTTGATTATATTACTCTGGCCGGTCGTCTCCGAGAATTGGCCTATCTCAATGCGGGGGTGAAAATTACTTTCACCGATCATCGTTTGGAACTCCTGAAAACCGATACCCCTAAAGTAGAAAGCTATGAGTATAAGGGAGGTATTAAGGAATATGTGGCCTACATGAATCGAGATAAGCAGGCTTTACATGAGGAAATTATCTACGTCCAAGGTGAGCGCAATAACGTTCAAGTAGAGGTGGCTTTACAATGGTGCACAGATGCTTATACTGATAATGTTTTAGGTTTTGCTAACAATATTCGCACTATTGATGGTGGTACTCATTTAGAAGGTTTAAAGACTGTTCTGACAAGAACTTTGAATTCTATCGCCCGCAAACGCAATAAAATTAAGGAGAATGAATCCAATCTCAGTGGGGAACATGTGAGGGAAGGTTTAACCGCAGTTATTTCCGTGAAGGTTCCTGATCCGGAGTTTGAGGGACAAACCAAAACCAAGTTGGGTAATACGGAAGTGCGTGGCATTGTGGATTCTCTGGTGGGAGAAGTGCTGACGGAATATCTAGAATTTCACCCTGGTATTGCTGACTCTATTTTGGATAAGGCTATCCAGGCTTTTAAAGCCGCAGAAGCAGCTAGACATGCAAGGGAGCTGGTTCGGAGAAAGTCTGTTTTGGAATCTTCCCCTTTACCAGGTAAATTAGCTGATTGCAGTTCCCGCGACCCTGCTGAGTCGGAAATATTTATTGTGGAAGGGGATAGTGCGGGTGGTTGTTTTGTGGGGAATACTTTAGTTTCCCTCACGGATGGACGTAATCTTACTTTTACGGATTTGATAGCTGAACAAGCAGCAGGTAAACAAAACTATTGTTATACCATACAGGAAAATGGTGAGATAGGCACAGGAAAAATTCTTCATGTTCGCAGGACCAAAACCAATGCTCCAGTGGTCAGGGTAACTTTGGATAATGACCAGGTTTTGATTTGCACTCCTGACCATTTATTTATGTTGCGGGATGGAAATTACCAAGCTGCGGGTTTGCTCACTCCAGAGGATTCCTTAATGCCCTATTATGACCAGTCTCTACCTACTGTGATGCGGAGCTCTGTGGTTACCTATAATCACCGGGTGGTAAATGTGGAAAGTCTCACGGAAAAATTCGATGTTTATGATCTAGAGGTTCCCCATACCCATAACTTTGCTTTAACAGCAGGAGTTTTTGTCCATAATAGTGCCAAACAAGGACGCGATCGCCGGACTCAGGCAATTTTGCCTCTACGGGGTAAAATTTTAAATATAGAAAAAACCGATGATGCGAAAATTTATAAAAATAATGAGGTACAATCATTAATTACGGCCTTAGGCCTAGGGGTGAAAGGTGAAGAATTTGACGCTTCACAATTACGGTATCATCGAGTGGTAATCATGACGGACGCGGATGTGGATGGGGCGCACATTCGTACATTGCTGCTCACATTTTTCTATAGATACCAAAGATCACTAATTGAACAGGGGTTCATCTACATTGCTTGCCCACCACTGTACAAAGTAGAGAGAGGAAAGAATTATCATTACTGTTACAGCGATCGAGAACTACAACAACACATCAGTACATTGCCTGGAAACGCTAATTATACGATTCAGCGTTTTAAAGGTTTGGGTGAAATGATGCCAGAACAACTGTGGACTACCACCATGAACCCTGAAACCAGAACCCTGAAACAGGTAGAAATAGAGGATGCAGCAGAAGCTGACAGAATATTCACCATATTAATGGGCGATCGGGTTGCTCCTAGGAGAGAGTTTATCGAAACTTATGGTTCTAAGCTAAACCTAACGGATTTAGATATCTAGTTCTCCAGAGAAAGATAGCAACAGAAAGAAATATCCTCCTATACAATAGGAACAGTTTGTCAAGCTGCATAGGGTTGAAATTTCCACATTGCGCTAATGTGTTAATAAGGCTGAAAAAAAATGAACTCAAGACCTGTGACCTCACCTCTCCCCGTAAGGGTGGGTGACCCAGAACGCCCGTCTAGCTCAACCCCGTGGGCATTCTGGCTAAGTCTGGAATTTTGGTTCTAATAATTCTGACCTTTATCTCCTTTCATTTTAATTAGAATGCCACTGATAAACCAAAAAGTTTTCAACAAGATTTAATGGTGTGACTACTGGGTTTGATAAAGGTGGCCTTCCATGAGGAAATGAGTTCATGGTGAATACACAAAAAGAGTGCAATTTCTGTGAAAGAGGTTACAATTGAAAAAGAGTTGACAAATAAATCTGTCGCCAGCCATACCCATGAGGTGGGGACGGAAAAAGTCAACTGGGAATTGTGTGTGGATAATGACGAGAATCAGGAGTGTTACTGAACTATCTTCAGTAAAACATCCGTGGATCCGTCAAAAGTTAAAATAATGCCTCCACAAAAGGCAAAAAAGTCAACGAAAACCCCTTGGGTATTTAACTCCATAAATTGATTCTGCAAGGAGCATGAGGAACGCGGCATGAACCAGGCTAACAACGTACTCGATAGCATTTATCAGCCTGAGCTAGAAATGATAAATCCGCCCGAGATAGAAGAAGAACTCTTATTAATCGAGGAGGAAGAGGACTTACTGCTAGTTGATGACGGGGATATTGATGATTTTTTAGAGCCTCAGACTGATGAGGACGACGCAAAGTCTGGAAAAGCCGCTAAATCGCGTCGTCGCACACAGACTAAGAAGAAGCCATTTACTGAGGACTCAATTCGTCTTTACCTGCAAGAGATTGGTCGAATTAGATTACTACGGGCAGATGAAGAAATTGAGTTGGCACGAAAAATAGCTGATTTGCTGGAGCTAGAAAGAGTTAGAGATGATTTATACGAACAGCTAGAAAGGGAACCGGAATTTAGAGAATGGGCTGAGGCGGTAAAATTGCCATTACCAACCTTCCGCTATCGTCTTCACGTGGGGCGCAGGGCGAAGGATAAAATGGTACAATCCAACCTACGGTTAGTGGTTTCCATTGCCAAAAAATATATGAATCGGGGCCTGTCATTCCAGGACTTAATTCAGGAGGGAAGTCTAGGTCTGATCCGGGCCGCCGAAAAATTTGACCATGAAAAGGGCTATAAGTTTTCTACTTATGCGACTTGGTGGATCCGTCAAGCAATTACAAGGGCAATAGCTGATCAGTCTCGAACCATTCGTTTACCCGTTCACCTTTACGAAACTATATCACGGATTAAGAAAACTACCAAACTTTTATCTCAAGAAATGGGACGCAAACCCACGGAGGAAGAGATTGCGACCCGCATGGAAATGACCATTGAAAAACTGAGGTTTATTGCCAAATCAGCTCAATTGCCTATTTCTTTGGAAACACCTATTGGTAAGGAGGAGGATTCCCGTTTAGGAGATTTTATTGAATCTGATGGTGAAACACCTGAGGATCAGGTTTCTAAAAGTCTTCTTAGGGAAGACCTGGAAAGAGTTTTAGATAGTTTGGGTCCCCGAGAAAGGGATGTTTTGAGACTGCGCTATGGTTTGGATGATGGTCGGATGAAAACCCTGGAGGAAATCGGTCAGATTTTTAATGTCACCCGGGAAAGGATTCGACAAATCGAGGCCAAGGCTCTGCGGAAACTGCGTCATCCCAATCGGAACAGTGTTCTCAAGGAGTATATTCGTTAGATTAGGGATGGGGGATATTTTTCCCTCCCTTTTGATTCTTTGGGGATGGAGGTTAAAACTTCCATTCCCGGCGAAAATGTAAAAAACTCTGCAAAAACTCTTGTAACAGGTGGTTTTTGTACAACTTATGTTTACTCCATTCCCTAGCAGTTTGGGTGAGAATTTCCGAGCAGCTGGGATGAGCAACTGCTAAATTTTCTAGGTCCTCAATTTTCAGGTTTTGAGATATTGCTAGGGCGATTAAGTTGATTATTTCTTCTGCTTCTTGACCAAATATACTACAGCCTAAAATTTTGCCGTTTTCTAAAACAATTAGTTTGCAAATACCTGTGGTCTCATTCTTAATTTGACCTGCTGTTGTGGTCTTAAAGTAGTTTTTAAAAACTAGAACTTGATTTTTATTATATGTTTTTTTGGCCTGTAATTCGGTGATTCCTACCTGTGCTACCATGGGTTGGGTAGATATTATCCAAGGAATGGCAGTGTAGTTGACCCGATGTTTGGGAAAAAATAGGGCGTTTTTCACAGCTATTTTTGCCTCATATTTGGCAATGTTCTCCATATCATAACCACCTATAATATCTCCACAGGCATAAATATTGGGATTGGTGGTTTGTAGTTTGTCGTTGGTGATCAGGCGATCGCCTGAGGATTTAATTCTCGGACTGGCTAAGTTCAAGTTCTCTATTTTTGGTTGTTGGTGATTAGCTATTAAAATTTCCTCAGTTTCTATAGCTTGGTCTTTTAGTTGTACCCATTTTTGACCTTTAATTTTTCTGGTCTGGGTGACCGTTTGTTCTCGGAAAATATTTACCCCGTCAGCTTCTAGTTGGGCGATGAGTAATTCAACTATTTCTGGCTCTAGATAGGATAAAACCGTGGGATGGTTGAGGACTAAATCTATATGGCAACCTAAATGAGCTAGGGTTTGAGCGATTTCTATACTTTGGGGTAAACCACCAAGAATTACCCAGTGTTTAGGTAGATTGGTGCTGACTAGGTACTGCCAAATATTGGTGAGGGTAACATAACCAGTGGTGGCAAGATTTTCTATGTGGGGAATTTTAGTCACCGAACCACAGGCCAGTAAGTATCTACTCCCCCTTAAAGTTCGACCTTGAACTCTAAAACTGGGTTTTCTAGAATTGGCAAACTCCCCCCTACCAATAATTATATCTACTCCCTGAGTAGCTAAATTGTCCAGGGAATTTATTAAGTTAAACTGGGACTCCATACCTTGGGCATAAAATATTGCCCGCTGGTAAGAAGAAATTAAACATCTTTCTGGCTGTTGCAGTTGCTTTAGTACTTCCGTACTAGGAAGTTGATCGGCATAAATGCCCAAACCCATCATTTCCAAGTACTGATAAGAGATTCTACTCAGTTCCCTCAATGGGTAAACATAGTTTAGTTGGTAAGTAGGTTGGGACTTTACTAAAGCTACTTTCGCATGTAGTTGAGCTGCATATAAAGCAGCTTCATATCCCGCCATACTATCACCAATGATTATTATATCATAGTCCAGTTTCATAGATGATTTTGCGTTATGGATTCCAGAGCAGTAATTAAACCTTGATTATCTGGTATGGAGCGCACAGCAACACGAAAATAGCGATCGCCTAGTTCCTTAAAACTCAAACAGTCACGAATGAGGATTTGATGTTTTACTAGTAGCTGTTCTTGTAACCAAGAAGCGGAAATTTGGGACTCTACCAATAAATAGTTAACAGCACCCGGCAAAGGTTTAAGAGCAGGTAAACTAGATAAACCTTGTACAAGTTGATTTCTGGCTTGAGGTAACCAGGTCCAGGTTTGATGTTGAAATTCCTGATCTTGAAGTGCAGCTACAGCAGCACATACGGCCAAATTGTTTACGGGCCAGGGATCTCGCCAAGACTGCCATTTTTGTAGCAGGTCAGGTGCAGCTATAGCATAGCCTAATCTCAACCCTGGCAAACTGTAGAACTTAGTCAGCGATCGCAATATGACCAAATTCCTATACTCCTGAACTAACCCTATCAAACTTTGATCCTGTTCGGGGGTGAGAAAATCCATAAACGCTTCATCTACTACCACCAGGGCAAAATCCTGTAAGTAAGGTAAAATCTCCTCCCGTAAAAATAACCTACCCGTGGGGTTGTGGGGATTATTCAGCAACAATCCATATTCTCCTGATCCAGAAACACACACACCAGAAGATAAAAAGGGGGGTAACCCCCTCTCCCAACTTAAATCCATAGGAAACTCCAACACTTTGGCATTATAGGCCGCCAGGGTGCGGTAATAATCGCCAAAAGCCGGAGTTACTAATATAGTTGCTCTTAGTTGTGCCAGTTCCCTACCCAGTAAGGTTAGTAATTCAGCCGAACCATTACCCGGTAAAATCCACTCCGGTGGTAGTTCATGGAAACGACCCAGAGCCAGTTTCAGCTCCATGTAATCTGGGTCGGGATAATGTTTTAGACTAGCCAATTGGGAGGCGATCGCATGAATTACGGTTTTAGGCGGTCCCAAGGGGCTAATACTAGCAGAAAAGTCCACAATAGCCTCTGGGGGACAGCCAGCTAATGCCGCCGCCCAAGCTAGATTTCCCCCATGTGCTTTGTGTCGCATCAAAACTGCACTTCCTAGAACTGAAACTACTCTTTTGGGGGTGCTACTTTTTCTCTAAATAGTTTCCCAGCGGAGAAAGCAGGAACCTTGGTAGCTGGGATTTCCATTTTTTCATTAGTTTTAGGGTTACGACCTTCACGAGCTTTACGATCCCGTGATTCAAAAGAACCAAAACCAACCAAAGTAACCTTATCACCCGAAGCAACCGCTTCAATAATAGTGTCAATAGCAGCACTGAGGACAGCATCCGCTTGTTTTTTGGTCACACTGGCTTTTTCGGCCACTGCATCTACTAATTCACCTTTGTTCATATCAAACTCCTTGAGGTTTACTTGAGATTTGCTGCAAGATGAAATCTGGTCGCATCTTTACGGAAATCTCTGTCGGTAGAATTACAAAAATCGTTCGTTAAGAGTATTTACACTCCGAACCCCTGTACATCAGATCAGCTCGACTTTTCAATGAATTATTCTAATGTCTTGTAGCCAAAAGTGGGTAGGTGAAAGCATTAATTTATATAGATTTCAGATTTTATTATCTTTTTTCCTCCATTGTTACTCTAAAAACCAGCATTTTTTGAGCATAAGTACTCACCAAAAGGCAAGATAAAAGCTGGTTCACGACTAGTTTTAAATTGTTTAATAGTAGCTGCAGCCCCAAAACGTTAATACCTGGCAACACGTTAAATTATTGAACTCCCACAAATCCCCAATCGGGACGTAATTTAGCTGCTTGACGTAAATACACGTGGTGTATGGGGGAAGAAGCGGGTAAATAGGCATGAATTAAAAACCTTATACAGCGCTGCAAACTTCCTTCCACATACATTTGTTGAACATCTAGCATGGCCACACTATCCCATAAAGGACGACTGCGGGCGATCGCTGCTGGAAAGATAGCATCCAAGTCACGGGTAACAGAGAAAGTGACACTCAAAATTTCCGTAGGTCGCAGTTGATTACGGTCTTCTAACTCATTAAGTAATTCCGTTACTGCTTCTGTAATTGCCACTATACTATTTTCCCCAACAGTTGTCGCGCCACGAATTGCCCGCATTTGCCATTCCACTTCCAAGTTCCTCCTTTTCTAGTTGTCAGTTATTACTATCAGCGGTCAGTCGTCAGTTGCCAATTTTTACGACTGACCATTGACGAATGACATAACCTTCTAGGGTCTATATAACCACAGTGGTAACCCACTTGTAGACATTTCAAACTCCAGCCAATCAATTCCAGATCTAATACTTGATTTGGGATAGCGACTACCTGGTAGAACTCGACTTAATAATGGTTTCCGCTCTTCTAAGGTATAGCAGGGAGTTTTTTGGGGATCAAGTCCTACCAATTCGGTGGTCCAACGTCGAGCATCTTCCTCTGTTCCTAAACGGTCTACAACTCCCAAGTTTAAGGCCTGCTCTCCTGTAAAAATACGTCCGTCAGCGAAGGTCTTAACAGTTTCTATAGGCAAGGCACGCGCCCGAGCTACTGTTTGAATAAATTGCTGATAACTGACATCAATCAGTTCTTGCAGGATATTTTCCTCTGGTTGGGTCAGTTCTCTATCAAAGGATAAAATGTCTTTGTATGGCCCAGACTTAATTACTTTAAAAGACACACCAACTTTTTCCAACAAGCGTTCTAGATTGTTTCCCCGTAGAATTACACCTATACTACCTGTAATTGTACCTGGATTGGCCATAATATGCTCCGCCCCCATGCCTATATAGACACCACCTGAAGCCGATATATTGCCAAAACTGGCGACGATTTTGGTTTTTTTGCCCAGTTCCTTGAGGGCACCATATATCTCCTGGGAATCCCCTACCGTACCACCAGGACTGTCAATACGTAACAACAGGGCAGGGAATTTCCTCTCTTCTACAGTTTTTATGGCTTCCAATACTCGCTTTCTTGTGCCACTGGCGATCGCACCGGTAATTTCAATGCGAGCGATTTGTTTACGAAACTTGGGTTTAAACGGCCAGATCATGAGTAATCTAATCTCTTATTTATATTTCTAATATATCAAACAAAAAATAACCATTAATTAACCTGGAGTTTACCATACAGTTGATTTGTTTGCTTTTTGTGGTTGGTATATAGGAAAATGGCACGAGGTAAATTATTTTTTGTTTTCAGCGAAGGTATGAAGAATCAGTATGGATATTAAACAATTATTTATAGCTGGTGGCGTGGTCATGTGGCCACTGCTATTGTCTTCCATAATTGCCGTAGGACTAATTATTGAGCGTATTTGGTTTTGGTCAAAAATTACCAGGCGACAGGAAAGAGTAGTTAAATACGTATTGAATCTATATCGTCAAAATAACTTAGTTAATGCCATTGATATTCTGCAAAAGAATGCTGATTTACCCATAGCCCGGATCTTTTTGACTGCTTTAGAACTAGAAGAACCTAACCCGGAGGAATTTCGTTTGGCCTTGGAAACTGAAGCTCAGGCGGAAATACCCCTATTAAAACGATTCACCACAGTTTTTGACACCATTATTGCCTTGGCCCCCCTACTAGGATTATTGGGAACCGTACTGGGACTGATTAATTCCTTTGCTTCTCTAAATCTTGGCAATGTGGGAGGGAGTCAAACAGCGGGTGTTACCGGTGGTATTAGCGAGGCCTTAGTTTCTACTGCTACAGGTCTCATTGTAGCCATTTCCACTCTCTTATTTGCCAATTCCTTTCGAGGTCTTTACCAAAGGCAAATAGCCTTAATACAAGAATACGGGGGACAACTAGAACTATTATACCGTCGTCGTTATGAACGGGGAGATAAATCCTATGCGTCTACCAGATGAACCGGATATACCAGCACAAATTAATATTGTGCCCATGATTGATGTTATATTCGCAATCTTGACTTTTTTTATCATGTCATCTTTATACTTGACCCGTTTCAATAGCTTACCAGTGAATTTGCCGCAAGCGGGAACAACCCAAGCTGGTCCCCCTCCCCAAATAACGGTGACAATTGATGCCCAGGGACAGATTTTTTTGAATCAACAAAAAATTAATTTAGAGCAGTTGCCAGAAGAAGTAAAATCACAAAGAAAACCATCACAGCCATTAATTGTAGTAATTAATGCAGACAAATCCGTTAACCATGGGCAGGTAGTAGGGGTAATGGATCAAATAAGACAAGTGGAAGGAGTGAAATTGGCCATAGCGACCAAGAAATAGGAGGAGAGATTTTCTCCAAAGGAAATTCTTGGCAAATGATGAATTTAGAGCAAAGATGGGATCGTTAAGTGCTAACCTAAAAGATGATATTGCTTGATCTTGTGGTCTTTGAAGACCAACTTGACCAAAAATAGCTTCATTTATTAGGCGCAGCATGGTCACCACCGCAGAAAAAACAAACATAGGTTACATTACCCAAGTAATTGGTCCGGTTGTAGACGTTAAATACCCTGGCGGTAAACTCCCCCAAATCTACAACGCTTTGACCATTAAAGGCACTAACGAAGCTGGACAGGAAATCAACCTCACCGTTGAAGTACAGCAACTTTTAGGCGATAACCAAGTCCGAGCTGTGGCTATGAGTACCACTGATGGTTTGGTTCGTGGGTTGGAAGTTGTGGATACGGGCGCACCTATCAGTGTGCCTGTAGGTAAGGCTACTTTAGGACGTATTTTCAACGTTTTAGGCGAACCTGTAGACAATCAAGGTCCTGTCAACAATGAGGAAACCTTACCCATTCACCGTGAATCCCCTAAACTCACAGATCTGGAAACTAAACCTTCTGTGTTTGAAACCGGTATCAAGGTTGTAGACCTGTTAACCCCCTACAGACGTGGTGGTAAAATCGGTCTATTTGGCGGAGCTGGTGTTGGTAAAACCGTGATCATGATGGAGTTGATTAACAACATCGCTACTCAACATGGTGGTGTGTCCGTATTCGCGGGTGTAGGTGAACGCACCCGCGAAGGTAATGACCTCTATAACGAAATGATCGAATCCGGGGTAATCAATAAAGAAAACCTCAATGAGTCTAAAATTGCCCTAGTTTATGGGCAAATGAATGAACCACCTGGAGCTAGAATGCGGGTTGGTTTGTCTGGCTTAACTATGGCAGAATACTTCCGGGATGTAAATAAACAAGACGTACTGTTATTTGTTGATAACATTTTCCGGTTCGTACAAGCTGGTTCTGAAGTATCCGCTCTCCTGGGACGTATGCCCTCCGCTGTGGGATATCAACCTACCTTGGGTACTGACGTGGGCGCTTTACAGGAACGTATCACCTCCACCACCGAAGGATCTATTACCTCTATTCAGGCTGTGTATGTACCTGCGGATGACTTAACCGATCCCGCACCTGCTACTACCTTCGCTCACTTGGATGGTACAACAGTATTATCCCGTGGTTTGGCTGCTAAAGGTATTTATCCAGCAGTGGATCCCCTGGGTTCTACTTCTACAATGTTACAGCCCAGTATTGTTGGTAAAGAGCATTATGACATTGCTCGCTCCGTACAGGCTACATTACAACGCTATAAAGAGTTACAAGATATTATTGCTATCTTAGGTTTAGATGAATTGTCTGAAGACGACCGTCTAACCGTAGCACGTGCTCGTAAGATTGAGCGGTTCTTGTCTCAACCATTCTTTGTAGCTGAAGTATTTACTGGATCCCCCGGTAAGTATGTGAAGTTGGAAGACACCATAAAAGGGTTCCAAAAAATTCTGGCCGGTGAGTTGGATGACCTACCAGAACAAGCTTTTTACATGGTGGGTGATATCAACGAAGCGATCGCCAAGGCTCAAAAACTGAAGGGTTAGTCATTGTCACTAGTCACTAGTTCTTGAGACTAGTGACTGACAAATTGGAAATAATCAAGGAAAACAGACAGATGACATTAACCATTCGTGTAATTTCCCCAGATAAAACCGTCTGGGATGGTCCTGCTGATGAGGTAATTCTCCCTAGCACTACTGGTCAGTTAGGTGTGTTAAGTGGTCATGCTCCCATGTTGACCGCATTGGACATAGGTGTAATGCGTGTAAGGGCAGAAAAAAATGCCAGCTGGCAGTCCATAGCTCTTGGAGGTGGTTTTGCGGAAGTTGAAGAAGATGAAGTAACCATTCTGGTGAATGGGGCTCAACGTGGTGAGTCTATTAATTTAGAGGAAGCTCGTTCAGAATTTAACGCAGCCCAGACCAAAATAAACCAGGTTCCAGCAGGAGATAGGCAAGCCCAAATACAGGCTACGGCAGCATTAAAACGGGCCCGAGCTCGTTTCCAAGCTGCTGGTGGTATGGTATGAGGCTAAAATAAATAACAGACTGCATGGTGGTAGTAACCATCATGCAGGTTGAATTGGCGGGGGGAGCAATCAAGTGCTACCAGTGAAAGCAACTTCGGGAAACTTTAACTGTGCTTCAGACATGGGGCGGTTTTTACCTTCTTCCTGCCAATAATTAATTACCTCTGTGGCCTTGTTCAGTAATTCCACGCGATCAGGATCACTGATCCAGTGCTTGGATTCCAACTCCTTCTTGAGTTCTTCCCAAGCATCATTACGGGGCCAGAAGAAATATTTAGTCAGGGGACTAGTACCTTTACCGACAACTTGATCCACTGCTAAGGCTACATTATCATCTAACCAGAGAATTTTTAAGATAAATTTGGTCAATCGTACCTCCGGGGAAAATCCGGCTATAACTTGCTATGGTTTGCAATCCCTCATTCTAATCTAAAACTTGACGGGAAGTAAAGAGTTAAAATCAATGGAAAATTTCTCGTTTTTGTGAACTCTTGGTTTGGGTTTGGTTGGGACTAAAAATCTGTCTCACCAGGTCAGCCAATTGCTCAGCACTATCGACAACAGCTATAGCTTGAGCTCTATGACTCATTTCCTGTAAGATTTTTGGCGACTTTAATAGTTCTAAAACTTGGTTTTGTAAGGTTTTTGCCGTCAGTTTTGATTGTTGAAAAGTTAAAGCAGCACCCGCCTTGGTAAAAACAGCAGCATTGTAGGATTGATGGTCTTCCGCTGCAAAGGGATAGGGAATTAAAATAGCAGGAGTACCACAGACTGCCAACTCGGCTAAACTCCCAGCTCCAGAACGACTAATGGCTAGATTAGCTCGACCCAACAAACCTGCCATATTATCATAAAAGGGAAAAACTATGTATTGGGGGTGTTGTAAACTTTTAGCATCAGGATCCTTATCTCCCGTTAAGTGGACAACATAAGCTCCCGCATTGCACCAAGCAATTACTGCTTGTCTAACCAATTGATTGACCGCTACTGCTCCCTGACTACCCCCAAAAACTACAATTAAGGGTGCTTCGTCCGGTATGGGTAACTCTAGTGGAGAACTGATTTTTCGATTTAAAAACTGCGATCGCACGGGGGTGCCAACATACACAGTTTTAGCATTGGGTAAATATTTGGTAGTTACGTCAAATCCTATAGCCACTCTAGTGCAATAGGAACCAAAAAATCGGGTCACCTTTCCAGGTAGAGCATTGGACTCATGAAAAATAACTGGTAAACCCAAAGAACGAGCTGCAATAATAGCTGGACTGGCAATATAGCCACCTGTGGTGAATACTCCTTGAAACCGACCTTGATGAAGAATCTGTCTCACCCGAAAAATGGACCGGACCAGTTTCCAGATGACAGTTAAAGAAGCTAAACTCAGACCCTTCTGAAAACCTTCCACTGGGATAGTATGTAGGGGGTATTGGTTTGGCACTAGCTCGGTTTCCAGTCTATTGGGTACTCCTAACCATTCGATATCATATTCTGTCAATTTCTCGGCCAGGGCGATCGCCGGAAATAAATGTCCACCCGTACCACTAGCAGCTACTAATAGTTTTAACCTTCCGTTTACCATAGTAATACCGTTATGTCGTTTATTCCTCAGATTGTTTTGTAGTTACTGCATTTTTTTGATTGCGTCCTATAATAGGATCTTACAATGGGATACAACGCAGCTGGCAATATATCCTGTTATTTACCGTTATTTAACACAGAATTTTCCCATCCTACGGGGGATCAGAAATTCCTGAGCTTGTGTAGAGAACTTAGTAAACTCTTATTAGTAGTAGCTTTTGTTAGCCACTATTAACTAAATTCACTAAACTTATTTGAACTTGTTGATTTATTCATGCAGCCAAACCAAAAACTACTCTTTAGTATTTCTCTGCTGTCACTCTTGTTGAGTCTGGATAGAGGGAGTTGTGCATACGCACAAACAGTAACTCCAGATAATGCACCCCCCCAACTGAAAAAGCTGATTGCTCAAATTGATGCTGCTTCCAGTCGTGGTGACATCAAGGGAGTCATGGGATTTTATAGTTCTAAATTTACCCATGGGGATGGATTAACCAGACAAGCTATGGAGGAGTCTTTAAAATCCTTTTGGCAAAGATATCCAAAATTGAGCTATGAGACAAAATTACGATCCTGGAAGTCAAACGGTAAGACTATCATTGCGGAAACTGTAACCCGGATTACGGGCCAGTCCTCCGACAGGACGAGCCCTCTTGCCATAAATGCGGCTATCACTTCAAGACAGCAGATTACAGGTGCACAAATTACCCATCAAGAAATTTTGTCAGAACGAACTCAAATGACATCGGGGAAAAAACCTCCCCAGGTGGAATTTAGGTTACCACAACAAGTGAAAGTGGGTGAGAAATATACTTTTGATGCTATTGTGAAGGAACCATTAGGTAATGACTTCCTCTTGGGAACTGCTATGGAAGAAACTATCAAACCTAACAAGTATCTTAATCCTACACCAATAAACTTGGAATTACTTAGTACGGGGGGGTTATTTAAAATTGGCACTGCTCCCTTACAACCAGTAAACCAATGGATTTCCGCCGTCATTGTTCGCGATGAAGGTGTTACCATGATTACTCAAAGGCTGAAAGTGGTTAGGAATTAGTTGGTTAAATACCATCGGGATTCCAGTTTGCCAAAGTTGTGTATTTATTACTTACTAAATCCAGGGGTTGAATTGCACCATTAGAGCTGGAAACTCGAAACCAATAAACCGGACTGGTGGTGCTGTCAGGGTGATTTTCTAACACTTTGATGGTGTAGAATGGTTGATTAGTTTTTGGATAGCTGCTAACAACTACACCCACATCAATAGCTCCTTGGGAAAGGGTTTTAATCTCCTTGGCTTTCCGTTGTACTTGTGGTAAATTCCAAACAGATTTGACCGCTTTTTGCTTATTGATCTTCACTATAGGTCTGACAACCTTTATAGAACTCGGTCTGGTTGTTACCACTTTAGCTACCTGTACAGATGGGCGACTCAATGAACTTTTCACTTGATTTTGACCCATGAGGTAGCTGATTGAGCATGCTCCTGATAATGCTAGTAACCCTAGAAAAACCACATGGTAGTACCTAAATTGTTCCTGGAGGTAGTAGGTTAATAGCTGCTTGGGGTAAACTTTAAACATGTTTCCACACCTTGATTTTATAGTTTTCGCCTGGCTACATGCATATAATATCAGAGGTGGTGCAACTGAATATTTTTTGTTTCCATCCAAATATCTGGTCTTGACAAAGATCCCCAGTTGTGCAAAGTTGCCAGACAATCTTTAAATTTGATTTAATATATATATTTAGCTCTTGACCTGAGTATGATAATTGTTTTTGACATTGATGGTGTAATTCGGGATGTGAGTGGTTCTTACCGCCGTGCTTTGGCAGATACAGTAGAATATTTTACTAACTATGCCTATCGTCCTACGGTCACGGATATTGACGACCTCAAATCTGAGGGCATATGGAACAATGATTGGGAGGGTTCCCAAGAGTTGATTTACCGTTACTTTGTTAGTCAGGGTTACCAAAGGGAAGAGTTACAATTAGATTATGAGGGCATTGTTGCCTATTTTCAATCCCGTTATCGCGGTACTGACACAGAAAACTGGAATGGTTATATTTGTGATGAACCCCTATTATTAGAACCAACCTATTTAGAGTCCCTGACCCAGGCAAATATCAGCTGGGGATTTTTTAGTGGTGCAACTCGTGGATCTGCTAGTTATGTGTTGGAGCGGCGCTTAGGTTTAAAATCTCCGGTTTTAATCGCCATGGAAGATGCACCTGGTAAACCTGACCCTACAGGACTTTTTGCTACTATTAATCTTTTAGAAATTGCTAAACAAGACCAACACAAAAAACAACCGGTTATATATGTGGGGGATACAGTAGCGGATATGCACACTGTAGCCAAAGCCAAAATTTTGGACAGTTCTCGAACCTGGGTAGCTGTGGGGGTTTTACCACCCCATGTTCAGGAAACCCCATCCCGCAGAGATGCTTATCAGAAAATTATGCTGCAAGCAGGTGCAAATATATTGTTGACTAATGTTCAGGAGTTGACACCATCAAAAACCGCTGAATTAGTAAATATAGTAAATATTTGAAGATGAATCAACCAATAGTTTGGGTCAACGGAGACTGTTTAAGTCCCCATAGTCCTGCTTTCAAGAAATATCCTGGTAGTCCAGCAATTTGGGTCTGGGATGATGCTTTAATTGCAGAATGGCAACTCAGCTTAAAAAGAATAACTTTCATTTATGAATGTCTAATAGAGTTACCAGTGGAAATTCGCCGAGGAGATATAGCACAGGAAGTGATTAGATTTGCTAGAGAAAACAATACTGGTTTAGTTATCACCACCAAGAGTCCTAGTCCCAAATTTGCACAAATTTGTGATCTGATTCGCCCCCATTTAGATTTGGAAGTATTAGCAGTGGAACCATTTTTTGATTATGATGGTTTTATTGACCTGAAAAGATTTTCCCGTTATTGGAAAGTGGCTGAAAAATATGTTTTTAGATCTAATCAAGATGGTTGAATAATTATAGCCAAGCTTATAAACAAAACTAGGAAGATGTTTAGACTAACCAAGGACACCCAAGATTTACTTACTGACCTGATTTCTCGCTATAAAGATCAGGTTGACTACTTAATGATTCGACTAGAAGAAGCAGAGGGAACAGATATCTTGTTGCGTGGTGATAAAGTAGAAACTCTTAGCGAGGGCGTTTCCATGGGTGCCCATGTTCGGGCTTGTCATAAAGGGGGTTGGGGTTTAACTAGCTTCAACCACATTGCCGATATTGAAGAACGCATCCAAGAAGCTATCTCCGCAGCACGCACAGTGGGAGATGAACAAACCATTCTCGCTCCTATCCCTGTTATTCGATCCACTTCCAAACTGGGCATAACTGGTATTGACCCATCCACGGTTTCTTTAAAAAAGAAAAAACAATTATGCGATCGCTACCGGGAAATACTAAAGGGCGTTGATTCTCGGATCACGACCACATCCGTTCGTTACAACGATAGTAGTCAGAAAGTAATAATTGCCACTTCTGAAGGAACCCTGATAGAGCAGTCATGGGTAGATATGGAAATGAGATTTGCTGCCACAGCCAGGAATGGGGACACAGTACAAACTGGGAGGGAAACAGTAGGTTCACGTAAAGATTATGATGACTTAGTCAATTTAGATACTATAGTACAAGGAGCTGCCCAAAGAGCCGTCACGGCCTTATCCCTACCACCAGTCAAAGGTAACACCTACACCGTAGTTATTGATCCCATATTAACAGGATTATTTGTGCATGAAGCCTTCGGTCATCTTTCAGAAGCGGACATGGCCTATGAGAATCCGGATTTACTGGAAGTGATGACCTTGGGGAGACGTTTTGGTCCAGAGGAACTGCAAATTTTTGATGGTGCAGCAGATCCAGGTCATCGGGGTAGTTATTTGTACGATGATGAGGGGACACCGGCCACAACCACCCAATTAATTGAAGATGGGGTGTTAGTAGGAAGGTTACACTCCCGTGAAACTGCGGGTAAATTGGGAGAAAAGCCCACAGGTAATGCTCGTTGTTTAGATTATCATTTTTCCCCTATTGTGAGGATGACCAACACTTGGATAGGAAGGGGTAAAACACCAGTGGCGGATTTATTTACAGATATAAAAGAAGGAGTATATGCACGTAATTGGTTAGGGGGAATGACCAATGGAGAGATGTTTACCTTTAGTGCGGGTGAAGCATGGATGATTAGAAATGGTACAATAGGGGAACCGGTAAAAGATGTAACCTTATCCGGCAATGTTTTTCAGACTTTAGCAGATATAGAGGGAATTGGGGATGATTTTCACTGGGATGAATCCGGGGGATGTGGTAAAGGGGGACAGAATGGGTTACCTGTGGGTTGTGGTGGACCCAGTTTAAGGATTAGAAATGTGGTTGTGGGGGGAGAAAGTTAGAGTGATATTTGATATGGTAGTATGATGGGTAGTAGGGAAGTATAGTAAAAGTTGGTTAAGCATGTGAGTCATACTACTAAAGAACTGCGTAATTTCATTATTTTTTGGCTAGGACAATCTGTATCAGAGATTGGGAATCGTTTAACAGGATTTGGGTTAGGAATCTGGGTCTATCAAAATACTCATGAGGTTGCCGGATTAAGCTTAGTTGTTTTTTTTACAACCCTGCCTGGGGTATTAATCACCCCTTTTGTTGGTGCATTAGTAGACAGATGGAATCGCAAATGGACCATAATCTTTAGTGACCTAGCTGCAGCTACTGTAACGCTAACGCTTATAGTGCTTCTACTAACAAACAATTTACAGGTTTGGCATACCTACATAACGGCATTTTGCACTTCAGTGTGCGGTTCTTTTCAAATGATTGCCAAAGGTGCAGCTTTGCCAATGATGGTTAAGAAACACCAGATAGGGAGAGCAAATGGGTTAATTCACTTTAGTACAGCTTTGGGACAACTAACGGCACCAATTTTAGCGGGAATACTCCTCGCTAGTATACAAATCCAGGGGTTACTGATGGTTGACTTATGTTCCTATTTTGTGGGACTACTTACTCTTTTGATTATTGATATTCCTCAACCGGAACCCATAATTGAATCAAATCAGAGTGTGAGAGTTAATACGATTATTCACGATATTGCTTATGGTTGGAATGCCGTTGTCGAGAATAATACTTTATTAATTTTGCTAGCATTCATGAGCATTCATTTCTTAGTAGATGGTATGACAACGGTTTTGATAAACCCTCTAGTTTTATCATTTTCTTCCACTCAGAGTTTTAGTGTTATTATGTCAATAGCTGCTTGTGGAATGGTAGGTGGTAGTTTAAGCATGACCCTTTGGGGAGGAGGTAAAAAACATACTTCTACTCTGTTTACTTTTACGGCATTAAATGGTGTAGGATTGGTAATTGCGGGATTTTCCCCTTCTATTCCCATTATTGCACTTGGTCTTTTTATATCATTTTTCTCATTACCAATTACTCTTAGCACCAATAGCACGATTTGGCAGTCTAGTGTTAATGGCAATATTCAAGGTCGTGTTCTTTCTTTATTTAACACAGTAATAGGGTTAGCATTAGCTATTGGTAATCTAACTGCTAGTCCTTTGAGCGACGATTTGTTTGAACCGATGTTATTAGAAGGTGGTTTACTATCTACTAGTATGGGGTCAATTATAGGGACTGGTGAAGGAAGGGGGATTGGACTTTTGATAATTATGGCGGGAATGATACTATTTTTTCTCTCTATTATCTTATATATCCATTTAAAGCAGAAAGATAAAAATTTAAGGACCAACAATGAGTTTAGCATTTCCGCTAAGGAAGTTGTGAAAGATTCATAAGCGTTTTTTACTCAGCAAGTTCTAATTGGCGAATTCTAGGATGTTGGGAAGCAATGATGGCAGTTGTTGTAATGAAGCAACCAACTATTACAAACAAAAGTCCAGTACCACGACCAGGACCAGTACCTATTAACTGGCCTATAAATGCTTTTGACCAAGTGCCATCAAATCCCATTAATGGTTCAAATACATAGTCAGATAGGGGTGCGGCAACTATGGATGCTAAAGGTGTTGCAGCGCTTGAAATTGCACCAGTTAGAGCAAAGACTCTTCCCTGTAAGTTTTCAGCAACTCTTGTTTGGAAGAGAATTTGAATCATGCCATTAATGAAGGGGGTATTAAAGAAAAATAGTATGGTGCCAATATACATTTGCAGTAACGAGGGACGTGAACCGCCAATGGCTATAGCCATTCCGCTCAATGACATAGCTATCAGAATTGTGGTAATTAAGTTTTGCCATTGGTATTTCCAACTACTCATCAATAGGGATCCCAAAATCATACCAATACCACTAAGAAACACGATTTTTCCCAGTTCAGATGGGGTAGTTAGACTCAGAGCCAAAGGATAAAATAGTACAGTCACGAAGCCAATTGAAAATTGATAAACTGTCAAAATAATCACAAGACTTGTTAGTCCAGGACATTTGATCAAATAAGTCCAACCATCCGTAACGTCTCGCCATAAAACATGCCATAAAAAGGATATACTTGGTTGGTAATTGTTTTCCTCAGTCCGATGGATTTTCTCACCAAACTTGACTGATATCAGAGTGGTTAGGGCAATTAATAATCCTAGAAAATCAATTGTTAAAATCCCTTGTAGATGGATTACATCCAAAATTGCACCTGCAATTAAAGGTCCGACAATCTGCTGAATCCCCATAGATAGTTGTACCATCCCGCTGGCTCTTGATAGTTCTTCTGCGGGAACCAAAGAGGTAATGGCGGCTTTATACGCAGGGTTACTGAATGTGCCAATTATGGAGGCAAAAATGTTGATTAAATAAATTTGCCAGATTTCTATCTGACCAATAGTCGCAATAATCAACAAACTTAGAGTCAGTACTCCTATAATAATGTGAGCAATAATCATTGTCATGCGTCGATCCCATTTATCCACCAAGGTTCCTGCTACAGGGGAAATAATGATCGGTGGTATGGTGCAAGTTAGCATGAGTAAGGCGAACTGTGTGGCTGAACCTGTTTGCCTAAATACAGATATATTGAGAGCAAAACTGGTCATAGAGATACCAATCAGGTAAAATAGTTGTCCCAGCCAAATTATTCTGAAAATAAACATGTTGAAATAAACGCAGTGAATTTTGCTCGAATACTGTTATGATGGTTGTCTATTATCGGGTATGAGGATATTTTTGCCCTTTCACCGTTTTAGGGGATGGTGAGGTACACCTCTTTTGTAATTTACCAGTGGGAGAACTGCTATACAAGTTTTATGAGTGTAAACCACTAAACTAGTATAACTCAATAACTCAAAAATAACCCATTCAAATGAGTAAATTTAAACCACAAGCAGTGTCACAGTTTTGGGCGATCGCCAAACTTTATTGGTTAGAAGGTGAAAAACGACCTGCAATCGTTCTACTTCTGCTAATGGGTATTTTGCTATTAGGTAACACCCAAGTTAAGGTCTTTTTAAATGGTATTCAAGGAGACTTAATTTCTGCCTTGTCATCTCGCGACAGTAACAGATTTTGGCAAGGTATAGGAGTTGCTTTTTTAGGCATTATTCTGTTTGGATGTTTAAACTCTGCCTATGGTTATCTGCGAGAGATGATAAATATATATTGGCGCAGATGGTTAACAGCTCATTTTCTTGGTGAATATTTTCGGGATCGTGCTTTTTATGAGTTGAACAATTTTGATAAAGAGATTGATAACCCAGATCAACGCATTTCTGAAGACATTACCAATTTTTGTCAACAATCGGTTCAATTTTTAGTCAACTGTCTGGAGTCAATTTTTGTAGTAGTTGCTTTTAGTTTTATTCTGTGGTCAATTTCGCCAAATCTAGTTTTAGTCTTAATTATTTATTCCCTACTAGCCTATACAATTACTATAGCTTTTTATGGCAAGAAATTAACTAGGCTAAACATTGAGCAGCTAAGAAAAGAGGCAGATTTTCGTTTCAGTTTAATTCGCATCCGAGAAAATTCTGAATCCATAGCCTTTTACAATGGAATTTTGCCAGAATCAAGGAAAGTTAAAGAGATATTTAACCTGGCATTTAAAAATTTTCAGAAACTAATTCTTTGGTCAGAAATATACCTAAATATTTTTAAATATCAATTTGGTTATCTTCCCTGGATTATTCCGGCATTAATTTTGGGTCAACAAGTGCTATCAGGTGATATTGAAGTGGGGAAGGTTACAGAAGCTGGAGGTGCCTTTGGCCAGGTAGCATTCTCAGTCAATTTGATTATGTATCAATTTGAGAAATTTACAAAATTTGCCGCAGCAATTAATCGCTTGTATGTCTTTCATGAATATTTCCAAAGTCCAAAAAAAACAAATCCTGACAGAAATCAAATTCGCATCACCAAAGATAATTATTTAGGTTTTAGAAATCTAACTTTATACACTCCTAACTACGAAAAAATCCTGTTTGAAAATTTTTCCTTGGAACTTCAACCCAATCAAAGCCTTTTGATTATGGGGGATAGTGGTTGTGGAAAAAGTTCTTTGTTGCGAGCATTAGCGGGATTATGGAAATCAGGAAGCGGCGAAATTGTCCGTCCTGAACTATCAGAAATTTTATTTTTGCCTCAGCGTCCTTACATGATTTTAGGCACTCTCAGAGAACAGCTAATTTATCCATATAACCACACTGATATTAGTGATGAAGAACTTTATCAAGTAGTTGAAAAAGTTGGTTTATCCTACCTGATAGAAAGATTTGGAGGTTTAAATAGAGAGCAAGATTGGAGTGAAATTCTTTCCCTGGGGGAACAGCAAAGATTAGCCTTTGGCAGACTTTTAGTTGCCAAACCCAAATATGTTATTTTAGACGAAGCTACCAGTGCTTTAGATTTAAAAAATGAAGAAAAGTTGTACAATTTTTTGATAAGTATGAATACAACCTTTGTTAGTGTTGGACATCGACCCACCCTAAAAAAATTCCATCAAGTAGTTATTAACATGTCAGGAGATTCCCCATGAGTCGTGTAATGTTCTTCAATGTTTCAGCACCGGGCCATATCATCCCAACTTTTGGACTGGTTAAAGAATTAATTAACAGAGGCGAAGAGGTAATTTACTATGAAGTACCTAGCTTTGAAGGAGAAATATTATCCTTTGGTGCCAAGTTTCGCCCTTATCCAACCCTAAATCCTGAAACAGCGCCACCTGCAGAAAATGAAATGTCTTTAGTTCCCTCGTTAATCTGGTGTGCCCATCAGATGCTCCCAGAATTAATAGAGTCTGTGAGTAAAGAGAAACCAGATTATATTATTCATGATTCCCTATGTCTTTGGGGGAGATTATTGGGGCAAATTCTCAATATTCCCGCCATAAATTCTATCTCTACAGCTGCTTTTACCCCCCAAACATTTTATGAATGTCCGTGGTTGAGAAAAAAACTGCCCTTTTTTTTAAAACAAGCTGCAGAGGGTATGAAATATTATCGAAAATACCAAAAAGAATTGCGGTTAACCTATGGACTGCCACCAATTAAGTTTGTAGATACATTTACCAATATTGAACCGTTAAACTTATGTTACTTGCCAGTAGAACTGCAACCCTATCACTATAAGTTTAATCAGTTTAGTCAGCAATTTCATTTCGTTGGACCTTGTAACCTTATAAGGGGTATCGAATTTGATTTTCCTTTGGAAAAACTACAAAAGGACAAGGTAATTCTTATTTCTTTTGGCACTGCTCACGATCCAGGAGTGAGATTCTATCAGAACTGTATTCAGGCATTTGGTAATATTGATGCTCAAGTAGTAATGATATTAAGTCCTACCATAGATGTAAGTGTTTTGGGGGATATTCCCGAAAACTTTATCATCAGACCCAATGGCACGGTTCCTCAATTAAAAATTTTAGAACGTGCCAGTTTGTTTATTATGCACGGAGCAGCTGGTGGCACAAGAGAAGCTATTTCCTATTCAGTACCGATGATTGCAGTACCACAAACCTATGAGCAGGAAATTATTTCTCGTCGTATTGAGGAGCAGGGTGCAGGAATTATGATGTTTTTAAAAGACAGTACGGTAGAAAATCTACGACAAACTGCACAGCAACTTTTAACTAATAATTCTTTTAGAGTTAATCTTCGTCGATTGGGCGATGCCTGTCATGCTGCTGGTGGAGTTAAAAGGGCAGTGGATGAAATTTGGCATTACATGACAAGCAAGCTATAACTCCCAATTAAAAATTGTCTGCTATTGTCTGCTCATGATTGATTTCTAGTTCCAGCGGCTAACATTTTTGGTAAAAATCTCTTTCAAAATATCAGTTATTGTGTAACTTAGCTCCCAACGAGGATAATGATTTTTAAATTTTTGAACATCACTAATCCACCAAATGTGGTCGCCTATGCGGTTCACTTCTATGTATTGCCAGTTCAGCTTTTTGTCAGTAATTGCTTGGCAGTGCTGAACCGCTTCCAACATTGAGCAATTACTAAAACGACTTCCACCTATGTTGTATACTTCACCAACTCGCGGGTTTTGGTAAAAATGGTAAAAAGCATTTACTAAATCGTAGCTGTGGATATTATCACGAACCTGCTTGCCTTTGTAGCCAAGTATCTGATAAGGTTCGCCGGTCATTGTACATTTCATCAGGTAAGATAAAAAGCCGTGTAGTTGAGTACCAGAGTGGCTTGGTCCTGTCAAACATCCCCCTCGAAATGCAACGGTCTTCATGTTGAAATAGCGTCCATATTCCTGCACTAGTACGTCCGCCGCTAACTTTGAAGCTCCAAACAAAGAGTGCATAGAATGATCTATACTCATGTTTTCATCAATTCCTTGGTAGTACGGATGGGTTTGGTTAATTTCCCAGCGCAGTTCTTCTTCTAGTAACGGTAAGCGATTCGGAGTATCTCCATAGACTTTGTTGGTCGAGCAAAAGATAAAGACCGCATCCGGAGAGTATTGCCGCATGTTTTCTAATAAAACTAAAGTGCCATTGGCATTGACGGAAAAGTCGGTATAGGGATCTTTAGCCGCCCAATCGTGGGATGGTTGAGCCGCAGTGTGAATGATCAAACCAATATCTGTACCATAGGTTTTAAAGATGTTGGATATGCTTTCGGAAGCCCGAATATCAACGTTATGGTGAATGTATTGATCACCATATTCCTCTAAAAGGCGATCACGATTCCATTCGGTTGAAGCACCTTCTCCAAAGAAAAAAGAGCGCATATTGTTATCAATGCCAACCACGCTAAATCCACGCTTGCAGAAAAATCGAACTGATTCAGAACCAATTAATCCAGCTGAACCTGTTACTAAAACGATCGTCATGATTATTATCCCTCTAAATGTATCAGACACTGTTACATTACATTTCATCGAGCCACCCAATCGGCGATCGCCTTAAAATTTATCGCATTATACCGCTCTTTCACTCCCAGGAACTATCATGAAATTAAACCAGAATAAAAATGAGGAAGCTCTATGCCCTTACAGTTAACCATTACCTACCCTGATACCTTTCCTGATGCTTTAGGTAGCACCAAAGAGCAATTTGAGCAGGAGGCTAAATGGGCAATGGCAATCAAACTTTTTGAAATGAAGCGGATTTCATCTGGTATGGCTGCTAGTTTATTAGGGGTAAACAGAACTACCTTTATAATGAAACTTGCTGATTACAATATTCCGCTTATTGACCTAACAGAAGAAGAATTATTATCTGATTTAGCAAATGCCTAAAACCGAGAAAATCGTCATCAACACATCTCCCTTAATTGCCCTAGTTGCTGCTTGGGGTGATTTAACTATTTTATCATCATTATATGAAGAAATATTTGTCACTTTTGAAGTCTGTCAGGAAATTCTTCAAGGTGGGTCAGTAAACTTTGCCGTTTCTGAATTTAACCGTGCTAGTTGGCTAAATAAGCAAAGAATTCCTTTGACCATCACCCCCTTTCTCCTCAATTATTTGGATTTAGGGTAAGCATCCGTCATCCAGTTCGCTCTCGATAATAACCTAAAAGGGGATATTCCCGAAAACTTTATCATCAGACCCAATGGCACGGTTCCTCAATTAAAAATTTTAGAACGTGCCAGTTTGTTTATTATGCACGGAGCAGCTGGTGGCACAAGAGAAGCTATTTCCGGAGATGTCTAATGAATGGGGTGAAAAAATGTTAGATAAGTTTCGCTATCGTCAAGCTTGTATGTGTCAACAAATCAGTTATGTTCATTGGATGGAAGATATTATGAGATGTTGGCATTTTCACCTTTGATAGGAGTACTATCAATATTTCTGATATTATCCCTGTGCAGTAGCAACTACAACCATATCAATCAAATGCAATTTCTTTAATGTTTCATTTTGATTTACCTGGTTCTCAAGTTCCAATATTTCCTCCACACTCTCAATTGGTTTAATTGGTCTATATAGTCGAGCTTGAATTTGCGGATATTCAATATATGTACCAACTTCCATAGTTTTATGTGTATAAAACTCAGAGTGGTAGGCTTCCCATTTATTCACAGCAAATAGAGGTGTTGTAGGTAGTTCATAATCTGCTGGTTTGGACTTAAATTCCTCTGGAAATGTGTGCTGTAATTCGGGATTAAAAGGGTTACTTAGGATAGTTTGTAACAGTTCAAAAGGCATGTATCTAATTCCTAGTCCCGCAGCTGGACCATTTTCACAAATTTGGGCAAATTCCGAGCGTTCAATCATAACGTGATGATGATTAAACTCTTTAGTGTCCCCCACGTGATAGAGAACAGGAGATTTACAAGCAAATATCACTAAAGAACCGTTGGGTTTCAAAAAATTATAAAAAGCAGCAATACTTTCCTGGATAACACTCAAAGAAATATGTTCAAAAATGTGGGAACAAACAATCATGTCAAAAGGCCCATACTGAGCAATGTCTGGACTTTGCATGACATCATTTACAAGATAGACTTTCTCACTTTTGAGAGGTGATGTATGGGCTGATTTAAGCAAATTATTGTATTCCTCAGTGAGCCAAAAACTGTCATCTTTTAATTTTTCTAATAGTTCGTGGTGATTATTCAGTAGACATTGAGCAACTATGGAGGCGTGCAGAAATCTACGCTGGTCAGGTTCGACTAAAACAATCTTTTTAGCAGTCCAAAAACGTGGTAGTAATCTCCCTAAACCACATCCAGCATCCAGAATAACCGCATCAGGAGTAATCAAGTCCTGAACGTTATTACCCCAAACTTCCTGATCTCTAGCTTTCCAAGCTTGATGAGCAATATCTGTGACCCACTGGTATGGATCCACACTTTCATAGACTGTGGAAGTAATTTGCTCCATAATCTCCATAATAATGTACCTAAATAAAACTCCAAGAAAACTTTGCCTAGTATACCACATGAAACCTAAGTCGCACTAAATGTATCAGGTATTCTATATACTGTCGCCAAGTCACTTTGCTTGCTCCTTCTTGACGTTCCTGAAACACATAGCCAACCTCAATAATATGGTTAATCTCACCTCGCCCCAGGACTTCAATTAAAATCTTATAGCCCAAAGGACTCATTAATTTCTGTGCGATCGCCTTTCGACGCACTAAGAAATAACCACTCATCGGATCGGAAACCCGACTGACGATATCAGGCAAAATCAGCAGTCCTAAAAATTGCGCTCCCCGTGACAAAAACCGCCTATGCCATTGCCAATCACTGGTTCCACCTCCAGTTATATTACGACTGGCCACGGCAATATCTGCTTCTTGATCCATCGCTTTCAATAACTTGAGTAATACTTCTGGTGGATGCTGTAAATCACCATCAATTACTCCTAGTATTTCCCCTTGAGCTATCTGCCAACCTCTAATTACTGCTGTAGATAGGCCTCGTTCTCCCTGACGACGTATCACCCGCAGACGGGGGTAATCTTTGGTTAGTTCCTGAGCAATTTCCCAGGTGCGATCATAGCTATCATCATCCACCACAATCAATTCGTAATTATCTACTAAGGCCTCATTGAGCAAATCACTCAAGAGATGGACCACTGCCAAAATGTTTTTGCTTTCGTTATAGGTCGGGATAACCAATGACAAATAAACTGGCTTAACTGATGATGAAACTTCCGACAATGCGGTAATTTCTAGGCTTCCAGAAGGGGCTAATACTAGGTCCTTACTGCTATTATTGGTCATGATTCTTTTTTCTCCATCACCTGCCAATTAAACCTCATGTTCATACCAAAATTCCAGGAAATCACACAAATGATGGCTATCAATTTGGCTAGATAAGCATTTATAGCAAACTTATAAACCAAAAAGTTCACAATTAAACTATTGAGAATTAAACCCAACAAACAAATTAGGTTAAACTTAAAAAACCTTTGTAATCTGTGACTGTTGTCTAAAACTAAATTTTCTTTCTGAACTACGTCACCAAATGTCCAAATATCATTCCAGAAGAAATTATTAATGATTGCTAATTCGGTTGATAGCATCGAACTAGGAGTTAGGTTTAAACCTAATAGGCTATGTAGAAAATAAAAACCTCCTAGATCCACTATTACACCGCTAAAACCCACCAACGCAAAACGAATTAACCGACTAATAAATATTCCGTACCGACTTAAGCTAATTTTATTTATCATACTGTTGATTTACTAACTTTTATTTAATATTGCTCTAAACCTTCTTCTCAAATCTCCATAAACCTCCTACAGTTACTGAGTGATTAGTGGTAATTTTTTGTATTGTTTTCATACAATAGTTTTGATTATCCTTTAGTTTACGAAATAAATGACTATTGTTATCTACAAAAAAAATCTGATTATAATTCTCCGGAATTACTAAAGGTTCAACATCTTTATTCGTTAGCAGAGAAATTCCTGGGGAATAATGAGTCAAAGCTAATATTCCTCCCAAATGTACAGCAGCATTATTTATTACCAATAAAGGTGAGTCTGCTTCGTTAATAGCCTGAATTGTTTCCATGATAAATGTGCTACCTGATTGCGTCCACGAATTTTGGGACTGAAAGAATTTGACATCAGAAACTAGTCCGGAAAAAATAAGTAATACCATCATTAATTGGGCTATTTTTCTCCGCCAAGTCTTTTCTTGTAAAATTGGAAAGGCAAAACTTAAAATATATGCTATGGCAATTTCTAAACAGATATACAAGGGCAATTCATATCGTACTTGTATGGAACGAGATCCACCCAAAATTATATCATATAAGATCAATAATATACTAGGAAATCCCCCTAGACAAAAAAGAAAAAGATAAGTTTCATTTTTAATATCCTTACAAAAACAAAATATGAGATAGCTTATTAAAAATAAGCCGAAGATCAGGGAAATAAGAGTATAGTACAAAGCCCCTTCATCAGAAAAATAACTAAAGAATCCTAATGGTTTAGCCAAACCAAGATCAAAAAATGTCCTAGTAACTCGAACAAGAAAAACGGCAATTAACTCTAAGGGACTATCCGTATATCTGACACCGTAGCCAGAAGTTAATGATACTCCTGTATCAAGATGATTTATGAATACAATTAGCCAAGGTAAAAATATCAACAAAGCTATGATTGTATAAATTATATAGTTAATCAAGGTTTTGGTAAGACGAAACTGTTGTTGAATAATCACATAAATTCCGTGAGATATGATCATCAAACCTGTTAATAAGTGGGTATATAGTCCCAGAATCAAGGTTAGGCTATACAAAACCCAGCTGAGTGTATTTTCTTTTCTGATGGATCTCAATAAAGCAGTACTGGATATGAGAATTTCTACCATCCATAAAGCATATTGGCGAGCCTCTTGAGCAAAATATAGCTGTAAGGGAGAAACAGCAATTAATGCCATTGCTATCCATGCCACAATTCCAGACTCAAACAACTCTAAACATATCCAAAATACACCCGGAAATATTAACAAACTAATAATTGCCGATAAACTCCTTATTCCCGTGGGGGAATCACCAAATATCTGGGCCCATAGTCTGACCATAATGTAGTACAATGGGGGATGTTGGGGGTCTGAGGTGATTAAATAATTAACTGTATCACTTACATGCTTTTCTGGACTTATGTGTTGATACTTTTGAAAGTTATTGATAGGAATTATGCCTTCATGTTCAGAAAGTTCCTTTTGTAACTCAACTAATGTGTGTCCAGAAATTGCTACAGATGTCCAGTTTTCGTCACAGCAGTAAATTTTTTTGTCTAAACTTACCCAGCGACAGAAAATACTTATTCCTATTAGAACTACTACTGCGATTTTTAACCAAGTTGGCGTTTTTGTTTTTAATTCTAAATTTGGCATTTGTCCTAATTTCCTAACGACTTTCAACCGTTTGTTTGTGGTTCTCCCGAAAATTTTGGTTCATACATTAAATTTTGCCTTTAAATAAAGATCGAAAAAACCAGTATGGTTCTAACATCAACCCGAATAAAAACCTGGCTATCTGGTGTTTTTTGGGCAACCAAGAAGTGGTCATGTGATGTATAGTATAAGTCTCTGGGTTAACGTGACTCTTGAAGATTTTACCATTAAGTTCCATGGGTGCACCTGGCTCAAAAATATATCCTGGACAGACTAGAACATTAGAATTTTGATCAAATTTACCCCCAACCACGCAGTCGTTAAGCATAATTGGTCCAGTACTATGTCCAACATAAAGTGGCATTATTTTATGGTCTGAGTTATGTTGACGGTTTTTTAATTCCTCAAACACTTTCAACCACAGAGGATGCTTGGGAATACTACCCATAATTGCATTACTAAAACCTACCAACTTGGATAGAATAAGCTCGAAATCTGCCAATAAATTATCCAGTGGTTTTATACTTTCTACATCCATATCTAAGTAAAACCCACCATAGTGATAGAGTATGAAATAACGTATGGCATCACGACGCTGAATATCATGAGGATAAGCATCAAATACTGGTAGGAACCAGGGATAATTATCTGTCATAAATCCTCTAGCTTTGCGTTCATCCCAAAATTGGTATTCCCAATGGGGATGATTTTGTAAAACTGTTTGTTGATAACGTCGATATTTTTCCGGTACTGCTGCTGCTCCTAGAAAAAAAATTTGATGGATAATCTGGGGAATTTTACTCATTTCATTCTAAGTAATTTAGTTTTTTTGTTTAATAGATTTTTTAGTCATATTTAAGCAGATTTTTACTCAATGCCAATGACCTAATTAGTTAAGGAGTGTTTACTAATGTAGCCATGATTTCCGTGACCAAATTTTCCACTTCAGGTTCTTTTAACATAGTTTGATGTTCACCCATAACGCGACAAACTTGGACTTTTTGAGTGGTTAACTTTTGCCATCCAACAGTGGGGTCATTGGGAAATTTGGCTGCTAGGGAGGGAGTTCTAAATAGTGTAATATTAGACCTAGTCACAGGTGGTTGATAGACTAGACTGGCCCGTAAATTAGCCTTATAAACCTTAATGAGACGAGCAATTAAACTATTTCCCGAGTTGGGTGGGATCAGATTATGTTGTTCTAATGTTTGTGCAACATAGTCTAACTGGGAATCTTGATCCAAACTAGAAATTGTCTGATAATTGATAGTCACATTTTTATTAAAAAATAATGCTATTTGCTCCACCATAAAACAAATAATTCCTGCATTATCCTCCAAAGAAGCTATAGTTTCATCCGTTGGCATAGGTGGATGGGTATCTATAATCAATACGCGCTCAATTTGTTCTCCCATAGCTTCCAATTGACTAGCCATGGCAAAGGCAATTAATCCCCCTAAAGAATGTCCACCTAATAAGTAAGGTCCATGGGGCTGTATTTCTCGAATGGTATGAATGTAGGTATTTGCCATTTCTTCAATGCTTTCTAAGGGTGATTGTTTACCATCTAATCCAGGTGACTGAATAGCATAGATGGGCAGTTTTTTACCCATACCTACAGCCAATTTTTCAGCTAGAACCGAATAGGATAAACCATAACCTCCTGCTTGGTGGACTAAAAATAAAGGTAGCAAATCGCCTTGAGTTTGCAGAGGAATTAGAATATCTGAATGATTGCTTGCTTTTTGGTGATCTTGGTCTAACAATAGGGCAATTTTCTCTATAGTCCCCTCTCTAAATAGAGAAACCACAGGTAAATTACATTTTAACTTTTGCTCAATAGCAGCTATCAATCTGATGGCTAAAAGAGAATGACCACCTAAATCAAAAAAGTTTTCAGTTACACTTATTGGACTGACTTGGAGAATTTCCTCCCATATTTCTACTAGTTTATATTCTAAAAGTGTGCGAGGGGAAACATGTTGATGAGCATCAAAATTCCTGTTTATATTCAACCCAGCCAATAGCTTCCTATCAATCTTCCCATTTGGTGTCATGGGTAGATGGTCTAAAACTATAAAACTGTTAGGTATCATATAATCGGGTAACTTTTCTTTGAGGAAATCACGTAACACACCCGAAGAGGTAAATTGCTTTTCTGTGCTTACATAATAAGCAATTAAACTGTTAGTGGCAGATGAGTCTCCAGAAATAACTACAACTGCATTCAGCACATTGGGATGTTGAGTCAATACAGCTTCAATTTCTCCCAGTTCAATGCGGAAACCGCGTATTTTAACTTGGTGGTCAATGCGTCCTATAAATTCAATGTTTCCATCGGGAAGGTAACGAACTAAGTCTCCTGTTTTATAAAGACGTGAATCTGGATTATCGCTAAAGGGATGAGCAATAAACTTATCTCTAGTTAATTGCGGAAGTTGGCAATAACCACGTGCTAGTCCCATACCACCAATGTATAGTTCACCTGGAACCCCAATGGGAACTGGTTGTAAGTGAGCATCAAGAACATAAGTTTGTGTATTAGCGATGGGACGACCAATGGGAAGCATATTTTGTTTAATATAGTGATTGTTTTCTTTTGTGAAGCTTAAAAAAGTAGCATCAATACAGGCTTCCGTAGGTCCATAGAGGTTGTGAAAGTTAACATTTAGTTTGCTCAATAAATTTTCTACCATAGCTACTGGTAAAGCTTCACCCCCACAGAAGATATGTGTTAAGGAATGACAATTTTCTATCTCCCCATATTCTAGGAACATTTGTAGTAAGGAAGGAACCATTTGTAGAACTGTTACTTGTTGCTCACAAATTAATTTCAACAGGTAAGAAACATCCTTGTGTCCATCTTTTTCGGCAATTATTAACTGTCCACCTGTTAGTAGAGGTGCATAAAATTCCCATACAGAAGCATCGAAACTAAAAGGTGTTTTTTGTAATACTTTTTCCCTTTCCCCAAAACTAAAGGTTTTTTGCATCCACAACATGTGATTACAAATAGCACTATGGCTTATCATCACTCCTTTGGGTTGACCAGTCGAGCCAGATGTGTAGATAAGATATGCAAGATTTTCTACTACTAAATTAGTAGAGGGATTATGTGTATCCTCTTGAGCAATAACTTGCCATTCCTTATCTAGGCAAATGATTTGGTGCGGAGGTAAAATATCTAGAGTTGTGACCTGGTTTTCTTGTGTTAATAATAGAGAAATTCCAGCATCTACTAACATAAAGTCAAGACGTTCCCGGGGATAATTGGAATCCATGGGAACATAAGCACCACCAGCTTTTAAAATTCCCAGTAAACCAATTACCATTTCTAATGAACGCTCCATACAAATTCCTACCAATACATCTGGTCGGACACCACGGGATTGTAAATAATGGGCCAATTGATTAGCTCTTTGATTTAATTGAAAATAGGTAAGACTTTGATTTTTAAAAACTACAGCTACATTATTAGGTGTTTTCTCTACTTGTAATTCAAACAATTGATGCAGGCACTTATTTTGTTGATACAAAGGGTACTCAAATTGCGTTTGATTCCATTGAAAGAGTAGTTGATTTTTCTCGTGGCTAGTAAGTACAGGTAAATGAGTAATTGGTTTTTGTGGTTCAGCAATAATACCCTTTAATAGAGTTTCAAAATGACCGATCATTCTATTAATTGTTTCTAGTGCAAATAAATCTGTCCTATATTCCCATGTTCCATCAATTCCCTGTTCAGTTTCCGTCATTAACAAGGTCAAATCAAACTTCGCTAATCTTTGTTCCAATCTCCAAGGAGCTAGTTGTAAGTTAGGTAGTTCCAACTTATTCATAGGTGCATTTTGCCAGACGAACATTACCTGAAATAATGGATGCTGACTGAGATTTCTTTGTGGATTTATTTCCTCTACTATCTTTTCAAAGGGTACATCTTGATGAGCATAAGCTTGTAGAGTTTCTTCCTTAGTTCTAGAGAGTAAGTTGATAAAATTAGGATTACCACTCAAGTTATTTCTGATGACCAAAGTATTGACAAAAAAACCGATTAAATCTTCGGTCTGCTTACGATTACGGTTAGCAATTGGCGTACCAATTAATAAGTCTTCTTGTCCTGAATAGCGCATAAGCAAAATGCTAAATACCACCAACAAACCCATGAATAAAGTGGCACCTTGAGATTCGCATAGTTTTTTAAATTCTTGAGTGGTTTGTTGATCAACTGCAAAGTTTACAGCACTACCTTGATAACTCGGAATTGGGGAACGAGGGTAATCTGTCGGTAGTTCTAAAATTTGATTTGCACCTGTTAGTTTTTGTTTCCAGTAAGCTAGTTGTATAGGTAGTTGTGTTTTCTGAAAAACTTCCCGTTGCCAATTGGCAAAATCTCCATACTGTATGGATAGAGGGGGTATAGATGGGATATTTCTTTGACAGATGGCCGTGTAGAACAAGGATAACTCTTTAACCATGACTCCCAAAGACCAACCATCAGCGATAATATGGTGTATGACCAACAACAAAACACTAATATTGTCAGATAATTGATAGAGATGGATACGTAGTAATGGGAGCTGTTTAAGATTAAAGGGAGTAATAACCACTTCTTGTATTGACCTTCTCAATGTTTCTTGTTGGGTTTGAAAGTCTAAACAACTGAGATTTGTTATGGTTAATTTTAATTCCAACCAGTCATGAACTGTCTGAATTGGGGATCCTTGCAGATTATCGAAAGTTGTGCGCAACACCTCATGACGTTGAATAATATTTTGCCAGCTTTCTCGTAGTGCATCTACATTTAAATCTCCTTCTAAATGAAAAGCTACTGATATATTATACGCGGCATTTTCTTTTTCTAATAGATCTAAAAACCAGAGTCGAGATTGGGAGAAAGAAAGGGGTAAATTTTCTCGGTTAGAAACAGGAATAATATCTTCTGGGCCTGTTTTAGTAGTATTTACATTAATTAAACAGTCAATTTCGTCTCCTAACCGAGCAATGGTTGAATATTCAAAAATTGACCGTAAAGGTAAGGCTACATTAAATTCCTCCCTAATACGAGACACCAATTTAGTTGCTAAAAGTGAATGTCCTCCCAAATGGAAGAAATCCTCCGTAACGCCAATCTTATCAATTCCTAAAACATCCATCCATAGTTGAGATAGTTTCTGTTCCGTAGGAGTTTTAGGTAACACCAGGGATTGTTGATTAATTGTTAAATCCCGATCTGGTATGGGTAGGGCACGTCTGTCCAGCTTACCACTGGGGGTAAGAGGGAAATTTTCTAAAATCATAAAGGCCGAGGGACACATATATTCTGGTAATTTCTCCTCTAACCTTTGCTTCAATTGAGAAATTAGGAATTTGGTAAATCTACTTTGGAGGGGATCAATCCAATATGGGTGATCATCTCGATCCAATGAATCACTTAAATCATTGATAATTGGCATTGATGGTACCATGAATTTTTTGTGGCTCACAGGATAAAAACATACATCAAAACAATCTACCTTTCCCGGTGAATAACTAATACTTACTTCCGAACCAATTTCTTGAGCAATAGCATAAAAATCTGCTGGATTGAACCCTTTTGGCTCATGAATGTTATTGAGCGCAGTTCTTAATTCACCAATGGTTTTTTGTTCATTTTCGTGGCTGTTTTTTAACATCCATTGGTAAATGGCAGCATCTTTACTTAGCCGACCATTAGGTACACTATGCCAACCGATAGATCTCATTTCAATAACTTGCTGTTTTAAATCGGTCAATTGTAAATTGTCAGTCTCCCAATCTCGCCAGATAATTTCTGGTGGTTGTTCTGTTGATATACCTAACTTATGTAAGATCACATCATAACGGTATTTAGTCAGCTCATTTTCATTATTTTCCGACTTAATTTGAATTTCTACAGCTGTTAAGTCAGGAAATGATTTTCTTAAATCAGTGAAGAAATGTGGAGCAATAATTAATTCGTTCTCTTTTTTTGCAATGCGTCTAACCTGAGTTTTAAATGTTTCACAATCAGTGTTGTCATTAGCCTGAAAATAAGCAACGCTAGCGTAGAAATAATTTGACAGTGACAAATTTCGATTATCACCAATAAATAAACTTCCTCCGGTTTTTAATAATTGCCAAACACTTTTAATGACCTGTTGCAAATACTCAATTGATGGAAAATATTGCGCAACAGAGTTAATAACAACAGTGTCAAAATAACCAGTGGGAATTTCTGAAAAATCAATTGCTTCCCTAGTTAGTAGGTTGACGTTTTTTAGAGAGCGGTTTTTAACAATAGTATCCAGGCGATTAATTGCAGCTTGGGAAAAATCCGTTCCCCAGTAAGATTCTACTTGGGGAGCAATATTTAATAAAATCATACCCGTACCGCAACCAATTTCCAAAACTTTCCTAGGCTTGAGGGATTGTATTCTCAGTAGAGTACTGTTGAGCCATTGGCGCATTTCAACCCCAGGAATGGGCTGATTATTATAGCTGCTATTCCAACCAATAATATTAAAGTCTTCTTCAGTTTCCCCTGAGGTTATATTATAGGTATCATTAAAGGTATATTGCCATTCCTGAGTTTGTTCTTGTGTTAAGGTTTCAGTATTAGCAATTTGATTTATAGGAATTATGTAAGCATCCAACCTCACATCTTCTTTGCTTTCCTCTCTGGCAATTACCAGGGCATCTCTTACTTCTGGGTGACTTTTAATAACTGCTTCAATTTCACCTAATTCTATGCGAAAACCGCGAATCTTAACCTGATGATCATTGCGTCCTATATATTCAATGTTTCCATTATCCAGAAAACGGGCTAAATCACCGGTTTTATAGAGACGTACCGATGTGAGATCATTGGTGGCAAATGGGTTGGGAATCATCCGTTCTGCTGTTAGTTGAGGACGGTGAAAATAACCACGAGTAACACCTGCACCACCCACATACATTTCTCCTACAACACCTATGGGAACAGGTTGCAGATGACGATCTAAAATATATAAAGAAAGGTCAGGAATTTGTTTACCAATTAAACTGCCTGATCCTTTTTTGACATCCTTAAAAGTAAGGGGAAGGTAGGTTACATGAACTGTAGTCTCCGTAATTCCGTACATATTTACAAGTAGTGGAAACTGATCATCGTGCCTTTCAAACCAGGGTTCTAAACTAGCTAAATCCAATGCTTCACCACCAAAAATCACATACCGTAATTCTAATTCTCCCTCTCGACAGAGTGTGGATTCTGCCTGGATTAGTTGCTGAAAAGCTGAGGGGGTTTGATTTAAAACCGTAACTTTTTCTTCGCACAATAAGTTATAGAATTCCTCCGGTGATCGACTGATTAGATAGGGGACGATCACTAAAACACCACCATAGAATAATGCCCCCCAAATTTCCCAAACTGAGAAATCAAAAGCACAGGAGTGAAAGAGTGTCCAAACATCCTTGGCGTTAAATTTAAACCACTTCTCAGTCGATAACATTAACCGCACCACATGACGATGGGTAACCACAACTCCTTTGGGTTTTCCCGTGGAACCAGAGGTATAAATAATGTAAGCAGCGTTATCGGGAAGAATTAATACTTCCGGTTCTGTTGTTACCTCTTGAGTGAATTCAGACTTGTATTTATCAATAAATATAGTAAGTATGTTATTATTGGTAAAATCAAATGGTATTTGAGCTTCAAATTCGCTGTGGGTTAGCAGAACTCTAATTTGACTATCTTCCAACATATAGGTTATACGATCCCTTGGATAGTTGGGGTCAAAGGGAACGTAAACACCTCCAGCTTTCAAAATTGCGATAATCCCTATGACCAAATCCAATGACCGAGATAACCATAGTCCCACTCTTGCTTCCGGTTTTACTCCAACACGCATTAAATAGTGTGCTAATTGGTTGGCACGATAATTTACTTCTGAATATGTCAGTCTTTCTTGCCCAAATATTAGTGCGGTTTGCTGAGGACGCAATTTGGCCTGCTCAGTAAATATATCATGCAAACAGAAATGCACGGGAAAAGTTTGTGCAGGTTGAGACGGTGCCAAAACAGCTATTTCTTCTGAGAGCAAAAAAGGTAAGCGACTAACTGGTATCTCGGGTTGAGCAAGTACGCTCTCTAACAGTTGACAAAAATGACGGGCAAGCCTTTCTACAGTTTCTCTTTTCAACAAATCAATGTTGTACGATACAGCTCCATTTAAAGTGTCTTCCGTTTCGGTAATGAACAGTTCTAAGTCAAAACGTGCTGCTTCCTGAGTTGCTAATATGCAAACTTCCAAATCACCAGTACCAAACTGCGGTTTAGGTGCGTTCAATAGGGTAAAAGCAATCTGAAACAAAGGATTTCTACTGGTGTCCCTTGGTAAATTCAATTTTTCGACTAAAGTTTCAAAGGGAATTTCTTTATGCTCAAAAGCAGATAAAATTGTTTTCTTTACGGTTTTTAATAAGGAATTAAAGTTAGGTTCATCGGCTAAGTTAGTACGAATTACTAACATATTGACGAAAAAACCAATTAGGTTTTCTGAGTCCGATGGACGGTTAGCAATCGAAGTTCCTACGGCTATATCTTCCTGTCCAGTATACCGAGAAAGTAAAGTTTGGAATACAGCCATCAGAAACATAAATAAGGTTGCACCCTCTTTTACGATAAAGTTGCGGATCCTATTGGTTGTTTCTTTTGATATCTCAAATTTAATTAAGCCTCCGCGAAATGTTTGTAATCGCGGTCTGGGAAAATCCAAGGGGAACTGTAAAGTTGGCAATTGGGCTAGTTGTTTTTCCCAATAGGTCAGGCTTTTTTCTAAAATATTAGAATTCTGGAAATTTTCTTTTTGCCACAGGGCATAATCTGTATATTGGAATTTTAATTCTGGTAATCCTATTGGAGTTTTGGAAATTTCTGCCTGATAAAGCATAGCAATTTCTTCCAGAATTATGCCAACGGACCAAGCATCAGCAATAATATGATGTAGGTTAATACTAAGAATATGTTGTTTTGACTCAATTTTAAACAGTTGGGCACGGATCAGGGGACCTGTTTGCAGGTTGAACTGATGATCACTTTCATGACGAGCAATTTCAGCTATTATTTCTGGTATTTTATCCTCACTCCTATCATTGCTCCAATCTTCCAGTCTTAATTCAGTTGCACTATTAGCATGGATTTTCTGCCAAGGCTCTCCATCAACATCCATAAATGTAGTTCGCAGGCTTTCATGACGTTGTTGTAACTGCTTGAATGCAACCCGTAAAGCTGTTATATTTAGTGTTCCTTTCAGATCAAAAATAGAACAAATGTTATAAGCTGAGGATGTAGGTTCTAATTCATAGAGAAACCATAGTCGTCTTTGTTGAAAAGAAGTGGGCGCTTCCGTGGATCCTACACGGGGAACTACTTCCTTGATTTCTAGTTCAATTCCTTCTTCTTCCAATAGCAATCCCAATAGATCTATATCATCCGCTTGTGAAAAGTTTGTCATATTAACTCTGTCTATATTTGCCTGTTGGCTGTCAATAAAATGAATCCCACAAAACAGTCTCACATAATGCCAATTGTGTCAATAGTTTTCCAAAAATTCACCTGAAAAACTTAAAAAAAAGAATGATAAGTTTTTATTATAGTTTGCAACATAAGCTTTGTATTATCTTATCGCTGTTAGATCTTGTTTTAGTTGAAGATACTATTAATGGCGGGTTTATCGCTGATCTAACCCTATGCAATCAAGCTGTTAACTCTAAAAAATTTAATTTTTCTTTATTACAGGAACTAAATTTGTGAACCAGATATTACCATTATCAATAAATCAAAAAGAAATCTATGTTGATCAAATCATGTCCCCAAATAGTTGTCATATGCACATAGGCGCAACTGTGACTGTTCGTGGGATTTTTGATCGGGAAATTCTTAATTACGCGATGAGCAAAACAATTGATTGCCATCCAGGACTAAAAACAAGAATTTATGAAGTTGATGGCGAACCTTTCCAAACTATCGCAAGTCATACAAGTAATCATATTCCCTTTATTGACTTTTCTGGTCATGACAACAGTGATGAACAGGCTGAAAATTACATAAACCAGGAATTCATCAAACCCCTTACTTTTGGTGAAAATGCTACCTTAGCTGACTTTCAGTTGATTAAGGTTTGTGATGATAAGCATATAGTTTACGCTAAGTATCATCATGTTATTACGGACGGTTGGGGAGCAGCAATATTCTTTCGGGAAGTTATTAAAACTTATAATCAAATCCTCCAAGAGGGTAGGGAAGATCAAGAAACAAGAGACTGGGTAATCACAGAATATATAGAGGAGGAAACAAAGTATTTAGCATCGGATATTTTTATGCGGGATCGGCATTATTGGCAACAACGGCTCAATAATCTATCCCCGATGATTTTTCACCCTATCAAACAACCACAAGAACTTGATGGAAAAAGGCATTCTATTTACATTCCTCGTCACCAGTATGATCAAGTTGATGAGCTTTGTAAAAATGTTAAATCAAATGTGTTTCATTTTATTTTAAGCTTAATTGCTATTTACGTAAGTAAACATTATCTAAAAAATGATGTAGTTGTAGGTTTATCTTTATTGAATCGCAGTAAAAATATTTTTAAAGATGCCATTGGAATGTTTGTGAGTACCATTCCCTTTAGGCTAGAAGTCGAGCAAGAAGACACAATTCATCAATTATTAGACAAGATTCGTTACTCATTGCGTCAGGACTATCGCCATCAAAAGTTTCCTGTAGCGGAAATGAAACAGCTTTCTGGGTTAAAAGCTACCAGCAAGCAGCATTTATTTGAGGTTTTTCTTTCTTACGAAAGGCACGACTATGCTGACAATTTTCTTGGTACAAAAACTACATGTGTTCCTCTTTATAGTCAGCAACAAAAAGTCCCCTTAATTATTTACGTGCGAGAATATGAAAAAACTGACGATGTAAAAATAGACTTTGACTATAACCTTTCTTATTTAGATGGGGAAGCAGTTGGGGAGATAGTAAGAAGTTTTGAAACATTGTTTACCCAAGCTGCTACTAATTTGGAAATTTCGATTGGCGATCTTGCCATTTGTGATTCAGAAACTATAAACATAAGCCAACCGGACTCTCCATCAACAAAATTCTTTGCCGATGATACAGAAACACTGGTTTCTGCTTTTGAAAAGGTCGTTTCTCAATACCCACAAAATCTAGCAGTTCAATTTGATGGAGAACTTTATAAAAAGTTTCTTAGCTACACAGAATTAAATGATCAAGCCAATCGATTGGCCAATTACTTAATTAGTCAGGGGGTAAAACCAGGATCACGGGTGGGGATTTGTTTGGAGCGTTCTGAACAGATAATAGTTGCAATTTTGGCTATCATAAAAACTGGATCAGCTTATGTTCCCATTGATCCCCATGCTCCCAGTGTACGTCGCCAATTCATTGTGCAAGATAGTGGCATGACAACACTAATTACAGAAACATCCCTAATAGCAGAATTAGTCACTGAAAATATCAGTACCCTTACCATCGAATCAATCAATTTAGCACTTGCTAAACAGGCAAATACATTACCAATAATTAGTATTAAGCCGGATTTTCCTGCTTATATTATTTACACTAGTGGGTCTACGGGAACTCCCAAGGGTTGTGTTGTTACTCACAAAAATGCTATTCGTCTAATGCGTGCTACAGAACCTTGGTTTGGATTTAATGAAAAAGATATTTGGACTCTATTTCATTCCTTTGCTTTTGATTTTTCCGTATGGGAATTATGGGGTGCCTTACTATACGGTGGCAAGGTAATTGTCGTACCTTTCTGGTTAAGCAGAAATCCTGAAAAATTCCGAGAATTTCTCAGCACCGAAAAGGTAACAGTGCTCAATCAGACACCTTCAGCTTTTTACCAGTTGATTCACGCAGATCAAAGTAGCGTACAGGATATATATCTACGCTATATAATGTTTGGTGGCGAAGCTTTAAATATACAAAGCCTACAACCCTGGTTGGAAAGGTATGGGGATAAAAAACCCTACTTGATCAACATGTATGGTATTACAGAAACTACCGTTCATGTTACCTATCGTCCTATTACCCGTCAGGATTTAAAAGTTAGGGGAAGTTTTATAGGTAAGGAAATCGCCGATCTTCATATATATCTCTTGGATGAGAAATTATCACCTGTAGCTGATGGAATTCCCGGAGAAATTTATGTAGGTGGTGCGGGAGTAACTAATGGTTATTTGAATCGTCCTGCTTTAACAGCAGAAAGGTTTTTGCCCAATCCCTTTGGGAGTGGAAGAATGTACCGTAGCGGTGATTTGGCCAAGAGATTACCTAATGGGGATTTAGAGTATTTGGGCAGAATAGACCAACAAGTCAAAATTCGCGGATTCCGCATTGAGTTAGGAGAAATTCAAGCAGCTTTAATATCTCATTATCAAGTACGGGAAGCAGTAGTTATTACGGATGAATGGGAGGAAGAAAAGCGTTTAGTTGCTTATTATGTCACAGATGAGTCTTCACCGACTGCTCATGAATTGCGTCAATACCTGAAAAATAAGTTGCCAGATTATATGATTCCCGCAGCTTATGTTAAGCTAGAGGTTCTTCCCTTGAATGTCAATGGCAAGGTTGATATTAAGGCCTTACCCATGCCAGATTGGAATTTGTTAAGGGTAGAGGAAGACTACATCGCTCCTCGCAATCTGGATGAAGAAATATTGTGTACAATAGTGGCAGAAATTCTTGGCTTGCAAAAGGTTGGCATTGATGATAATTTCTTTGAGATAGGTGGGGATTCTATTTTGGCTTTACAAGTGGTTGCTAGGGCCAAAAATGCGGGTTTTTTAATCTCTGCTGGAGAACTATATGAGTTAGCAACGGTTCGTTATTTGGCTACCAAGAAAGCTATAATTACATCTGGGGATGGGGTTAAGAAACTTCCTAACATAGGTTCTGCTCTGGTCTCTGATGCTGATAAACTGCTTTTACCACAAGATGTGGGAGATGCTTATCCCCTCTCTAGTTTACAGAGTGGAATGCTATATCATAGTGAATTAGATCCTGATTCGGCAATTTTTCATCAGATTTTCACTTTTGATCTGCAAATAGGTTATTCAGAATTGGCTTGGAAGCAAGCAATTGCCGATATTTGTTCAGCTAATCCGGTGTTAAGGACTTCCTTCCACTGGACAGGATATAGTCAACCACTGCAAATGGTGCATGAACAGGTGGAATTACCTTTAAGTGTTGTTGATTTGCGGGGTTGTGATAATGCTAATGAACAAATTAGGGAATGGATTGAGTTAGAAAAGAATCACAATTTTGATATTACTCAAGCACCCCTTTTCCGCTTGCAAATTCACAGAGTTTCTGATCTGAAACTGAGTTTTAGTTTTAGTTTTCATCATGTTATCCTGGATGGTTGGAGTGTGGCAACTTTATTAACACAATTATTAAGGCGTTATGTGGAATATTTGGCCACAGAAAATTTGCCACCACTACCAGTAACCCAAATTAGTTACAAGGATTTTATTGCCCAGGAACAAAACGTAATTACTAATCATACAGTACGTGAATTCTGGTTACAACATCTCAGGAATTTACAAGTCACTTTCCTGCCACGCTTAAGTACAAATACGGCAAAAACTACAGCAGCAAGTCATCAAAAACGTCAGCTCAAACGTATGTCTGTTCTTGTTGATACAAAATTAGCAGAAAAGCTGCGTCAAATTACTAAAAATCTCGGTGTTCCTTTAAAGACATCTTTGCTAGCCTTGCATCTGCGGGTTCTTTCCTTTATCACTGGACAAAAGCAGGTAGTTACAGGTAATGTCATTAATGCTAGACCGGAAACTAGTGGTAGCGAAAACTTACTTGGCTTGTTTGTTAATACTATACCTTTCCGCTTAGAATTACCGCAAGGTAACTGGTTAGACTTGGTGCGAGCAGTTTTCCGCTTGGAAACGGAAATTCTTCCCCATCGTACATTCCCACTCGCTGAAATTCAACGGGTTCTGGATCAGCGCCCTCTGTTTGACGTGGGGTTTAACTATGTTCATTTCCATGTTTATGAAGGACTGCTCAATTTGCCACAAATTCAGGTTGAAAATGTGGATATTTTTGAGGAAACAGATTTCCCCTTCTTAACGGAATTTTGTTTAGTACCTGGAAGTGCAGCGCTACAGCTGAATTTGATCTACGACACCCAACAATTTGCAGACACACAAGTTGACCAGTATGCCAACTATTACCAAGCTGCTATGTTTGATATGGTTACCAATCCCCAAACACCATATCACAGGCGATCGCTCATTTCTAGCCAAGAGCGCCAACACCTGATTCAAAGTGCTAATCAAAATCTGAAAGACTTTGTATCTTCCCAAACTCTGGTTTCTGCTTTTAACCAAATTGTTGCCAAACATGCTAATAAAACAGCCCTAGTCTATCAACAAACCAGTCTCAGTTTTGGAGAATTGGAAATCCAAGCCAATCGTCTGGCCCATTATCTACAAGCCAAGGGGATAGGACCGGAAACACTGGTAGGCCTATGTTTAGAGCGTTCTGAACAATTAATTATTAGCATATTGGGCATTTTGAAAGCTGGTGGTGCTTATGTTCCTATTGATCCGGCTTATCCTAGCGATCGCCTGGAATTTCTCTTCCGAGATAGTGGAATTATGCTTTTAATTACTCAAAGATCAGTGATTTCCCAACTACCAGAATGTGGAGCTGAAATGATTATTCTGGAGGATATTGCTGAAGAAATAGAGCAGGAGAATTCCCAAGCTCCAGAAGTTAACATACTGCCGCAAAATGCAGCCTATGTAATTTATACTAGCGGTTCCACAGGTCAACCCAAGGGTTGTATAGTCACCCATGCTAACGTAATACGTTTGTTTAACAGCACTGAAACCTGGTTTAACTTTGATAGTGAAGATATCTGGACTTTGTTTCATTCCTATGCTTTCGATTTCTCCGTGTGGGAAATGTGGGGTGGTTTATTATATGGTGGTCAAGTTGTAGTTGTTCCCCATTGGACAGTGCGCTCACCCAAGGAGTTTTTGCAAATGCTGGCAACACACAGAGTTACAGTATTGAATCAAACACCTTCAGCATTCAAACAACTTATTTCCGTTGTCCGCCAAAAGCCAGAAAAATTATCCTTACGCTATGTGATTTTTGGTGGTGAAGCCCTGGAATTAGCCGACCTACAACCCTGGATTGACTTATATGGTCATACCCAACCAGAGTTGATTAACATGTATGGTATTACAGAAACCACCGTACACGTCACCTATAGACCAATTACCCAGAAAGACATTATCAATAATCTTAACCATCGTCCCAGTGTCATTGGTCAGTCAATTCCCGATTTAGAGCTTTATATCTTGGATGAGAATTTAGATCCCACACCCACAGGAGTTACAGGAGAAATTTATATTGGCGGTGCAGGGGTGACGAGGGGATACCTTCAACAACCAGGACTCACCGCACAAAGATTTATTCCCCATGCTCATAGACCTGGTAGTCGGTTATATCGTAGTGGAGACCTAGCTAGATATTTACCCGATGGAGAAATTCAATATCTCGGACGTGCTGACCAACAAATTAAAATACGTGGATTCCGGATTGAACTGGAAGAGATTCAATTAGTAATCACTAGCCATCCTGATGTCAAACAAGCACTAGTAGTATGCCAGAAGTCTCCCACCGGTGAGAATCGCATAGTTGCTTACGTGATATTTAGTGGTGTGGCACAACCCCAAAATGACCTAGGAAAGTTTTTAAAAACTAAACTGCCTGATTATATGGTTCCATCAGTTTTTGTGCCAATAGAGACCATACCTTTAACTATCAATGGCAAAGTTGATTATGCTGCACTGCCAGTACATAATTGGAACTCAATCAAAAAGGATTACATTGCTCCCAGGAATGACCGCGAGGCAACTATTTGCTCCTTGATGGCATCACTGTTAAAATTAGAACGAGTGGGGGTGGATGATGATTTCTTTGAGATTGGTGGAGACTCTCTGTTAGTCACCCAGTTAGCTATTAGTTTGCGTCAAACATATGACACAGAATTTCCCTTACCGGAGCTATTTACTCATCGCACCCCGGGAGAAATTGCACTTTTAGTAGGAGATGAATCACCTGCACTACCAGAAATAGAAATCCCCAAAGCGTCGCGCACACGCCGTTCCGTCACCTTAACTGATGATGGCATCCTGTCTAAATATTAATTACCTTTACTGGGGCGACCACCTACCCAAAACTAAAAGTTTTGGGTAGAATTGGGCAGATATTTACTGAAATGAAACTAAGTATTAACTTTCTCCATTGCCTGTCTTAGACTTAAAGGACGCATGTCAGTCCAAACCTCCTCAATATAGGCTAAACATTCTGCTTTATTTCCCTCTTTACCTGCTGCACGCCAACCTAATGGTACTTCTTTCCATTTAGGCCAAATGGAATATTGTTCCTCATGGTTGACTACTACCAAATAAATTGTACTATCGCTTTGCTCGTTGTTATACATTTTACCGTCTTCTAGTATCTATTAACCACTCACATTTTACAGAATTTTTCCTGTCTTAATTTTTTGGCTAAAATCTGGCTCCTCCATCCACATCTATAACACTGGCAGTAAAATAGTCACACTCAATAATAAAACGCACTGCTTGCCAGATTTCATAAGGTTCAGCAATACGTTTCAAGGGTATGCTTCCGGTCATATCAGCTAAAGCTGTGGGTGATACTCGGCTCAAAATAGGAGTATTTGTTAGTCCAGGAGCTACACCTGCTACTCGAAAACCGAAGGGAGCTAATTCTAAAGCCCAGGTGCGTGTATCTGCATCCAGCCCTGCTTTTGATGCGCTATAATTGGATTGTCCAGGGTTTCCTGATCTAGTTACAGAAGAAATATTGACGATCAGTGCTGGAGAAACATTTTGCTCGATAGCTACAGCAGCAAACTCCCGGGCCATGAAAAAAGCACCCGTCAAATTTACATCAATCACTCGCTTCCATTGTGCTGTTGGTAATTTTCTGAGCCAGCCATCCTCATCTTGTGTAACTAATAGACCATCTCTAAGAATGCCTGCATTATTGATAAGGGTATTAGGATAACCGATTTTTTCACAAGCAGCAAAGATAAATTCTTTAACATTTGATTCATTTGCTACATCCAATTGTAAGACATAGATCTTACCAGGTAATTCTTTGGCCTCTAACTCCAGGCTTTTTAGCCCTTCCATATCTACATCTCCACCAACCACTGTAGCACCTGCACTGGCTAGTTCTAGAGCAATGCAGCGTCCGATCCCACTAGCAGCACCAGTTACTAAGCTCTTAGTATCTTCCAATTTCATTCCCAGATTCCTTAGGGTCTTTGTTTTAAAACTACCTCAAAAATTATAGTTGACTTTTTAAGACACAATGTGGTACTTGTACTTCTAGCAAGAGATAAAACCGTAACCTAGTTCATATGTTTTTCAATCCTGCAATTTTCCCATTTACTTCTGCTTTGGAGGCAAGTTGGCCTGATATCCGTAAAGAACTGGAGCAATTACAGCCAGCAGACTTCATAGATTGGCCCGAGAGGAATATCTACAACCATGGTTGGGGGGTACTAGGACTATACGCTTTTGGACAAAGGTTAGAAGAGAACTGCAGGCTTTGTCCAAAAACGGCTGGAGTTGTGGAAAATATACCTGGCATGATAACAGCTGGATTCTCTTCTTTAGCTCCAGGGACTTATATAGGTCCCCATTTTGGCGTGAGCAAAGCAGTTCTTCGCTGTCATCTGGGTGTGGTTGTACCTGATAACAATTGTGCTATCAGAGTGGATAAGGAAACTAAAAATTGGCAGGAGGGGAAATGCTTAGTTTTTGACGATACTTACGAACATGAAGCCTGGAATAGATCTAATAAAACGCGGATTGTGTTATTGGTAGACTTTATGAGAAGCAACCCCACTTCCGAAGAACTAGTGACAGGCGATCAGAATGTTGACCATGACTATTGGATAAATATCCTTAGACAAAAGGATGTAAATTTAAAGTAAGTAAGTCGGCGGGGAAATTTATAACTACGTAGCGAAAGGTTAAAAAAGGCAAGAGTTGTTAAATTTAATAGGTTTTGTACTATTAAGTGGTCGTGCAAAATAAATTTCGCAGTTCAGGGAGGGAACTGATAACTGAAAAGACCTAACAGATAACCCTTACAGAAATTATTTCTTCAATGAATATGTAAAATTAAATTTGCCTGGGTACTTATTCCAAGGGTTTTGGGCTACACCATTAAACTATTCCTTTAGATTAATTGTCAAAAAACCACAACATTCTCCCCGATTTCTACACCAAATCTCCCCTAAATCTTCACCAGTTCTTCGATATTATCTTAAGGGAAGCGACTACTCCTTTCTAATTGTAACGAATACTAATCACTTAAACCATGGAAGTTTACGTATTGCCCCTGTCTGTAAGTCAAAAACAATTTTGGTACCGGGAAATAATGTTTACGGGCAATACGGCCTATCATATTCCCATAGGGTTAAATTTATTGGGTGACCTAGACTTTACTCTTCTAGAGAAATGTTTTCGCTACATTATCAATCGTCACGAAATTCTCAGAACCACTTTTGCGCTAGAAAATGGTGAACCTGTACAGTTGGTTCGTAGTGAACAACAGTTTCATTTACAACATAGGACCCTAGAATTGCCCCCGGAAAAATGGTCTGATTATGACCGATTACTAACCATTAAAAAAATCTTAGAGGACGAATCTCGTCAGTTGTTTGATCTAATTAAAGGTCCATTGTTGAGAGCAACGCTCTATAAAATATCAAATAAAGAACATATCCTTTTAGTCAATCTTCACCACATCATTAGTGATGGTTGGTCTTTGGGTATATTCATTCAGGAATTAACTCAGTTGTATGTTTCCAGGGCAGAAATTTCATTACCCGAACTACCAATTCAATATGGAGATTACGCCGAGTGGCAAGAGACCTATTTACAAACACAAAGAATTCAAGATCAATTAGCATATTGGCAAAAGAAATTAGCCTTACCATTACCGATTCTAGATTTACCGTCAGATAAAAATCGTCCCGCCTTACAGACCTTTAGTGGTGCAGTATTGCGTAAAACCCTACCCAGGGATTTAATAGATTCCTTAGAAGCTGTGGCCGCAAAAGAGGGGGTTACATTCTTTATGGTCACATTGGCGGTGTATCAAATTCTCTTGTTTCGTTACTCTGGACAAACGGATATTATCATTGGTACTCCTTGTGCTAATCGCAACAGGGGTGAATTGAAAAATTTGATTGGTTGTTTTATCAACACCCTACCCATAGTTTGCAGTTTAACGGGTCAACTTTCTTTTAAACAGGTGTTGCAACAAGTGGCCTCAACCTGTGTGGAGGCTTTTGCTAATCAAGAAGTTCCATTGGAAATAATAATTGATAAACTGAATATCACAAGGGATCCTGCCCACTCCCAGGTTTTTCAGAGTCTTTTCGCTCTACAGAATGCACCGATTGAAGAAATTAAGTTACCTGGGTTGACGGTTCAACCTGTATATTTAGATAACGGGGGAGCCAAATTTGATCTTAGTTTAATGCTAGAACCCACATTTGAAAAAGGATGGATAGCCGCATTAGAGTATAATACAGATTTATTTACAGCCCATACAGCCGAGGATATATTAAGACATTATGAGCAACTTTTAAGTGCAGTTATTGGGAACCTCGACACTAAAATTGATACTTTACCTTGGCTAAATACAGAAGAAAGAAGAGAACTGTTGTCTTTTGGATCTAGTGCCAGTGATCAAGAAGTTGAAGCGACAAATTTAGTTGATGTTTTTAGTCATATAGTAAACACTTATGGGGAAAAAGTTGCTCTAATTGAATCAGAAAGGACATTAACTTATCAGAAATTAAATCAGATATCAAACCAGTTGGCAAGTCACCTAATCGAAAAAGGAGTAGGCGCAGAAACCAGAGTAGGAATTTTCCAAGAACGTAGTCTGGAATTAGTAGCTTCCATCCTAGCAGTTTTAAAATGTGGTGCAACTTATGTTCCCTTAGATCCCCAATATCCAGCAGAGAGACTCAACTTCATAGCCCAAGATAGTGGTATTAGGTTGGTAATTACCACGGAACCCTTAAGAGCAAAAATTCCCGGGGAAATACCAGAACTTTTGTTAATTGACACCATGAAACCTACCAACCAATTGGTGCATCCAATCTCGAAGATTTTCCCGGAACAAGCAGCCTATATTATCTACACCAGTGGTTCCACAGGAAAACCAAAAGGCTGTTTAGTTACTCATAAAAATGTCCTCCGATTAATGAGAAACACTCAAAAATGGTTTGAGTTTAATGAGAAAGATGTATGGACAATGTTTCACTCATTTGCCTTTGATTTTTCAGTGTGGGAAATGTGGGGAGCATTATTGTATGGTGGTAAATTAGTAATAGTTCCCTATCTTGAAAGTCGTTCTCCCCATGATTTTAGACAGCTTTTAGCAACCCAACAGGTAACCATTCTCAATCAGACCCCTTCAGCTTTTCGTCAACTGATCAGAGCTGATCAAGAATTCACCCATCCTTTGAATAATTTGAGGGCAATTATTTTTGGTGGAGAAGCATTAGAACTGCAAAGTCTTAAACCTTGGATTGAACGTTATGGTGATAGTCATCCCAGGCTGATTAACATGTATGGAATCACGGAAACTACGGTTCACGTTACTTATCGTCAAATTTTGGCAGAAGACATTTTAGAAAACCGTGGTAGTGTAATTGGTATACCTATTCCTGATTTGTGTCTATACATACTAGACAGATATTTTGAACCGGTACCTTATGGAGTTGCTGGGGAAATTTATGTAGGAGGAATGGGTGTGTCAAGAGGATATCTAAACCGCCCTTCTTTGACAGCAGAAAGATTTATTCCCAACCCTATCAGTCAAAAACCGGGGGCTAGATTGTATCGTACCGGAGATTTGGCCAGAAGATTGAGAAATGGTGATATTGAATATTTGGGACGTTGTGACTCCCAAGTGAAAATACGTGGGTTTAGAATTGAATTGGCGGAAATTGAAGCAGCTATAAATAAATTAACCCAAGTATCTGAATCTGTGGTCACTGTCCACTCAACCTCAGATCAAGACCGGAGATTAGTAGCCTATATTGTCCTGAGAAGTATAAATAATAATGAAATTGATAGAAATGAATTAAGGAAAGCTCTAAAGGAGAGTTTACCTGATTATATGGTTCCAGCAGCTTTTGTATTTTTAGATGCCATACCTTTGACCAATCAAGGCAAAATTAACCGTGGAGCTTTACCCTTACCCGATTGGGATCAGTCAACCACAAAAAGGAGTTTTATCCCTCCTGAAACTGATGCACAAAAGGCGTTATGTCACATTTGGCAACGGGTTTTAGGTATAGAAGAGATTGGCATTGAGGATAACTTCTTTGACTTGGGTGGTGACTCCATTTTAGCGTTGCGGGTGATCACAGAAATGCGTTCCCAAGGTTGGATATTAACCCCTAAGCAAATTTTCGAACAACAAACTGTCCAGAGATTGGCCCTGGCAATACAAGAACAAACCGATCTGCAAAGTTTTGCCGCAGCTGAAAATAATAATATACCCACAGGTGAAGTTCCCCTGAGTCCAATCCAACAGTGGTTTTTTGATCTCAAACTTTCTAATCCCCATCATTGGAATCAAACCTTGTTACTACAGGTAGATCCTTCTTTGCAGGTGACCCAAGTAGCAACAGCAATCAAGGTGGTTTTTGCCTACCACGATAATTTCCGACTTAGGTTTCAAAAGGAGTCGCAAGGTTGGCGGCAATTTTATGTAGAGAAGGATCAAGATGATGGATTTCCTTGGGAGGTAGTTGATCTGGACTTAAAAAGTGAAATTGAGCAAAATTCAATCATGAAGGAGGTCAGGGAAAAAAGTGAGAAATCGCTAAATTTGACCGAGGGACCAGTTTACATGGTAAAGTGGTTCAATCTGGGAGCGAATCGCCCGTCACAATTATTGATTGTCATCCATCACTTGATTATTGATGGTGTGTCTTGGAGGATTTTGCTACAAGATTTAGTTGACGTAATTGGTGGCAATAAACTGTCTTTTAAGACTACCTCGTGGCAAAAATGGTGTGAGTTCATACATGGCTACGTCAACTCCTATAATATTCAGAGTGAAAAGTTGTTTTGGCAAAACACCCTGGCTAGGAAAACGGCAAAACTACCATTAGATTTTCCCGAGTCCCTAGCTGAAAATCTAGAGTATTCTGTGAGCACAGTTAGTTGCCAATTGACAGCAAAAGAAACTCTAACTTTGCTGACTACAGCTAATAAAACCTACCGGACTAACCCTCAGGAATTATTAATTGCTGCTCTGGGAAAAACTCTGGCAGACATAACCCAAAATTCCTACGTCCAAATTATGCTAGAGGGTCATGGTAGAGAGGAATTATCTTCAGATTTAGATGTTACCCGTACTCTGGGTTGGTTTACTACTCTCTACCCCGTGAGTTTGGATTTGCCAAAAGGTGATTCTCAAACGGAAGCTATTAGAGAAATTATTAAAAGTGTCAAAGAACAATTGCGTGCTGTTCCCCAACGTGGGTTTGGTTATGGAATTTTAAAATATCTTGATCAGGAAACAAAACCGTTGTTAGCATCAGCAGTTGAAATCAGCTTTAATTATCTTGGTCAAGTGAGAAACGAGGGTGGTGCTAGACATAAATTTTTTACCCTATTAAATTCTCAAGGATTACCTACCAGAGATCCCCAAGCTACACGTCCCCACATCATTGATGTTAATGCTATTGTTGTGGAAGGAGAATTGCGTATTGACTGGTTATATAGTTCTAATTTGCACCAAGCATCAACTATTAATCGCTGGGTGTCTGATTTCAAGAGTAATCTCCTAAAAGTCGTGAACTTCTGTACAGAGGTGGGTGTGGGTGAGTACACACCTACAGACTTTACCCTTGCGCAACTTAACCAGTCAAAATTGGATATTTTGCAAAATCAATATCCCCATTTAGAAGATATTTATCCCCTTTCTCCTTTGCAGCAGGGAATGCTGTTCCATGCCATCTATGAACCAGATCAAGGAATTTATTTTGAGCAAGTAACTGGGAAGATAATTGGTAAATTGGATGTTGATAAATTTGCCTATGCTTGGCAAGTCATTGTAGACAGACACCCAGTTTTACGTACTTGTTTTGTTTGGGAAGAGCAAGATCAACCCCTGCAAATTGTCAACAAGGGAACTGGATTTTCACTGATTTATAAGGAGTGGCGCGACCTATCCCCTGCACAACAGATAGAGAAAATGGGCGAATACTTAGTGAAAGATAAGGAGCAGGGATTTAATCTCAATGATAGTCCTCTGATGCGATTTACTCTTATTTGTCTGGACGATTCCACATGGCAATGGTTGTGGAGTCATCATCATATTATTCTTGATGGTTGGTCATTACCAGTTATTTTTAAAGAGGTACTAAGCGTATACCAATCAGCTACTGAAAGAGTTCCCCACTCCTTGCTACCTGTTCCTCCCTACCGACATTATATCCAATGGCTAACAGGTCGTGATCAACTAAGGGCTAAACAATTTTGGCAAAAATATTTGGTAGGGATTTCTACTGGTACTCGTTTAGCCTGGGAAATTCCTGACCTAGAAAATAATTCCAGTGCATATCGAGAGGTAGAATTACGATTAGATGACTTAGAATTTGATCTAGTGCAAAAAATGGCCCAGAGTCAAAGGTTAACGCTAAATACAATTGTTCAGGGTGCTTGGGCAATGTGCTTACAAAAGCATGGTGCAGGTGAAGATGTGATGTTTGGTGTAACTGTTGCTGGTAGACCGCCAGAATTATCGAACATGGAAAATATGGTGGGACTTTTCATCAATACTTTGCCAATGCGAGTGAAAATTGACCCTAGTCTATCCCTTGCTGATTGGTTGCAAAATATTCAACAGCAACATTTGGAAATGCGGGAGTATGAATATAGCAAATTGGCTGATATCCAAAAAGATTTGAATCTAGCAGGTTTAGCTTTGTTTGAAAGTCTGCTGGTGTTTGAGAATTATCCTGTTGACCAAAATTTAAAGAAACAGTTACCGGATTTCAGGGTTGATGACATTCAATTCTATGAAAGAACTAATTACCCGTTAACTGTGGGTGTCATTCCTGATCAGGGGTTGTTGTTAAAGCTAAACTATCAAACAAAGTTTTTGTCAGGTAATGCTGCAGAAAATTTGATATTACGTTTTCGTAATATCATCGTCAATATGACATTAAAACCAGAACAAACACTAGCGCAAGTTCTTGCTTTGTCAATTTCTGAACGGGAAGGATTAATCAATGCTTCTGAGAGTAATATTATAATAGAGGGAGGGTTTAAAACTGCCCATCAGTTATTTGAGTCCTATGCTGATCTCCAACCTGATTCCATTGCTGTGGTTTGTGATGAGTATAGCATTACCTATGGTGAGCTGGAAAACCGTGCTAACAATCTAGCGACTCAACTGGTAGATACTGGCATTGCTTATGAGTCCATAGTTGGGTTGTATTTTGACCCTGGTATTGAGTATATTATTTCCCTATTGGCAGTATTAAAAGTTGGTGGAGCATTTTTACCTTTGGATCGTAGTTATCCTGATCATAGGCTAAGATTTATTATAGAAAATAGTCAAGTATCAGTAATATTGACTAACAACATCATAGGATTGCCATTACAAGAAAATCTCCAAGTCTTAAATATTAGGAATTTGGAATCAAAGGGGAATCATCCCAGGTTGAATTTAAAGGTGAGACCGGAAAATTTGGCTTATGTAATTTATACATCTGGGTCTACTGGTAATCCAAAAGGTGTTTTAGTTACCCACTCTGGAATTCAAAACCTGGTGCAATGTCAGACAATGAGTTTTGGTGTCACAGCAAAAAGTCGTGTCTATCAATTTGCTGCTTTGAATTTTGACTCTGCTATAGCGGAGATTTTTATGTCCTTGGGTAGTGGGGCTGTGTTATATATACAATCCCAGGCACATCGTTCTCCTGGTTCCGAACTGTGGCAGAAATTAACAAACTGGGAAATTACCCATGTCACCCTTCCTCCATCGTTAGTAGCATCAATTGATACCCAAGACTTGCCTCGATTACAGACCTTGATTTTGGCTGGAGAAGCTGTTTCTGGAGATTTGCTACGGCGCTGGGGTAGAGGGCAACGGAGATGTTTTAATGCTTATGGACCCACAGAGGCAACAGTGTGTGCCAGTTTAATAGACTGTACCCACTTGCTTGGGGAACCAAGTATTGGCAAAGGAATCCCCAATGTGGAAATTTACCTTCTGGACTCATTTTTAGAGCCAGTTGTTCCCGGTGTGATCGGTGAAATTTATATCGGGGGCATTGGTTTAGCACGTGGTTATTTACAACGCCCTGGTTTGACAGCAGCTTTATTTATTCCCCATCCCTTTACCAAAACACCAGGATCTAGGCTTTATAAAACTGGCGATCGCGCTGTTTATGATCCAGAAGGTAACATTCGCTTTATAGGGCGTTATGATAATCAAGTTAAAATTAACGGTTATCGTATAGAGTTAGGAGAGATAGAAGCGGCTTTAACTAAACACGAGGCTGTAGAGAGTGCATTAGCTGTACTGCGGACAGATTTAATAGGACGTAATCGTATTCTGGGATACGCTTTGATAAAACCAGTGGAGGGTAGGGAACAACCAAATGATTTAAAAGAACACCTGGCCAAAATATTACCTGATTATATGATTCCGGGTGCGGTCATAGTGGTAGATGAATGGCCCCTAACTCCCAATGGTAAAATAGACCGCCAGAGGTTAGCAACACCCGATTTTTCAAGTACGGAAGTCATACCCAAAACGGATATAGAACAAATATTCGCCCAAATTTGGATAGAATTACTGGGACTAGAAACCGTTAATCCGCAGGATAATTTCTTTGAAATGGGGGGAGACTCAATTATCAGCTTACAAATGGTAACTCGCGCTCGTGCAGCAGGGTGGGAAATTAGCCCCAAAGATATTTTCGAGGGACAAACCCTTTCCCGCATAGCCACCAGGGCTAAATTGATGGAAACGCAAACGGAAATTGTTGAGCCTTTAACTGGGTTTATTCCCCTTTCCCCCATTCAGAATTGGTTTTTTGCCCAAAACTTTCTCCATCCCCATCACTGGAATCAGTCTGTGGCCTTGACTTGCAAACAACCCGTAAACACGGATGCATTAGTAGTAGCCCTACATACCTTGGTATCTCATCACGATATTTTCCGCATTGGGTTTGCCGAAAATGAAGGGGAATGGCAACAGTTCTATGTGGGTGAGGCCAAAAGTCCCAATGTGAAAATTATAGATTTTAGCCATTATTTACCAACTACCCACCTGGCATTTTTAAATTCAGCATTAGAAACAGAACATAGCAGTTTTAAACTTGACAGACCGCCATTAATAAGAATTCTCTGCGGTAGAAACTTGAATAATTATGGTGACGTGCTGTTTATATTTGCTCATCATTTAATTATAGATGCGGTGTCATGGCGTATTTTGCTAGAAGACTTAAATCAGGCCTACCAACAAACTATAGATCAACTAGACCAACTACAACAACCTAATTCCCCCCTTTCTCTACCTGTAAAAACAGCATCCTATAGGTCATGGACTACACACTTACACAGCTTGGCATCCTCCAAAATGACTCAAGATACTCCATTCTGGAAGGATATTCTGAATGCTGTAATTACTCCCCTACCTGTGGATAAGTCAGGCAATAATTCTGTGGATAGCACGGCAATTATATCCACTTACCTTACTGCAGAACAAACCGTAACACTGATAAAACAAGCGACTGTTACCTATCACGCTAGCGTGCAGGAAATTATGTTAGCTGCATTATTAAATACCCTCATCAGTATATACAAATCGGATCAGTGGCTGATTGACTTAGAAGGACATGGTAGGGAAGACATAGGCCATAACTTGGATCTTTCTAGAACAGTGGGGTGGTTTACCTGTCTTTATCCTATCTTGCTTAAACAACCAACCAATCCAGACAATCATGAAATTCTCCTCAAAGAGATTAAAAACCAATTACGAACGATTCCTCACCATGGAATTAGTTTTGGGTTACTACGTTATCTCAACCTAAATCAGCCTTTAAAAGAGAGTAAAAATGCTGATATTAGTTTTAATTATCTAGGTAGCCTGGACAGTCCATTAGGGGATAATCATAACTTTAGTGTCAGTGATGCTCCCGTAGGAGCAGGCGTATTTGCCTTACAACAGCGTACCCATATTTTAGCTATCAATGCCAAAATACAGGATAAGATTTTGCAAGTTGAATGGTCTTATAGTAGGAATATACATTATGATCAAACTATCGAGAATATAGCGAAAACATATTTACAAAGTTTAGGTTTGTATCTCACTAATTCCGATTCGGCTAACTCGTCATTTTATAGTGCTTCTGATTTCCAATTGGTGGATTTATCAGAAAGCGAACTTGGAGAGCTTCTAGAGGATTTAGAATGATTAAAACCTCCTGTAGATAAATAAAAAGCCCATTTAAATAAATCAAAAAAAGGTAAAATTTCATGGCTGGACTCAAAGACAAAATCGAAGATATTTTCCCCCTGACACCATTACAAAAGGGACTTTTATTTCACACCATATATGAACCAGAATCGGGAGTATATTTTGAACAATTACATTGTAGATTAGAAGGGGATGTTTCTACAGTTGCAGTGCGTCAAGCTTGGCAGACTTTGGTAGATCGTCATGCCATTTTACGAACTGCAATCGTTACTAAAGGGCAAAGTGAACCTGTACAAGTTGTATTTCGTCACCTAAAATTTAATATAGAAGAGGAAGACTGGAGGGGACTAAGCGATGACGTACAAAAACACCGCCTGCAAGATTTTTTAGAAGCAGATAAACGCAAAGGATTTGTTCTGAATCGTCCCCCATTGATGCGAGTTACCTTAATTCGTTTTAGGGAAGATGTATGGTATTTGGTATGGAGTCATCACCATATAATTTTAGATGGGTGGTCTTGGCCCATCTTGCTTAAGGAATTCCTCACCTTACACAAAGCAGCTAAAGAAAATATAGAAGTCGCCCTACCAAATAGACGTCCATACGGAGACTTTATAGCTTGGTTAAAACGGAAAGATTTGCAAGAGAGCAAAATTTTTTGGCAGCAATACATGTCAGGGTTTGAAAGTGCTACACCCTTACTAATGACCTCAAAAAGCAGAGTAAATCCTAAATTCAAAGGTGGTGAAATCACCAAACAATTATCACCAGAAATAACAGATTTATTAGGGAGATTAGCACGAAATTGTAGCGTTACCCTAAATACCGTAATTCAGGGAGCTTGGGCAATATTGCTCAACCGTTACAGTCGCAGTAATGATGTTGTGTATGGAATTACAGTTGCTGGTAGACCTCCGGAAATTCCCGGGGTAGAACAAATGATTGGGCCATTCATCAATACTTTACCATTCCGGGTTGCCATATCAGGAGATCAAACTCTGAATACTTGGTTACAAAATTTACAATTCCAGGCAGCTTCAATGCGTCAATTTGAACACACAAGTTTATCAGATATTCGCGCATGGAGTGATATTCCCGCAGGAAGTGAGATGTTTGAAACCCTGCTAGCTTTTGAGAATTTCCCCGTTGATAAGTTATTAAAAATTAGTGATTTTGGTTTAAATGTAGCAGAGTCCCATTTCTTAGAGACCACTCATTATCCTATTACCTTAGTTGTCATTCCCAGTGATACAATTGCTATTAAACTAAGTTATAATACGAATCGTTTTAGTGACACAACCATGAAATTATTGCTAGACCAGTTTAGCAATTTATTATTAAACATGGCGAATCATCCTCAATCGTTATTGCAAGACATATCCTTGTTGAGTCACCAAGAAAAGCAACAGATAAAAAACAAAAGAGAACAAACTAATTCTTCATATACTACTATTAATGAGATGTTTGCTGAGACTGCCAGTAAATATCCAGAACGTATAGCTTTAACCTATGAAAATCAAACACTGACATACCGAGAATTAGAAGAACGATCTAATGCCATAGCTCGCCATTTAAAATCTCTGGGAATCGGTAGTGAGAAACGAGTGGTAATTTGTTTAGACCGGACTCCCGAATTAATCATTTCCATGTTAGGTGTGGTGAAAGCAGGGGGTATATATGTTCCAGTAGATCCGAGTTACCCCCGTGACAGGATTGAATTTACCATTACAGACTGTGGTGCAGAAGTAATTATCACCACAACTAACACCAGCCAAGAATTGCCAAATGGTATTACCCGAGTTTGTTTAGATGTTGAAGATGCAGCTTATTTAAAAACAAGTGCTGAACCTATAGACACAGACAATGTAACCCCGAATTCAGGGGCTTATATTATTTATACATCTGGCTCAACAGGTAAGCCAAAAGGGGTATTGGTCACTCACAAGAATCTGACCCGGCTATTTAAAAGTACAGAGCATTGGTTTAAATTTAATCAACAAGATGTTTGGACTTTCTTCCATTCTTTTGCCTTTGACTTTTCTGTATGGGAAATATGGGGAGCTTTGCTATATGGTGGTAGATTGGTAATTGTTCCCTATTGCGTAAGTCGGGATCCCCAAACTTTTCTGAGATTATTAGAGGAGCAGAAAGTTACAGTTCTCAATCAAACTCCCTCAGCTTTTGCCCAGTTGTTAGCAGTTGCAGACTCAAATTGTAATCTTGACAATTTACGTTATGTAATTTTCGGTGGTGAGGCCCTAAATTTGGGGAGTTTATCTCCTTGGTTTGAAAAATATGGAGACAATCAAACGCGGTTGGTTAACATGTATGGGATTACAGAAACAACAGTTCATGTAACCTATAGACCAATTAGCAAACAAGATATAGACAACTTATCTGGTAGTTTAATTGGTGAACCAATTCCGGATTTAGATATTTACATTCTGGATGCTGATGGCAACCTGCTACCAACAGGGGTAATTGGGGAAATGTATATTGGTGGAGCGGGAGTTGCCCATAGTTACTTGAACCGTCCAGAATTAACAGCAGAAAGATTTATAGAGGCCAGATTTAGACCGAATTGCCGTCTCTATCGCACAGGGGATCTGGGTCGATTCCTTCCTAATGGGGATTTAGAATATTTAGGACGCATAGATTACCAAGTGAAAATCCGGGGTTTCCGGATTGAAATTGGGGAGATTGAAAATGTCCTGGCTGAGATTTCTGATGTTCATGAAAATATTGTCCTGGTTACAACTGACATAGAAACAGGTGAGAATCGGTTAATTGCCTATTTAGTTTGCTCTCCTGAAAAACAACCGACTATCAAAGATATCCGCGATCATCTACAACGGTCTTTACCTGACTACATGATCCCTTCCCAGGTTGTTTATCTGGATAAGTTTCCCCTAACTGCTAACGGTAAGATAGATAGAAAATCTTTACCTATTCCCGAGATGAAAAGGGAAAATATAGGGATTGAATTTGCTGCACCAGAGACAGAAATTGAGCGGAAGTTGGCATCCATTTGGCAGCAAGTTTTAGGAGTTGAGAGAGTTGGTAGATTTGATAATTATTTTGTTTTAGGTGGGGATTCAATCCGTAGTATTCGAGTTTGTTCTCTAGCCCAAGCAGCAGGTTTCAACCTGAAGATTGAGCATATATTTACCCATCCCATTCTAGCAGATCTAGCAACGGATTTGGAAACAACCTTACAACCACTATCTGGTGGAAAAAAACAGGATTATTATCAGGAACCATTTGGTTTAATTGCTACTGAAGATAGAGAGAAACTCACCAATATAGCCGATGATGCTTATCCGTTGGCACAATTACAAGCAGGAATGTGGTTTCACACTGAATATTCCCAAACTTCTACAACTTATCAAGATCTTTTTAGCTTCCGCATTCGCATACCTTTTAATCTACAAGTTTGGGAACAGGCTTATAGTCAGATGTTTACCAGACATCCAGTGCTGAGGACGGCATTTTTTCTGGGAGAATTTAGTCAACCTTTACAAGCAATTATTAAAGATGTATCGGGAAGGGTTATTTTTAAAAACCTCACTAATTTATCCCCATCTGCACAAGATGATTATCTTAGAGTCTTTATTGAGGGAGAACAACAAAGTCGTTTTAATTACAAAAATCCACCATTAATTCGGTTTTTTATTCATCAGTTAAGTGAGGATGTAGTTGAGGCTACCTTAGTGTTCCATCATGCCATTATGGACGGTTGGAGTTTGGCGCAATTTTTAACTGACTTAACAGGTTTATACTTACACTTAATGGGTAGAGGTGTCCCCAGTTTATCACCTCAAACCGGTTTGGAATATTCCCAGTTTATTGCCTTGGAACAAGAAGCTTTACAAGATAAAAAACAAAGGGAATTTTGGCAACAACAGCTAGAAGATATTCCCTTGACTAAATTGCCTCGCTTACCAAGAAAAAACCTTCCCAAAATGCACCCCACCATTGGAAAAGTTGATATCACCTTATCACAGACAACTTCCCAAGGTTTAAAAGATGTGGCTCACCAATTAGGCGTACCGTTGAGAACTGTATTGTTGGCAATACATTTACACATTCTGTCTGTGTTTTCAGGAGATGAAGAAATAGTGACAGGATTAGTTAGTAATGGTAGACCTGACACAACAGATGGCGACCAAGTTTTGGGTCTATTCTTAAATACCTTACCATTACGGTTACGACTACCTCATGGTTCTTGGGTAGATTTGATTAAGGCAACATGGTTAGCTGAACAAGCATTAGTAGCAAATCGTCGATTTCCTCTACCAGAAGTGCAAAGACTAAATGGTGGTCTTCCCCTATATGAAACATCCTTGAATTTCATTCATTTTCATGTTTACCAAGGATTATTAAATTGGCGTGAGGTAGAGTTATTAAAATCAACATCTTTTGAAGAAACCAATATCCCCTTTGCGGTTACTTGGAACCAGGAAGTTGCATCGGCTAATATAAGCCTGAATATTGCCTATAGCCATGCTGAATTTACTCAAGACCAAGTTGATAATATTGCTAATTACTATCAGCTTTGCTCAGAACTGGTGAGTGAAAACTGTGTGGGAAATAGGGAATTTTCATTAGCGCCACAGGAATTTATTTATGAGAAACAACTATCAACTTCTCGTCCAACAATTACACCAGTTCATCAAATTGTTGCTCAACAAGCAGCAGTCAGGCCCAAAGAGATAGCAGTTATTTGTGAGGGGGAAGGTTGGACATACGAGCAGTTAAATCAAAAAGCTAATCAGCTGGCACATTTCTTGCAGTCCCAAGGTATAACCCAAGAAAAACCTGTGGGTATTTGTTTGGAACGTTCCCTAGATATGGTTTGTGCCATGTTGGGAGTAATGAAAGCAGGTGGTTGTTATGTTCCCATAGATCCTCATTACCCTAGTGCCCGCATCCAATCCATGTTAGAAGATGGGAACCTTGATTTGCTTCTGACTCGTTCAGATTTAAAAGTCAATTACCACCAAAATTCCCAGAAAACCATTTTTGTTGACACTCAACACCGAGAAATTGAGGAGCATTCTCAGGAAAATTTAAATGTCTCCGTCTTTCCTGATAATATTGCCTACATTATTTTTACTTCCGGATCTACTGGTAAGGCCAAGGGAGTAGCCATTTCCCATGGAGCTTTAGTATCCCATCAAACTTGGTTTGTAGACAAGTTCAGTGTAACTAATGCTGATATAGTCCTGCAAAAAACCCCCTTCAGTTTTGACGCTTCCGTTTGGGAATTTTGGACACCATTGATGGTAGGTGGAAAACTGGTCATGGCTAAACCAGGAGGACACCAAGATCCAGCATACTTGGTAAAAACTATACAACAAGAAAAAGTCACCTTGTTCCAATTAGTACCCAGTTTGCTGGAAGTAGTTTTGGGTGAGCCTGAACTAGAGCATTGTGGCAGTTTGAGGTTGGTATTTAGTGGTGGTGAGGTTCTCAAAAACAGAGTTTGGCAGAAGTTTCAGGAAAAATTACCTATTCCTCTAATTAATCTTTATGGTCCGACGGAAACTACAATTGACGTTACCTTCCACAACTGTCAGGAAAATGACAATATTGCCAATCTTGACCAGATTCCCTTGGGTCAACCAGTTACCAATGTGAAATTATATATTCTCAACTCCTTACTCCAACCTGTACCCATAGGAACACCAGGGAATATCTTCGTGTCAGGATCCCAAGTGGCGCGTGGTTATTGGCACGCACCAGGAATGACTGCGGAAAGATTTTTACCCGATCCTTTTGTCCCAGGACAGAGAATGTATGATACAGGAGATCGTGCTCGTTATTTACCGGGTGGTAATATAGAGTTTCTCGGACGTATAGATCAACAAATAAAAGTACGCGGGTTCCGCATTGAAACTAGTGAAATTGTTGCCGCACTAGAGGCACAGTCTTGGGTAAATCGTGCATTAGTTAAAGTAATTTCTGGTTCCCAAATTTCCAGTTCCGACAGATTAAATTATCTGGTAGCTTACGTACAACCTCGGTTAAATACACCGAACAATTGGCAAAAAATTCTGCGCCTGGAATTGGTACAGATTTTACCGGAATATATGATTCCTAACTTATTTATTAGTATTGATAGTTGGCCATTGTTACCCAATGGAAAAATTGATATTAATTCTTTACCTGATCCACAAGTTGTAGAAACAACAGTATCTCAAGAATATGTTCCCCCCGAAAGCGAAACTGAAAAAATATTAACTAAACTCTGGCAACAGGTGTTAAGATTACCTCGTTTGGGTACTCGTGAAAACTTCTTTGAGTTGGGTGGTGATTCAATTATCGGGCTACAAATTATTGCCAAAGCCAGAGACTTGGGTATTTATTTCACGGCCCAAGATCTGTTCAAATACCCTACGGTAGCCGATTTAGCAAATCATGTAAGGAAAGAAGATAACTTTTCTCAACTGCCAACTGTTGAAACAGGAGAAATTCCGTTAACCCCTATTCAAGAATGGTTTTTTAAGCAATCCCTACCACATCCCCATTATTGGAATCAAGCAGTTTTGTTGGATGTAAAAGCACAGATTACTACTGGAGATTTACAAAAAGCTGTTAATCAAATAATGGGCAAACATCCCGCTTTCAAATTAAAATTCCGTCAAACGGAAAAGGGATGGATACAAGAATTGGATAATGATAGTCAGCATTTAAATGTGGACGTTGTTGATCTAACGGATATTCCAGAAATTGAATTATCTACCCACCTCCAAACCCTAGCTACACAGTTTCAGGGACAATTGAACCTGGAAACTGGGAAGTTATTCCGTGTAGTTTATTTTCAAACAGCAGCAACTACACCTGATAAAATACTATTAATTATTCATCACCTCATCGTTGATGGTGTGTCTTGGCGTGTAATTTTACAGGATCTGGTTGGGAGTATGAGAAATGTTACTCAAGATCAATCCCTATCTTCCTTTCAAGCAAAGCCAAGTGTGAGTTTTCCCCAGTGGAGTCGTTATCTACGCAACATGAGCCATATTACTTGGGAAGTAGATCTGGAATTTTGGCAGAAACAAGCAGTCCGTGACTTTACTCTACCCCTAGATTTTCCTGAAAAAATAGCAGATAACAAAGAAAATTCAGCTGCTCAAGTTGAGTTTGCTCTCACAGAAACAGAAACTAATAAAATGTTGTTGGAAATTTCCCGTACCCGTAAAGTGAGCATTCAAGAAATCTTACTTACAGCACTCGCAACAACACTGAGAGAGTGGACTGGGAGATCGGAAATAGTTATTGCTTTAGAAACCCATGGTCGAGGAAGTAGTTTAGATCTGGATATATCTGACTCTGTCGGGTGGTTTACTTCCCTTTTTCCCTTTAGAATAACAACTGTAAATTCCAATGTCTTAGATAACTTGTCGGGTCTTAAAGAACAGCTAAATGGAATACCTAATAATGGTTTATCCTACGGTATTCTCAGTCAAAAACCAGAACATGGGGAAATTTTGCCTCCCATCCCCCAAGGAATTATCTTTAACTATTTGGGACAGTTTGATGAGCAAATTCCAGCTGATGCACCTTTCACACCCGCAACACAAGATTCGGGGATTTCTCGACATCCTGAAAATCAACGTACCTTCCAATTGGAAATAACTGGTCTCATTGTGAATAGGAAACTGGAAATACGTTTTGGTTTTAGCACCAACTTACACCGGGAACAAACTATTCGTAATTTGCTGCATACCTATCAACAATGTTTACGTAACTTGTTAATGGGTAGCGAACAAAAACTTGTCCGTTGGAATCCCGAAGATTTTCCCTTGGCTAATTTAAATCAGGAACAATTAAATATTGCTGTTAGTGGAATAAGTGATTTGCAAGACATCTATCCTCTTGCACCAGTTCAAGAGGGTATTATTTTTCATGCTAACTATGAAATTGAAAAAGACATTTATCTACAACAAGTAACAGGCAAAATCACGGGAGACTTAAATGTGGAAATATTTAAGTCAGCTTGGGAAAACTGCATTAATCATCATTCTATCCTGCGCACATCCTACATTTGGCAGTCCCTTCCCCGTCCTTTAGCTAGAGTACATAGCAGCGTGAATTTGCCTTTTGTTTATCAAGATTGGTGCGGTACTGATGACTGGGAGCAAAAATGGTCAGATTTATTAATGGAAGATCGTCAACAGGGTTTGTCAACTGAAAGGGCACCCTTGATGAGGTTAATTTTGGTAAAAACTGACAAGGCAAAATGGCGATTTTGTTGGACACACCATCACGTATTAATAGATGGGTGGTCCTTGCCATTAGTTTTTCAACATGTTATTTCCTTTTACCAAGCAGAGCAAAAGCATCAATTTTTGAAGTGGCCACCAGTCCCTAATTATCGGGATTTTATTGTCTGGTTAAATCAAAAGCCAATTGAGCAAGCAGAGGTTTTTTGGCGCGATCAATTAGCGGGTTTAGACTCTGTAACTAAAATAGGATTAACCAGCAATCCATTAGATAATGGAGAAGATTATCAGGTTGTACAAACTACTCTACAACCGGAAGTTTATGCCCAGCTCAAAAACTATGCAAATAAACACCTGGTTACTGTCAGTACCTTAATAAATGCAGCCTGGGCAATTTTAATCAGCAAATATAGCGGTAGTAATGAAGTTATATTTGGTGTGACAGTTTCCGGAAGACCTACGGAATTATCTGGTTTTGAACAGATGGTGGGTTTATTTATTAATACTCTACCCTTACGTCTCAAATGTGAGCCAGACAAACTAGTAGGAACATGGTTAAAAGAATTAAGCGATCGCATTTTATCTATTAGTGAACACTCCTATAGTTCTTTGGTGGATATACAAGGTTGGAGTAACATAAATAGAGGTGAATCACTATTTGAGTCCATCGTGGTGTATGAAAACTACCCTGTAGGTGAAAAAATACGCAACCATAATGATGATTTAATAATTAGCGATGTAGAATCACTAGAAAAAAATCATTACCCCATAAGTCTTTACGCGTTACCAGGAAAAGATTTAACCTTAAAAATTGCCTTCCAAAAAATAGGAACCACCAAGGAGCGGCAACAATTATTACAACATGTTACAGATATATTAAACACCTTGGCGACCAAATCACCGAGATTTCTTGGCGAGATATGTTTACCCACCTTCCCACTCATACCTATTAAGCATCAACCACCAGTTGCGACTCTAGCGGATCTGTTTAACCAACAGGTGTCAGAGAATGCTAAGTCCCCTGCAATTCTTGAAGGTGAAAAATGGTTAACTTATGGCGAATTGAATGATCAAGCCAATAAAATTGCCCAAGCACTAGTAGAGTTAGGGGTCACGCAAGAAACATTAGTGGGGGTGTGCGTGGATCGCCATGCAGGTTTAGTAACCGCACTGTTAGGAATTATAAAAGCTGGAGCTGCATACTTACCAATAGATCCAGCTTTGCCAATAAATCGCCTGGAATGGATAATTAATGATAGCCAAGCAACAATAATACTAACTGAATCTTCTATTGTTTCTCGATTGCCTAAATCTTCTGCTAGGGTATTGTTATTAGAACCAATACTACAAGAAGAAATAGCCGTCTTCTTTCAACCAAGACCATTAGATTTAGCCAGCATAGCCTACATCATTTATACATCTGGGTCTACGGGTAGACCCAAGGGAGTACAAATTGAGCACCAATCCTTGGTTAATTGCCTCTTGAGCTTTCAAAATCAGCTACAACTAGGTAGTACAGACACACTAGTTGCCGTTACAACAATCTCCTTTGACATCGCAGGATTAGAACTATTGTTGCCCTTAATTAGTGGAGCAAAATTAGTTATTGCTAACCAAGAAACAGCCCAGGATGGATTTAAACTGACTGATTTGCTAGAGCGAAGCCAAGCTACAATTATGCAGGCAACTCCCACCACTTGGAAACTGCTATTAACAGCGGGTTGGCAACCCAAGAATCAGTTTTGTGCCCTGTGTGGGGGAGAAGCTATACCACGCGAATTAGCAAATTTGCTTTTGCAATTGAATATAAACCTCTGGAATGTTTATGGTCCCACAGAAACCACAATTTGGTCAAGCGTTAAACAACTGGAAAGGTCCAAAGATGTAATTTCTATTGGTCGAGAAATTGCCAACACATCTTTATACATTCTAGACAATGGTTTGAACCTACTACCGGAAGGAATTGTGGGAGAATTGTATATTGGTGGTCTAGGACTAGCGAGAGGTTATAGAAACAACCCCACACTCACATCAACAAAATTTATTCCCGATCCCTTTGCCCAAGAGCCAGGATCGCGTTTATACCGTACTGGAGACCTAGCTCGACGGTTATCAAATGGGGAAATTGAGTTTTTAAGCAGAATAGACTACCAAGTGAAAATACGTGGTTATCGCATTGAGCTGGGAGAAATTGAGACCATTTTATCCAGCCATCCCGCTATTACTCAGGCTATTGTCCAAGCAATTGGTGACACTCCCGCTGACCAACGATTAGTTGCTTATGTGGTCCCCACAACCCAACCGCCAACAATAGAAGATCTTCGCTTATACTTACAAAAGTATTTGCCTGAATATATGATACCTTCAGCTTGGGTATTTATTGATCAAGTTCCTCTTACTGACAACAATAAGATTGATCGTCGCGCCTTACCTATGCCAAATTACAAAAGGGAACATAGAGATTGGTTACCACCTAGAAACGCTATTGAAGAGGTACTAGTACTTATGTGGCAAGAATTATTGAAGGTAGAGAAAGTGGGTGTGCAAGACAACTTCTTCCATTTAGGGGGACATTCTTTATTAGTAGGGCAATTTCATGGATACATCAAAAAGGTGTTTGGGATTGACTTGGCATTAAGAGAACTCTTTGATGCGGTAACTATTGAGAAAATAGCACTTCTCCTAATTGAGAAAGAAACCAAGTTGGGTAACACTGAAAAAATTGCTAAGGCCTTTTTACGAATTAAATCTATGACACCGGAAGAGAAAGCTAACCTCCTACAAAATTCAAAGTTGAAAAAACCGAACTAAAAAACCTAAAAATCTTAAAGGTCTCAAAAACATGGAAAAAATACTTATCACTGCTCCATCAGGACCCATCGGATCGAATATCGATCAGTCCAAACACCCTCTATTTAGTGCTTCTAAACTAGCAGCTGATATTATGGTCCAGGAATATGGTCGATATTTTGGTTTAAAAACCTGTTGTTTGCAGGGTGTCCGCTGAACCAAATTCAATCATTATGGTAAGAATTTTAGTACCTCTAACCTAGTCTAAATTATGCGTTATTTTGATGAGTACTGTGAAGTACACTTAGATCCAGATATTGCACCCTATAATTGGGTATTTAGAACAAAAGAAAAAATCCGCATTAGATTTGGTGTTCACCTATCTAAACATCCAGACCTGGGACAGGTGGTCTGCGAGTTAAATGATGGTCAGGGATATTCTGATTTAGACCGGATAATAGCAAAAACAGAAGGTTTCACTGAAAATGGCTTCCAGATGTTTTCAGTGACCCTTCCACCCCTTGGTAATGGTGGGGGATGTAAGTATAGACTGGGTTATATAGATATTAATGGTAAGGAACATACTAGTAAAAGATCGCAAATTTTGTTAGTTTGCGATGAAGCACCCCGTTCCCTAACAGAAATTTCATCTGTATTTTTGGGACTGGTGAATAATCACCATGTTTACGGACCAGAACCATCCATATCCATGACACCTAGTCCCAAGGACTGGAGTTCTCGCTTGTTCTATTCTATACTAATTGACAGATTTGCCCGTAGCAAACATATAGTTCGTAGTCCTTTAAGTTTAGTAAAATACGATCTTTCCTGTCCCCATTCTAGTCATGGTGGTACAATAAAAGGTATAACTGAGCATCTAGAATACTTAAAATCCCTAGGCGTAGGAGTAATTATTATTAGTCCCATATATGTCAATGCTCCTGATGGTTACCATGGTTATCATCCCATTCATCTATTAATGGTTGATCCCCGTTTAGGTACACTTCAATGTTTACGTCAAATGGTTAAAAAAGCCCATGAATTAAATATTGCCGTTATTTTAGATGTAGTTAATAATCACATCGCTGACAGCATCAATTGGCCAGAATACGGTGGTCCACCAGGAGGAGAATTTAAATATGTGCAGGGTGATGAGTTGGCAGTTATGCCTTTTCCCGTGGAAACAAGGAATACCTCACTCTTTCATGGACCAGAATACACCGATATGGTTAACCAAAGACTATTCGGTTTTTTAGAAGACTGGCGTACGGAGACAAATTATGTTCGCGAATTACTACTACAACATTTAAAATACTGGATTGCTGAGACGGATATTGATGGCTTCCGCTATGATGCTGCGCGTCACATTGGTTTAGATTTTTGGCAACCTTGCGTAGAAGAAATATCAAGATATGCCCACATCCTAGGAAAAAAGGAATTTGTGCAAATAGCTGAGCATGCAGGTAGTACCCACGAACAAGTACTAGAGTACAACCCAGCCAAGTTCTCTGGTTTGATTGACTATCCCACTTACTATGATGTTAAGCAGTCTTTTGGAGATGGTAATTGGCTTTCTGGTCTCACAGACTATTTTTGTGGTTTTCTGCAGCCATCACATTCCTACTATGCAGGTTGGCAAAATAATATTATGTTCTTAGAAAATCAGGACACAAATAGAGTTTTCCATGAGTTTTTAAATCGCACTCATAGCCGGGATCAAGCACGTATTCGCCTACATTTTGCTCTAGCTTGTTTAATATTAGGTCCACAAATACCCTTTATTTACCAAGGAACAGAGCAAGAGTTTGACGGTGCATTAGGTTTGTTTCATGATGAAGAAAAATCAAGTTATATTGGTCATGATTGCTATGTGCGGGAAGATATGTTTGATAATCCCAGTTGCACTTGGAAATTTGGGGTAATCAACCGCAAGACCTTTCAACCTTACAATAGAAACCACCCCACCTTTTTACTAATTCAAAAACTTGCCCACATTCGCTGGCAATACAAATTGATTATAAATGGCACACGCACCTTATTATATGAAAATCACAGTGTATTATGCTTACTTATTCACCATCCCCTTGAGAAATACAGTCTTCTAGCTGCTATGAATATGGGATCTAGAGATATATATAATCATTCTTTTAAAGCTCCTGATGATCATGGTGATTTTCCCGAACCTAATATACTATTTGGAACATCTGGTGGGTCAATCCAAATAGTACCAGGAGAAATTAGTCTGCAACTTCCAGCATTTGCATTCGTTTTAGCTCAAGTTTAGTGGAACCTAGCTATGCTCAGATCCACTTGGCGCAACAGAGATTCTAGATCAGAAGAATTATCTAAAACAACATCCGCACGAGCAACTTTCTCCTCTAATGGTAATTGACTGTTAATTCTTGCCATTGCTTGTACTTCCGTTAAATCATTGCGACTCATTAGTCGTTGTTTTTGTATTTCACCTTGACAATAAACAACCCAAATTTCATTAACTAGATTCTCTAAACCCGCTTCAAATAAAAGGGGAATCACCAAAACTAAGGTGTCATGCGGTGACTCCTCAATAGTTTTTAAAAAACAATTCCTGACATAAGGATGAATCAAATTTTCCACCCAGGAGCGTTCAGGGGATTGATTAAAAATAATTTCTGCCAATTTTTTCCGATTTAAATTACCATCTGTAAGCAAAATTTCTTTGCCATAACGTTGAGTAATCTGACTAAGAATGACCGAACTCTCGGACACTGCATCTCTGGCGTAAATATCTGCATCTAAAATGGGTAACCCGTATACACTTGCTAAATAATTAGCCACGGTACTTTTGCCCGTAGCAATGCCTCCTGTTAAACCAATTAACCTTTTTGTCATGGAACTTGATCATAGCCAAAAGTATGTGTAATGCTCCCATACTACCACAAAAGATTTGGTGCTACAACCAAATCTAATTACGACAAACTTGATTGACCACATTACCATTTCTATCTACTAAGTCTATGACTAAAGGCATTTTTCCAAAAGCGTGAGTAGAACAACTTAAACAGGGGTCAAATGCCCTGATACCAGCTTCGACCCGGTTTAACATTCCCTCTTGAACTTGACTACCCTGGATAAAATGACGAGCAATTTGAGCAACTGTACGGTTCATTGCCAGATTATTTTGACCAGTAGCAATAATCAAATTCACCTTCTGCATTAAACCATTTTCATCAATACGATAATGATGGAATAAGGTTCCCCTTGGTGCTTCACTTACCCCCACTGCTTCCAATCGGTTAATTCCAGCAGCAGCTCGCAGACGGGTTGACAAAATATCAGGGTCATCCAATAAAATTTCTATGTGTTCAATAGAAGCCAAAATTTCAATTAACCGCGCATAATGATAAAAGAAAGAAGATTTCACAGTTCCACTACCATAACTGCGAAATTCCCGTAGTTCCTGATCTGCTAATGGAGTGCCAATTTGACTACAAATATTCAATCTAGCTAGAGGTCCAACCCGATACATTCCACTATCTAAACGGCAATGATCTTTGCCATCGGGATAACCTAAAGGACGATAATAGGGAGATTTCAAATAGGAGTCTTCTTGCACTGCTTCACCGATAAATTCATGATAATTATCCGCGTCTAATTTATCAGCAACAATATTTCCCCCACTGTCTACAAAACGTAAATGACCATCGTAGGTCTCCCACAAACCTTGAGCAGTTACTAATCCCATAAATAAACTGGGAAAATTGCCAAAGGTTTGGGCTTCTTTTTGATAGTTGTCTAGCAAGTTTTTAAATAAACCTATAGCATTAAGAACCGTAGCTTTAGCTTCGGGAATGCGGTTTTGTATGTGGGTACGATTTTCCGATGTGAGAGGGTCACTAACACCACCAGGGACGGCCCAAGCGGGATGGATTTTTTTGCCCCCTAATAATTCAATAATTTCTTGTCCAAATTGTCGTAATCGAATTCCACCCCTAGCTAATTCCGGATCGATGCCAATTAAACCAAAAATATTTCGTTTGGTTGGTTCACTATCCATACCTAATAATAAATCTGGGGCACTGAGGTGAAAGAAACTCAATGCATGGGATTGAATTATTTGTCCTAGATTCATTAGACGACGTAATTTTGTTGCCACTTCCGGAATAGTGACAGACAAGATTTTATCGCCCGTTTTTGCCGATGCTAATAAATGACTTACCGGACAAATTCCACAAATTCTAGCTGTAATTCCAGGCATTTCTGGAAAAGGACGACCAACACAAAACTTTTCAAACCCACGAAATTCTGTTACGTGAAACCGTGCATCATATACATGACCTTCATCGTCTAGGTAAATGCTAATTTTGGCGTGTCCTTCAATGCGGGTAACAGGATCAATAACTATTTTTTTCATGATTTTTTTGACAACCTGGTTTTATAAATCGTACATTCTACTTTCTGGAAACTCATCACAAAATTCTTCAAATGCTGTTTTTGCAGGTTTCTCAACTCTTTGATGGGCAATTTCAGCTTGCATTTCTTCTATTACATCCCAAGCAGCTGCACATTCGGGTGAGTTAATACCTTTAGTACTACAAACAATTCGCGCTTTTCTGATTTCATCTTGTAATTGCTGTTCCAAAAGAATTGTATGGGGTTTTTCTAGGGTGACACTTCCTACCAAAATATCTGTCAATGAGATTATTCCCATTAATTGACCACTAATCACTGGAGCATGGTGGACATTATATTGAGCAAATAATTTGGCTACATATTCTAAACCCAGTTCCGGATTAACCACTATACAAGGTTTCGTCATTATTTCATAAACACGGACTTTATTTGTTTCTTTGCCATAAGCTATAACTTTATAAATGATGTCGCTTTCCGTGACTATTCCGTAAGCATCTTGTCCATGACGACGATCCACTATTAATGCTCGCCAATCTCTAGCTTTCATTAAATCAACAGCTTCTTTTACGGTAGCAGAACTGCGAATTGTCGCCACATCTTTGGTCATGACATCTGCTGCTTTTAACATTCTCTACCTCCTGAGTTAAGTTGATTCATCTCGATTTATTTAGGTTATCCAAATTTAATCATTTCTCTCCCTACCATGGGGGGTGTTTCTCCTCTTAATAATGGTTCTAGTGCTGCTTTGATTCTTGTAGCTGAAGGTGGACAACCTGGTAAATAAATATCAACATCAACTATGTTATGAACTGGAACAACTCGATCAATTAAAGGTGGTACAATTCCTGGTGAGTGGGGAATCTTTTGATTTACATCTGCTCCTTCTATATAGGCTAATTGTAAACTTACATTGGCAGTCCCTGTTAGATTGCGCATGGAGGTCACATTACCTGTAACTGCGCAGTCTCCAAAGGAAATAATGGTTTTTGTCCTCTGTCTAATTTTGTGGATTATCTCCAAATGTTCTTCATTGGCGATCGCTCCTTCTACTAATACCACATCCACCCCTTCTGGATATTCTTTAATATCAGCAATAGGGCTATAAACTACATCTACCTGAGTGGCTAAATCTATTAACCATTCATCTAGGTCTAAAAATGACATGTGACATCCAGAACATCCACCTAACCATACGGTTGCTAATTTGATCTTATCCATAATTTTTAACTGATAATATGTAAGATGCTAACCACTAAAAGTTCCATTGTTGTTTCTCTCGCGCTGTGACCAAGAATTCTATTTTACCGCGATCATGTTTCATTTCTTCCACACTTACACCCTTAGTAAACAAAGCTCCAGTGGGACAAGCATTGACACATTTACCACAGGAAGTACAGGTGAGAGAAGTTCCCCAGGGTTGATTTAAATCCGTAATCAGATGGGAATTTGTTCCCCTACCCGCCATATCCCAAGTGTGGGCACCTTCAATTTCATCACATACCCGCACACAGCGAGTACATAAAACGCAGCGATTGTGGTCTATGCCAAATCTCTCATGGGAAGTATCAACACTCCGCTGAGGAAACTGATAAGCTAATCGCACGTGATCCATGCCCATTTCTATGGCTAAATCCTGTAATTCACAATTACCATTAGCTACACATACAGAACAGGTGTGATTTCCTTCTGCAAATAGCATTTCAGTAATTGTTCTTCTATACCTTTGCAGGCGATCGCTTTTAGTTGTGACTTCCATCCCCTCAGAAACCTTGGTCACACAAGCAGGTAGAAGTTTATTCATCCCAGCAATTTCTACTAAACATAGACGACAAGCACCCACATCTCCCACACCATCTAAATGACAAAGTGTGGGAATATGTATACCTGACTCCTGTGCTGCTTCTAATAAGGTATTATGCTCGTGAGCGCTGACCATTTGCCCATCAATTGTCAAAGTCTTTACTGTCATAATTGTCTGATAATTGATTTGTTTTCTATCGATTAATTAAAGCTAAATATTCTTCTTTGAAATAGCGCAAGGTGCTAAAAACAGGATTGGGTGCAGACTGACCTAACCCACATAAACTGGTGTGTTTCACCATATCGCACAATTCTTCCAACAGATGTAAATCATTTTGTGTTCCCTTTCCCTTACTAATCTTGGTTAATAAATCATGGAGTTGCACCGTTCCCACCCTACAGGGAATACATTTACCACAGGACTCATCCATGCAAAATTCCATAAAGAATCGTGCCACATCTACCATATTAGTAGTTTGATCCATGACAATCATTCCCCCAGAACCCATCATAGAACCCAAAGCAGACAAGGATTCATAATCTACCGGTGTGGTAAATGCTGATGCTGGTATACACCCTCCCGATGGTCCACCTGTTTGTACCGCTTTGGCCATACCCCCGTCAGGAATACCACCGCCCATTTGTTCCACAATCTCCCCTAGGGTTGTCCCCATGGGAACTTCAATTAAACCTGTATTGCGGATTTTACCTGCTAGGGCAAAAACCTTTGTCCCTTTACTTTTCTCTGTGCCAATACCAGCAAACCATTCCGCACCATTTCTGATAATAGGAGCAATATTAGCAAAAGTTTCCACGTTATTAATTAATGTAGGGTAACCCCATAAACCTGATTCAGCGGGGTATGGGGGACGAGGATGGGGAACACCGCGTTTACCTTCAATTGAAGCCATTAATGCGGTTTCTTCACCACAAACATAAGCACCTGCACCAATGCGAATTTCGATTTTAAAATCAAAAGGTGATTCAAAAATATTTGTTCCCAATACCCCTAACCTTTGTGCTTGACGAATAGCAGTCTCTAGACGTTTAATCGCAATGGGGTATTCCGCTCTGACATAAATATAACCTTGATTAGCACCAATGGAATAAGCAGCGATCGCCATTCCTTCTAAAACTCGATGGGGATCACTTTCTAACACACTACGATCCATAAATGCGCCTGGATCTCCCTCATCCGCATTGCAAATTACAAATTTTTTTGCCCCTGATGATTTAGCTACCGTTCCCCATTTTAAACCCGTGGGATATCCAGCACCACCTCTTCCCCTTAATCCACTTTTAGTAATAACTTCTACTACTTCTGTGGGTTTCATTTCTCGCAGCACTTGGTAGAGAGCTTGATAACCATTAGCTGCAATATAAGATTGAATTCTTTCTGGATCTACCCGACCACTATTTTCTAAAACAATAGGCAATTGTTTAGTAAAAAACGGGTGCTGTAAGTCTTGCTGCTTTAAAGTTGTATTTTTTCCCTTGATAGAATCAATTACTTTTGGTACATCCTGGGGCGTTACTTGTTGATAAAGTGTAATTTTATGACTTTTATTCTCATCTATCTCCACTAAGGGACCCTGACAACAAAGGCGCATACAACCCACACCTACCACTTCCACCTGCTGTTCCAAACCTGCTGCTTTAAGCGATGTCAATAAATTTTCCTTCACTGTTTGGGAACCAGAAGACAAACAACCTGCAGCCGTGCAACAGCGAATTTGTATAGGTTTAGTCTGAGAATTTTCTGCCCTAGCAATCTCTAATAATTCATGTAGTTCCATGTTGCCATTCCCCCACTTTTTTACAGACTGATTGTGCAGTTTGATTACCTAAAACCTCACCATCAAACACCACTGCTGGTGCAATACCACAAGCACCTAAACATCTAGCAGTCATCAAGGAAATTTCTCCGTCTGGTGTGGTATCTCCCGCTTTAATTTGGATGAATGTTTCCAGGGTGGTTAAAATTCCTTGGGCACCTTTCACATAACAAGCTGTACCTGTACAAACTACACAATTATGTTTACCTTTTGGTGCCAAGGAAAATAAATGGTAAAATGTTGCTACTCCATATACCCGACTAGGTGGCAATTTTAACTCACGGGCGATATACAGCAGTAAATCTAATTCTAAATACCCAAATAATTCCGTTGCTCGATGGAGAATTTCAATCAGTGCATCCTGTTGATATTGACAGCGTTTGATGGCTGTATCCAACATTCTCAAACGTTTGTCCCCACGCTCAACATGATTGACGCGAACTGGAACTGTGGTTTTCATGATTTCTTATCAGGATGGTGGACAATATGCACAGAACAGGGTGCATGGTGCAACACATAATTACTTACGCTACCCATAAAAAACTCGGTGATTTTAGAAACTCCTCGTCTCCCAATGACGATTAAATCCGCACCCCACGCCCCAGCGACTTGACAAATCACCTTACCCGGATTTCCCACATTCTGGGAAAACTCGGTTTTAATGTTTTCTGTATTTGCCCGCGCACAAAAACCTTGCAACATTTCTAAACCTTCTTCTTTATAGGCTTCCAATTTCTTCAAATAAATTCCCATGCTTTCATCAGTCCAAGCTGGATAGTAATCAATTTGAGAAAACATCATGGTATCCGGAATGCCATCCTCCTCTGGTGATAGAACATGTATTAGCATTAACTGAGCTGATGTCAATTTTGCTAAGTTGAGTGCTTGTTGAAATACTTCCTCACCTGTGTTAGAAAGGTCTAACCCCACCAAAATTTTACTAAGCATTGATGCCTCCATTGTAACTTACTAACCATTACAAACTACCCCTTTATGTCATTCCAGTTCCTATTTGTAAGAACATGTAGGTTTCCTTTATAATTCTTAGCATTTATCTTTACAATTCGTTAATTTTTAACTCCTAGCTTGGGATCTAGGTCTACACTTATGGTTGTAGCTAAAGAATGTGAGGAACTTGTGAGGAAATTATGGTTAAGGGAATAAACATTTTAACCATCCATGACTGTAAATGTTCCAAGATCTAGATCAAGCCATTTGGTGATGATTCTACCTTTTCTGTACTTCTTAGTTATTATGCCCATTTTTAGTCAGTTTGCTCTATATCTAAAAGTTGATATCTGTCCCTTATTTCTTGTCCAGCTTTAATAATTAGGTTGATAATTTTCACATGTTTACTTCCATAGCTATACATAGCTGAAAATTCTCTACTAAATTTTAGACATTAACTCTATCGTAGGTGAATTTATTCTGATTATTTCTAATTCCAATGTTTAAAGGAGATTTTTAACATGAAGATTTTAGTAGTTGAGGATGATGAACTAATTGCATATACCCTGACTAATTTTCTCACAGAACAGAATTATGCTGTAGAATTAGCAAATGATGGTAAGACTGCTTGGGATTTAGTAGAAACTTATGAGTATGACCTGATACTACTAGACATTGTTTTACCAAAACTCGATGGAATTAGCTTATGTAAAAAAATTCGTTCTAGTGGTCGGCGAGTGCCAATTTTATTATTGACAGGGCGTGATAGTTCTCACGATAAAGCTATTGGTTTAGATGCTGGTGCGGATGATTATGTAGTCAAACCCTGTGATGAAGAAGAATTGGTAGCTCGTGTAAGAGCATTATTAAGACGTGGCGGTGTTAATTCCCAGCCTGTATTAGAGTGGAGAGGTTTGCGATTAGACCCTAGTAGTTGTGAAGTTACATATCAACAAGACCAACTTTCACTCACCCCAAAAGAATATGCTCTACTAGAACTTCTGATGCGAAATAATCGTCGAGTATTTAGCTGTGGAATGATTTTAGATCATCTTTGGTCTTATGAAGACACACCGGGGGAAGACGCTGTGCGGACTCATATTAAGGGTTTAAGAATGAAGTTAAAAGCAGTGGGCGCACCTCATGATTTAGTAGAAACAGTTTATGGTATTGGATATCGTCTAAAGCCACAAGAAAATGACCATAATCACCATGAGGAACTAAAAGAAAGTAGATCCAACCATGAATTAAATCATCAATCAAAAAATGAGCGGACAATTGAGAAACTTGAAGAAATTTGGCAACGATTTCGCGGTAGGATAGAAGAGCAAATTTCCCTTATAGAAACAGCTGCACAAAATATTGCCCGTACCCAAGGAACTTTTAATTTAGAGCTATTAATACGAGCAACTAGAGAAGCACACACTTTAGCAGGTTCTCTGGGTACATTTGGCTTACCTTATGCTTCAGAATTGGCAAAAAAAATTGAGAATTTCTTCCAATCTTCTGCTAATTTAACAGTAGCAGAAATGATTAATGTACAACCTAAATTACAAAGTTGGGTCAAATCACTAAGGCGAGAAATTGATAAGAAAAATCAGCAAATTACCGCTCCTGATAATAGTCAAAAACAACCGGAATTATTCCCTGAAAGAAACATCGATAATGAAATCACACCAACAGTGAACAAAACTAAAATATTAGTGGTAGATGATGATTTAAAAACTTTAGATTTATTACAGTTACTGTTGACTCCTTGGGGACTAGAAATAATTACCCTTAATCATCCTGGAAAGTTTTGGGAAACTTGGGAAAAAATTCAGCCTGACATGTTAATATTAGACATTGAAATGCCTAGTATGAGCGGTATTGAATTATGTAAAATGATTCGCAATCATGATCAAGGTAGGGAAGTACCGATTTTGTTTTTGACAGTTCATAGCGATGCAGAAATTGTCAATCAGGTATTTAGTGTAGGAGCTGATGATTTTGTTAATAAACCAATTATTGTGTCCGAGCTAGTCAATCGTATTCTGAATCGCTTGGAAAGAGTGAGATTGCTGAAAATTATGGAGTGTAATCGATATGAAAAGACCAATCAAATTAACGAGAATAACAAATTTATTGTTGAAACCTATCATAACTTAGTAGAAGTTTATCCAGAGGCAATTCTCATTGTTAGTCAAGATGACTTAGTTTTCGTTAACAGTGCTGCAGTGAGACTACTGCGAGTTAATTCAGTAGAGGAACTATTAGGTAAGAAATTTCTAGAATTTGTCCATCCACAACACAGGGAAGAAATTGAAGAAAATCTCAAATCTCTGAAAACAAGTCAAACATTGATTCCCTTGCATGAAGTTAAATTTTTACAAGCGGATGGGAAAATAATTTACGTAGAAATGGTTGGTGCATTTCTCAACTACCAAAATCAACCAGCAGCACAAATTGTCGCCCGTGATATTACCAGACGTAAGCAGACAGAATTAGCATTGCACAAAACTAAAGATGAACTAGAACTGAGGGTTAATGAACGTACAGCTGAGTTAATTAATGTCAATCGCCAATTGCAATCACAACTGGATGAACAAAAACGTACTCAAGACGCTTTGAGGATTTCAGAAAATCGGTTTGAAGCCATTTTAAGTATTGCCGATGATGCAATTATTTCCATTGATAGTAATCAACAGATTACCTTATTTAATCAAGGTGCAGAAAAAATTTTTGGTTATTCTGCTGGGGAAGTTTTAGGACAAAAACTAGATTTATTATTACCCACACGCTTTGCTCAGGAACATCGTAATCACGTATATAAATTTGGCAAATCTTCTGCTCATGCTCGCAGAATGGGAGAAAGACAAGAAATATTTGGTTGTCGTAAAGATGGGTCAGAATTTCCTGCAGAAGCTTCAATTTCTAAATTAGATCTTGGTCAAGAATCTGTGTACACCGTCATCTTGCGAGATATAACTGAGCGCAAGCAAGTGGAAAAAATGAAGGATGAATTTGTCTCTGTTGTTAGTCATGAGTTGCGGACTCCTTTAACATCCATTCATGGTTCTTTAGGAATGTTGACCAGTGGGTTACTCTCTAGTACTTCAGAACAAGGTAAACGTTTGCTGCAAATTGCCACCGATAGTACGGAGCGATTAGTTAGATTAATTAATGATATTCTGGATATTGAACGCATTGAGTCGGGTAAGGTCAAAATGGAACGGGAAAATTGTGATTTGCGAGATTTGATCAACTCAGCTATCAATATCATGCAACCTTTAGCGGATAAAGCAGGTGTGACTTTATCTATTCATAACTCTAATAGTTCATCTATTCAATTATGGGCAGATCCAGATCGGATAATTCAAACTTTAACTAATTTATTCAGTAATGCCATTAAGTTTTCAGAACCAGGATCCACGGTTTATTTGATGACCGAATTACAAAAAGACCAGGTGTTGGTAACTGTGCAAGATACTGGAAGAGGTATACCAGAAGATAAATTAGAGAGTATTTTTGAGCGGTTTCAACAGGTGGACTCTTCTGATTCTCGCAATCATGATGGTACTGGCTTGGGTCTGGCAATTTGTAAGAGTATTGTTCAGCAACATGGTGGCAAGATTTGGGTCAAAAGTATCTTGGACGAAGGTAGCAGTTTTTATTTTACTTTGCCAATTTTAACTGTTTATGATAGAGCTAATTTACAGGGGTTGGTCACCGATCAATCAGACTATGAAACATCCCTAATTACTGATGCTAATTCTCCTTTAGTGTTGGTTTGTGATGATGATCCAATCACTCGCCAGGAATTAGAAAATCTCCTACTACAAGGGGGATATCGGGTACTTACAGTAGCTAGTGGTGACCAGGCGATCGCTCAAGCAGTTATTCAACATCCAGATGTGATTTTACTAGATTTAGTTATGCCAGGAATGAATGGTTGGGAAACCATGGCTGGATTGAAAAAGTGTTCGGACACTAAAGATATACCAATTGTCATTTGTAGTGTTTATAAATCGAGTCAAAATAATTCCAACTATCAACAAGATGCCAATTATAAAGGTGTCAAGTTTGCTGATTGGTTAAGTAAACCAGTGGAAGAAACTGACCTGTTCAACTCTTTAAGGAAAGTTGTATTTGAACCCTCAAGAAAGCTGAAGATATTAATTATTGAAGATGATCATGACCTCGCAGATCTTTTGGCAACCTTGTTCGGTAGACATGACATTGAAACCTTCATTGCCAAAACTGGTAGGGAAGCAATTCATCTGAGTCAAAAGGTTAATCCTGACCTACTAATTCTGGATTTGATCCTCCCGGAAGCTGATGGTTTTACGGTTGTTGATTGGTTGAAACAACATGATCAACTGTTTAGTGTCCCCGTGGTTGTCTATTCTGCAAAAGACCTGGACGATTCAGAACGTCATCGGTTAAAATTGGGACATACGGAGTTTTTTACCAAGGGGAGGGTCACCACTCAGGAGTTTGAGCAAAGAGTTATGGACCTGTTACAGAGAATTACAACTAAGCAATAACCAGGGTTAGGTCATAGATTATGAAAAGGCGCATCTTAGTGGTTGATAATGAGCAGTATATTCAAGAAGTGGCTAAGATTTGTTTAGAAACCGTTGCAGGTTGGGAGGTGCTAACAGCTAGTTCGGGTAAGGAGGGAATCTTGCAAGCTGAGAATCATCAACCAGATGCAATTCTATTAGATGTGATGATGCCTGATATGGACGGATTATCTGCTTTTAAAAAATTACAAGCCAATCCAGCAACCCAAACAATTCCGGTCATTTTGTTAACCGCAAAAATCCAAGCTGCTGATCGTCGTCGTTATTCCCAGTTAGGTATTAAAAGTGCGATCGCTAAACCCTTTAATCCTTTAGAATTAGCTCACCAAGTTGCAGCGGAGTTAGACTGGAATTTGGAATGTAACAAGACTAAATGAATTGTGAGGACTACTAATGGGGACTATTAAGTATGATTGCTAATCGTAACACTTATATTACTTCAGAATCATATCTAAAACTAGAAGAACATAGTCAGGTTAAACATGAGTATATTGATGGAAACATTTACGCCATGGCGGGTGCCCTAGATGTTCATGTTACCATTGCTCTTAATCTTGCATCTATTCTTCGAAATCATCTTAGGGGTTCTGGTTGTCGAGTATATATTACGGATATGAAAGCTAGAATCGAATCGTTAAACAGATTTTACTATCCTGATATTATGGTGACTTGCGATTCTCGTGACCAAGAAACAGCAGCTTATAAAAGATTCCCATGTTTAATTATTGAAGTTTTATCTGACTCTACGGAATTATTTGATAGAGGTGACAAATTTGCTGACTATCAAACTTTACCCACTTTACAAGAATACATTTTAATTAGTTCTAAAAAACCGCGAGTTGAGTGTTTCCGCAGGAATGATCAAGGACTTTGGACTTTACAATACTATACAGGTGAAGAAACATCATTTTTCTTCCCCACTATTCAATTCCAGGCAAAAATGACTGAACTTTATGAAGATGTCAACTTTCAGTAAAACTATAAAAAACTATAATTAGGGGAGCTATTAATTATGATTGCTAATCCTAACACTTATATTACTCCAGAAGCATATCTAAAACTAGAAGAAAATAGTCAGGTTAAACATGAGTATATTAATGGAAATATTTACGTTATGGCCGGTGCCCTGGATGTTCATGTAACCATAGCTGGAAATATATTCATTCTGCTGCGTAATCATCTTAGGGGTTCTGGTTGTCGAGTATATATTACGGATATGAAAGCTAGAATCGAATCGTTAAACAGATTTTACTATCCTGATATTATGGTGACTTGCGATTCTCGTGACCAAGAAACAGCAGCTTATAAAAGATTCCCATGTTTAATTATTGAAGTTTTATCTGACTCTACTGAATTATTTGATAGAGGTGACAAATTTGCTGACTATCAAACTTTACCCACTTTACAAGAATACATTTTAATTAGTTCTAAAAAACCGCGAGTTGAGTGTTTCCGCAGGAATGATCAAGGACTTTGGACTTTACAATACTATACAGGTGAAGAAACATCATTTTCCTTCCCCACTATTCAATTCCAGGCAAAAATGACTGAACTTTATGAAGATGTCAACTTTCATTAAGTAGGGAGGTACAATTATTTGTAGAATGGATTAACCCATGGGGGTGTTGGGTTTCATACTTCAACCCAACCTACGTTGATCTTAATATTTAATTCCACTCACCCACTTAATCTAAATATAATAGCCTAAAATTTCACAAACTTCCTGGTCACTAGTTTGAGAAAAATCCTCATACCACAATCCAATTGCTGAAAAAAACTCAGGAGTCTGTAAACACACTACCTCATCTACCTCCGACTCCAATTCCCTATAGGTACTTGCTGATGCTACAGGAATTGCTACCACAATTTTGCTGGGCTTTTGCTGTTTGAGAACAGCAATAGCTGCTCTTATAGTCGCACCGGTAGCAATACCATCATCTACTAAAATGACTGTTTTGTTTTCAACCTTAATTGGTGGAGCATTTCCTCGATAGGTTTGTTCCCGTCGCTTTAGCTCTTCCAACTCCTGAGACACAACCTTTTCAATCACATCTCTATCTATCCCCAAGGTAGCAATTATATCATGATTGAATACCCTAACCCCCCCAGCACCAATAGCACCCATAGCTAATTCTTTTTGTCCGGGCACACCAATCTTTCTGACGATACAAACATCTAGGGGAGCATTCACAGCTTTGGCAATTTCCCAACCTACGGGCACACCACCACGGGGTAGTGCTAATACTAGTAGATTTTCGTGGTTGGCGTAATCTATTAGACTTTCCCCTAACATCTTTCCAGCTTGAATACGATTATGAAATTTCATCAGCATCAACTCCTACTACTAGGTATATCTGGGGGGTATATCTGGGGTTATATCTGGGAGTCTATGTGGGTCTGACAATTTCCCACCCTTGAAAGTTGTGGAAAGTTGTTGTTTCCCTCAAAAATGATTAGTATGGCTAATATATCTCTAACCTTCTCACATAAAAACCACAGGGAGTGTAGATTTTAGATCTATCCCAAGGAGTAATTACTATGTTGCATAAAATTTTAGTTGCTTTAGAAAATCCGGATCAAAGCCAAAATATATTTGAGCAAGCTCTATTTTTGGCTCAAGTGAGCAGTTCTGAAATCATGCTACTTCATGTTCTGTCTCCCCTAGAAGATCCCTACCTCAACCCCATATTTCTTCAACCGGAAACCATCTACCCCTCCCTGTATGGAGAAACTATGAACAAGTATATGCAGGCCTGGGATGAACATAAGCAAGAACGACTCAAATGGATCCAATCCCTCATGGAAACTGCCATTGGTAGGGGGGTAAAGGCTGAAATGCTCCAAACCGTCGGGGATCCAGGTCGTGTCATCTGTGAACAAGCCATAAGCTGGTCTGCTGACCTAATTATTGTGGGACGCAGGGGAAGAAGGGGAATCAGTGAGGTGGTTTTGGGTAGTGTGAGCAACTATGTTCTACATCATGCTCCCTGCTCAGTCCTCACTATCCAAGGTGCAATTCCTGGTTGATTTTTTGACTCTCCTGTTTTTTTAATTTTTTTTTAATTTTTCCCACCCCATCAATGTGATAAGTGAACAATTGGGCTATATCTACTGGGGAGGAAAATTTTATGAAAACTTTAGTTAAAGTAAGCAACAAAAATTAGCCTAAAGGTTTGGTTTGGATAATATTGAAATAAAGACCCCCCTGATTTATGAGTGCTAACTACCAAAATATCACATAACAAGCTACCAAACATCCCAATTTAAAACTAGAGGTATCAATGAGTTTCGCAAATAACAAAAAAACAAACGAATATAAGGAATTAAAAGAAAAACCACATTGGCAAGGGACAACGGTCACACCAGCTACAAAAACTACCACCAGAGCTAGGGATACTAAATCCCAGGAAACAGCTCAGGGAGCAGACATGAGTGATGATCTCAATCGTGGTAGGGTGGCTATTTTTATCGACGGTCTCAATCTATTTCATGCTGCTCTTCAAATAGGCATTGAAATAGACTATGTTAAATTATTGTGTCGTTTAACTCAAACTTCTAGACTATTAAGAGCTTTTTTCTACACTGGGGTTGATACTAGCAAGGAGAAACAACAGGGGTTTTTATTGTGGATGCGTCGCAATGGTTATCGAGTAGTAACCAAGGATATAATTGCACTTACGGAAAGTGGTAAAAAACCCAATCTCAATGTGGAAATTGCTGTGGATATGATTACCTTAGCTCCTTATTATGATACGGCTGTACTAGTTAGTGGGGATGGGGATCTAGCCTACGCTGTTAATGCTGTCACCAGTTTAGGATCGCGGGTAGAAGTTATAGGTCTGCAAACTATGACTAGCGATAGTCTCATTGATGTGGCAGATTATTTTATTGATTTTGATAGCATTAAACAATACATCCAGAAAGACTCCCAATTTGGTTACAATTATCGTTCTTCGCCCACTTCTCATCTTTGATGGAGATTTTAACGCCTGATATTAGTTCAGGGCTATTGACTGTGTCCAAATATAGTGTATAATATTGTAGGTGGGCTTATATGTTCGCGACTTTAGTAAACTAGGCGTGGAGCGGTGCATAAAAGCTATAGCCACCTGCAGCAACCTGGCCTTTTACCCATTAAACCTGTGTTTACAACGTTTTGGCTCAAGCTATATAAGTACAATACATGGAGACTGTGATACACGACTTGACCAATCAATTACAATTAACATTAGTAATTACCTACACCCTAATGGGTGGCTATTTTTTTGCCAATTGGTTTACATTCTCTCACCGTCACCCCGCATCAACTCCGGAAGAGAAGTTCTTATCACTAATTATATCCTTAGTGACCACTGTTTTCTGGCCTATGATTATTCCCATATCTTGTGTAAAAATTTTCAAAACCCGTCAACTGCGATCAGATACGGTTATTCCTCTACTTTTAGTACTGTTGGGTTTGACGATCTCTTATATCAGTTGTCAGTTGTTGAAATTAATATATTTACCTACTTAGCGCCGGATGGGTAACAAGAGACCTTACACCAAACTACTCCACAAATAAATCCGTAGAGTAGTTTGTTGATCTATTGCATGCCAGTGGGAAAAATTCCCGGTTTGACCGCAATATTAATAGTTTGTCCATTACGACGCAAGTCCAGACGTAAATTTCCTCCCACTTGGGCCACTTCTACAGCTTTCTGTACAGCAGAGCTGTCGGTGATCACTTCACCATTTAGCCTAACAATAACATCTCCAATGCGTATTCCAGCTTTCGCTGCAGGTGAATTGGGAACAACCCTAATGATTAATACTCCCTGATTTTCACTCACGGTCAACCCGCTATTAGGATCGGAATTGATTCTTTGTCTTAAATCTGGGGTGATGGAAACCATCTGAATTCCTAAATAGGGATGTTGAGCTTTACCCGTGGTTATTATTTGATTAGAAATACGTTGTGCCGTATTAATGGGAATTGAAAATCCTAATCCTTGTGCACCCTGAATAATAGCCGTGTTTATACCAATCACTTCTCCTCGGGCATTTAGCAATGGACCACCGGAATTACCTGGATTAATTGCAGCATCAGTTTGAATAAATTCGACCCGCTTATCGGGAACCCCCACTTGATTACTGGATCTACCAGTGGCACTAATAATACCTGTTGTTACTGTATTATCTAGTCCTAAGGGATTACCAATGGCGATCGCCCATTGTCCTGGTTGTAACTGTTCCGAGTTACCTAGGGTAACTGCTGGTAGATTTTTAGCCTCAATCTTCACCACCGCCACATCCGTGAGTTGGTCTGCTCCTAATACCCTACCTTCAAAGGTTCTTCCATCTTTGAGGGTGACACTTACCCTATCTGCACCCTCTACCACATGAGCATTAGTGAGAATACGACCATCATTACTAATGATAAAACCTGAACCAGCGCCCCGTTCTACCCTATTTTCCCTGCGTGGTATTCTAGAACCGAAAAAGCGTCGTAGATCCTCAAATTCGTCTGGTGCTTGAGTTCTCACCGTGCGAGAAGAGTTAATTCTGACTACGGAGGGACCAACCTTCCGAACCACCTCAGTCACAAAATTACTGTCCATATTTCCTGGTAGTGGTGCAGCGTGAACACTCTCCACCCCAAGTTTGGATGCACTCTTGGTCAAAGCTTCCTGGTTATTTGTTAGATAACTACCTGTAACAGTAATCCCCGAACCTAATAATATTAGGGATAGGGAGGTCAACCCTTGTTTCCAATATTTCCAGAGTGAATTATTGCTGTTTATAGTTAAAGTATTATCTGCTTGTTGTTTTCCCTTAGACATTTTCCGATCTCAAAATATAGGCCATTACTACTAATGTAGATATTTTTGGCTGGATTTTGTTCCCATATCCAGCTAACATCAACCAGATAATGTAAATTTTTGATAAATTTTTAGAAAATCTGTTAAGATAGTAACGATTTAGATTTACAGTAACTTTACCTAGGGGGGTTTTTGAAAAGACTAATTCTGTTGGTTTTAGCAGTAGCCACCGTCAGTGGAGGAGTTGCTACCTATACTTTCAATCATTCTACCAACGCCAGTAGTGCTACGAGTGGGGAAGTGGAGGAAACTTTGCCCACTCCCACTTTGGTAACAGCATTGGGGAGATTGGAACCGGAAACACCAGTGATTAAATTGTCTGCACCCCTAGCACTAGATGGGGACAGGGTGAAAAAAATCCTCCTTCAAGAGGGCGATGGGGTCAAAGCAGGTCAGGTAATTGCCATATTAGATTCCCAGGATAAATTACAAAGTGCCGTTGAAAGGGCGCAAAAACAAGTAAAAGTTGCTCAAGCTAAATTGAAGCAAATTCAATCAGGTGCTAAACCGGGAGAGATTCAGTCACAAAAAGCGAATGTAGAAAAGTTAAAGGCAGAGTATGAAGGCAACAAGAATGCTTACATACAAACTATTGCTAGGATAGAAGCCCAATGGCAAGGTGATAGAACTGCTCAGGAAGCAAATATTCGACAATTGGCTGCGGAACTGAAAAATGCTAAATCGGAATATCAACGTTATCAACAGTTATATTCCCAAGGAGCAGTTTCTAATTCTTTAATTGACAGTAAACGGTTAAATGTGGAGACCAGCGAACAAAAATTAACCGAAGCTAGGGCGATTTTGGAACGGATTAATACCACCGCTAGTAAACAACTGGCGGAAGCTAGGGTACAACTGAATAGAATTAGTAGCACTAGTGCGAAACAAATTAGGGCAGCTGAGGAAACACTAAATAGCATTGCTGACGTTCGTTCTGTAGATGTGAATTTAGCCAAAACAGAACTTGAAAGTGCTGTTTCAGTTCTTAACAGTGCTAAGACCGACCTGGAATCAGCTTTTATTCGTGCCCCTATGAGTGGTAGAATTCTGAAAATTCATACTCGTGCGGGTGAGAAAATTACCGCATCAGGTATTGCGGATTTTGCCCAAACGGAAAAAATGTCAGTGGTAGCAGAAGTTTACCAAACTGATATTAATCGAGTCAAGATTGGGCAGAAAGCCAGGATTATGAGTCCTACATTATCAGAGAAATTGGAAGGTAATGTAATTCAAATTGGTTTACAGGTCAACCGTCAAAATGTATTTAGTAATCAACCAGGTGAAAATCTAGACAGTCGAGTGGTTGAGGTGAAAATTCGACTCACTCCCGAGGATAGCAAAAAGGTTGCTGGACTAACTAATTTACAAGTGCAAACGGCAATTGAATTGTAATTTAATTTACTGATCGATTTACCTCTATTATTTAAATCCCTGTATTAAATCCTGGTAGGGTCCATGATATCAAAACTTTTTCTTAAAACCCCTTTGGCGTGGCGACAGCTCATGAAAGAAAGGACTCGATTGGCAGTTGCTGTGGCGGGTATTACTTTTGCTGATATGTTGATCTTTATCCAGATGGGATTTGAAAGTGCTTTATTTGATGCAGCAATTCAACCCCATCGCAAATTGCTGGGAGATTTAGTGTTAATTAATCCTCAATTTAATAGCTTGTTTTCCACGAAAAGTTTTTCTAGAGATAAACTATATCAAGCACTAGGGTATGATGGGGTAGCATCGGTTAATTCCATTTACATTGGTACGGCACAATGGCGCAATCCTCAAACACGAATTGATCGACCAATTTTGGTTTGGGGAGTTGATCCCTATCAACCTGGATTGAGATTTCCCGAAGTAGAAAAAAATAAAGATACTCTCAAATCACTCAATCATATTATGTTTGACCAAGCTGGTCGTCCCGAATATGGTGAGGTTGGTAAAATATTTCGAAAAACCGGCAACTTCCAAACGGAACTGAATAATAATTTGGTCAGCGTGAGGGGTTTATTTAGTAATGGTGCTTCCTTTGCAGCTGATGGCAATGTGGTGGCTAGTGACTCCACATTTTTACGATTATTTCCCCAACGCAAACCCGATCAAATTGAAGTGGGACTAATTAATTTAAAACCCGGTACAGATATCCAGAAATTAAAGGCACAACTGAAAATTGGGTTGAACCCCGATCCTAATAGCCCATTTGTGGAAGTGGGCACAACAGAGGATTTTGCCCAAAAAGAAAAGAATTACTGGGCCACTAGCACAGGGATTGGTTTCATTTTTGGTTTGGGTGTAGGGGTGGGTTTTATTGTTGGTATTGTCATTGTCTATCAGATTCTTTATTCAGACGTTTCTGACCATCTTCCTGAATACGCTACCCTCAAGGCTATGGGTTACACTGACTGGTATCTTTTAGGAGTTCTGATTCAGGAATCTTTATTTTTGGCTATTCTGGGTTATTTGCCTTCACTATTCCTGTCTTTTGGATTATATCAATTAACTTTTGTCGCTACCATGTTACCCATTACTATGAAAGCTGAACGGGCAATTAATGTATTTATTTTAACGGTAATTATGTGTAGTATTTCTGGAGCGATCGCCCTAGGTAAACTTCGTTCTGCTGACCCGGCGGATATTTTTTAGATATTTCTTAAACAAGGAGAATGTCATGTTAGGAATTACCTACGATGCAAAAATAGCAACTCAGACAGTAATTGAAGTTTCTCAACTCAATCATTATTTTGGTGAAGGTGCTTTAAAAAAACAAGTTCTATTTGATATTAATTTACAGATTAAATCTGGAGAGATTGTAATTATGACAGGTCCTTCTGGTTCAGGTAAAACCACTCTCTTATCCTTAATGGGTGGTTTACGTTCTGCACAAGAAGGCAGCTTGCAAATACTCAACCAAGAGGTTTGTGGTGCTAGCAAGAGAGTCTTAACCAAAATGCGCAGACAAATAGGCTACATTTTCCAGGCTCATAATTTAATGAGCTTTTTAACTGCAAAAGAGAATGTAAAAATGTCCTTAGAACTGCACCCTGAGTATTTAAATCAAGACATTAATACCAAAGCCATAGCAATGTTAGAGCAAGTTGGACTAGGCGATCGAGTCAACTACTATCCAGAAAGTTTATCAGGAGGACAAAAGCAAAGAGTTGCGATCGCTCGTGCATTGGTCAGTCATCCCAAAATAGTACTAGCGGACGAACCAACTGCTTCCCTAGATAAACAATCAGGAAGGGATGTGGTGGAACTAATGCAAAAGCTGGCTAAAGAACAGGGTTGCACGATTTTACTAGTTACCCATGACAATCGGATTTTAGATATAGCAGATCGAATCATTTATATGGAAGATGGTCAACTGCGTTGATATAGATCCATTACCACCAAACTGCTGTACCATATATAGTGTAGGGCTTAAAAAAATTCGTCAATAAATTAGGGGAGGTATTTATGAAAATTTGGATCAATGAGCAGATCGATCCCTCGGGGATGATTCATGCTTGTATAGCTTGTTGTGATGAAGACCAGGCTAAAGAATGTCATAACTCCTTTAGCCATGGCTTAACGGAAGGACAAAAAGCTGCTGGTTGGATAGCAAAGTTACGCACGGTAGAAACCTGGGACGAAGTACCAGTTAATGCTTTAAAACTGAATTAGGTGGAGTTGAGATAGTTTTGCCTGAACTTGATGATGATTATGGGAAGGTTGATTTTTGAGCAGTCTTCAGAGTTATGATCATAGACAATTAAAAAACAAAATTGCAAAAACTGATTAAATGTGGTCAACTCTCTAAGTGTTCGCACTTCCGATCCCAGCTATCCTATTAATTTAGTTGGCAAAACAGGACAAGCTGTGTACATTTCCATTCATAACCCCAGTCAATATATCTGTGCCAACTGCGAACAGATATTGCCAGATTGGAAACAACAACAATTCTTATGGGTGATAGTTGTATTACAACAATCAAAATATCCACTGGTAGAAATGACTGGGGAAATAGAAACAGAAAAAGAAAAATTGCGGGAAAAGTTTATCAGGTTCGGTTGTGACGTGGCTTTCAATTTACGAGATCAAGGTTATACTACCGATTTAATTGATCCCCGCACGGGTTATCCCTTACTTTCCCATCCGGGTCTGATTCCCCATGATGACACTGCAGTTGCTAAAGCATTGCTAAATTATCCCGTAATTAAAAATAAATGCTGTGTCTTAGTTCATCCCCAGTGGGGTACCGCTGTTTATCCCAGCGTTTTACTTTCTAGTGCGCCACCAGAAGTAATCCTATCGGCCATTAAATCTATTGCTCCCTTACATGGTTGGATGGAAGTTGATAATTAATGAACTACCTCACCTCTAAATACCCCTAAATATGTTTTGGACGTCTTAACTGTCGGGAATTCATCGGAGCTAAAACTTGGTTTAAACCCCGTAATTGTTCCGCCGTACCCATACAAATCAGGGTATCTCCGGATATTAATATTGTATCCCCCGTCGGTCCCCCAATCAAGTTTCCATCACTCCGCCGAATTGCTAATACTAGAGCACCAGTTTGCGATCGCAATTTTGCCTTTTGTAGAGTCTGTCCTAGGAATGGACAATCACCATCCAGTAAAAATTCTTCCATGTATAACTGTCTGTCCGTCCCCGAAAGTATACCATCAACAAAATCTAGTACCTGGGGTCTTAACGCCGCTGCTGCCATCCTTTTACCTCCAGTAATGTATGGTGAAATTACTGTGTCAGCTCCCCCACGTTGTAGTTTTTGTAAAGACTCCTCCGTACTCGCTCGGGCGATCGCCCTAATTTTGGGGTTAAGGGTTTTTGCTGATAATACGGTATATAAATTTTCAGCATCAGAGGGTAAGGCCGCCACAATACAAACAGCACGTTGTATACTTACCTTCGACAAGGTGTCATCCAGGGTAGCATCACCTTGATAGACCATATAACCCTGGGACTCCGCCTCTTGTACGGATTCCATATTAGAATCAACCACCACAAAGGACACGGACTCGGCCTGAAATTCTTTAGCAATTTGTCTACCGGTACGACTAAAACCACAGATAATGTAGTGACCTATTAATGATTCCATTAAACGCCTTTGTTGTCGAACTTTAATGCCTTGTTGAAAATAGCCTTCAATTATTGCCTGTGTAAATCTATTAACTATGTAACCAATATTAACTACACCCATCAATATCAAGGCAATAGTAAATAAACGCCCCCGACTACCTAAAGGATTGGTTTCCCCATATCCCACAGTGGCCAAGGTAATGACGGTCATATAAGCAGCATCCTCCCATGACCACCCTTCTACTAAACAATACCAACAAGTACCAACAAGGAACACCAAAACTAGAGCCAAAGCACCAGCCATTAGCTCCTGCTGAATCCGTTTATATTTGTCTTCCAGGGTAGAGTACACAGTTAATCAGAAATTAAAAACCAAAGATCCAATCAAAAATCTGAAAATTCACCAAACTTTTACCGACCCTTTACAATAATATAGAAGATAGTGGATAATTTTGAAATCTTCCGGAAAAACTGGCAAATAGAGTATTTACAATTAAAAATTTATTGGAGGTGCGGTAGTGAGTATCCAAAGTTTAGTTGAACAGCCGATGATCCGCCCAAATATGTCAGGTATGAATGTATTTAGTGTGGATAATTTTAACCAAGTAGTGATGTCCACCTACGGACGTTTTCCCATTGCCCTGGAACGGGGTGCTGGTTGTAGAGTTTGGGATACCCAGGGTAAGGAATATCTTGACTTTGTTGCTGGTATAGCTACTTGTACTTTAGGACACGCCCACCCGGCTATGGTAGAAGCAGTAACCCACCAGATTCAAAAGCTACACCATGTTTCCAATCTCTATTATATTCCAGAACAGGGGGAACTGGCTAAATGGATTGTAGATCATTCCTGTGCTGACCGGGTGTTTTTCTGCAATTCTGGAGCGGAAGCCAATGAAGCGGCCATTAAACTTGCCCGGAAATATGCTCACAAGATTCTAGACATTGCCCACCCCATTATTTTAACTGCTCATGCTAGTTTTCATGGTCGAACCCTAGCTACTGTCACAGCTACGGGACAACCCAAATATCAGAAAAACTTTGATCCCCTAGTTCCCGGGTTCCATTATATTAAATACAATGATATCAAAGAAGTAGAAGCAGCAGTCAGTGAGTTAGATGAAGGCAATTATCGGGTTTGTGCAATTTTAATTGAGCCATTACAGGGCGAAGGAGGGGTTCGTCCCGGTGACAAGGAGTATTTCCAAAGATTAAGGGAAATTTGTGATGAAACGGGCATTTTATTGATTTTCGATGAAGTCCAAATAGGAATGGGACGCAGCGGTAAATTATGGGGTTATGAACATTTAGGTGTGGAACCGGATATTTTTACCAGTGCCAAGGGGTTAGGTGGAGGTATTCCCATTGGGGCCATGATGAGCAAGAAATTTTGTGACATCTTTGAACCCGGGGAACATGCGAGCACATTTGGTGGTAATCCTTTTGCTTGCGGTGTAGCTTTGACGGTTTGCCAGACCTTGGAAAGGGAAAATATTTTAGAGAATGTTCAGGAGCAGGGGGCCCATTTACGGGAAGGACTAAAAATGATTGCCCGCAAATATCCTCGCCATATTTCCCAGGTACGCGGTTGGGGACTAATTAATGGTATGGAAATTAAGGAAGATAGTCCCTTAACCGCATCGGATGTGGTCAGAGCTGCTATGGAAGAAGGGTTGTTACTAGTACCAGCTGGTCCCAAGGTAGTCCGGTTTGTACCTCCCCTAATTGTTACAGATACTGATATCAATCAGGCATTACAGTGTGTAGAAAAGTGCATGGCGAGAATTAGCGATAGACTCATGTGAGCTAAAGGGTGAGTGGGTCACGACTCAGTCCCCCTCTCCTCCCTTCCACACAATATCCTTACTTGGATTGGGATTTGGTAACTTTAAGGAAACTAAACCAGCTCCCAACACAAAAATCATTGATGTCCACAAACAACCCACTAAGCCAAATAACTGATAGACTAACCCGGATAATACTGTTCCCGCTAAACGACCACCAGAATTAGCCATGTAATAAAAACCAACGTTTAAAGCTACTTTGTCATCATCGGTAAATGCCAAAACTAGGTAGGAGTGAACCGCAGAATTAAAGGCAAATACCACACCAAATAACATTAGTCCGCTAATCATAACTATATTAGCAGGCATCCCGCTTTGAAGAGCTAATGCTATAATACAAGGAATAGCTGTCAAGGTAAATGTCCAAAATTGAATATTTTTGGCTGTTGGTGCCCGACCGGAACCAAATTTCTTCATTAAATTGGGAGCGAAAAATTGTACAATTCCATAGCCAATCACCCAGGTTGCTAAGAATCCACCTACTTGATAAAAAGACCAACCCAAAACTTCACGTAAAAATACCGGTAAACCAACTACAAACCAAACATCACGGGAGCCAAACAAAAAGAATCTAGCTGCGGATAAAATGTTGATCTCTTCACTTTTAGAAAATAGCTGACTGAATTTAACTTTCTTTTTAATTTTCCCCATCCCTTTGGGTAATAATAATCCTGTGAACATAATCAAAAATAGTGCGCCAGCCATAATTAAGAGAGCATTGACAAAGCCAAATAATGATAACAAAGCACTACCAACAAAAAAACCAATTCCTTTTAAGGCATTTTTAGAACCGGTTAAAATTGCCACCCATTTGAATAGGGAAGATTGAGCATCTTGAGGAACCACTAAACGAATAGCACTTTTGGAGCTCATCTTAGTTAAATCCTTGGCAATGCCAGAAAATGCCTGGGCCACCATCACATAAAGAACTGCTAACCACTGGACCCAATCTGCATTTAACCAAGACAACATTAACAAAGAAAAAACTTGTAAACCTATACCACTATAAAGAGTAACTTTCAGACCTAATTGGGATCCCACCCATCCACCTAAAAAATTAGTAACGATGCCAAATATCTCATAAAACAGAAATAAAAAGGCAATTTGTAAGGGGGTGTAACCAATTTGATTAAAGTATAACAAAACTAGCATTCTCAATGCGCCGTCTGTAATAGTAAAACCCCAATAGGCTAGGGTAACTACGGCATAATTTCTCAAATTTGCACCTGAATCAGCACTATGGTTCATATATTTTTGTTGTATTACTGATGCCAACTTAAAGCTACTTTTCGAGCTAATTCAGCCATCCGATTAGCATAACCCCATTCATTGTCATACCAAGCCAAGATTTTCACTTGGGTTTCATTGACAACCATTGTGGAAAGTGCATCAATAATGGAAGAGCGAGGATCATCTTTATAATCAATGGAAACTAGGGGACGTTCCTCATAACCCAAAATTCCTTTTAATGGTTCTTGTGCAGAAGCTGCTTTTAATAAAGCATTAATTTCTCCTATGGTGGTTGGGCGCACTACCTCAAACACACAATCAGTGAGGGAAGCATTCAATAAGGGTACACGCACAGCTAAACCATTTAACTTGCCATTTAATTCGGGATAAATTAGTCCAATAGCTGTAGCTGAACCGGTGGAAGTGGGAATCAATGACATACCAGTAGCTCTAGCACGACGCAAGTCTTTATGGGGTGCGTCAACTATGGTTTGGGTGTTAGTATGATCATGAATTGTGGTAATAATTCCATGCTTAATTCCTATACCTTCATGAATGACTTTCACCACTGGTGCTAAACAGTTAGTGGTACAAGAAGCAGCTGTTAAAATATGATCTTCTTGAGGTTTATAAAGATGATCATTTACCCCCATTACAATATTTAAGGCTCCCCCTTTTACGGGTGCAGCAACAATTACTTTACCCACTCCTCTTTGAAAGTAGGGACTGAGAGTTTCTAGGGTTCTAAATTTTCCTGAGCATTCTAACACAATGTCCACGGCAAATTCTTCCCAGGGGACTTCCCCAGGTTGGGAATATTCACTAAAGGTGAGGGATTTATCACCAATAAGGATTCGGTCTTTTCCCGTTCCTACCTCATTTTGCCAACGTCCATGTACGGAATCAAATTTGAGTAAATGAGCTGCTGCTTCCACACCACCTTTGAGTTCATTTATATGCACAAATTCTATTTCTGACCAATCCCAACCAGCACGCAATACTAAACGTCCTATACGCCCAAAACCATTAATTCCTACCCGGATTTTCATGTTAAAACTCCTTCCGTTTACGCAATAATTGCCCAATAGTTAAATCCAATTCTGACTTACCCCCAAATACCGTTCCAGCTTTACCGTTGTGCAAATGCACATAGCCAATTTTGTATGCTTCCTCCGGTAAAGGTACGGATCCAACTAAATTAACTATTGCTGGTGCTTTTTTTAAGTAAAAGTCCACAAACTTATAAATTTCCGCCCGCTTTTCACCTGACCACAAATTCACATAAATAAATAGGGGTCTGGATAAGGGTTGATACCTGGATTTCCCTACTGTTTCCTGGGATGGTAAAACCGGTCCCTTTTTGTTATCAATGGCTACCAGTTTTAATTTGTCTTGATTCTTTTCGTAGTATGCATAGCCAAAATAGCCTAAAGCCTTAATATCTTTATTAACTCCTTTAACTAACACATTGTCATCTTCACTGGCTGTGTAATCATTACGACTGGCTTTTTCTCTGCCAATAATGGCCTCGACAAAATAATCATAAGTGCCAGAATCCCTACCTGGTCCGTATAATTTTAATGGATGGTCTGGCCAGGAAGCACGTATTTGATTCCACTTGGTAATTTTTCCCTCGGATTGGGGTTCCCATGTCTTTTTCAATTCATCAACTGTCATATCCTCAACCCAGTTATTTTGGGGATTCACTACAACAGTTAAAGCATCAAATGCAATAGGTATTTCTATATATCTGACACCATTCTTATTACACTCTGCCATTTCCTTGGCAGAAATCGGTCGGGAAGCATTATTTATGTCCGTTTCATTACTACAGAATTTTTTAAACCCTCCCCCCGTACCAGAAACACTTACTTCTACTGAACTGGAATTTTTCCCATCCTTGGTAAACTCTTTAACTATAGCCTGGGTAATCGGATATACAGTGCTGGATCCATCTATATTTATTTTACGTGCTATCTGAGAGTTAACATCTTTTGTTGCTTCTACTGAATTGTTTTTGCTCACATCAGCGGTGCAACTGGTGGCCAATGTTAACATTCCCACTGTGATCAATAATCTTACTGCGGTTGCTTTCACTGGTTTATCCTAAATATGGTTCTACTGGATAGTATGTATTCATCATTTCAAAAAAAATTGATATGTCAATTATGTAAAGGGGAAAATATACAAAAATTAACCATAACAATTTAATATTCCCCATTTCCCTTTCAGGTTAAGATGTCAAATCCTCCAGTTCAGGCAAATCATTAGGCGCACCACATGCGGAAATGTTACCAGTAAAGTTCACATCTGCCATCAATTCGGGATGCTCTTGTTTACGCTGGGCTATTTGTTCACGGGTAAGAATTTTGGACTGGTCAAATCCTAGTTCAATTTCGGTGCTTAAACCTTTATATTTGACCCGTTTGAGATTGTAAAAACGTTTGTTTAGGGTGGTTTTTACAAAAGCTCCTAAACAGCCTAAAAGATATTTACGCTTAAAGGAATCCTTCACAAACCAATATTCAAAGGTCTTGCGGAGGTAAAAGCGGGCATAGTTCTTAAGCACTCCTTTGAGAACATCTTCTCGCTCCATAGCATCCGGTTTCATGATGGGAGTGACGAAGTTATATTGGGAATAATCTCGAACTTCCACACGGTCTCCCAAATCCTGAAATAATTCAGAAAATGGCCAGGGGGTAAACATGTTCCAGTTTACCATGTCAGCTTTCCAGTCCAAAGCCATTTTATAGGTTTCTTCAATGGTTTCTGGGGTTTCGTTTTCCAGTCCCATAATAAACTGGGCTTCAGCAACCATGCCATTTTGCTGTAATAATTGAATTGCCCGTTTATTTTGTTCAATTGTGGTTTCTTTGCGGAACAGATTTAACTTTAATTGTGCAGCAGCTTCCGTACCCAAGGAAACATGAACTAAGCCAGCTTGACGGTAAAGAGGTAAATCTGCTTCGTCTCTCAATATGTCTGTAACTCTGGTGTTGATTCCCCAGTGCACACCTAAATTTCTGGCTATTAACTCATGACATAAATCTAGAAATTTTGGTTTGTTAATAGTTGGTTCTTCATCGGCTAAAATGAAAAATCCTACCTGATATTTTTTTACCAAAAGTTCAATTTGGTCCACGAATTTTTTAGGACTACTAGAACGATATTTCCGCCAGAATGCCCACTGGGAACAAAAACGGCAAGTAAATGGACAACCTCTGGCATAGTTGGGAACAGCTACTCGCACGTTCAAAGGAGTGTAGATATATTTACTCCAATCTAATAAGTCCCAATCTGGGGTCAGGGTATCTAAATCACTAATGGGTGGATGTGCTGGAGTGGCTACTACCTCCCCATTTTCTAAAAAGGCAATTCCTAAGATATGACGACGGTCTTTTTCATCACTACCTTGAGCGATCGCCTGTACTAAATTAACTGTAATTTCTTCTCCTTCTCCACGGATAATATAATCTACCCAGGGAGCTTCCTGGAGAACTTCGTTGTACATATAGGTGGGGTGAACTCCACCCATAATTGTTTTGGCTTGGGGAAGGACTTGTTTAACAATTTGTAGGGTGGTTTGTGACTGATAAATCATGGGTGTAATGGCTGTTGCCAATACAATATCTGGCTGATAATCTCGAATGATTTGTGCTAGAGCATCATCAGTGATATAGTCGGTCATGGCATCCACAAACTGAATGTTAGTAAACCCGGCATTTTTTAATGCTCCTCCTACATAGGGAACCCAACTAGGTGGCCAATTACCCGCAATTTCCGCACCACCAGAATGGTAATTGGGTTGAATCATCATGATCCGCATAATTTACCTCTTAATCTTTCTCGATTTGAAGACAGGATTTACGCATCATCCACGGAAAATTTCGCTATTTCAGACCCAATATAGGGTGGCTATATTCGGCTTTTAATTATTTTTTAAAAACTTTGTTCTGGGAATTTGCTTGTAGGGCACAAAATCAAAAAATGTTATGGTTTATGGTTAAAGGTGATGTTTGGGAGGCGCTCTGGTTCATCCCCTATCATAAGTCTACACCTAGAAACTTTCCTCTATGAATAAACTTTGCTAAGATTTAATGTTCAATTTACTTTTTTCTGGGAACGGTTCATGCTTAATTAATGCTAATGCGAAGCAAAACCTATAAGTATCGTCTATTTATTTACTCATTTACTCACAAAAGGAGGTAAGGGGTAAAACGGGGGAGTTGACCCGAATATCTTGTAAATACTGTTCTAAGATCTGAAATTGACCCAAATTTAAACTATAGTATATCCAACGTCCTTCTTGGCGATTTACGACCAGACTTGTCTGTTTAAGAATCTTTAGATGAAAAGAAAGTTTAGACTGACTAATACCTAAAGCATTACATAAGTCACACACACAGAGTTCTCGATGGCGCAACAGCTCTATCACAGCAATCCTAATAGGATCGGACAAAGCATGAAAAGTCTGGGCCATGAGATAAGAGGTTGTGTGCAAAGAGGTGGGCATGGATTTCTCCAATATTCAAGCCACCATCCTAGCATCTTTAAGCTAGTATTTCATCGTCAACAGAAAAATCTATTTCCCCTTGAGCTGCACCACTGGTTAAATAGTCATTTTGAAAGGAATCTTGCAAACCGGAAATTAAATCGTACTGGGGTTGCCAATTTAATTCTGTAATTGCTCTATTCACAGATGCAAAAAAGTGCTGTGCCCTCATGGGAAAAGCCTTACGCTTACCAAAATCAAACTTTTTAGGGTCATAATGGACAATTTTCACACTGTCACCAGACTTACCAGCAGCAATAGCACAAGCACGAGCTAAACCATCAAAAGTCACAAAGCGATCGCCTGAAACATTATAAATCTTACCAATGGCTGTTTCGTTACCAATTACCTGTAACATTGCCTGGGCTAAATCTTTAACATGACCTAGTTGGGTAATATGTAAACCATTACCTGGAATGGGAATGGGGCGATCGCGCACTATGCGGTCAAAGAACCAACTTTCCAGGGGATTATAATTTTTGGGTCCGTAAATATAAGTGGGACGAATGGAAGTAAAAGCAATTCCTAACTGTTGTAAGAAGGACTCAGTCTCATGTTTACCGCGATGACGACTTTTAGGATCAACAGTATCTCCTTCTACATGGGGCAATTGATCAGATTTAAGATACACTCCAGCTGAACTCATATAAACAAAGTGTTTAACCCTTCCCTGAAACATTTCCGCCACAGGTTGAGTATCAGTAAGTTCCCGACCATTATTGTCAAAAATGACATCAAAACTCTCCTGGGATAACTTAGACAACTGACTAGGATCCGTGCGATCGCCAATAATTTGACCCACATCGTTTGGTGCAGGATTATTGCCACGATTAAACAATACTACTTCGTGTCCAGCCTTAACTAGTAATTGAGTTAAATAAACACCAATGAACCGAGTTCCACCAATAACCAGAATACGCATAAAATCACCATATCTGACAAACTTGAGGAGAAAAAATCGCCTGTGAATTGAGAGTATCACAGAGAATGACCCAATGGGTAATCACTTGCCAACTTTCACTGACTATTGCTATGCTATGGAAACAGAATAATCAGGTGAGAATCCCGACTTTAAGTCACCTCTATACTGATAAGTGACCTCTAAGGAGTCCAGTAAAAATTATTCTGTCTAGTAAAGACGGCGAGAATCAAGCCGCAGATAAGTAAAAGTGCGCGAAGAATTTATCTTCATGCATTGGTTGATACGCCGTTCAATAATGTTATTCGTAATGGGGCTAATCACCGTGTCCACAACTAAAAAATATGCTATGGTTCACGAGTGGCTAACACCCAAAGCTACTGGGGGTTCAGAACTGGTAGTCCAGGAAATATTAAATCTAATTGATGCTGATTTATATGCCTTAATAGATTTTGAATCAAGTAATCCTGAAAGCTATCTTTATAAGCGTCGAATTGGCACGACTTTTTTACAACGCTGGCCATTTGCTCATCAAGGTGTACAAAAGTATCTGCCTTTATTACCGCTAGCTATAGAGCAACTAGACTTGCGAGAATATGAAATTATTTTGTCATCATCCCATGCAGTAGCTAAAGGGATTTTAACCACTCCCAACCAATTACACATTTGTTATTGTCATAGTCCCATGCGTTATGCTTGGGACCTAACCTTTGATTACTTAGCTCAGAGCAAGGTCGGTAAAGGAGTTTTGGGATGGGTAACTAAATATCTACTACATGGATTGAGACAGTGGGACGTGGTCAGTGCTAACCGAGTGGATTACTTCATTGCCAACTCTCAACACACTGCCAAAAGAATTTGGCGGTGCTATCGTCGTCAAGCCAAAGTCATCTATCCACCAGTTAACACTGAAAACTGCCCGTTTAGTTCGCAAAAAGAAGATTTCTACCTGATAGTTAGCCGATTAGTTAGCTATAAACAAGTATCTTTAATTGTTCAGGCCTTTAATCAACTACAACGCCCACTAGTCGTCATTGGCACTGGTCCCCAAAGGAAACATCTACAGGCGATCGCCCGTCCCCATATTCAGATCTTGGGATGGCAATCAGAAACAGTAGTGAAATCATACATGGCACGTGCAAAAGCTTTTGTATATGCAGCTTGTGAGGATTTTGGTATTGCTTTAGTTGAGGCCCAAGCTTGTGGTACTCCAGTAATTGCATACGGTGCAGGGGGAGCTTTGGAAACAGTTAGGGATATTCGTACTTGTATTAAAACCGGAACAGGTATATTCTTTAAACAGCAAACCATAGCGTCTTTAGTGGAGGCCGTGCAAAACTTTGAAACCTATGAGGACCTGTTCAAACATGAGTATCTGAGATCCCACGCGGAAGGATTTTCTTCCCAGGTTTTTGCTAATGATTATCTAGATTTTCTAGATTCTTGTCAAAAGCAACACCACTCATAAAATCATATCCGCAACTCGTGCAGTTATTTTTCCAATTTTCAAGAATGTTTTTGAGAATTGTCTCGGAAATAAGTGTCTTTTAGCTTTAAGATCGGGACTGTGTGTGGTGTGGATTATTAAGGAGTATAATGACTGCCCAGAGCTCACTCCTCTCCGATAAGCGTTACCCGCGTAAAGATGCCAATACTTCGACGCATACTTCTAAAAAACGCGGTCAAAAACCTCAACCTCCCAGGATTAAACCTAGGGGCTTGAACTTTGAGGGTTTAAACGGAGAGTTTACCAAACGATTGTTTGATATCACTTTTTCACTATTGGTTTTGATCCTGTTTTTCCCTGTCTATATAGTTCTGGCTTTACTGATTGCTCTCAGTTCTGAAGGCCCTATATTCTACCTTCAAGAACGAGTTGGAAAAAATTATCGTGTCTTTAATTGCATCAAGTTTCGTACTATGGTGACAAATGCAGATGAAATACTGGCACAGATGATGGAAACTTGTCCAGAAATGCGTGATGAGTTTAACAGCACTTTTAAACTTAAAGATGATCCTCGTATTACCAAAGTTGGTCATTTCTTGAGAATTACTAGTCTGGATGAATTTCCTCAATTTTGGAACGTATTAAAGGGAGATATGAGCGTAGTTGGTCCCCGTCCCCTAGTAGTTAAGGAACTGCAAAAATACGGGTCTCACATTGATCAGGTTTTAACTATCCGTCCGGGAATAACCGGATTGTGGCAAGTCTCCGGGCGTAATGACATACCTTATCCTAAAAGAGTACAAATAGATCTACACTATGTTAGATCTAGGAGCTTTTTACTGGATCTATGGATTATTCTCAAAACTATTAATATAGTCATTATTCCCAAGAACAACGGAGCATACTAAGAAACTTTCGGTTATTTAACCTGATTCAGTGGGTTTTTTCCCACTTACTAATCAGGTTGAACTAGTTGAAATGGTAAGAAACTAACCACCTACATGGTATTCTGGCTAATACTATAACTTTAAAAGGAAAAGTTTGGCGTGAATCAAATCAAAAAAGCTTTAATCACTGGTATTACTGGTCAAGACGGTTCATACTTGAGTGAATTTTTGTTAGAAAAAGGTTATGAAGTTCATGGCATAATTCGTCGCACCTCCACATTTAACACGGATCGTATTGATCACATTTACGAAGATCCCCATCAACAAGGTGCAAGGTTCTTCTTGCACTATGGTGATCTAACCGATGGCACTACCCTACGTCGAATTTTGGAAGAGGTAAAACCGGTTGAAATCTATAACTTAGGTGCCCAGTCCCATGTGAGGGTTAGCTTTGATTCCCCAGAATATACGGTTGATTCCGTAGCTATGGGAACCCTACGTCTCTTAGAAGCTGTTCGTGACTACCAAAATCGCACGGGGATTCAAGTTCGTTTCTATCAAGCTGGTTCTTCAGAAATGTATGGTCTAGTACAGGCTGTGCCTCAAAGTGAAACTACACCCTTTTATCCCCGTAGTCCCTACGCCTGCGCTAAAGTTTATGCCCACTGGCAAACTATCAACTATCGAGAATCCTATGGCTTATTTGCCTGTAATGGTATTTTATTTAATCACGAATCTCCCAGACGTGGGGAAACCTTTGTAACTCGCAAAATCACTAGAGCTGTATCCCGTATTGTAGCTGGTAAGCAAAACAAATTATATATGGGCAATTTAGATGCCAAACGGGATTGGGGATATGCTAAAGATTATGTGCGAGCTATGTGGTTAATGTTACAAAAAGAACAGCCAGATGATTATGTAATTGCTACTGGTGAAACCCACTCAGTGAGGGAATTTTTAGATTTGGCATTTAGTTATGTGAATCTCAAGTGGGAGGATTATGTTGAATTTGATCAACGGTATTTAAGACCAGCAGAAGTAGACCTATTAATTGGTGATTCCACCAAAGCTAGACAAAAATTGTCTTGGCAACCCTCAGTCACCTTTGAGGAGTTGGTAGCTTTGATGGTAGAAGCAGATTTACAGGCATTAGGACTAAACTCTCCCCATAGCAGTAGTCTGCAAATTCCCCGGGATATGGCAATTATTCGTCATGAGATCGGTGCTCTACATTTTTAAGTGGGCGGATAGTCAAAACCCCCCAGGGGTCTCCAGGAGGAAAGAAACATGAATGAATTAGAATTACAAAGCAAACGTATTCTGGTAACAGGTGGAGCGGGTTTTCTAGGTCGCCAGGTAGTAGCTCAATTATGTCAAGCTGGAGCTAATCCAGAAAAAATCACAGTCACACGCTCCCGTGATTGTGATCTAAGAGTTTGGGAAAATTGTCAGCGCGCAGCTAACCAACAGGATATTATCATTCACCTAGCTGCTCATGTGGGTGGAATTGGTTTGAATCGAGAAAAACCAGCTGAGTTATTTTATGACAACTTAATCATGGGAACCCAGTTGATCCATGCAGCTTATCAAGCAGGTGTGGAAAAGTTTGTCTGTGTGGGAACTATTTGCGCTTACCCTAAATTTACCCCAGTTCCATTTCAAGAGGAAGATCTTTGGAATGGTTATCCCGAAGAAACTAATGCTCCCTATGGGATTGCTAAAAAAGCTCTTTTGGTTCAGCTCCAGTCCTATCGTCAGCAATATGGTTTTAATGGTATTTACTTACTACCCGTAAATCTCTATGGACCTGAAGACAATTTTGACCCTAGAAGTTCTCATGTGATTCCCGCTTTGATTCGCAAGGTTTACGAAGCCCAAGTTCAGGGGGAAAAACAACTGTTGGTTTGGGGTGATGGTTCCCCCACCCGGGAATTTCTCTACTCCACAGATGCAGCACTGGGTATTGTTATGGGAACCCAGTTTTATCACGAACCTGATCCCATTAATTTGGGTACGGGTTATGAAATCTCCATTAGGGATCTGATTAATCTTATTTGTGACTTAATGGACTATGAGGGAGAAATAGTTTGGCAAACTGATAAACCTAATGGACAACCAAGACGCTGTTTAGATACTCGAAAAGCTAAGGAAGCTTTTGGTTTTACCGCTCAAGTGGGCTTTGAGGAAGGATTGAAAAATACCATCCAATGGTATAGGGCTAAAAGCTGAAAATGCAAACTAATGTCAGCAAGAAACAACTGCGTCACCAAATATTGGCAACTCGTCAATCCATGACTTTACAAGAATGGCAACTCAAGAGCGATCGCATTTGTAGTATAATAGAGGCCTCACCTTTATTTACCCGAGCCAAAACAATTCTCGCCTACTTGAGTTTCCGTCAGGAACCGGATCTGAGTTCACTGTTTAGTCAGTCTATGAATTCCCAACGTCGTTGGGGTTTCCCCCGCTGTGTTGGCAAATCTCTTGTTTGGCACTTATGGCAACCAGACACCATTCTAACCATCAGCAATTATGGCATTGCTGAACCAGATCCCCGTTCTCCTAGCATAGAATCCACGGAAGCTGACCTCATCCTGGTTCCCAGTGTGGCCTGCGACCACCGGGGATACCGTCTGGGATATGGTGGTGGTTACTATGACCGATTTTTGAGTTCCCCCACCATATCCCACATACCCACTAGAGGGGTAGTTTTTGATTTTGCCTACCTACCAGAAATACCCTGGATTGATCCTTGGGACCAACCATTGGGAGGGGTTTTCACTGATCACCAGGGTTCTTAAAGAACCTGTAATCGGAGCGGCGGGATTCGAACCCACGACCTCCACTACCCCAAAGTGGCGCGCTACCAAGCTGCGCTACGCCCCGTTAATCGAATTAAATCACTTTCCCTAATATATCAAAGGTGGGAAAAAAAAGCAAGGGTTTTTCAAAAAACTTTCAGGTTTGCCACCGCCTTGACCAACTCTTGGACAGCATGGGCACTTAAGTATCCTTGAACAGATCTTCCACTAGTCAGGATAAATCGCATGCTGTACAAATGGGCATACCCTTCTACTTCCATCCACACTAGATCGGTTTCAGCTTCACAGGTAATTTTTTCTTCATCCATGAGTTCTGATGTCAAAACCCTGATGGTGTCCACTAGTTGGGTTAGTAGATGGCAAAAATGTTCCAGCTCCGGTTCGGTTAGTTCAACAGCCCAATCATCACTTCCCACCAAACCCTTAAATTGGCTAGAGTCTGGTTTCCAACCTATTTGCCAACCAGCTCCCCGTTTAACTACCTTTTGCATTTTCCGTGGTATTACAGCCAATCGCTAGGTAACTCACCAATAATTTCTGGCTGAGTTAACTCGTCTGACATTTCAATGATTGCTCTAAGCACCGGTTTCATAATACTGTCTTCGTTATTCTCAAAGTCCTCATAACGGCGACGTTTAGCACGATTAGCCACCTGCACAGTGATCCGATAACGATTTGATGCGGCGTTAATCAAATCCTCTGAGCGCTGCATAATTTGAGATTGGGTGGTCTCGAACCTGGAACGTTTGAGCATACTGGTTTTGGGTTGAATTTTTGACGTTCAATTTACTTACTCACCAATATTAGCACAGTTATCAAAAAACGACTAAACCCACAAGATAATTGTTGGATAATTTTAATGAATTTTTTGAACACCTGTGATACCCTATTTGTGTTACAATCCTTACTTGAACCCAGGAAAAGATCATGAACGAGCTAACAAAGTCCGATCTCAGGGAACGCTTAGGCAACATAGATCAGATCCGCGATATACTAATTGGACCTCATTTGAGAGAGTATAATAACCGTCTAGAACAGCTGGAACGTGGTTTGGCATCGGTTCAGTACGAATTACGCAGTCGAGGTGAGGAAACCCGTCAAGCAATCTTAGTGGAGTTAAACGCTACTGCTGATCTACTAGAAAAAAAGATTCGCAATCTAATTATTAAGGATGAGGAGGAGAAATTTAATCTCAATCAGCAAATAGATAATATTAACAAGCGCATTCTCACAGCCACCCAGGAACTACAAGATTCCCTAACGTCTGAATTAGACGAACTAGCGGAAAATGCTGATAAACGGTTTAAATCAATACAGACAAAAGACGAGGAGGAAAAGCTAGAAATTCGTCAGCAGCTTGAGCTAGTGAACAAAAGGCTGGGGGGTAGTATTGAAACAGTGAAGGAAACATTTCAACAGCAGACTAAAACCTTGCAGGAAAATTTGCAGGCCACTCGGAATAAGTTACAGGATGAAATCACCGAGCTACGTGTTCAAACCATTGAGGAGTTGGAAAGGTACTCCTCTATATTAACTCAAGAGAAAGTTTCTAAGGATGATATGGCGGAATTGCTGTTTGAGCTGGGTCTAAGACTCCAAGGAAAGGAATTTGTTCCCGAGCTGCAGCAGGTTGCCAATTTGACAGAAGAGCTGCAAACAATTATAACTGAGTCCCCAGACCAATCTGTAACGCACTTGATACCTGAAAATCCCCCAGAAGTAACGTCAGAATCAAAACCCACGGTTTCTAATTCTTCCCCACGCGCTAAGGTAGAAGGTTCTACTCCCCGTCGGACTAGAACCAGTCGTCTTAAGGGAGGCTAGCATCAGAGATTGTTTAGCCGGTTTTCATTTTTAAAAACAATTCCTCGTACTGGTTTATACTTTCTAAGGATAAGGGTTTTAAGAACTCGCATTTTTCTAGTAATTCCTGCTCAATTGCGAGTAGGTTTTGTATGGAATCACTTATACCCTGAACCTTAGAAGTATTGATAAAAGTAGGGGTGTTGGTTTTACCCAACATCACAATTTGTCCAGCAATGTCTGGTTGCCAACAAAAGTCAATCCATTGTGATATTAAATTATCTGTTTCCTCAGTCATTAGTGTATTTGCTGGTTGCACCCATAAATCTGCCCAAATTGCTGTTCCTGACTGGGGTATAACTGCTCTCAATTGGGGATAACGACTTAAAATAGGGATAATGTCATTTGACCAACCTACTGCTAACCATGTGTCTCCAGTAATTAGGGGTTCTAGATAGTTAGTGGAGTCATAGAATTTCACCTGCTGATTTAAACTCTCCAGTTCTATGTTTAAGTTGGAAATTTTTACTGGATTTACCGTGTTGTAAGATCTGCCCAGTTTCTTTAAAACCAATCCAATCACCTCCCTGGGGTGATTGGGTAGAGAAATACGAGAGCGCAAATCACTTCGCCATAGATCACCCCAATCTCGTGGTTGCCAATTAAATTTCTGTAACTGTTTTTGATTATATACAAGCACCGTATTTCCCCAACGATAAGGTGCCCCCCATACTTCACCTTGAGAATCCCAATTACCCTGATCATCCCGTTTCACCAACTGCTGCCATTTTTCCTGTAAGGATGACCATTGTTTACTTTTTTTTATTGGTAAGGGTCGAATTAATTTCTGCTCAATAGCTGGTTTTAACCAATAGTCTCCCAAGGTTACTAGGTCACAATGGGGTGATTTTTTCCCCCCTGGACTCTTATCTGTTGTCTCTCGCCAAGTTTGTAACTGTTCAAACAAATCATATATCTGATTTTTTGGTACAAAACTTAGTTTGACATTCGGGAGTGTTTTATCTGATTGTAATTTTTTGTTAAATTGATTGACCACATAGCCTGGTATAGAACCCTTTAAAAGCAATACCTGGAATTCTGATTGATTTTTACCGTTACATCCTATGAGTGTTTGACCAAGCAGAATTCCACCCACATTAAATAGAAAATTCCTTCGTTTCATTTTGTTTCCCCAATTCCTGACCCCATTTTTGCATACCACTACCAATAGGATATCAACAGTTGAATTGTTGAATAATTGCGTCAGCAAATTCAGAGCATTTTAGTGGTTCCACTGGAGGTTCCATTAGCCGTGCTAGGTCATAAGTGACTTTACCATCAGCTATGGAAGCACCTAGCCCTCTTTTAATTAAATCCGCTGCTTCTTGCCATCCCATGTATTCTAGCATCATTACACCTGATAGGATAACAGAACCAGGATTAATTTTGTCTAATCCTGCATGTTTTGGTGCTGTGCCATGGGTAGCTTCGAAAATGGCACAGGAGTCTCCAATGTTTGCTCCTGGACCCATTCCTAAACCACCGACAATGGCCGCAGCAGCATCGGATAAATAATCTCCGTTTAAGTTCATGGTGGCTAAAATAGAATACTCATCTGGCCGGGTCTGAATCTGCTGGAAAATACTGTCAGCAATCCGATCATTTACCATGACTTTATCTTTCCATTGCCCATCCCCGTGGGTAGACCATATTGAATTGATTACTGTTTCTACTTCCTTGACAATTTGTGCTTTTTTTTCTGGTGTCAAATTGTCAAATCCTGGGTCAATCATTCTGGCATTTTCTTCCAGGGAAATTTGGGGATTTTTCTCCTTATTGCCTAAAATCCATGATTCCCTTTCTGTGACACACTCTGCACGAAATTCCTGGGTTGCTAACTCATAACCCCAATCTCTAAACGCTCCCTCGGTGTATTTCATTATATTCCCTTTATGCACCAAGGTTACCTGTTGTTTTTCCTTGGGTAGTTGTAAAGCATGCTTTAGGGCACGTCTCACTAGTCTTTGGGAACCACTCCTACTAATCGGTTTGATTCCTATTCCCGCATCCAGGGGAATCTGTTTTTTGCCATGCTCTGGTGTCGCTGGTATGAGATCTTTGTTCAGGATGCTGATCAATCGCTCTCCTATTTCACTACCTTGTTTCCATTCTATCCCCAAGTAAATATCTTCTGTATTTTCCCTATAAACAATTACATCTAGTTTATCTGGGCTTTTATGGGGAGAAGGAGTTCCCGCATAGTAACGACAGGGACGCACACAGGCATATAAATCAAATATTTGACGCAATGCCACGTTCAATGAACGAATTCCACCACCTACGGGGGTAGTTAGCGGACCTTTAATGGCAATACCATATTCCTTAATGGCTGTAAGAGTATCCTGGGGTAAGTACTGGTAGGTTCCATATAAATCGCATGCTTCATCTCCAGCATAGACCTTGAACCAACTAATCTTTCTTTTTTCATTGTAAGCCCTAGCCACTGCTGCATCTAGCACTTTCTCCGTAGCTGGCCAAATATCTATACCTGTTCCATCACCGCGAATAAAAGGGACAATGGGATTATCCGGAACTATGGGTTCCCCGTTCTGGAAGGTGATTTTTTCGCCGGTTGGGGGAGGGGTAATCTTTTCGTACATGGTTAACACATTCCAAAATAAAGAAACAAGCGCTGCTTTGGTGCTATCTTCCAGCAATTTCCTATAAATACTTCCACCGAAGCTAATTTAACGCAGGAAACCCACCTGTTTTGGTAATTCCATGATAGCATGAATCCATTAACGGTAAAACTTAAAAGTATGGAGTCCCAAGGAATTCTACCCCTCAAATCAGCCTGTGGTATTAGTTACGATTCTTTGGCGCAATTGCTCGTCAAGCAAGATTTTCAGGCTGCTGACCTATTGACAATTCAACAAATGTGTGAAGTGGCGGGAACCCAAGCAGTGCGCAGAAAATGGTTATATTTCACTGAAGTGGAAAATTTCCCCATCCAGGATCTGCAAACCATTAATAGTCTTTGGTTGGCTCACTCCCAAGGCAAATTTGGTTTTTCTGTGCAGCGGGAACTTTGGTTGGGGGTAGGTAGAAACTGGGATAGGTTATGGCCTAAAATCGGCTGGAAGCAGGGTGAAAAATGGACTCGCTATCCCCATGAGTTTACCTGGAATTTGACCGCCCCTAGGGGTCATTTACCCCTGTCTAATCAACTACGGGGGGTGCGAGTTATGGCCTCTCTCTTATCTCACCCGGCATGGATTACTCCTTCCTAGTTTTCTCCTACTGTCCACCAAGCTAGGGCGTAGTCTTGTTTTGATTGGTTAACTTGGTTTTTAAAATCCACGCGTACCTTATACTTACCACCTTCAGGGATACTACAAAAGATATGCTCCACATTGTCAATTTGACTTGTGGAAGAGCAATTGGAAACTTTTATTTTTTTTTCATCGGCTTTTAAGAGGTAAATATCTAAGTTATTTATTCCTTTGTCTATAAATGTTTCGTCCGTATCATATAATCGGTTTTGATTGGTATCCTCCAGTTCTACTAGTCTGTCCCAAGTCAAGGTAATAGCCACAAAACTGTCTTTTTTTAAGGGTTTCCTCAGGCTATAGTCTATTGATGAGTTGGCACTAATCCTATGATAATCCCAACCAATGGCTGGTACTTCATTACCGGGCCCCCATTGTCCCCACATAAATTGTTGGTAGGCACGAAATACATTTAAATGACCTGAACCCATTTGGGGATCTAAGGGAATTCCTGGATTGTTATAGGCTTGGGAAACTACCCAATCTCTATTTTGTTTATCTACTAAGGTCCTGGTCATTCCCAGTCTTAGTCCATTACCATTATCTAGGATTTTCTCCGCTGAGTTTAATAGTACGGCTTTCATGACTTGATGTCTCCTGGCATCAATTTTCCAATTTACAGTCTGCTTTCTTAATTGTCTATCGGCAAATTCTTGTAACAGGGCTATGGTTCCTGTGACCTGGGGCGCAGCAAAACTTGAACCAGTAGATTTATTTAATTTACCATCCGGGTTAATTACCGGAATGTTTGTCCCAGGAGCTACTAAACCTACGGAACTGCGCCCATTAATGTTAAATTCCTTCCCTACCAGGCGATCGCTCACTTCTTGGTTATTTCCTGCCAAATTAGAAACATGAAGTTTGTCAAAAATTCCTCTCCTTGGTGATGAAAAAGCCACGTTGATGGCGTTAAAATTGTCCGTAGGAATGGAAATTCCTCCTTTACCCTGATTTCCAGCAATCACATAGGTTACATCATGCACTCGAGTTGACCAGTCAACACATAAAGTTAGTAGGGCTTTACCATCTAACACTGGTTCTGGTCTAGGATCGCGGTTAAGGGGTTCGCCAAAACTAAAGTTAATGGCTCGTAAATCTCCACCATTTTGTAGAGCAACATGTTGTGCTGACAAGCACTCCTCTGATTGACCTAAGTTACGGCCAAGTCCAACAGCAGAGGAGTATAATTTTGCTTGGGGTGCTACCCCTGGAAGATACTTGTCTTGACTAGTCATCACTCCAGCTACATTGTAGGCATGAGTATCAACACCAAGGTTAGATTGAGCGGGTTCATTTAGTGAAAATACGGCAGTTGGGGTAACGGCGCGGTTTTTAGATACGGCTTTATCCAAGCCAAATACACCGGGACGGCCAATTTCTACCTGGCCCAGGGCAATTTTACGACCAGTTAATTTATAGGGTGGTTGGTGTAAAATCAGAGCATTAATACCATTAGTTCCCAGAAAATTGCTAGATTGAATAGATGCAAGTACTGGCACACCTAAAGAGCAAATACCCAAAGTGCATATAATCAAAGTTTCCTTCATCGTAGCAGATATCCCTATGCAAGTAATTTTTAAAAACGGCAAACGGACTTTCTAAATCATTCTTCTGTGAATCTGCACATAGCTAGGAATAGTAGAATAGAAGAATGAGGGAGTTCTATCCCCCGTGCTTTGAAAGGAAAGCGAAAAATCGCCAATTTCTATTGGAAGGAATTGTTCCATATTCTGTTACAGTAACTACAGACGAAGACGATAAAGAACCCCCTAGCCATGACTCAAAACCGATCTCAAAAGCCCATAGTTATTGCTCCATCCATCCTATCAGCAAACTTTAGCCGTTTAGGCGAGGATATTCGTGCGGTAGATGCAGCAGGAGCAGATTGGATTCACGTTGATGTAATGGATGGACGTTTTGTCCCCAACATTACCATTGGTCCTCTGGTTGTGGAGGCGATTCGTCCAGTTACAACCAAACCACTGGATGTCCATTTGATGATTGTGGAACCAGAAAAATATGTAGAAGGTTTTGCTAAAGCTGGTGCGGATATTATTTCCGTCCATGCTGAACACAATGCTTCCCCTCATCTGCACCGCACCCTAGGACAAATCAAGGAGTTAGGTAAACAAGCTGGGGTTGTACTCAATCCTGGTACGCCCTTACAGCTAATTGAATATGTACTAGAACTCTGTGACTTAGTGCTAATCATGAGTGTTAACCCTGGTTTCGGCGGACAAAGTTTTATTCCCAGCGTGGTACCTAAAATTCGCCAACTACGTCAGATGTGTGATGAAAAAGGTTTGGATCCTTGGATTGAAGTTGATGGTGGTTTAAAAGCTAATAATACTTGGCAGGTATTAGAAGCTGGAGCTAATGCCATCGTAGCAGGTTCAGCTGTATTTAATGCTCCTGATTATGCTCAAGCCATTGAGAATATTCGTCATAGCAAACGTCCTGTGAAGGAACTAGCTGTTTCTCTATAGGGATTCGCCATTAAAGGGGGTGTAGTCAATCATCTGGTTGCAAATCGATAGCATACTGTTTAAATCTTTCTAAGTCTGCTTGGAGTGTTGATTCTACCACCCGACCTAAAAACAAATTGTCCATCAACTTACCAAGGATTCCTGGTATAGCGTAGGCGACTGTCATCTTGACAATGCTACCCCCTTGATGGCGGTCATAAAAGCGAATAGCTCCCTGATTTGGCAGGCCATCAACCGATTCCCACTGAATAATTTGCTGGGAGGTAATTCGGAGGATGCGGGATTTCCAGGTGAATTCCAGACCACCCGTGCTCAGTTTCCAAAGGGAGATATTGGGGTCATCGGTGGAGATATTCACCGAATCAATCCATTTCATCCATTTGGGCATTTGTTGTAAATCAGACCACAATTCCCATACTAGTTCTATGGGAACTGGAACTTCTATCTGTACGCTATGCTCTAACCAGTCAGCCATGGGATTTGAGTTTTGTTTGAGACTTTACATCTTAAATTTTAGACTGTCAATTAACTGTCACTTAAAAATTCCCCAAGTTGCTAAAATTGCCTTAGCTGCTCGTTTACCGGAAATAGTCGCCCCTTCCATACTATCAATATAGTCTTGTTGCGTATAACTGCCAGCTAGGAAAAAGTTGCCCACAGGTGTTTTCTGATCCGGACGGTATGGATCCATCCCTGGTGCTTCTCTGTAGAGAGATTGGGCCAACTTGACTACACTGTACCAGGTCATGTTCAACTCCCTAGAAGAAGGAAACAACTCATGAACTTGCTTGAGTACATGGTGAGCGATCGCCTCATTGCTTTGTTTAATGAAGGGATCACCAGGTGTGAGAACCAGTTGCATGAGGGAACCTTGTCCGGGGCGATAATAATCTGCGGGACTGGTTAGGGCCAAATCAGCAAAACAGGAGAAGTCAGCATCAGCGGTATATAATAAATTATCTATACCGACAGCTTGATGGAGCTGGTGACGTTTTTCTGAGTCTTGTAGTTCTGTGACCCACCCGTCGAACCGGAGTTGTACAGTAGCAACGGGCACTGCATCTAACTTGTAAATATTATCAAATTCTGGCCACTTGCGCCAGGATAAAGGAAGGACACGCTGAATTCCTGGCACATCACAAGCAAAAACATAAGCATCTGCTGTGATTAGTTCTTCCTGCTCACCTTGAGCGACCAATATACCGGTAACCTCAGCTTGGGAGTCAGACTCGGTAAATTGAATTTCTCGTACTTGACGACGGGTGTGAATTTTAGTTCCCCTATCGGTCAAATAATTAACAATAGGTTGATGTAAATATTCTTGAGGTGAACCTTCCAGCATGCGTAAAATAGAAGCTTCGGTTTTAGCTGCAAAGAACTGGAAAATTGTCAACATGCAACGGGCAGAAATATGGTCACAATCGATAAAACCCAAAGCATAAGCAATAGGATTCCACATCCGTTTGATGCTCCCTTTACTCCCTCCATGGCTGTAAAACCACTCAGAAAAGCTAATCTTATCTAAATTGCGGATATCCCTCATAGCTCCTTCAAAGTCAATTAGACCTCGAACAATAGGACTAGTGCCCAGAGCAAGAGCATTTTGTAACTTATCTTGTAATGAAAGTTGGGAAGTGGTAAAAAATGCCTTTAACCCATTAAAAGGTGCGCCAGTAATAAATCGAAAGTCTAAAGCTCCCGTATTTCCACCTTTATTGACAAAAACGTGAGTGTGTTCCTTGAGACGTAAATTATTGCCTGCTCCCACCTTTGCCATGAGCTCAAATAGATTGTAGTAGCATCCAAAAAACACATGCAACCCCATTTCTATGTGATTGCCATCACCATCCACCCAACTGCTGACCTTACCACCGACAAACGGGCGAGCTTCAAAAATTTCCACCTCCCAACCCGCATCGGCTAAATCTACAGCAGTAGCTAATCCAGCCAATCCTGCTCCTACAATTACAACACGCATTCCCAAATTCCTTTATTGCTTAGACCCAGTTATCAGTTGTTTACAAATTGTAACTTGATTGGGGTCAAAAATTTGCGAAGCTATAGCAAGCACAGCATCTAAGAATTTTTATTCTAAAATAAGGTTGTTAGGTCTATTCAGACAAATTTTTTTTATGTTTTGCCACCTGTGGGAGGAAGGTATAGCTAACACCCGTTTAAACTTAACATATTTAAATTCACTAAACTAACACTGAAGTAACTTTATGACAGGCTTTAGTCCATCCACTATTCGTAGATTAAAGAAGTTGACCCAAGTACCCTGTGTATGGGAGGGAGATCGCCGTACACTTTTGTCACCAGTGGTCAGTGAAGAATTTGAATTACCAGCTGGGGAGTGCATTCTCTGGGTGGATGGTTCGGAGGGAGTTATTAGAAGTATGGAGGTAATAGGCTCAGTACAAGGAAGGGAAGCCATGGTGCGTACTCTAATACAGGCCATGGAACACCCGCAAGGTGGAGATAAACGTGCCAGACCTCAAAAAATTCTCGTACGGGACAGGGAAGTTCAATTTTACCTGCGGGGGATTTTACAGGATTTGGATATTACAGTTGATTATTCACCGGAACTACCACTGATTGATGAAATTTTCCAGTCCTTTGGCGAGGTCATGGAAAGTTATGTCCCCCCTTTACCTCCAAAATACGCAGAAGGTCTTACAAAGAAGGCTTATAAAATTTGGGAAATGGCACCATGGGAATTCGTCCATCCAAATAAGATTATTTCCATAGAAATTAATAAATGGGATATAGAAAAACTGTATGTCTCAATTATGGGAGGTGCTGATTATACTGTGTTGTTCTACCGTTCTGCGGAATCTCTGACAAGATTCCGCACTGATTTTTATCACTCCTATGAAGAATCTGAAGATGAGTCTTTGGAATCAGCTTTTCTCCAGCAGGATTGCCTATTTCTTACTTTTGATCCCATAGATGAGGATGATGAAGACCTGGACACAGAAGATGAAGATATAAATATAGGGTATTTACCATCCTCAGAAATTGAACCCGATTTTGGCACTATCCATCCTTTGGAAGGATTGAACTCCATTCTATACGAAGAAGAAGCACAGATTATGTATGTTGCACTCGAAAGCGTCATCCGTTTTCTGCGTGATCATAAACGTCCCCTGTCCCAAAAGGATTTCCCAGTAATTACCCAACGCTATCGCATTTCTGTACCTGATTGTGATCAAGGCAATCAAAATGTATCTGTCAATATTTGTACCATGCCAGAACTGTGTTCGCAGTTATATGAGATTGAAAGTGCCCATTTAGTGGAAGATGATTTCGATCAGATAGAGCAATTACGGAATGACTTAATACCGGAAGGTTGTTTACTGTCTCTCGGAACCATACCCTGGAACAGCTTAATTTCCCTACCTCCTACTGTTAGACATTTAGGAGGTCACAAAATTAAGTCTAAATGTGACACCATACCTATTTTTTTAGTACAAACTTCTCGCGCAAAAGCGAACACTATCATTAAAAATATTCGCGATGCAGGGGATATTAGAGGGATTTGCTTTAATACTGTAAATAGTCACCAAGATGGAAAAAAAGTTGACTTGAGTATCCTGCAAACACATAATGAGGATCTGTTCTTAATTACGGAATTTTCACACGACGATGAAAATTATATTGCATCCCAGAAAAGATGGAATAGAGCATGTCGCCAAAATGGTGGCCATTGTGGATTAGTCATTGCCAAGGGACTCTCCACCACCCGTGGTAATCCTGGAATCAATGATATTATGGCCTTCTTTGATGGAAAATGTATTACCCCTGAAGAGTTAGGCATCGATTTTTTGGAAATTTAAGTATTAATTATTACTCAATATCTATTGGGTTCAACAATTTTTATGCTAATCTGTGGTTTTCCGTAGTGCAGTTAGGCAACAATTGTTGTATGATTGTGGTTCGGACAGTTTAACTCTATACAACAGTAGTCAACCCAAAAAAGTTGGATAATTCTGGGTTTTATCCCCTGGAAGTTTAAAAATAAAGGTATCATTTTCTACTCTTAACAAGCGGGAATTTGTGTCTGATGACTAACAAAAAATGGGCTGTTAAACGTATAACCGTCAATCTGGCAACACAGGAAGCCGAAAAATTGGAAAAATATTGTCAACAAACCGGAAGACCAGCTACAGATGTGATTCGTGAACTGATTAGGAGCTTACCCAACAATGATGAATATAAGTCTTTAGCAAGCGAGCTGGAAGGTCTCCAGGTTTTGAGCAAAACAACCAAAACAATGGTACAATTACACCAGGACTAGTTTAATTCTTAAAAAGGTCTATTTAGCTAAGGAGTTTAAATCAGATATGACACCAGTAACTCAAACTCAACAACGCGGAATTATTCTCAGTGAAGCCGCACTACGTCAGGTAAAATCCCTCCAAGCTCAACAAGGCCAAGATTTATGCCTGAGGGTGGGAGTCCGTCAAGGCGGTTGTTCTGGAATGTCCTACATGATGGATTTTGAAGACCTCTCTAAAATTACCCCCCAGGATGAGGTTTTTGATTACGATGGCTTTAAAATTGTTTGCGATGGCAAGAGTTTATTATATCTATATGGATTAATGCTAGACTACAGCAATGCTATGATTGGTGGAGGCTTCCAATTTACCAATCCCAATGCTTCCCAAACCTGTGGTTGTGGCAAATCCTTTGGAGTATAATAGACTAGATTAATTCAACTAATTAATTCAACACAATGACCGTGACAGTTGAGGAACTATTTGATACAGGGTTACAGCGATATAAGGATGGTGAGTCTGCTGCAGATCTCATCCCCGTATTTAAAGAGGTGTGCGATCGCTCACCGAAATCAGGTTCCGCATGGATATGTTTAGCCTGGTTGTATCTTTTAGAAGAGAAAGGGCAACTAGCCTACAAAGCGGCGAGTAAAGCCGTCAAGATCAACCCCCAAGATCCCCAAGGTAGGGTGAATTTAGCCCTAGCCATGTTAGAGACAGGTCAAAAGGGTTTAAGAGAACACATAATAGCTGCCCAGCAATTGATTTTCGTCAATAAAGAATGGGAAGAAGACCTGAGAAATAGTATTGAGGATGGTTTAGCTAGAAAGCCCAATTGGAACAATTTAGCTAAAGTGAAAACATGGTTATTTGACATCAGTTAAAGCACAATTCGATGAAAGAAAAAATATTAAACTGGGTCAACATAATACTAGTAGCCGACTTTTTCCTAGTAATTTTAGGATTTGGCTGGTTTGCCATAGCCATTGTGGGTAATGCTTCAGGGATGAACTTAGGATTAGACCTTTGGCACAAACTATGGACCCCCCTATTCAATCCAGCCATTGGCTTGCTAATGGGGGGAGCATTAGTGAGTGGAATTAGCAGTTGGGTGAGTAAGAAGTTTAGCAATTAGCCTAGGAATCAGGTCAAGATTTCCCGTAAAGCGGAGGGGAGAAGGGGGTACTGATATTGAAAACCCAAGGCTTGAGTGCGTTGAGGTAGAACCCTTTGTCCTTCCAGAACTACCATCGCCCCTTCTCCCAAAAGTGCTTCCAGGGCGAACCCGGGTACTGGTAACCAAGCGGGACGGTTCATCACCTGTGCCATTGTATTGCTAAGGTCTTTCATTTGCACAGGATGGGGAGCAGTGGCATTGTACACACCTTGTGCATTTGGATCAACCAAAGACTGAATAATTAGATTTACAATATCGTTGAGATGAATCCAAGAGAACCACTGATTACCACTACCAATGGGACCGCCCGCAAAAAGTTTGAAGGGGGTAATCATTTTGCCTAAAGCACCACCATTACCAAGGACAATACCAAAGCGCAAAATGACCAACCGCACATCATAATTCCTCACCATTTGTGCTTGCTCTTCCCACTGTTGACAGACCTGAGCGAGGAAATCATTACCTGTGGGGCTATTTTCATCAAAAGTAGCGGTTTGACTAGTGCCATAAAAACCAATAGCTGAAGCATTGATCAACACAGACGGTTTAGGGTTAGCTTCAGCTATAGCTTGGACGATTTTTTGGGTGCCCAACTTGCGACTATTAAGAATCTCCAGCTTGTGTTCTGGAGTCCAGCGTTGTTGTGCTATGGGTTCCCCTGCTAAGTTTACCACACCATCACAACCAGCAATTCTATTTTGCCAGACTCCGGATACACCAGGTGTGTAAGCCAAAATTTCCACATTGGGAAAAACCTCGGAAGGAAAAATCCTAGCAGCGGATCTAGGATTGCGACTCAACACTAATATTTGTTCACCTCTGTCATGTAGACATTGGACTAAACGACTACCGACAAATCCAGTTGCTCCAGTAACTGCTACTTTCATATAGTTTATTTTTCACATACCGATGGTGTTTTGGTTACTAATCGATTCCCATTCTACCACAATTGGCTTTCCTTAACTAGCCAAACCAATTAGATGGTTCACAGCCAGGATGAACTGGTTCATTCAAAAGATGACTAATTACATCAGCTTTAGCTTGGATAATAGCAAAAACTCCCTGATGGACTAAATTTTGCAGATGTAGTTGCTGCTCTAAAAAGTTACCTGATAAATGTCTATTAAATAATCTATTGTCACCATCTTCCTCCACTACTGGCAACATTTGGTCTTGACTAGCCTTAGGATTAATACCTGGGAGACGATTCATCACGAAAACAATCAACTCCTGACGTAAATCACTAATTTGAAAAACTTGTTGATAGGGACTGTATGGGTACGTGCGCAAAATGCTTTCAATTTCCCCAATCACCAGTTCCTGTGTTAACTTAATCACGGTCCTCATAACTTTTGCACTCCATTTTATTAAAAGGACAAATTTCTATCTATATTTATAATTATTTGACAGTTCACAAAAATATGCTAAGAAACTACACAAAACTAAGTATAAACATTAGGGATCAATTTTATAAAGGAAAAATAGGCAATAGGGGGGAGGGAGTGGGCAGTTGATAGACAAACTTTTCGAGATATGTTACTATTGGTACAATCCGGTGGAAATCCATCAAGGAAGTAAAACATCACAAACCAAGTTAAACATGGGATAAGGAGGAAAGAAAATTGGATGAGCTGAGGACAGTTCTGGAGTTGGCGACCCACGAAGAACTGCAAGACATAACCGCAATTCTGTTCAGTCGTAAATTTAACCCCTTAGATTATGTTCATACCCCGGAACCTGTCATGGTACAAAGCCAAAATCGTCAGGCTTGGTTAGATACTTTAGAGAGTAGATTTAGATTTTTAGCAGCTGATGGAATAACCGTATTGCGTAAGCGTACTGACAAAGTAACATATAGGCAAGCCTTAGTTCAAGTTTGTAGGCATTTAAAAATATCCTATTATGAAGAGTTATCAACCGTTGATTTAGAAGCAGAAGTATTTTTGCATCTTCTAGGAAAAGTTTGGAGAAAATTACCACCACAACAACGGCAAAAAATCTCTTCTCGAATACAGTCTCAACTACTAACATCAGATTTACCCAATTCTGTGTTACAATTGTTGCCTACAGATTCTTTAGGATTGATTTTCAAAGCTGGTAGTGCAGTAGCAGTCACTTCCGTGATTCAACCATATTTACTGAAACAAATTGCTTGTCAGTTTGCTACCCATTTAGCCACCTATCAGGTAACCAAGCAAGCTACCATTGTTGGCACAGAAATGGCCAGTCAACAAATTAAAAACTATGTTACCGCCCAAATGGCGCGACGGGGAATGACCCTCAGTGCTGCTCGTTATGGTGCGGTACGCACTGTTTTTTCCATCGTGGGACCCGTAATGTGGGCCTGGTTTCTAGCAGACTTGGGTTGGCGGACAATTTCTACTAACTATGGTCGTATTATTCCCACTATTTTTACCCTTGCTCAAATTCGTCTCACTCGCACAGAATGTTGGCAGCCAACTTAAAACAAATTCGACAGTTTTTTGTCCATCCCCATTCTAGTCTACAACTACCATGGAATAGTTTGTTGTTGGGGTTACTGATTCTCCCCATTAATCCATTTTTTGGGGCCATAGCCATTTGTTGGGCATCCTACAAGACCTGGAGAAAAAAACACTCCAGTATTAAACACAAAACCTTGAATCATTTATTGGTAATTTTAAGTTTTTGGTTTTTAATTACTACGGGATTTACGGTATTTGCTAAGGATCAACCAGATACTCTTTTAGGATTATTCAATTTCTTGCCATATTTTGTGGTGTTTGCTGGATTAACTCCTTTAATCACTAGAGTTAGTGAATTGCGTCAACTGACTTGGATTATTGTATGCAGTTCTTTACCTGTGGTAATTATTGGCTTGGGACAACTGTTTTTAGGTTGGCATGCAAGATGGCAATTTCTATCAGTAGTGGTTAATTTGACAATTTACCCCGGGGGAGAACCCTTGGGAAGAATGTCCTCCATATTCATGCACGCCAATACTCTAGCAGCTTATCTGATTACCGTATTGATTCTGGGCTTAGGTTTATGGTTAGAAAATTATCAAAAGATACGTAAAAAAGCAGATTATAACCACTCTTCATTTATATTCTTGAGTGTAATGATCATTGCTAACTTTTTAGCTTTGATATTAACTAGCTCTCGCAATGGGTGGGGAATAGCAGTTATGGCTTGTATTGCCTATTCTCTTTATAAAGGTTGGCGACTAATTGTAGCTGGAATAATGGGCATAACTGCCAGTATTATGTTAGCAGCCTTTGCAACCGAGAGAATCGCTTCTCTTTTTCGTAGTTTTGTTCCCTATTTCATCTGGGCGCGATTAAATGATCAAATGTATCCTGACAGACCCTTGGCATTAATGCGTAAAACCCAGTGGCAGTTTGCCTGGGATTTAACCCTACAACAACCCTTAACCGGTTGGGGTCTACGCAGTTTTCCTCACCTTTATCAGCAGAAAATGGGTGTTGGTATTAACCATCCCCACAATCTGTTTTTAATGCTATCAGCCGAAACGGGTTTAATTACTACCTGCTTGTTTATTTGCTTCTTATTTTGGATAGTTATAGTTGCTATCAAAATTTGGTACAAGTCATCTTTGCCAAGAGAAAATAGATTAGTCTTTTTGAGTTACCTATTAGCTTTTATAGGCTGGATAATGTTTAACATGGTAGATGTGACCACTTTTGACCTGATATTAAGTGCCCTGTTCTGGGTAATTTTAGCAGCTTTATACGGTGTAGCTCATCGCTATGAAAGTTCCCATAATTAACTCCAGCATGGAATTTTTGCGTAAATCTCAGATTTTGTCCTATTCTATTGGATATCAGCAGTTACAATTTTATGTCTAGTTTATGCCCACTACAGCAGACTTTCTTCAATACTCTCAATGGTCAGGAATCACGACCATAGCACTTGCAGCACTGACAATTTTGGCTCTTCTATTTAAATGGGGGTTACGTTTTCGCTTGGTAGGTGCAACTGGTTTTATGCTTGTGCTCACAGCAGGACTCTTTTCACTATCCCTAGTTCCCCTGAGTCGTACAGTAATTCCTGGTGCTGCTAGATATACTTTAGTTTATGACAATGGTTCCAATCAAGCCGTAATTGCTACCAGTCCAGATATTACTCCTACCCAGCTAGAAGCAACTTTACGCCAAGCAGCCAGTAATCTCTACTCTTACGGGCGCATGGGAGCTGGAGGTAACAACAGTTTGACAATTCGCGCTCGGACAGTTCTCCACCCGGAACCAGGTATATCAACACCTGTCTACTTGGGTAAAGTGGAAAGAACACTAGTTACCCGGGAAGACCCACAAATGTTGGTGGAAGTTTTCTTGGATAAATTTCCCCAATTACCACCATCCTGAAATCATTTAGGTTTTGACCCATATAGTACATATTTATTATTAATATTTGTGATGGTTTTTGCCATACTATATCTATTATGTCTATCGTGTCTATCATGGCTAGTCTATTACCCACTCCTACCACTAGTTCTTTCTTGACATTAAGTGTTGCTCCAGCAAAGGTAATCCGAGGTGCTGGCGTTCTTGAATCTGCTATCTCAGAAATTTCTACCCTGGGTAACCGACCCTTAATTGTCACAGGAAAACACACTCTGAGTATTTATCAGGAGAGCTTACAAGTCATTTTCCAAAAAACAGATCTGGATACTTTTGCTACTTCCTATAGCCCAGATTGCTGTGAAGTCAGTTTGAAAGCGTTACGGAAAGCAGTTAAGGAACATAGAGCAGATGTGATTATTGGACTAGGTGGTGGAAAATCCATAGACACAGCTAAATTACTGGGACATCAATTACAGCTACCAGTAGTAACAATTCCTACATCTGCTGCCACCTGTGCAGCATGGACAGCTTTATCTAATGTGTATTCTGAATCGGGGGCATTTTTATATGATGTTCCCTTGTGTCGATCTCCGGATTTGCTAATTTTAGATTATGATTTGATTAAAACCGCACCCCGGGAAACTCTGGTAGCTGGAATTGGAGATGGGATTGCCAAATGGTATGAGGCATCTGTTAGTAGTGGTAATATGCAGGATACACTGATTATTGCTGCAGTCCAACAAGCTAGAGTTTTACGCGATATACTATTACAAAAGTCCGCAGCAGCTTTGGACTCTCCTGGTAGTCAAATTTGGCAAGAGGTGGTGGATTGTGCTGTAATGTTAGCGGGTGTAATTGGTGGTTTAGGGGGAGCCCGGTGTCGTACAGTTGCTGCCCATGCAGTACATAATGGGTTAACTCACATTTGTGGACATGGTAGCATTCATGGAGAAAAGGTAGCATACGGAATTTTAGTGCAATTGCGATTAGAAGAAATGCTTCAGGGCAATCAACTAGCGGAAACCGCTAGACAGCAATTATTAAAATTCTATACAGAAATTGGACTGCCACAAAAATTGGCAGATTTGGGACTGGGAAATATTTCCTTGACCCAATTGCAAACAGCAGCGGAAATCGCCCTAGCACCTAATTCTGATATCCATCGGTTACCCTTCTCCGTATCCTCGGAACAGTTAATGGCGGCTATGATTTCTACTACTGCTCCGGTTCTAAGACAAAGGGAAATTAGCTAGTTAATCATTTGCTGATTTTCACCAACTAATGCTATACTTTCCTTATGGCATACATACCACTCAGAAAAGCGGTGGAATTTCTAGGATTGCATCCAAACACTTTGAGGAGATATGCAGATGAGGGGAAAATCAAAAGCAACCCAGCAGAGCGAAGATTGTACGATGTCGAATCATACGTCAGGGGTGATTCAATATTAAAAATGCTTACAAAGAGTGACGAATTATTCCGAGGTTGAAGAATGAGTTTAAGTTGGATTACCCCCGCAGATAGGATAAAGAAACTACCACCCTATGTTTTTGCTAGATTGGACGAATTAAAGGCCAAGGCTAGAGAGCAAGGACTGGACTTAATTGATTTAGGAATGGGAAATCCTGATGGTGCAACTCCTCAACCAATTATAGAAGCAGCCAAAACAGCTTTGGCAAATCCTGCTAATCATGGTTATCCACCCTTTGAAGGTACTGCTAATTTTCGTAAGGCAATTACTGAATGGTATTATCGGCGCTATCATGTGCTTTTAGATCCTGACAGCGAAGCATTACCTCTATTAGGTTCTAAAGAAGGTTTGGCACATTTGGCGATCGCCTATATTAATCCGGGTGATACGGTTTTAGTGCCTTCTCCTTCCTATCCCGTGCATTTCCGAGGTCCAATTATTGCTGGGGGAGTAATTCATAATATCATTCTGCAGGAGAAGGATGATTGGTTAATTGATTTAGGGTCTATTTCCGATGAAGTAGCTCAAAAAGCAAAAATCCTCTATTTTAATTACCCTAGCAACCCCACAGGAGCAACCGCACCACGGGAGTTTTTTGAGGACATAGTTGCTTTTGCTAAAAAGCATGAGATTCTACTGGTTCATGATTTGTGTTATGCTGAATTAGCTTTTGATGGTTATCAACCTACCAGTTTGTTAGAAATCCCCGGTGCCAAAGATATTGGTGTGGAATTTCATACCCTATCTAAAACCTATAATATGGCAGGTTGGCGAGTTGGTTTTGTAGTGGGTAATCGTCATGTTATCCAAGGTTTAAGAACTCTGAAAACTAATTTGGACTATGGGATTTTTTCCGCATTACAAACCGCCGCAGAAACCGCTTTACGCCTACCAGATTCTTACTTACATACAGTGCAGCAACGTTATAGCATGAGGCGAGATTTTCTGATTGCTGGTTTAAGCAAGTTGGGTTGGAATATTAATCCTACTAAAGCAACTATGTATTTATGGGTTAAGTGTCCTGCAGGTATGGGTTCTACGGATTTTGCCCTCAACATCCTGCAAAAAACCGGTGTGGTGGTTACTCCTGGTAATGCTTTTGGGGTTGGTGGTGAGGGGTATGTGAGAATTAGTTTGATAGCAGATTGCGATCGCCTAGGTGAAGCTTTGGAGAGATTTAGGCAAGCGGGTATTTGTTATCAGTCAGATGTGGTTCCGGTATGTTTTTAAAAACTGGTGTAATTAATTACTCTGTTCTACCTTAATTCAATGCTAAATTTTCCTGTCCCTTCCACCTTGCTCTATTCCATCCCATTAGCTGCGGTCACGATTTATTTTCCGTATCTACTAGTAGCTTATGCCAGGGTGAAAGTGGGTTATGACCTGTCTGCTCCCCGTTCTATGTTTGATAAATTACCACCATACGCACGGAGAGCTACCTGGGCCCATCAGAATTGTTTTGAATCCTTCATGATTTATGCTCCTGCAGCTCTGATGGCCTATGTGACGGGAGTGGATTCTCAATTAGCACTATACGCGGCGATCGCCTATGTGACAGCACGGGTTCTCTTTTCAGTTTTCTACATACTGAATATACCCATTCTTCGCTCCTTGATGTTTGGAGTTGGTTCTGCTTGTATTATTAGTCTTTTTGTCCTCAGTATTTTGAAAGGGACCACCTAGTCAATGAGTTAAAAATTGATCGATTTTTGACCAACAAAAACCCCCTAGTTTTTGGCTAGGGTGGGTTAGCAGTTTCAACTACTTGTTGAGTTTGTGAGTGTTACCAACCTGCTTTCGCTTGCTCCATAACATAAGCTGCTACATTGGCAATTTCTTCAGCACTTAATTTACCTTTGAACTTAGGCATACTGTTTTTACCGTTTGTAACTTGAGCAATAATAGCATCTTGTGAATACAAATTGTACTCTTCTAGATCTGCTTTGCTCAAGGTTTTAGCAGCATTAGCTAGGTTTTTACCACCAGCATGACACTGGGCACAATTAGCTTGAAATACCGCTGCTCCAGCTGCTGTATCTGCTGCTATAGCAGGACTACCGAAAGCAAGAGTTAAGATGGCAATGGATAACATCAACACGGCAATAATCTTTTTCATTTTGTAGTCTCTCTACCATAGTTCATCTTTTAGTATTCTGTTTGATGAGTTGAATATAAACTGTAAGTGTTGAACTGAATATTTGACAAAGTATATTTTTTGTTTTTCTTTAAGGAATCCATATTAAATATTAAATTTAATTAAATCATCCATTTCCAATCCCCGGTGATAAAAACCGGGGGAGGAAGAATTTAAAATCAAATTAGCCAACCTTTTAAACGTTTAGCAATATGAGGACGACGCAATTTCCGCATGGCTTTACTTTGAATTTGACGCACGCGCTCACGAGAAAGATTAAACATATTTCCTACTTCTTCTAGGGTGCAAGGTTCACTAGTTGTTAATCCATAACGCAGGGAAATCACGTCCTTTTCCCTAGGGGTAAGTACATCACCTAAAACCTCCCATATCTCCTGACGCATCATGTTTTCATTCATTTTAGCTTCTGGAGATTGGTTGTCCTCATCTTCTAATAGGTCCATTAATTCCGTATCTTCCTCCTTACCCACACGATGGTTTAAAGAAAGTGCTTGACGACGCAATTGTTGTAACTGACGAAGTTGTTGAACAGTCATTTCCAAGAATTCCGCCATTTCTACTTCTGTTGGGTTACGCGCAAATTTCTGTTTCAGTTCTCTTTGAGCTTTTTTCAGCTTGTTGAGTTTTTCTACAATGTGAATTGGTAGTCTAATAGTTCTAGCATCATTAGCTATTGCCCGTGTAATTGCTTGCCTAATCCACCAATAAGCATAAGTTGAAAATTTATATCCCTTATCGGGGTCAAACTTCTCTGTGGCACGATTTAGCCCCATTGCTCCTTCTTGAATTAAATCTAGAAAGGGCACTCCCCGATTTAAATATCGTTTAGCAATAGATACTACCAATCTCAGATTAGAGCGAATCATTTTCCGCTTTGCCACTCTTCCCTGATACAGTCGGCTTTCTAATTGTTTCTCATTCAGATCAAACTTGCTTGCTACTTCACTTTTACTGGCACTGTGACCTAATTGCTCTTCTAAAGCAGCTTGTAAATCCTTAACTTCTTCTAAGAATCTTACTCGACGTGCTAACTCCACTTCCTCATCAGGTTTGAGTAGGGGGTAACGGGCCATTTCCTTAAAAAATGCTCCCACAGCATCATCATGTTCGGTCTTATTATATCCCGAGGGACGAGCTGCACCCATTTCATCCCCATCTCGTTCATCTGATTCCAAACTCTCCAAAATTGAGGAGTCTTCAAATACTACCGCTTCTAAATTATCCAGATTATCCAGTGATGGTTCTTCCTGTTCCACAGCGTTATCCAGTATTTCCATTCTTCCCAATTCAGCAAGATTCATGGGTTCCTTTCGGGATAGTTGCTTTGTTTGGTACATAATTAGTTGACGGTTGCTCATTTGATAATAGTTATTTTTCTGTCAGTATTCAGCTGACGGTGGTCAGCTATTTTCCCTGCTTGGAGCTAATAATTCTGATCGGATCATTCATTTAGGCATTTAATAATAATTCTCACTCCTAATCGCTAATTTTTACTCCTGAACTCTTATTTGTTTCCTATTTATATCCATAGCAACTCTCAATGATTGACGAAACTTTTATGTTCTTGCTCCCTAACCCCTTATTTTTATTCGTTAACAAGTGATAAGCTGATATGAGATTGCTATAATTTCGACTTGTATTGTTTCAATACTCAAACAAACATGGTTACGCTAAAGAATTACTCATAAATTAATCATATCCTTATCTTCTTGATTCCGGGCAAAATGTGTCAAACCCCCTGGGAGATAATCAACGTTAACAGAAATAGGAATGCCATCTACAATACTTATAGGTTGAATTTTCATGTAGTTTCATCTGGTTTCATAAGTTTAGTGTGGTTTTTTAGGATTTACATGCAGTCAATTTAAGTCTACTAAATAATCCAAATTACAGAAATCATGACTTCCAATCCGGACAATATTCATTGACCAAAGCATGTCACATAAAAAAAACCTGCATATCTATCAAGAGGTGGAAAAACCATACTACCTATTGGGTAAATAAAAGATAAACAAAAAGTAAATAAAAAGTAGAGCAAAAACAACAAAACCGAAGATTTAATATTTAATATACTCATTTTTATGTAGTTAGGATTCAATCTTTATTGAACATGATATTGAGTCTGGGGTAGAAATTAATTCTGTGATTCAACCGTATATGATTGAGATTATCAAGTATTATGAGTGAAAAAGGTATTGCCAAATACTGTTTACCTGTAGTAAACTAGAAGAAGGTATGTAGGTATTCCCAGGGGTTTTACCCTGAGATGATCCGATTCGATATCTATTGAAAAAGCCGAAAATTATGTATATTCAGCAATCTCGGGCATTAACTTTATTTTCTTTTGTGGCGGATGAACCAAAGGAAGCATACAAAACTACAACAAACCCTTACCCTTGGATTGAGGTGTTGGTGGATATGCCAAAAATTTCACAACCTGCTAGAAACAAAAATCCGCAAAATAAATTATCCCCTAATACACTAGAGGAAAACCAGATAGTGACAGATACAATCTTAGAACAAGATATATTAAATGAAGGAGGGGAACCAGAAGAATTAATTAAGGAAGAAACATATTATCAAGATTTATTGATCTATCAAATACCGGAAAACTTAAACATTAACCCAGGAGATATTTTAACTGTTCCCTGGGGAACACAACAATTAGGAGCAATAGCAATTCGCTTACTATCTCAACTACCACCAGGAATACCACTAGAAAAAGTTAGGGAGGTCAAAGATGTAGTTAGCAAAGAATTTTTCCCTCGGACTTATTGGGAATTACTCAGTCGTATTGCTACGTATTACTATACACCCCTGATTAAAGTAATTGGGGTGGCATTACCACCAGGAATATTGGAGCGATCACAAAGTCGTCTGCGTCTAAAACCGGAAAATATCCCCCCGGGAGGGGAAGAATTTTTACGTTCCCAAGCTGCTCGGGAAATTCTGAAAATATTGCAGTCCCAACCTGATGGGGACTACAGTTTTCAGTATCTCAAGCGTCAGGTACGGGGTTTTGACAGGGGTAAAAAACAATTACTAGATAGAAATTGGGTGGAAAGTTACTTTAAACTCACACAATCAAGGCCACAGACCCAATTAGCAGTTACTTTGGTGGATCCTGGAAGAGAATTGAATTTGACCAAACGACAACGGGAAATTTTAAACCTCTTGGCAGATCATGGGGGTGAGTTATGGTTGACAGCGTGTGTGGAAGTTTGTAAGACTACACCGCCCACATTAAGACTGTTGGAAAAACTAGGTTGTGTGGTAATTGAAGAGCGGGAAAGATTACGTAGGGAACAAGGTCCAAAAATGGGCAAAGACCAGTCTAAAACCCTAACCCCAGATCAATCTCAAGCTCTACAAGCTATTATAGCAGCCAAGGGATTTACTAAAATTTTATTACATGGAGTCACGGGGTCAGGAAAAACAGAAGTATATCTACAAGCGATCGCCCCTTTGCTGCGGGAGGGAAAATCCGCTCTAGTCTTAGTACCGGAAATTGGATTGACACCCCAACTAACGGATAGATTTCGGGCTCGGTTTGGGAATAAGGTTCAGGTCTACCATAGCAACCTTTCCCGAGGGGAGCGCTATGACACCTGGCGACAAATGTTTACTGCCAGCTCCCAAGTGGTGATTGGAACTAGAAGCGCCATTTTCTCTCCCTTACCTAACTTGGGCATAATTATTTTAGACGAAGAACATGATAGTAGTTTTAAACAAGACTCTCGAATTCCTACCTATCATGCGCGCACGGTGGCTCAGTGGCGTGCAGAATTGGAAAATTGCCCCCTGATTTTGGGATCAGCTACTCCTTCCCTAGAAACCTGGGTGGATGTTACAGTACCACCCTCTCCAACTCATAATCAATATCTATCTCTCCCTCAACGCATCAATTCTAGACCTCTCCCACCAATAGAAATTGTGGATATGCGTCAAGAATTGAAGCAGGGAAATCGCTCTATGTTCAGTAGAACCTTAGAACAAGCACTACAAGAATTAAAAGGTAAAGGACAACAGGGAATATTATTCATCCACCGCCGGGGACATAGTACATTTGTTTCCTGTCGCAGTTGTGGATATGTTTTAGAATGTCCTAACTGTGATGTTTCTTTGGCCTATCATCATCTGGAAGCAGGGGGACCAGAACTATTAAAATGTCATTATTGCAATTACGGGCGATCGCACCCTAAGCTGTGTCCAGAATGTGGGTCTCCCTACCTGAAATTTTTTGGTAGTGGGACCCAGAAAATAGTGCAGGAACTAAATCGACAATTTCCGGATTTGCAAGTGATCCGTTTTGATAGCGACACTACTCGCAATAAGGGAGCCCATCGCAAACTATTAGATCAATTTGCTAAAGGTGAAGCGGATCTATTAGTAGGTACCCAGATGCTCACAAAAGGGTTAGATTTACCCCAGGTGACCTTAGTGGGGGTGGTAGCAGCGGATGGACTACTACATTTATCAGATTACAGAGCAAGTGAACGAGCTTTTCAAACTCTAACCCAGGTTGCGGGGAGAGCGGGAAGGGGAGAAGAATCGGGGAGGGTGATTATTCAGACTTACACACCAGAACATGCGGTGATTGCTGCAGTGCAAAACCATGACTATCAATCTTTTTGCCGTGCTGAACTGGCCCAAAGAGAGGCTTTAAGTTATCCCCCCTGTGGGAGGCTAATCTTACTGAGATTAACCAGTTTAGATCCTATACAAGTACAGAATACGGCCCAACTCATTGCTACAACTTTCATTGAGCAACCAGGACTGGATATACTAGGACCAGCTCCAGCTAGTATTTTAAGGGTGGCTAATCGTTATCGTTGGCAGATATTATTAAAATTTGCCCCTGATATCCTACCACAAATGCCAGACTGGGGACAAATTTTCCAACTGTGTCCACCGGGTGTCAGTCTTACAATTGATGTAGACCCTCTTAATATCATCTAAAATCGCCTCCCTGGTAGAGTTGATTGCGGAAGATACCAGCTTAAAAAATCCATAAATATCCAGAAAGTAGTAAAACAGTAATGATTGATTAATGGAAACACATTTAGAAATACGGTCAAAAATAAGTTCAAAGATAAGTTCAAAAATACGTAGTTATGCAAAGTGTCTTACAAATCGTTATCATTCTGGGAATTGTCGTACTAATTACTCCTATCTTGGGTAGGTACATAGCCAATGTTTTTCTAGAACAGTCAACAATCTTTGATAGTCTGCTCAATCCCATAGAAAATATTATATATGTGGTCTGTGGAGTCAATAAAAAACAGCAGATGACTGTAGGACAGTATATTAAATCTGTTCTTGTCAGTAACTTTATCATGGGGATAAGCGCATATGTTCTTATTTCATTTCAGCAACTGCTGCCTTGGAACCCCAACAACCTAAATGCACCAAGATGGGACACAATATTACACACCACCATATCCTTCCTAACTAATACTGATCAGCAACACTACATACCGGAAACAACACTGAGCCATTTTAGTCAAACAGCAGCACTAGGGTTTTTAATGTTCACCTCAGCAGCTACTGGATTAGCAGTGGGAATAGCATTTATTAGGGGATTAACCGGAAGAAAACTGGGTAATTTTTACACTGATATTATCCGTGCCATCATCAGAATCCTATTACCCATAAGCATAATTGGGGCGATCGCCCTAGTAGCATTAGGAGTGCCAGAAACCCTGGAGGGAACATTAGTAGTCAAGACATTGGAAGGGAGAACCCAATATATACCCAGGGGTCCGGTTGCTTCCTTTGAGATGATCAAAATGATAGGACAAAATGGAGGGGGCTTTTTTGCTGCCAACTCAGCCCATCCCTTTGAAAACCCGAACAGTGTTTCAAATCTAATAGAAGCCATAGCCATGATTATCATACCAGCATCGCTCATACATAGCTACGGTGTATTTGCCAACAATTTGAAACAAAGTTGGTTACTATTTTGGATGGTATTCCTAATATTTGTGATTTTTGTCTGGGTGACAGTGGCAGGGGAAATGCAGGGAAATTACTTAGCTAACCAAATTGTAGGTATAGAAATACCCAACTTAGAGGGTAAAGAAATGAGATTTGGGGTAGGAGAAACCGGATTATGGGCGGTGATAACAGCTACTACCATGACCGGAGCGGTGAACGGGATGCTGGATTCATTTATGCCCCAGGGGATATTTTGTAATCTATCAAGCCTATTCCTGCAAATGGTTTGGGGTGGACAGGGAACAGGAACGGCTAACCTATTCATTTATCTAATCCTGACTGTATTTATCACAGGCCTAATGGTGGGAAAGACACCAGAATTTTTGGGGCGTAAAATTGAACAGCGGGAAATATTTTTAGCCAGCGCCATCCTATTGATTCACCCCATTATCGTTTTAGTTCCCAGTGCCATTGCTTTGGCCTACCCCAACTCCCTGTCAGGAATCAGCAACCCGGGATTTCATGGTATTTCCCAAGTAGTTTATGAGTATGCTTCAGCTGCAGCTAATAATGGTTCAGGACTGGAGGGACTACAAGATAATACATTATGGTGGAACCTAAGCAGTAGTTTAACCATTTTACTGGGGCGTTACGTTCCCATCATAGCCATGTTGCTATTAGCCAGTAGTATGTCTAACAAATCAACAGTTCCCCAAACCCGTGGTACCTTGAGAACTGATTCGGTAATGTTTACCAGCATTACAGCCTGTTTAACCATGATTTTAACCCTACTTACCTTTTTCCCCGTTCTAGTCTTAGGTCCGGTGGCGGAGGGTTTAAATCTGGTCTCTGGAAACTGATTAATCTCTTAATCCCAACTCCCCACCTATGAACTCCGTTGCAACTAAGCGCAAGCAAAGATCATCCCGTTCCCGAAATAAGAGTGGAGGTTTGAATGGCCAAAAATCGCGATTCAGCGATTTAGCGATTTACACCCAAGCAATTGGGGACACCATAATCAAGTTATCCCCTCAATATGCCATTAAAAATCCTATCATGTTTTTAGTGTGGTTAGGAACAATCATCACCCTAATAGCCACAATTTATCCGCCTGCATTGGGAACGGTTAATCAAACCAATCCTCGACTATTCAATGGTTTGGTGACCACAATCTTATTTTTCACGGTTATTTTTGCCAATTTTGCCGAATCTTTGGCACAGGGGAGAGGTAAAGCCCAGGCTAATGCTTTACGAAGAAGCAGAAAGGAAACCACTGCCAAGAAAATTGACCTTGATGGCACTATTACGGAAACCCCTTCTACCCAGCTGAAAAAAGGTGATACGGTTTACGTGTCAGCTGGTGATATGATCCCCGCCGATGGTGAGGTAATTATGGGTGTAGCCTCGGTAGATGAATCAGCTATCACTGGTGAATCCGCCCCAGTTCTCAAGGAATACGGTTCAGATGTGGCCAGTTCGGTCACTGGGGGTACACGGATTATTTCCGATGAGTTGATTATCCGCATTACAGCTGATCCTGGTAAGGGATTCATTGACAGGATGATTGATTTAGTTGAGGGGGCCCAACGGCGCAAAACGCCCAATGAAATTGCTTTGACCATTCTTCTGTCAGTACTGACATTGGTGTTCCTAATTGTGACAGTTACCTTACCATCATTTGCATACTATGTCAAGTCTCCTATTAATATCACCATACTTGTTTCTCTATTGGTAGCACTCATACCTACAACTATTGGCAGTTTACTCAGTGCCATTGGCATTGCGGGTATGGACAGGGTCGCCCAGTTTAATATTATTGCTACCTCTGGACAAGCAGTAGAAGCCTGTGGTGATATTAATACGTTGATTTTAGATAAAACCGGTACAATCACTTTAGGAAACCGCCTGGCAGAGTCCTTTATCCCTATTTGTGGACATTCAATCACGGAAATTGCCAATGTGTCATTAGCCGCTAGTATATTCGATGATACTCCTGAAGGTAAATCGATTATTAGACTGGCGGAAAAACTGGGTGCTAAATTTGATATTGATCGCCGGTTAGCTCAGGGAGTGGAGTTCTCGGCCAAAACCCGTATGAGTGGAACTAATTTACCGGGTGGTCATGAAGCGAGAAAAGGTGCTGTGGAAGCGATAAAGGCCTTTGTTCGTTCCCGTAATGGTCAGTATACCCCAGAATTGGAGAGTGCATATCAACAAGTATCCCGCCAGGGAGGCACACCCTTAGCGGTTTGTCTAGACGATAAGGTCTATGGTGTTATTTATCTGAAAGATATAGTCAAACCTGCTATTCGTGAGCGGTTTGACCAACTGCGACGGATGGGGGTGCGCACGGTGATGTTAACTGGAGATAACCATATTACGGCTGAGGTAATTGCTAAAGAAGCAGGAGTGGACGAGTTCATAGCTGAAGCAAGTCCAGAAGATAAAATTCATGTCATTCGCTCAGAACAAGCTCAGGGTAAACTGGTTGCTATGACTGGAGATGGCACTAATGATGCTCCCGCTTTGGCGCAAGCGGATGTGGGTGTAGCTATGAATACTGGAACCCAGGCAGCTAAGGAGGCTGCCAATATGGTAGATCTGGATTCTGACCCCACAAAACTTATTGATATTATAGCCATTGGTAAGCAATTACTAATTACCCGTGGTGCTTTAACTACCTTTTCTATTGCCAATGATATTGCCAAGTATTTCACTATTATTCCAGTAATTTTTGCTACTGCTAATCTCCAAAGTTTAAATGTTATGAGATTAACTAGTGTCAATTCAGCAGTTTTATCAGCCCTGACCTATAACGCTCTGATTATTCCTGCTTTAATTCCTTTAGCATTAAAGGGGGTGAAGTTTAGACCTTTGACAGCTAACCAGCTATTACAACGGAATATTTTAATTTATGGTGTGGGAGGAGTAATTGCTCCTTTTATTGCCATTAAACTTCTAGATCTGATTTTTACCTTTGTGGGTTTAGCTTAATTATGATGGCATTTATCAAGGAAGTTTTTCGCGGGATACGAGTACTTGTATTAATCTGGATATTAACTGCAATTGTCTATCCTTTGGTAATATTGAACTTAGGTCAGTGGGTTTTTCCTTTTACGGCTAATGGTAGTATCTTGTTCAACATTAAAGCTGAACCAATGGGTTCCTTTTTGATTGGCCAAAGTTTCACATCAGAACAATATTTTCAAAGCCGTCCCAGCGCCATTAGGTACAGTCAAGGCAAAAAATCTGCCCCCTATGGTATATCTGGAGGGAGTAATCTTTCTCCTACTAATCCACAGTTGATTGATAGAATTAGTCAAGAGGTTAGCCAATTAAAAGAGGAAGACCTTAAACCTATTGCAGACCTAATTTACACTTCTGGTTCTGGTTTAGATCCCCATATTTCTTGGAAAGCGGCAAGACAGCAGTTACCAAGAGTAGCAAAAGCACGGGGTATGAAAGAAGATGAAATAGAAAGCTTAATGTATAAGTACACAGATGGCAAATTTTTAAGTATTTTTGGCGAATCAGTGGTGAATGTTTTACGACTAAATTATGCCCTTGACCTTCAGTCTCTCAATCAGGGGGAACAATGAAGGAAATAATCCTCCCAACTCGTGTTATTGGTTTAATGAGTGGTACTTCTGTAGATGGTATAGATACCGCTTTAGTGGAAATATCTGGTAGAGACTTAGACCTGAAGGTAGAATTGTTGGCGGGGGAAACTTACCCCTATCCACCCCAACTACGGACTAAAATCCTCTCCATCTGTGGGGGAGAACAAATTTCCATGCTGGAGTTGGCTACTATCGATGATGAAATAGCCACGGTTTTTGCCCAGGCGGCCCAACATATTCAGGTTGGTTACCCCCCTGCCACTCTCATTGGTTCTCATGGTCAGACGGTTTACCACAGACCCACAGGAGAGGAAAATCACGTTCCCCTGGGTTATAGTCTACAGCTGGGTCGGGGTGCTGTTATTGCTCGCCTCACTGGTATTACTACTGTTAGTAATTTCCGTGTGGCGGATATTGCAGTCGGTGGTCACGGAGCACCCTTAGTCCCTAGAGTTGATGCTTTTCTCCTTAGTCATTTTCAGGAGGTTCGCTGTATCCAAAATATTGGTGGTATCGGTAATGTTACTTATCTACCTCCACGCTCTGATGGTTGGCTAGGCAAAATTATGGGTTGGGACACAGGTCCAGGAAATAGTTTGTTGGACTTAGCTGTGTCTCATTTTACTAATGGTCAAAAAAGTTATGATCAGAATGGAGCCTGGGCAGCTAGTGGTTCTCCTTATTATCCATTGGTTAAACAGTGGTTGAGTCAAGACTATTTCCATTTACCCCCTCCCAAGTCCACTGGTAGGGAGCTGTTCGGTGTTCATTACTTTTATCAGTGTTTACAAGATTGTAATCACTATGATTTGTCTATTCCAGACGTGTTAGCAACAATTACTGAACTAACAGCAGCCTCTATTGTTCACAGTTACCGTGAGTTTTTGCCACAAATGCCACAACAAGTCCTGTTGTGTGGTGGTGGCGGTCGCAATCTCTATCTGAAAAAACGACTGGAGGTGCTGCTGGATTCAATACCAGTTACCACCACAGATGTCATGGGATTGAGCTCAGCCTTTAAGGAGGCGATCGCCTTTGCCGTTTTAGCTTACTGGAAACATTTAGGGATTCCTGGGAATTTGCCCGTTGCTACAGGAGCGCAGCAGGAGGTCGTTCTAGGAGAAACTCATGGTCTGTAAAGTTTTATAAACAAAATGTGTTAATGAATGGGAATTATAGTTTTATGGAGTGGGGGACGAAAACAGTCCCAGGGTGAAAGTCAAAAGCCGAGACCGGTTTGAGTGCAAGTTAGGTTTTGGTCTCGACACATTCTCCTATGCCATAGAGCCTAAATCCAATCCCCACTGGTGTTTGAGTAGTTCCTTATAAGTGGCTTCTCTGACTACCATCTGCTCGTAGAGTTTCACGAGGAACTCTTGCGCCTGTTCATGACTCATTTCTTTGACTTGGCTGGCAAAGGAGTAAATGTTGAATTGCTGTTCTAAGGAAAGCTGTATTGGTTGATTCATGGCTAAAACCTAAAGAGCAACTAGTAATGGTGGTGTGGACGGGGAACCAGCTTTTGGGTTGGTTCGTTTTGGTCTGGCATGTCACTTGTTAAGAAAGATAACAGTTATTTGACAAATTGCCCAGTGTTATATGTTTCGGGTTTCCGACCTACCATCGGGATGGTCAGGTTGGGAGAATATGTTTATGGTCGAATGGTTGGGGGATTGGGTGTATAAATTATTTGAAGGACTGACGGTTAAGTGAAATAAACCCGTCGGGTGATGGGTTCGAACCTATTTTTAGCAGGTTACTGGGAAAAAAAATGCTCGAATTGAACATTTTCCCAGATTATTGGGTGGGTAGGAATCCCCGCCATTTGTGGCGGGGGAGTATCAGTCTTGATGTGCAGCAGAAATTAAGATAACGGTGATGTTGTCCTTACCCCCATTGGCTTTGGCTGCTTCCACCAGGGATGAAGCTGTTTGCTCTAAATCTGGGTTCTGGTACAGCTGAAAAATTTGTTCGTCCAGCAGTTCCTCAGTTAATCCATCGCTACATAAAAGCAGGCGATCGCCTGGGTTGAGTTCAAAGGACTGAACTTCTGGGTCGCTGAGATCTGCTCTTCCTAAACAGCGTGAGAGGACATGGCGATAGGGGTGGGAGCGGGCTTCTTCGGGACCAATCTCGCCTGTTTTTATAGCTTTAGCGACCCAGGTATGGTCTTGAGTGATTTGGTGGACTTGGGAGTTAGTGAAGTGATATAAACGGGAATCCCCCAGGTGGGCACACATGGGGGGTTCAGGGGAGCGGAAAACTACGACCACAACGGTGGTTCCCATGTCGGAACGTTCCGGGTGAGAAACTTGGTCTTGTAAGATGGAATTATTGGCTTGGGATATAGCCAACCTTAATAAGGACTGGGTATTTTCAGGGAAGTCCCATTGGTTTGTTAAATAGGCTTGAATTTCTTGAATGGCAATTCGACTAGCTTCCTCCCCTCCAGCATGACCTCCCATACCATCAGCAACGATAAAAAAACGTCCATCAGGGTCTATGTAGTAAGCATCTTGATTATGAGAACGAATAAGTCCGGGATCGGTTGCACCGGTAAAGTTAAGTTTCATATTTTTTCAAGTATTTAAGATATTTGAAATATGTGTAATCACTAATACTTCTGATCATAACGATCAAGACGGGAGACTAGACGCAAGAAAATGAAAGATATGCCAGCAACTATCAAACCTGCTATTGCAGCTAACCAGTAAAATCTATTGACTAATAGGATAGTGGCTGAAATAGTAAAGGCGCTTATGATCAGGGCGTAACTAATTCCCATTTGAATATTACTTTGTCGTCTTAATAGACGTTCTGTTTCCATCGCACGCACTCGCAACCGGATATCACCTCGTTCCAGCTTCTCCAGGGTATCTTCTAAACGACGAGGCAAACCTAATGCCGTACTACTAACCTGCACCGCTTGACGACTCAACTCATTTAAAAAAGTATTTGCTTGACTAGCACCGTTGTTATTATTCATAAGCTCCATTGCATAAGGCTGGGCAACTTCCATAAAATTAAATTCCGGGTCTAAACCCTTTCCTACCCCTTCTAAGGTAGAAAAAGCTCGCATGACAAAAGTAAAAGTGGCTGGGAACCGAAATGGCTGATTATAGGCAATTTCATACAAGTCTTCACTGATATTAGCCACAGATTGGTTTTCAAAGGGTTTGTCCATAAAATTGTCCAACATGTACTGGACAGAACGTCGCACCGGACCCATATCCTCCACCGGAGCGATCGCACCCAAATTAACTAATGATTGTACTACGCGGTCACCATCTTTTTGAGCGATACCAAATAAGGTTTCCATCAGTCCTTCCCGAACATTGGACTTAATAGTGCCCATCATGCCAAAGTCGTAGAAAATTAAGGCTCCATCCGGACTTACTGCCAAATTACCAGGGTGGGGATCAGCATGGAAGAAGCCATTATTCAATAACTGGTGTAAATATGCCTGAGCTCCATAACGAGCGATCGCCTTTCTATCCACACCTGCAGCTTCCAATGCTTCATACTGACTCACTTTAATGCCAGGAACATATTCCAAAGTAATGATTTTAGAAGTGGTATAGCGCCAATATACCCTAGGGACCTTCACCCAGTTGTAGGAGCGAAAGTTGCGCCTAAAAGTATCCGCATTGCGTCCCTCATTGAGATAATCAATTTCCTCCCAAAGAATGCGACAGCACTCCTCATAAATACCCATCCAATCTCTTCCTCTTCCCCACTCAGGATGATTTTGAAAATAGTGAGCAATACCTTTAAGGATTTGTAAATCAATTTCAAAGAGTTTTTTCAGTCCTGGTCGTTGTACCTTAACTACTACGGTTTCCCCCGAGTGAAGTTCAGCCTTGTGAACTTGACCTAAACTAGCAGCAGCAAGAGGTATGGGTTCAAAACTGGCAAACAGTTCAGTAATTGTTTTACCCAATTCCTGTTCAATGATTGTGGCCACCTGTTCGTAATCAAAAGCTGGTACGCGGTCTTGTAACTTAGACAGCTCATCCACATACTCACTAGGAAATATATCCGCACGGGTGGAAAATAACTGGCCAACCTTGATAAAAGTTGGTCCTAAATCCAAAAATGTGTTTCTTACCCAGACCGCCTGGGCGTAGCGTCTGGTTGCTTGTTTGGACTCCGTTATACCCCCAGGATAACTCCATGCCTTATTATACCGCCAAAGTTTAAACATAAAGGTCAAAACAAAAGACCAGATATCCACAAAGCGGCGTTTGCTGGAGTATTTCTCCCGATTCCAACGGTAAGCCTTACCCGAATAACCTTGTTCCATATTTATTTTGTAGTTTGTTTTGTACCGTTGGTCAATATACATCTTTAGCCAGAACGCCATAAACAGTGCCGACGGGTAAAATACTAGGTAGGCGTTCTGGCTCACCCGCTTACGGGTGGTGATATAATCTCAAGAAACACCTAGCAATTTACCGCCATTATTCCCCACCTTGAACAAAGTAAGGTGGAGGATTTACAGCTGAGTTAAAACGTGATCCACCGCTGTTACAAGATATAGAGCCTATTGTATACCTATTTTGCTCCACTGCGATATTTTTGTAGCTCGGTCCGCAACAAAGCGACCTCTGCTCGTAAATCATCAATTTCAGCTTGTAAGTCTGTTGGACTATTAGCATTGGTACTGCTGGGGGTGACACCTGTTTGTGATGCTTCCGCTGCTCGACTGGCACGTGTCATCACTTCTTCCGTAAACTGGTGGAGCTGTTCTTTCATCTCAGCATCAAATTTACCCAGTTCACTTAAAGCGTCAGTCAGGGTGACCTCTAGGCGCTCATTAATTACTTCTGCTAATGCTCTACCCACAAAGAAAGCTTGCACGAGATTATTACGCATAAATTTTTGTAAAGTTGTTCCGTAAAAAAATTATAACCTGCATTCAGCGGGTGTTGGTGAAAAAGTCAGCAGTGAAGATTAATTGCACTAATATGCTTTAATTAAAAGTGTATGGCTCTGAAAAAGACTGTAAAGAGCAGTCTTTAACCGCATTAAGATAGCGACGTAATAGGAGGATTTGGGGAATGTCAAATCTATAGGTAAGATTACCCTGCTTTTGAAACAAGGGTGTGGAGGAAATTGCCCGATAGTCAGGATTTTCCTGAGAATTTTTGGTCAACCACAGATAGTTAAAACTCTCTGGAACTCCATCCCTAGGGCTGTAGTTTTTCCTAGTGATAGGTACTAGCCCACCAGGTAGTTCACCTTCTAAGAAGGCTAGCAAACGCTGTTGACATACCTTGGTATTAATGCCACGACTTTCCAAAAGTTCCAGAATTTGATTCAGGGATAGGGAGAGGGTAGTTTTTGTGGTCAAGCTATTTGGCACAATGTTTAATAGTTCTGAAAACAAAAAATAATCCGTATATTGTTGTCTAGATATTTCTAGAAACTGGGGATACAACAGTGCGGTAGCTAGACCGTAAGCTACCCGACTGCACCTGCTAGTAGACCCATTTACTCCCGGGTGTAAATCTTGTATAATTTTGGAGTGGGGCAATTTTTGTCCTAGCCAACGCTTAATGGTCGGTATGGTACTCACTCCACCAGAAATGACCACTTGAGCTATGGACTCTGCTGGCACACCTCGCGCCACTAATAGTCTATTTAATTCTCCATTAAGACGGCGCACGTATGGCACAAGTATTTGGCTTTCTAGGTCTTGGCGATACAGCTTCCAATACTGATCTGCTAATTTAAGAGTAAATGACACTTGGTGCTGTAAAATCAGTTTTATGGCCATAGCTGCATCTAACATGCCTCGCCCCAACACAGAACTTTCTAACCTTTGCTGTAGCAAAGTCCTAGCTAGTGTATCTGTTTGACCTAATTGTGGTAGTTCCAAACCTGTTAAATTTAGACTAGACCACTCTACCCGATCTAAACCGGGAGTTGTAGGTTGCCAATGCCATGAATTATTTTGATCGTCCCCATTACTTTCTTTTATGTTACTATGGGTTTGGTGTGTTTCGGGTGGTAGGAGCAACTGACAAATGATATCCTGTTCCATTGCCTTTCCACCATAGGAAAAACTGTGCAAAGTCAAGTTTTTGTAGGTTAATTTGCTCAGGTCTTCCACAAGATCAACTAGTACCATTTCCGTAGCACTCGCACCAATGTTCAAAGCTAGGGTGGCTCCCTCACTCAGACCAGAAGTGATCTTTAGGGGGTGAATACCTTGATTATCCCACACCTGGACTGGGGTCGACCTACTGGGATCTAGCTCAGGTAGCAGGGTGGCTATGGCCTCCTCCACAAAAAATATTTGGTTAGCATGGGAGACCAGCTTACTGGTTAATATGGACTCTCTTACATTAAATCGGTATTGTTCTGACCAGTTACCTGGACAACTACAAATAACACCGGTTAAATCGTTAATAACTTCCAAGAAGGCTTCTTTTTCCATACCTGTAGCATGAGCGCTTAAAGCTGGAGTTGTACTGGTACGATCTGATTTTAAGGTCAATAATAACTTTGACAAAGAACGCACAACCCAAATTAAGGGACTAGCGGCAAATTCGTTCAGCTGCAATACAGGTTCCCACTTATTTTGGTTGTTTTTATAAGAAACACCTACATGTAAAAAAGGCTTTAAATGAGTAGAATAAAGTTCTGGTTTAGTGTCAACTGGTATGGAGAAACCATTATCTATTTCCGTAGTGGAATTAATATCTTGGGGATTTTCCTGGGTTTCTGAATGTGAGTGAGGGATAGAGCCAGTTGGTAGATATACTTCTGCTGGCAATCGAAAAGACTGGGTAAAAGTTGTTTTACCTGATTTATCTTCTGCGGACCAATAGATGGGGTGGACAATTAATTTGGTATGATTTAACAAAGCGGCAGAAATTCCCGTTGTTCCCAAGTCAATACCCAAATACCAAGATGAATTTTCATCCTTTTGGGGTGTTAGTTGAGATACTTCAACCTGATTTGTCTCCGCTTGCAGAATATTTGGTTTTACTAACTCTTCGGGTGTGGGTATAGCAGTAATATCGGTGGGAGATTCTAAGAAGATCATTCCCTGATCCACAATCTCCTCTAATGTATCCTCACTTGAGTTGGTAAGAGAAAGGGAATTTTCCACCTGCTTGATCCCTTCCCATCTGGAATCTAGCTCCCAATCAAAACTGGTGATATCACAATTATCACTTTCTAGCTCTTGTGCACCTGCAAGTTCAGATGTATTTAATATTTCATCCTGTGTACTAACCCTATCGCCCAAATCTAGAGGATTTTCTTGAGGAGAAGTTGCAATATAACCAGCAAATAAATCTACTTCCAAGTCCTCCTCAATTTTTTCTTCCCGTTCGGAAAAATCCTGATCAAAATTTTCCCAGTTTGGTATGATTTCCTCATCTTTATCCTGGGAAAATGGAGTATTACCAACATCCACCAATAAATCAGTCAAAATAGTGATCGTATCATTGCTATCTGGTTCACTTTCCGATGGCATAATTATACTAGCAAATTCTGCTTTTGTCCCTGAATCCTCTGGCAATAAAGATTCCCATAATTTCACCGGTTCATTGCTATAATCAGTAAAAAGACTGGCATAAAGTTCATCAACTTCATCCTCTAGATTATAACTTTCATAATTGATTGGAGGTGAACCTAAATCCGGCATTTCCTCCGTACCATGGGAACTTACTTTCTCGATATTGGGGTTAGCCTGGGAACTGGTAGGTTGCACGAGGAAAGTTAGTGAATCATTTTGTAGATTATTTTGTAGATTTTTGATAAAATCTGCCATTAATTGTTCACCCTCTATTCCCTGATTATGCATTCTTGTAAGAGCCTGGGATAAGGACTGATAATAAGAATTTATGTTACGTTCTAATGCTTGAAAAATAACATTAACAGTTCCATCCAAAGATAACAACCGTTGGTCCAACTCCTTGGTCAAATTAGCTAACTTTTCAATCCCACTAGTTGATCCTAAAACCGCTTCCATAGAAGAGTTGTTTATTACTGGGTTATTCCCACCAGAGCTTAAACCCACATCTTTGTTACCAGTTGTATTTAAGTGGGGAATTAGACTCTTTACTAGAGGATCAATTAGTGCTGGTACAGTTTGACTAATTATTTGTTTTATTTGTTCCTGGGTTGTTAATTGCTGCGATGGGGAAAATTCTCCACGCTTTTGCTCTAATTCTCTAATTTCCTGGCTGAGATGGGCCCTTTGTTGCAACATAGTAGATAATTCATTCTGCAGGGATTTGAATAAACCCATCATTTCCCCTTGAAGTTGCTCTGAAACCAAATTGGTACTTTCTTGTTTCTGTTCATGCAAGTCTAGGTGTGACTTTTGTTGTTCCCTATTGACATATCTTGTTAATAAAGAGGATAATGGTGTAGATTGGGGTTCATCAGTAAAAACCTCTTCCATAGACTCACTTTCATGGAGATCTACCAGAAAACTGCGTATTCTTTGTAAAATGGTTCTTTCATCCTGTCCTTGACCAGATAGCAATTTGGCCAGAGGGTTACCACCATTAGAGAGTAAGTTATCAATATCAAGAATCAGTCCTTGAATTTCATCTGTGCGGGAGGTCACTTTAAATTACCTTAAATTAAAATTACGTTAACTAAATAATATACTTTGTATATTGATTATATTTGGATATTGATTCTATAACGACTTGTACACGCAGCTCTTATTCTCAACATTCCCATTCCTCATGCTATGAATATTGCTAATTCTCCACTAGATCGGCCAGATCGAGAATCTAAAACCTCTCATCCAGTTCAGGTCCCCTTGAGATTAGTGGAAACGGCATTTTTTGCCAGTACCTCCGCTCTGCTTTGGTTTATAAACTTTTACTTTCCCCTAGGTCCAATTCTACGTATACTTTTTTCAATTCCTATTGCTTTAGTTTATTTACGCTGGGGTAATCGTGCTTCTTGGATGGCGGCCATCACCTCTGGGTTGCTACTTTCGGTTTTGACTGGACCCGTTCGGAGTCTTTTATTTATTATGCCCTTTGCTTTTTTGGGTGTGTTATTGGGAGCAAGTTGGCATCGTCGCGTTCCTTGGGTTGTTTCCATCAGTTTAGGTACTATATTATGTACATTAGGAGTGTTTTTTCGTCTCTGGTTACTTTCTATCTTATCTGGTGAGGACTTATGGATTTATCTAACTAACCAAGTTACAGAAATTATCGAGTGGTTATTCCTTAATTTACAAATATTAACTACTCCCAGTACTTTAGGGGTTAAACTAGCAGCATTGCTACTAATTATGATTAATAACTTAATTTATATGTTTATAGTCCACTTGGCAGCATGGTTACTATTGGAGCGTCTGGGAAATTCCATACCTAATCCGCCACATTGGATACAAGTAGTAATGAATTATGAAGATTAACTATGATTAATACTTACACTCAAGTTGGTCAAGGTGAAAAATGGATACGAGATTATAAATCGGGTGCACCGGTTTTCGCTTGTATTTTAGGTTTTACAGAAACCTGTTTAATTCCGGGTATTTCCGCTGCTGGCTTGACCCCAGAGGATAGAAAATATACTGCTTGTGCAGATGCTGAATTTTTGTACTATGGTGCCAATCATCCATCTCAATATTCCCTACCCCCCTTAATTGCTGGTGCTTCCCCGGTTTTGATTTCCCGCGCTGTCACAGAAGGTTTACAAATACCAGTTTATTTATTTAATGCGGGTCTACCCCTTATCCCCTCCCCCCCCTGTATTGATTTAGGTGGAACCGTAGCTCGGTGTTTAAGTACGGCTATATCAATAGAATATAGTACTGTTCAACACTTGCTAAAACAGGGCCTACTCTGGGGTGAAAAACTTAGCACTAATATTACATCCGGATATTTAATTTTGAGTGAGTGCGTTGTTGGTGGTACTACCACTGCTCTATCCGTTTTAACTGGTTTGGGAATTGATGCGGTTGGTAAGGTTAACAGTAGCCACCCCATTTGTAATCATGACCAAAAATGGTCTATAGTCCAATCTGGTTTAAATAAGATAGGTAGTTTTGGCGATCCTTTGGAAATTGTAGCCGCAGTGGGAGACCCTATGCAAATAGTAGTAGCTGGAATGGCGATCGCTGCTAGTCGCAAGTGTGGGGTTATACTGGGCGGCGGTACTCAGATGTTAGCGGTTTATGCATTAATACAGGCAATTGGGCAAGTTCATTCTTTATCCTGGCAACCGGAAGCAATTGTAGTGGGGACAACGCGCTGGGTCGTGGAGGATACCACTGGAGCTACGGTTGATTTGGCTTTGAGTTTGAGTAAAAATAGGTTTGCTGAAGGTCAAATTCCTCCTCCCCTATTAGCTACACAGTTAAGTTTTGCCAATTCTATTTACCCCCAGTTGCAAGCTTATGAGCAAGGATTTGTCAAGGAAGGTGTGGGTGCTGGTGCAGCTTGTATAGCTGCTTGCATGAGTTATGGTTGGCAACAGGAGGAAATTTTAATGGCCGTTGAATCCCAGGTGGAAAATATATATAAAAATACTTATTGAGTATTAATGAATTCTCATTCGTAACAACTGTTCTTCTAATGCTGCAATTCGGTTATAAGCTGCCGTTAATTGTGCGGTGAGTCGTTGGATCTGAACCTCTGGTGTGATGGTACTATCTCCCCCGTGCAGACGGTTATTTTCGCTAAAAACACCATCAGTAATTACATCCTTATGTTCTAAATCCCTAGTTGAACTAGTTGGGATTTTAACTGGGAAGCGTTCATTTTGGTCAGTTTCTGGATGACTATACCCGTTTGGATCTAAATAGCAATTTGCCAACCCTTGGGACAGTTTCCTGTCAAGGCTTTCAATTACCTGGTATAGAGCATCTACTTTCTGGCTTAAAGTCAGTATTTGCTTTTTTAATGATTCCATTGAATACCTTTGATTCCCAAATATTATTTCTATGTTATTCAACTTACGGACATTGTTAAAAATACTTAGGATTTATTTAATCTTTCTTCAAAGTTAAGAGCGGGAATATGGAGAATATAATTTAGGAGTTAAGGATTGCTATATGGAATGGAGGAAAATATGGCATCGGACTTGGTAATTCGCCAAGGTGAACTGGGGGATTTACAGGTTCTGGTTGAATTTAACCAGGCATTAATATATGAAACTGAAAACAAACAACTACCCATTAATGATATTAATGCAGGCGTGGAAACACTATTAAGAAATCCCACTTTAGGATTTTATCTTTTAGCTCAGAAGAATAATCAGGTGGTTGGGTCCTTAATGGTTACCACAGAATGGAGTGATTGGCATAATGGTTTATACTGGTGGATTCAGAGTGTATACGTTCATCCGAACTTTCGTCGCCAAGGGGTTTTTAAAGCTTTATATCAAACCGTGAAACAGCAGGCAAAAACCCAAGCAAGTGGGCTGAAAGTTTCTGGGTTTAGACTTTATGTGGAAAAAGAGAATGTAATTGCCCAAAGGACTTATCAGTCCCTGGGAATGGAAAAAAGCCGCTATGAGATTTTTGAAGAACTGTTAGAACGTAATAATTAGGTATCTAAACATTTAAGACGATAGCCAACACCATGAATAGTTTCGATCAAATCCTTGGGGGCTCCCACATTAATCAGTTTAGCTCGTAGGTTCCTAATATAAGTTCTAATGGTTTCTTCTTCTGGTGCATTTTCCCAAGCCCAAATTTGGTCAATTAAGATGCTACGAGTAGCAATACGTCCATTACAACGCAATAGAGCTTCCATAAGAGCAAATTCTTTAGGTGTCAAATGAATAGGTTTCCTCCCATATAAAACTTTATATGTGCTAAAATCTAAGTACAAGTCACCCCAGGTAAGAGTGTTACTGATTACAGGCTTTGATCTGCGTAATAATGCGCGAACTTGGGCCATTAGTTCTTGTAAATTAAAGGGTTTGACCATGTAAGAGTCCGCCCCAGCATCCAAACCCGTAATTTTATCGCTAATTGTATCCCTAGCAGTGAGCATGAGAATGGGCAAAGTACAACCATGGTCACGCAGTTTTTGGCATAGTCGAATCCCGTCTAGTTTTGGTAGGGTAATATCCATAATGATCAGGTCATAGTTTCTTCCTGGTAGTTCTTTTAATTGCCTCCAAGCAGCTTCACCATCCTTGACACATTCTACTTCATACCTTTCCATAGTTAGAGCTTCTGTCAGGGATTCTGTTAGGTAATAATCATCCTCTACAACAAGAATCCACATCATTATTTAACTGATATTTTAACTTGACTTTTTTAAGCTTTCTGCTATCAGCAGTTTTTTGCTTAGTATCTCTAAGGCAGCTTGATACTGCTTATCATCTGAACTACCTACTTGTTCACGGGTAATCATTGATTGTTTGACCTCTACATCTGGCTTAATTCCTGATTTATTAATATCTCGATGGTTAGGTGTTTCATATTTAGCAATTGTCACCGCTAATCCAGAACCGTCATTTAGTTCAAATAAGGACTGAATTAACCCTTTACCAAAGGTAGTTTCACCGACTAGCTGGGCCCTACCATTGTCTTGTAAAGCACCCGCTAAAATCTCGCTGGCACTAGCAGTCCCCTGGTTGACCAAAATCACTAGGGGATCCTGAGTTAAGGCTGGACCAAAGGCTTCAAAACTCCCTTGTATACCTCGACGGTTAACAGTATATACTACTATTCCCGAGTCTAACCATTGACGGGCTACCTCAATTCCCGCTTGTAATAGTCCCCCTGGATTATTGCGCAAATCTAAAATGTAGGCTGTAGCTCCCTGTTCTTCCAGGCTATTAATTGCATTTGCTAGCTCCAAGGCAGCATTAGCATTGAATTGTGAAAGACGAACATAACCAATGGGCATTCCTTCTGAAGAAAAACGTAAATCAGCTAGGACCGGATTTAATTCAATGCGATCGCGCACTAAAACTACTTCTTGAGCTGGTTGTCCCTCGCGACCAATCAGTAGGGTGACTACTGTGCCAATGGGCCCACGCATCCGCGCTGCTGCTTCATCCAAGCTGATATTTTCCGTGGATAATCCTTCAATTTGTAAAATCCGATCTCGTGGTTTTAAGCCCGCTCTCTCTGCGGGTGAACCCTGAATAGGTGTAATTACCTCTAATATACCGGTTTCAGAATTGAGAGCGATTTGTAAACCTACACCGGTCAACTCTCCCGAAGTGTTAACTTGTAAACTGCGATACTGATCCGGGTCTAAAAATCTGGTGAAAGGATCATCTAGACTTTTAAGCATATCTCGCACTACTTTGTATGCTGCTTGATCATTTCCCAGGGGTTGTTTAAAAGCTCGTTGTCTTACACTTTCCCAGTTTTGGTTATTAAAAGTTGCATCTATATATGACCGGTTAACAATTCGCCAAGCCTCAGCTACTACTTTTTGCTGTTGGGTCAAAGCGATAGCTGATGGAACAAAGTAGCCAAAATCCCAGATGAAAGCCAGGCTAAAAGCCAAAAGTAACGAAAATCCCCATCGTAAGAGCCATTTATTCATGGAGCTTTTTTCCTCTTATTCCTAACTAAACTAATTATTAACCTCCGGTAGGGAAGTTTTTAATGAAATTTCACCCTCAATTATGTTACTTTTTTTTATGGGGGTGTCTTGTAATCAATTCTGAAGGTAATTATTCTTCGGATGACATGGAAAAGCACAACCAGCCAAAAAACGATAAAATCTTCTTGGGAACCAACATCTTTCACGTTGGCTTGCAAGGGGAACGCAATATATTCCATATTTACAGAATGTTAAGTTTCTGAAAAACCTAACATCTTTGTAACCTAGCTGCTCTTTTTGCGCATCCCAATAGCTTTGGGACACTTATCCACCACAAGTAATTTGTAGGGACTTGAGATTATATGGCCAGCGTCTATGATTGGTTTGAGGAACGTTTAGAACTGGAAGCGATCGCTGAGGACGTAACCAGCAAATACGTACCACCCCACGTTAACATCTTTTACTGTTTAGGCGGAATTACTCTAGTTTGTTTTCTAATTCAGTTTGCCACTGGATTTGCCATGACATTCTACTACAAGCCTACAGTAGCAGAGGCATTTTCCTCCGTGCAGTACATAATGAATGAAGTTAACTTTGGTTGGCTAATTCGCTCTATCCATCGTTGGTCCGCCAGCATGATGGTATTAATGATGATCCTCCATGTTTTCCGGGTATACTTAACTGGTGGGTTCAAAAAACCAAGGGAACTGACCTGGGTTAGCGGAGTAATTTTAGCAGTAATCACTGTTTCCTTTGGTGTAACTGGTTACTCATTGCCTTGGGACCAAGTAGGTTACTGGGCGGTGAAAATCGTTAGTGGTGTGCCAGAGGCAATTCCCGTAGTAGGGGTTCTAATTTCCGATTTATTACGTGGTGGTTCCAGCGTAGGTCAAGCCACCCTAACCAGATATTACAGTGCCCACACCTTTGTACTACCTTGGCTAATTGCAGTATTCATGCTGTTCCACTTCTTGATGATCCGCAAGCAAGGTATTTCTGGACCATTGTAATTGCTGTAAAACTGTAATTAGTGGAAAATTGTAATTACCAGACACTTGAGTAATCGGGAGACAACAACTAAAAATGTCCACACAGAAGAAACCTGATCTAAGCGATCCTATTTTAAGAGCGAAACTGGCTAAGGGAATGGGTCATAACTACTATGGCGAACCTGCTTGGCCAAACGATTTGCTCTATGTATTCCCCATTGTAATTATGGGTTCATTTGCATGTATTGTAGCCCTAGCTGTACTAGAGCCTGCATTAGTAGGTGAACCAGCAAATCCTTTTGCCACCCCTTTAGAAATTCTGCCCGAGTGGTATCTGTTCCCAGTGTTCCAGATTCTCCGCTCTCTACCCAATAAACTTTTGGGAGTATTGGCCATGGCATCAGTACCCCTGGGACTGATTCTTGTTCCTTTTATTGAAAGCGTTAACAAGTTTCAAAATCCATTCCGTCGTCCGGTAGCAACAACAGTATTCTTATTTGGTACTCTTGTTACTATCTGGTTAGGTATTGGTGCGGCATTGCCCTTAGACAAATCCCTAACTTTGGGACTATTCTAAATTAGTGAATATGATGTCCTAATTTTGCCGGTCTCAAACTAATGCCTGGGGGTTTTAAAAGTGTATGAGAGAGATCACTAAGAAATCTGTTTCGTGTGATTTCAACTGATATGCTTTTGAAACCAACAGGTAGCCAGCGTGTCCTAAGTAGAGCTGTTAAATGGCTAAACAACAATTTTAGACTCAGGTCAATGCTTACTAAAGTGCAGCAAGACCGAATAACAGTAAAAAGCGACTTAAAACTACAGAATCAAGTCCAGGAGTGGTTTGAGGCCTTTTGTTTACAATATCTTCTTCAAGAAGGCTGGTCAGAAAGCCAGATATACCGCATGAACCTGGCATTAGCAGAGGGTTTCACCAACGCAGTGCGTCATGCTCATCGGACTTTGCCACCAGAAACAAATATAGAAATTGAATTGGGTTTATGGGTAGATAGATTAGAAATCCGGATTTGGGACTACGGTCAACCCTTTAATCCTGACCAGATACCAGAACCTAAACCCGGTACTCTACAAGATCATGGTTATGGGTGGTTTTTAATTCGTCGTCTGGCAGACCATGTGGTTTATGAACGTACAGATAATGAGAGAAACTGTTTGTTAATCGTAAAAAACCGTTTTGAAGGCACAGTCGCTTAAACTAGTATACCTAATCTATAGCTTTCAAACACCCTTTAACTCTTGATACATTTGCTGCAAATCAAAAATAGTAAACAAGCTATCAAAATGCAAGTTAAATGATTGATACAATTCTCTTCCTCCTTGGAGTCTGTCTACGAGAGAGATTACCCGGTCAACCTTATAACCAGCTGCTGTGAGGCGTTCTACTGCTTGAAGAGCAGATTTCCCAGTGGTAACCACATCTTCCAAAACCACCACCTTAGCTGCTGGCGGTAAATTTGGACCCTCAATATAAGCCATTGTACCATGTCCCTTAGCTTCCTTACGAATAATTAGGGCGGGTATGGGTCTACTTTCATAAACAGAGACTACACTAACCGAAGACACAATGGGATCAGCGCCCAGTGTTAAACCAGCGACAGCTTGAGTATCCACTGGTAAAATATTAAGTATTAATCTACCTATAGCTAGGGCACCTTGGGGATGAAGAGTGACTTGTTTGCCATTGATATAGTAGGAACTGCGCCTTCCAGAGGAGAGAACAAAATCACCTTCCTGATAAGCAAGCTGACAGAATAAATCTAGTAACTTCCGACGTAGGAGGGTCAAATCACTTGTAGTTGACCAAATTGTGGAATCATGAGATGTTTCGTTAGAATGGGACATTATCACTTATTAACTGTTAATGGATGTCTATGATTGGTTTTGCCCAATCCTTAAACCCATAATAATTAAATCCCGTTCCACACCTGCCAAATCAGCAACCTTGGGTAAGAGTCCCCAATGTTGAAAGCCAAATTGAGCAAATAGTTGTAAGCTGGGTTGATTATGGGCGAAAATAAAGCTAAGGAGAGTTTTTATTCCCAAATTGGGACTTTCATGGATCGCTTTTACAAGTAAAGTTTTGCCCAAACCACGTCTGTGAAAGCTGGGAGAAACATAAATGCTGATTTCAGCCGTAGCATGGTAAGCAGGTCTACCGTAAAAGGATTGAAAACTTAGCCAACCAGCAATATTGTAATTTATTTCCACTACCCACAGAGGACGTTGTGAGGGTACTCTTTCCTGGAACCATGTCATCCGACTTTCCAAGGTTACAGGTTCCAGATCTGCAGTGGCCATACGAGTGGGAACAGCTGCATTATAAATGGCGACAATTGCTGGCAAATCTAACTCCGTGGCATTGCGGATAATCATCTCAATTTAGTCCTATCTATATCCTTCCCACGGAGAAACTTCTAGAACACCATTGGGTCTGAAAACCACTCGAAAATGAGCCAGAGGTTCCCGGTTTTTAGGGGCGGCTAAATTTGAACCGTAGAGGCTTTTAAATATTTCTGGTAGGGGAGTTTCTGTATAATAGTCAAAGGCAACTTGGTTTAATGGTTCGTAATCGGCAATTACACCGTTTTTGTTGATGGCTACTCGATATCTCAGTTCTCTTGGAAAGGAAGGTTTAATACTCCAGTTCTGGCGAATCGTCTGATATAGGGTTTGATTTAACTCCCTTATGGAACTAGGATCAGTAATTTTATCACCTATAACATCTGGGGTACGACTATACCCAATCCATGGACTAACTTGTAACTGGGCCCTATTTGTAAACACGACCCTAAATTGAGCTATGGGCTCTTTATTACTAGTACCACTGACGGGATTGTATAACAACCTAGGTAGGGGGGTTTTCTCTATTTGATCACTAGAACCTTGATTAAGTGACTTATATCCTATGATGCGCCCATCTGCTGCTACACCTATACGATAAACCAAATTTTCTCCTATTTGTCCCCGATTTTGCCATTCTGAATTGATTTGATTATAAACTTGCCGGTTTAAAGACTTCAACTGGGAGGGGTCAGTAATTTCCGGCACAGTATTGAGTAGTGCTTCTAAATCTTGAATATTAGATGCTACTGTGGAATCAGATGTGGGTGATGTTGTGGAAGCAGGTGATGATTCTGGTACTCCTGAGCTAGTTTGTGTATTCTGTGTAGTTGGATTCCACTGAGGTGGAGGAATTAATCCGAGGGATAAGGCTGCTATAGCTAAACTTGATACTCCTACAGTAGCTGGTACTGCTTGTCTCAATGCCATCTGACCAGACATACCATAACTTCTGCTAACCGGTTGTAATTCCAAGATCAGTTCTGGCAATGTTTGGCTATCAGCAAAAAATTGGTCAACCGCCTCCACTAAATCAAATAGCCCCACCGTATTCATGTCTATTCTCAGGGGGTTCTCTCGGGTGTCCGTAGAATCTGAATATATAATTAGTTGGTGTCTGTCACTATTAATTCTTTCTACTTCTACTAACTCTGACCCCTTGCTGTGCGCCTGGGGATTGGGTACGTTACTTAAAAATTCCTGTGCATAGCCACTCACAGCCCTAACCAAACTCTCGAAGAATTCTCTGCCCCCACTTATGGGTTGATTATAGCCTGACAAGTAGCATTCAGCATTAATGAGTATGGACATCTCCGGACGGGTCTGAGACACAAGGGTTGCTGAAGGAGCAGTACTAAATCCTTCCAAAAGGATTGTGCAGTTAGGTAAACTATATTTACGTTGAATGTTCATTATACCTCACCATCAAAAAGAGAAATCCAAAAGCGCTGCATACCCGCCGTACCAGTGCAAAATAGTAGTTTGGCTAATAAATCTATGGCAAGTTGATCTAACTTTTCATCCCCATTGGAATTGGGTGCAAGTAGGACAGAACGTCTGGGATTCATCCGACTTTTAAAATGGGTTCTAAATCTTTCTAAATAATTAGCTAGACGCAAATTATGGGACAGGGGAATTTGTTTTTCAGATAGTTGTTGATATATCATTAGCAGCTGACGAATCACCACGGTCAATCTTTTGGCAATATGAGAGGTAATAATCACTAGACATTTAGCCTCTATGGTGGTTAGGGGACGGCGGCTGTGAGCCTTGCGCAATGGGTTAGCAGCACGCATTCGCCATAAATTAACCCGATTCCTGATCACTTGATTGAGTTCCAGTTCCTGGGCAAAGGTGAGTATGGCCTCTGAGCCACCTAATTCAATGGACTCAATTGCCAGTAGGATTAGGTCAATGTCTATGGCAGTTCTCCGGGGACAGGCCCTAGTTGCGATCGCCGGATCTGGTAGTGTTTCCAAAATCATTGGGATAGAACTATCAGTGGGAGGCTCAAATGTAGTTGTGCTTGCATAGGAGTTCATGCTCTAAGATATCCTGTAATATACGAGTAAGAAATTTAGTATGGCAAGTTTGTGATCTTTGATTGCATTTTAGTTTCCACCATTCTACCATATTTTGTATTAACAGTGAACACCAGACTAGTATGAACTTAAAATCCCTCATTCGTGACATACCTGATTTTCCTAAGCCTGGAATTTTATTTAGGGATATTACTACTTTACTTTGTGATCCTCAAGGTTTGCGCTACACTATTGATATTTTGGCAGAAAAATGTGGAAATTTGGAAATGCAGGTAGATTGTGTGGTGGGTATGGAGTCAAGAGGTTTTATTTTCGGTGCACCTCTGGCTTATAGGTTAGGATCTGGTTTTGTCCCTGTGCGGAAAAAGGGAAAGTTACCAGCAGCAGTTCACAGAATTGATTATCAGTTAGAATATGGTACAGACAGTCTAGAAGTACATCAGGATGCTTTGACTCCTGGCAGTAGGGTTCTAATTGTAGATGATTTGATTGCTACCGGTGGTACTGCTAGTGCTACAGCTAAGTTACTAGAAAAAATCGGTTGTGAATTGGTGGGGTTTGGTTTTATTGTTGAACTTAAAGATTTGCAAGGACGCAAACATTTACCTGATGTGCCAATTATATCTTTGGTAGAATATTAATAGGTTATGAAAAATCAAGATTACCCATGAGAGATATCAAGACGAAGATCAAAATTCCCTGGGTTAGGAGTCGGGATTGGTTAATTAAACTGGTTACTGATGAAACCTGTATTTATGTTATCAAGCGGTTATTACAGGCTTTGTTAACTGTTTTTCTGGCCTCCGCACTGTCGTTTTTTGTCATGAAGTTCTCTCCAGGTGACTATATAGATACACTTAGGCAAAACCCCAAGATTTCCCCGGAAAGGATTGAGGAAATTAGGCGGCAATTTGGATTGGATAGAACCTGGTGGGAACAGTTTTTACTGTGGATCAAGCAAATCATCACTAAAGGTGATTTTGGCACCAGTTTTGTTTACCAACGTCCTGTGGCTTCCCTTATATGGGAAAGGATACCGAATACCTTGTTGTTGGCAGTTGCATCCTTGATTGTTACCTGGGCGGTAGCTATTCCTCTGGGTGTTATTGCTGCTGTTCAACAAAATCGGGCCACGGATAAGGTTCTTCAAGTGTTGAGTTATGCTGGTCAAGGTTTTCCCAGTTTTATTACAGCTTTGTTTCTGCTGTTTGTAGCTCAAATTACTACCCCTTTATTTCCGGTAGGTAATATTACCAGTCTTAACCATGCTGAATTGACATGGTTTGGTAAAATATTAGATGTTAGTTGGCATATCCTATTGCCTTTGATTGCACTAAGTATTACCAGTTTTGCTGGCTTACAAAGGATTATGCGTGGTCAACTACTAGATACTCTGCGCCAAGACTACATTCAAACTGCTCGGGCAAAAGGGCTGCCAGAAAACCGAGTTATTTATGTTCATGCTTTGAGAAATGCTATTAATCCTTTAATCACTTTGCTGGGATTCGAACTAGCCAGTCTACTAAGTGGTGCTTTTATTACAGAAAACTTTTTTAACTGGCCTGGTTTAGGCAAGTTGACTTTACAAGCTGTTTTGGCAAAAGATCAATACTTAGTAATGGCTAGTTTAGTGATGAGTGCCGTATTATTAATTTTTGGGAATTTAATTGCTGACCTAATGTTAAAAGCGGCTGATCCTAGAATCAGGTTAGAGGACTTATAGCCTTGGCTACATAAACTAGCGCTGCTGAATTAAGACCTTCAACAACGCTTCCTGTGAGTTATAGGAGCAAATACAAAGTTCTCTAACCCTAATTAGAATTAGTGGTCAATAATTGCTCGGATAAAATCTAGACAGCTTCACCATTCTTTTCACCGGTACGAATGCGGATAACACTATCAACGGGACTAATGAAAATCTTGCCGTCGCCAATTTCTCCCGTGCGGGAAGCGGAAATAATTTTATCTACCACCATATCCACTTGGCTATCCTCAACGACAATTTCTAATTTGAGTTTTTGTAAAAACTCCACGGTATATTCTGAACCACGGTAGCGTTCCATTTGACCCTTTTGTTTGCCAAAACCCCGAACCTCGGAAACCGTCATACCAACAATTCCTGCATTCACCAGAGCAATTTTTACATCGTCCAACTTAAATGGACGAATTATGGCTTCTACTTTTTTCATTTTTTTTTAGTTCCTGAATTCTCAGATGTTTATATATCTAACCAGATTTTTTGTCGGTAATGTTAACCTAATTCATTTAACACTGATGAGAAATGGATCTTATGTATTTTATATCACCTTTTTTGATTTTCTTGCAACAGGGACTGCCAATCGGAAATAGCTTGTTCCGTCCACAACCAATTCCGGGTCAACCTCGCCACTGTAAATTGCTCAGGTTCCTTCTCAATTATCATTTGACGCAGTTTTATTGCTTCGTCAATATATCTTTGCCTTCTATTGGGAGATTGACCACTTGCGGACTTATATAAACCCAAAGCCAATCCCCCATAAGCAGTTAATGACTCTAGGGAGACCTTTTCACCAGTATAACCTGATCCTACAGTAACTAAGCCACCACTATTAGATTTTAAAGAAAGATTGAGTGCCCTAAACCAGACATCATTAGCATTATTTAACTTTCCCTCAGCATAATAAGCAAATCCTAGGGCATTATTATACATAACAGAACTGGGTTGACTCTTTACTGCAACTTCCCAGTAACGCCGGGCATCATCAATGCTATACTTCTTATCTCGGATTTGAGCGGACTGCCAAGCCAATCTTCCAAGGAAAAAATTAAGACTGGGGTCTTTCCAATGCTTGGAAGGAACTGAGGAAAGAGCAGTATCTGCAAATTTAAAAGCACCTCGGTTTAATAGCTCTTCCACAGCAACGAGACCCTTATCTAAATTGCCCTGGCTCAATTGGGTTATTGCTTGGCTAGAAACAATTTCGGTTTTAGCTGTTTGTAGGTTAACTGCTTCTAGTGTTTCCTGAGAGGAGGCAATATTAGGTATATCGGGAACCCACGGACGACGATTCGACCACCAAATCAGGGCAATAATCCCCACAGCCAAGGTACTGGCCGCCAAAACTCCCAAAATTACTTTGGGCTTAGGGTAAATGGCAACTTTAGTTATTGGTAGTAATGGTACATGTGGAGAAACCCTTGTCCTAAGTTCTCTATAAAGCTGGCTCGATGATTTGGGCGTGCTTGAATCACTCCCACCACTTAATTCCCTTTCTTCTCTGGTACTTTCCTGTGCCTTGATTGGTATTTCTAGTTGGGTGATGGACATTTGTTCACCAGCAACCGGTTTATTATTAATTGTGCGAAACAACTCAGTTACGATCGCCGCATCTTGGTCATTATCTTCCCCGTCGTGGTTCACTTGATCTAAATCCCAGTGATTATCCTCTAGCCAGTCTAAATCTGATGATTCTTTTATTAAGCCATAGTCCATGATTTCTTCTGGACTTAAAGTAGCTTCTAAATCATCTATTTTCTGTTTAGATAATTCACCTTCCAAGTCGGTCATCAGTGATTGATAATCTCCAAGAACCTCTAAACTGCCAGAAAAACCTGATTGAGGTCTGAGAAAACCCTTAAATTCCCTGTGTAAATACAACGTAGGCAAAGCCCAGTACACCTGATGGGAACCATAGGCGGAAATTAACCCCTGGCGCACCCGACTTACACATAAATCCAGAGGGTAGCCTTGACGAAGATTACGATAAAATAGTTGTGTTAATGTCAAAGCTACTTCGTCAGGAATGCGTTCAGACATAGCTAAAACACTACTAATACCTCTTTTAACTAGACTTTCCGTTAAGTTCTGCTCCCCCGTATCTCCTTCACTATTGGATTTAGCTCTATAGGATCCCAAACAGGAGTTAAACACGGCCATTTGAATGTTATTATTGACCAGTAACCCCGCTAAATCATCACCCGTTAGTGATTCCGTTAGTCCTGTTCGACGACTCACTAGGTAAATCTCCCCTCCGCGAGAGCCTACATTACTATGGCCTGAATAATGTAGAACCTGGTATCTTCCCTGTTCTAGGGCCCGAGTTAATTCTTCCCTACCCGGTTGCTCTAAAACCGTTAGTTTAATTTCTGGCAGGTCTTGACTAATTTCCCCCTGAACCCAATTATTACGATCCAACTCCGATTTCAAATTAAATGCCTCTTGTTTAAGTAAGTCAAGTCTAGCCTGATCCACAGGACAGGAAATTACCATTAACACTTTGATGAGATTCTCTTCTTGATGTTTAGGTAAGCGTGTGGGACTTGACACAGAAAGAACACCATTTTGATAGCGAGAGAAAGCAATATAGGGACCGGTAGCGACAGGACGGTCTCCCGCATGCATAACTTCCCAGGGTAATCGTGCCAATTTGTTGTCTTTTAGTCCTAAGCGCAATCGCAACAACTGCTGTTGATTTTGGGCAACGCCCTGAGCTGTAATCCAACTATCTCTGAGGGTACCTTGAAACAGTGCATTATATAATTTTTGACCTAGTGCCACAAGGTTTACAGAGTTTCTGGCAGTGCCCGCACCAGACTGGGTCGAACCCTCCCCCTGTAGGACTAATTTTAAGGGGTCATTCATTAAATGTCCCGCAGCTGCTAACCATTCAGCTACGGGCCAAGTCACCAGTTCTTCTGCTAAGGGCACCCCAGGTGCGACTTGTTCCGTCCGCACCAAGTAGTCACTTTGCCCTACTGGGGTTACGGAAATATGAAATTCCTGGGTCACAACCTTTCCTGTTTGCCTCCTAAAACTTGCTTCTTACCTAAAAATAAAAAGTTCCTAGTCTCCTTTTGTACTATATTAATATTTTGCTAATACTTTGGAAGTATTTTTTTGGCAAATGTTCCCATTCGACCATCATTTTTTTCCTGGATGGTTTGGAACTTTATCCGGATTCAACTAATTCACACTGGAACTCTTTAGTGGTAGATGCACCTTGATCTTCAACTCCCCTAGCTGGCTGCAGGCCTTTAGGGGTTTTTTCTTGGCCCTAATCAATCTAGAGTTGGAAACTGGTTTAGCTAGCCAATTAAGAAAATTTCTCATGACCAATATATTTTTTCCGGAACAGGGCATATTGCCAAGGAAGACCTAAATGGTAGATGCACCCTGATAATTAATCTCCTCCAGTTGGTTAACGCCCCTGGAGGTTTTTTATTGGCTAGTTCCAGTTTTTATTGCTCATAAAATTAAACAAGCCCAAAATTCATCCGGATTACCCTCTCCCACGACAGGATACTAAGGTGGTAGATGCACCCTGATAACTAATCCCCCCCTAGTCGGCTAAAACCACTGGGGGTTTTTTTTAGGCTTTTTACCCAGTCCAATTCTACCACTTTTGATGAGTCCCTGATAACTACCTTTTATGTCTTTGTCTTTCTTTATCTATTTTTACCTCAAATCCCCTCCCAGAATGATTGCTCTGATCACAAATTGAAACCAATTCAATATTCTCAGAAAACTCGGTTAGAAACCCATTGCGGCTATCCACAACAGAGCTATGATGTATTTTAGTGATGTTAGCTCCAAATAGTTCAATATATCTGTAAACTATGGAACGTGGTCTTTTTTGGTTGCCTTTATTAGGGGTTTTTTTTTGGTTGGCTTGGCAAGGTGCAAGAGAGTATCAAAAGGTTGAAACCTATCGTCTCTGGGCTGAAAGTTTTCAGCGCTCTAAGTATGATATTTACGGGGTAATTGGTCAAAAAGACAACGACATTACCTGGGGGAAACCCACACCCCAAGCCATTGTCCAAGTGCAGACCTTTTCTCTGGAGGATGTTCAAGAAATCCGCCTTCTGATAGATGGTCAATCAGTCAGGTTGGACCAACCGCCCCAAAAGGGTCGTTTAATAGAACTGGAGTTCATATTTCACCCAGGTGCTGCTTTTGCTCCATCTCTAAATATACCTTTTACCGAGATTCCTTTGGCAGCTCAATGGGGTTCTTTCCTGGAAAATAAGTTACAAAATTTACAGTCTTAGCATGTCTTATACAAATCTCAGTAAAAAATTAAACCTGGGTTTTTGACCATTCAACGATTGCCTTGATTAGTCCATCAATGGTATACTGTTGGGCGTTAATGTCTACTCTACCTAATAAATCTATACAAGTTTTGGATGTTTGTGGACCAATAGAGGCGATCGCTGTTTTCTTTAAGTAGTGTTCTATCTCTTGAGGTAAGTTATTTACTAATAGTACACAGAAAAATTTGACGGTCTTGGAGCTGGCAAAGGTAATTACATCTACTGACTGATTAATCAGGACCTGCTGTGCTGTGGTAGGTATGCTCTGGGGACAAAGAGATTCATAAGCGGGAACTTCCACCACTTGGGCACCTTTTTGTGTTAGTTCTTTGACCAAAATCTCTCTCCCTCCACTTTCAACCCGGGGAAATAGGATCTTTTTACCTGCTAGGTTTTCGGGAAAGTTGTTCACCAGGGAGTCAGCTATGAAGTCAGGGGGTATGAAATCTGGTTCAAGGTGGTGCGTTTTCAGACTTTGAGCCGTTTTTTCACCGACAACAGCAATTTTAATTCTATTTATTGCTTGTTTAATTAAGGCTTGCTGATTTTTATTTTGCAATGCCATTCTCTCAAAAAAGTATTCGACCCCGTTAGTGGAGGTAAAAACTAACCAATCAAAAGTGGATAATTCTAATATGCTCTGATCTAAGAACATCCAACTGGAAGGAGGACCAATTTCTAGTGCTGGTAGTTCAATTACTCTTGCTCCTAAATTGGTTAGTCCTTGACTCAATTCGCTGGATTGTCCTACTGCGCGGGTGACGAGGATGGTTTTACCGCTTAGGGGTGTGATGGAGATGTTAATTGACACGATTCAAGGAGGGGAAGCAATAATTAATCTATTCTATACTTTTTCCAGAAATTTTCTCAGTCCCACAACTTCTCCAATCACGATTACAGCGGGAGAAAGTGATGTGTCTTTGGTTTTTCCCACTATATTACCTAGTTCACCTATGCAAATTTTTTGCTTGGCAGTTCCAGTCCAGCGAATAATTGCTATGGGAGTGGATTTGGATTTTCCATGTGTGAGTAGTTGGTGGACTATTATCTCTAGGTTTTTTCCTCCCATCAAAATTACTAGGGTTTGTAATCTTGATAGAGCTTCCCAGTCTAAAATATCAGGATCATGTGCTGTAGCTACGGCAAAACACTGACTTAAAACCGTGTCTGTCAGTGGTATTCCAGCTAATAATGGCCCCGCTAGAGCTGAGGAAATTCCCGGGATGATTTCAAATTCACAACCTGCTGATTTTAAGGCGGTAATTTCTGCTATACATCTACCAAAAATAAATGGATCTCCTGCTTTTAGTCTGACTACTTGTTTACCTTCTCGATAATATTTCACCAATAGGTTGTTAATTTCTCCTTGGGAGGTGCTTATACCTCCTCCCCTTTTACCTACATCTAATTTTAAACAGGTACTAGGGACAGAATTTAATAATTCTTCGTCTACTAGTGCATCATATATTAAAACTTGAGCAATCCCCAGCAGTCTATAGGCTTTTACCGTTAGATATTCTATATCTCCTGGTCCTGCTCCTACAATATAAACTTTATTCCTGGACATTTTCTATCGGGTTAATTTAAAAAGGCACTAATGGGAAAGATTAGATATTCAAGGAAAAACATTTTCCAAATTAATTGATAAAATTTGGCAATTTCTTTTTTGCTCTCCAAGTTCACTTTCTGGCTTTTTGACCATAGGAATATTAGGGGTATGGTGTGACTGATGACTAGAAATGTGGGGTTAATTTCTGCTAACTGGAAGATACCAACAATAATCATTCCTATATAACAGAATGTTAGTAGCCACAGGGCAAGATCAAATACCGCTTTTTTCCCCAGTTTGATGGTGAAGGTATTAATGTTATAACGCAAGTCCCCCTCTAAATCAGGTATGTCTTTAAATATGGCGATCGCCATGGTAAAAACCAGGATAAATAAGGTTAAAGTCCATACGGCAAAGGGTATGCCCTGGCTTTGTTGTAATAGCCAACTAAAATGTAGAAACAGTCCCAAGTTGACAATGGTTCCCCGAACGGAAAAAATACATAGAGCTGCCCAAAATGGAAATTGTTTTAATCTTAATGGTGGTAAGGAATAGGCCGTTCCAATGACTAGGCTAGTTACTACCATGGCTAATAAAAATGGTCCACCGATCGCAGCTAGAACTAGAGCTAAAATACCTGTGGTGATCACAATGAACCTTGCCTGTTCTTCGGTGAATTCTCCTGCAGCTATGGGTAAATGGGGCTTGTTGATTTTATCAATATCTACGTCTATTAGTTGATTTAAACCTACAATATAAATGTTTCCGGATATACAAGCTAACCAGGTCATTAAAATTTGACCTAAATTTGCTACGGAGAAACTAGAGTTGGTCACACCAAGAGTCAGCAAATATAAACCTAGCACACTTAGAGTTGTGCCTATAATAGTATGAGGTCTGGAAAACTTCCACAAGCTGTGGAGCCAATTTGTGGCAACTATGGGCGAATTAGAAGGAGGAAACTGATTCATGGGCTATTTATAGGTGGTTTATGCTTATCCGTAAATTATATATGGTTCATTTAGTTAACTGGCTATTTAATTCCACATAATAAACCAAATTTAATTAAACCCCTTTCATATCCACGGCGCATTAAACTAAGGGAGAGCGCCGCTTGAATTGTAGTCCAACCAGAAAACAATAACCCCAGGAATGCTTGGGGGGTAAAAGCAGAATCAATTACCACATTCCAAAAAGGTGCAACCCCAGTTGACCAATCGGCAGTCTCAATGTTTTTTAGTCCTAATTGACTGGCGATCGCATAGTATTCTGGTAGGGAAATCACATAGGGTAGACAATAAGCCCGGTAAATATCTTGTAGGTGCTTTTGTTCATCCTCAGTCAGTGGTAAAACATCCGTGGGACGATGACACCATGTTACCATGATTAAAGTACCACCTGGTTTTAACACCCGATAACACTCTTGCAGAAATTTGGTTTTATCTGGCATGTGTTCACCACTTTCTAGTGACCACACCAGATCAAAGGAATTATCACCAAAAGGCATTTCTTGAGCATTGGCCACTAAAAAACTACTCCTTGATTGCAAATTGGCTTCCAGTGCCCTTTCTTTGGCTCTAGCGGATTGAATTGGGCTGAGGGTAATTCCTGTGGACATGGCATGAAATTTTTGCGCCAAGTATAGGGAACTACCACCTATTCCACAACCCACATCCAAGATATCATCTGCATGTTTTACTCCTGACCAATTTAGCACTGCTTCAATTAAATCAATTTGTGCTTGCCTACGTTCCTTTCTTTCTCTTCCATCCGCACCATAATAGCCATGGTGCATGTGTTCACCCCAAATTTGTTCCCATAAACCAGAGGAAGCATCATAAAATTCTTGGATTTGCTGATAAATTTTTGTACTCATGTTCTTAAATGTAAAAATTACTAAAAATCAAAACTCTGGAAAATATTTTTTAGAGGTGGCACATATGTGTTTAACTTAAATATAAAGCAATTTTGCTCAATAAAAAAATCCTGAAAAAATTCTTAACTCAAGTTGGTTATGACTGTTGCTCGGACGATATGCTTGGGGTTTATGGCGGTTATCTTATGTGGAACCATTCTCTTAATGATGCCATTTTCCACTAGCACTGGTACATGGAATGACCCAATAGTAGCACTTTTTACCTCAACTTCCGCAGTCTGTGTGACCGGACTGTCAGTGGTTGATCCGGGTACTTATTTTTCCTTTTGGGGTCAACTGATTATTGTGCTGCTGGTACAAATCGGTGGTTTAGGATATATGACAACCACCACCTTCCTGATTTTATTAATTGGCAAAAGATTTGATTTAAGGCAAAAGATAGCTATTCAACAAGCTCTAGACCGTCCGGGGATGAGTGGTAGTAGCCAAATTATTCGCTCCATTATCGCCACAACTATAATTTTTGAGATTACAGGAATTTTCCTCCTGCTCCCCGCTTTTGTCCCTGACCATGGTTGGAATTATGGACTATGGTTGGCCATATTTCACAGCATCAATTCCTTTAACAATGCGGGATTTAGTTTATTTAAAGATAACTTAATAGGTTATCAAACCTCCACACTCGTAGTTTTTACCGTGACTGGGTTAATCATCTTTGGGGGGATCGGTTATCAAGTAATTTTAGACATGTATCTTTGGTTGCGCGATCGCCTAAAAAGAAAAGGGACGTTTACAGTATTCTCCCTTGATTTTAAAGTAGCAGTTAGCACTACCTTACTATTACTAGTGATGGGGACAGTAGCTTTCTTTCTCATAGAAATTAGAAATCCTGAAACCTTTGGCAAATTTGGATTTTCCGATCAACTATTATTAGCTTGGTTTCAGTCTGTTACTCCAAGAACAGCTGGTTTCAACACTATTGACATTGGCAAGATGAGTGATGCAGGTTTATTTATTACCATTGCTTTAATGTTCATTGGTGCTAGTCCGGGTGGTACGGGTGGTGGGATAAAAACAACAACCTTGAGGGTACTAACCAGCTGCACAAAAGCAATACTTCAGGGTAAAGAAGAAGTTTGGCTCTATGAGCGCAAAATAGCCATAACTCTTATTTTAAAAGCGATAGGTGTGGTTTTCGGCTCTTTGGCAACCGTCTTGTCAGCAACAGTTCTGATTAGTTTGACCGACCCAAAACTAGAGTTCATTCAAATTCTTTTTGAGGTGGTCTCAGCTTTTGGTACAGTGGGATTATCTACAGGGATAACTGGTAGTATTTCTACTGCTGCTAAAATAATTATAATTGTCACAATGTATATAGGAAGGGTCGGTGTTTTATTGTCAATGTCAGCAATATTAGGAGATCCTCGTCCCAGTAGAGTTCACTACCCAGAAGGAAATTTGCTTGTAGGTTAGTTTATGGACATTTCATCATTGAAGTTCTTCCGCAGTTTAAAACAAGACAATCACCAATTTGCAGTAATTGGATTAGGTCGTTTTGGCCGTTCTGTTTGTTCCACATTACACGGTTTGGGTTATCAGGTCTTAGCCACAGATGTGGATGAAAAAAGGGTATCTGAAGCATTGAATGAGTCAATTGTTGCTCATGCAGTGCAGTTAGACTCCACTGAGTCAGCAGCACTTAAAGAAGCGGGCATTTTTGAGTTTGATACGGTTATTGTAGCTATTGGCAACTATATTCAGGAAAGTATTATTACCACTCTTAATGTTAAGGAAGGTGGTGTGCCCCATGTGGTTGCTAAAGCTTCCAGTGAGGTACATTGTAAGCTGCTAAAAAGAGTAGGTGCAGACCATGTAGTATTTCCCGAATACGAGGCAGGTTGTGCTTTGGCACGCACACTAACTAAACCATCAATTTTAGACCGGTTTGATCTAGATCCAGATAATAGTATTGTAGAGTTGATTGTACCCGATGAATTTCATGGTAAAACCGTGGCAGAAATTCAGTTGCGAAGTCGTTATGGTCTAAATTTACTAGCAGTTAGTCAGGATGGTAAGTTTAAGATTAATCCTGACCCTGGTAAACGACTAGAACGTGGTTCAGCGATGGTAGTAATTGGTTGTAATAAGGATATTAACCGCCTACCAATTTAGCTGCAACAAATTCTTGCTTCCGGTAAAATCAACATGGCATCACCAAAAGAATAGAAACGATATCTAGATGCGATCGCCTGGTTATAAATATCTAATAGTCTTTCTCGACCAATTAGGGAACTAACTAACATAAGCAAACTAGAACGAGGTAGATGAAAGTTAGTAATAAGACCTTCTACTACACGCCATTGATAGCCTGGATAGATAAAGAGATTAACTTTGCCCGTATATGGTTGTAAAGAACCACTTTGGGCAGCACCTTCTAAAGCGCGAACTACCGTAGTACCAACCGCAATAATTCGCCCTCCAGCATTTCTGGTAGCGTAAATCTTCTCTACCAAGTCCCCACTAACTTCTATCCATTCTTCATGCATTTGGTGGGTGGTAACGTCTTCCACTTCTACTGGTCTAAATGTGCCGACACCAACATGTAAAGTGAGAAATTCCTGTTGAATACCGCGCTCTCGCAATTTGACCAATAGTTCTGGTGTAAAGTGGAGTCCTGCTGTGGGAGCTGCTATGGCACCGTCATATTTAGCATATACAGTTTGATATTGCTCCTCCAGTGCATGAGAATTATTAATATAAGGTGGTAAGGGAATCTCCCCCAATTTGTGTAAAAACTGGAGCAAAGAAACATTTATAGGCAAATCAAATTGCAATAATCTACCGCCCGTATTCTCATCCCGTTCAATCACCGTAGCTGTGAGTTGGGGGGTTAATTCCGCTCCCTGATCCCCAAAAACAATCTCAGTTCCGATATTAAAGTACTTACCTGGTTTGACCAATGCCAACCAACAGTTATGTTGTTTTTCTTCCAAAAGCAACACTTCCACCCTTGCTCCTGTGGACTTGTGACCATATAAGCGAGCGGGGATAACTCGTGTATTATTCATCACTAATAAATCCCCAGGTTTTAACAATTCTGGTAGGTCTCTAAAGATGTGGTCTAGTGGAGGTGTTAGCGTTCCTGCATCTAGAGAATTAATCACCATTAAGCGAGAACTGTCTCTGGGAACCACGGGGTTCTGGGCAATTAATTCTGGAGGTAGTTCATAGTCATATCCAGATAATGAGATATCTAGGTCACTATTTTGCATTCTTACTCTTTAAATTAGGATATAAGTGGGTCAGTGGAATTAAATATAAGATTAACGTAGGTTGGGTTGAAGTATGAAACCCAACACCACGGGCCTCGTTACTCGACCCATCCTACAAATAATTGTGACCCCTACAAAGTTTCCCATAGTAAAATTACTAAGCTATGAAGCCAAATGCTCAGAGCTATAAGTGAGTAATAATCCTTTTGCTACCATAATGATGGTACCTTTGAAGACAAAAGCAACGACTGGAAACCAAGGGGAGAGAGAAGAGTGGAAATGGAGTCTAATCAAACGGTTATACTTTGCAAAGAAATGTAAACTAACCGCCACGTCCGCTTGACTTATGCAACAAATCTGATACTGTGAATTGTGTTCTGTATCACAAGAGGGAAAGGTAGCGATCAGGTTTATTCCTCAATGCAGTGAGCAGGATATAGCTCATTTATCTCAGATAATATAATCTGATAGTGTTAAGATGACTGAATTTGACGTTTTAATTACTGGTGGATCTGGTTTTATAGGAAGTGCTATTGCTCGCTATCTTCTAAGCTTAGGCAAGTCAGTTGTATGTATGGATCGCTATGATCAAGGTCGCTTAAACGATATTGATGATCGCATCCATAAGGTTTCCGGTGATGTTCTAGATGGGAACTTTGTAGATCAGTGGATCGCCCGTTGTAGCAGAGTCATTCACTTAGCTGCGGTAGTTGGTGTTGATGAATATGTAACCCGTCCCCACGACGTTCTAGATGTTAATATTCTAGGGACACGAAATGTTCTGATGGCTTGCCTTCAGCATAATCGCCCCGTCCTCATTGCCAGCAGTAGCGAAACCTACGGTCTCAACACTGGCATTCTAGAGGAAGATGGTACTCGGATCTACGGCACTTCCCGCAATCATCGCTGGAGCTACGCCATTTCTAAAACGGCTGGTGAGCATTATGCTTACGCATTAGGACGCCTAGGGCTGATGGTAACCTCTGTGCGCTATTTCAACGTTTATGGACCTCAATTAGATGCACCAGGTCAAGGGCGTGTGATTAGTAAGTTCCTAGGACGAATTAGGGATGGCTTACCCCTAATGCTCGTAGATGGTGGCCATGCTGTACGCACCCTCTGTTATATCGATGATGCAGCCGAAGCTACCGCACGGCTTATCCTAGAACTTAGCCCTGACTCTGGCCATAACCATTCAGCGGTAAATATTGGTCGTCCTGAGCCAATTACCATGCGGGAGCTAGCTAACATCATGATCCAGCTTTCGGGACACAAAGGTGGAACCCAAGACATTTCAGGGAAGGAATTTTTTGGTGAAGGCTTTGAGGAAATTCCAGTTCGCGTACCAGATGTGTCCAAGTTGGAGCGCGTTATCAACTTTAAGGCCAAAATCGACCTAGAAGAAGGGCTACGTCGCACCCTGGATTATTGGGGTCTCCTGAGTCCTGAAGCCAGCCAAGATACCTTCCTATCCAGTTCCCCTCCCGCCGTTGTACCCATGGTGCGCCCCCACTTTGCACCCGACGGTGTATTGTTGCAGTCCTTAAATCAGGCTTTAGCTACGGGTCAAGTCACCAACGGTGGACCACACCTGCGTAGTTTTGAGGAGGAGCTGGCCGAGTATCTTGGAGTTCCCGATGTGGTGGTGCTGAGTAATGGAGCTGATGCCTTAACATTAGGACTACAGGTGTTAGGGCGAAAAGGTAAAGCAGTCTTACCCTCCTACACATTTATTGCCACCTTGAATTCCGTCGAATCGGCAGGATTAGAACCGATTTTCTGTGACATTGATCCCGAAACATTTACAATGTCACCCACGGCCCTAGCACAAATTCTAGATCAGGAAAGGGATGTGGCAGCGGTGATACCGGTGAATGTGTTTGGTGTTACCCCGGATCTACCAGCGATTGCCGATCTCTGTCGACAAGCTGGGGTCGAAATTATCTATGACAATTGCCACGGGTTTGGTACCGAAACCTACGGCCGCCGGGTTTCTGAGGAAGCACGCCTACAAATGTTTAGCTTCCATGCCACTAAGGTGTTACCAGCGGTAGAAGGTGGAGCCTTGGTAGGGGCGGATGTGGAACTTTTGGATCGGGTACGAAAGCTACGTAACCATGGGATCGATAGTCATAACCCATCCGCATCTGGTCTAGGGATGAACGCAAAAATGGACGAGCTACGGGCAGCCACGGGTCGCCATGTGCTGCGTCAGTTTCCTGAACGGCTCGAACGGCGACGCTACTATGCCCAACAACTGAGAACCTTCTTCCAAGAGTCGTGTGATGGGGCTTTAATTCCCCAGCGAATTCCCGATGGTGTGGTGTCCAACTTCCAAAATTTAGGGGTACTCATGCCCAGTGCGGCCCACTTTGGACTGAAAGCTGCAATCTCCGCTCTATATGAACGTGGTGTGGAATGTCGGTCATACTTTAACCCAGCGCTACATACCTTAACCCGAGCACGGAGTTATGCCCGCTATCCCCTACCCTTCACTGAGCAGGTTTGGAATTCCCTGCTGTGTTTCCCCATCCATAGCCAAATGGATCCCCAGGATATTGATCGGGTACAGTTAGCAGCCCGATCCGTAGTCGATGCCATGGTTATGCAGCAAGTTTAGACGGATACGTGTGTGAGCCTACTCTGACAAAGATAGTCTTTTACAGTAGGCCTCACCCTAAATTCTTCATTTGCGTAGAATCCGCTATAAAATAGCTCCTACCCTTTCAGTTAAGCCCTTATTCCCCAGAGTTAGGATATGGACATTGCCGTTGTTACTGGTGCGTCTGGTCTCATTGGATCTGCCGCCGTTCGTTTTTTTGCCGACTGTGGTTTACAGGTCGTTGGTATTGACAATGATCTCCGTCGCTACTTTTTTGGAGATGAGGCCTCTACCGCTTGGAACCGTGATCGCCTCCAGCAAGAAGTAGCGAATTACATTCATGAAAATGAGGACATCCGAGATCTCGCTGCCCTAGAGCGAATTTTTAAAACCTACAATACAGACATCAAAGTTATTATCCACGCTGCTGCTCAACCATCCCATGATTGGGCTGCCACGGAACCTTTGACAGACTTTGCGGTTAATGCCAACGGCACTCTCAATTTGCTAGAAATGACTCGGCAACATTGTCCAGGTGCGGTGTTCATTTTTACATCCACTAATAACGTCTATGGGGATGCTATTAATCACTATCCCTTGGTGCAATTGGAAACTCGCTGGGAGCTAGAAACCTCTCATCCCTACTTTGAACGGGGCATTGATGAGACCATGAGCATAGACCACTGCATTCACACCATTTTTGGGGCCTCAAAGGTTGCCGCCGACATCATGGTACAGGAGTACGGCATTTACTATGGTCTTAAAACCGGTATTTTCCGAGGGGGATGTTTGACAGGACCAGATCATTCTGGGACACAACTTCATGGTTTCTTAGCTTATTTGATGAAGTGCGCAATTACCGGGCGACACTACACTGTTTTCGGCTATCAAGCCAAGCAAGTCAGGGATAATATCCATAGCTACGATCTCGTGAATATGTTCTGGCATTTCTACCAGAGTCCCCGCTGTGGCGAAGTTTACAACGCCGGTGGAAGTCGTTACTCTCACTGCTCCATGATGGAGGCGATCGACCGATGTAGTGAAATTGTCGGTAGACCCATGAGTTGGAGTTACAGTGAACAAAATCGTCTGGGTGACCATATTTGGTGGGTGAGTGATGTGCAAAAATTCAAAGATCACTATCCTAAGTGGGACTTTAAGTACAACCTAGATGACATCTTGATTCAAATCTATGAAGGTCTATCTCGGCGAGAAGATAAGGCACTGGTCTAGGAAGCAAGCTGTGTTAAAGTTGATGGACACCTTCCATAGATTCCTGCGACACCCATTTCTATTGTTTTTGAGTTCTGCTATGCTATGTTCCCAGTAATAAACTTCGATAGGATGCTCCATGACCATTGAACCTTCACCACTCACTCCTTGGTCATCAATGCAGTGGCATAACCCCCCTGCGGTATGGCAGAATCGCGGCGATCAACTTTGGGTTAAAACAGGGTTGAAAACTGATTTTTGGCGGACAACTCACTACGGTTTTATTCGGGATTCTGGTCACTGTTACTACCGCGAAGTCTTGGGCAACTTTCAAGCCCGGATCTGTTTTTCTGGGCAATACCAGGAACTCTATGATCAAGCTGGATTGATGGTTAGAGTCAGTAAAACCCATTGGCTTAAGTGTGGTATTGAATATGTAGATGGTATCCAATACGCTAGTACAGTCGTGACACGAGATCGCTCAGATTGGTCTGTTGCGCCCTTGGTAGGTCAACCTGATCGGGTTTGGTTTGAAGTACGTCGCAGAAATGAGGCCATCGCAGTTCTCTACTCCCTGGATGGTGAGAAATTTGTCCTATCACGTCTGACGGATTTTCCCGAAGAACCTACGGTTTGGGTTGGCCCCGTGTGTGCATCCCCAGAACGGGAAGGATTTGAAGTAACTTTTGAGTCTTTCACGGTAGAACTGAGTAGTGCACCAGTGCTTAATATAGTTTGAGTGAGACTGGCCACTATACTAGAAACAGTTAGCGAATACTTGCCGTAGGATTGCATTAAAATTTGCGGCAAGATATTCCAAAAAAATCCAGATAGCAATAGCTGGGTCTCTGTTTGACCTCACTTTCCAGCTACAGTATTGCAACTTCCAAGAATAAAAACTCAGAAATTATGACCCCTGAAACCACTCAACCTTCTAAGGTTAAGCCAGATCAATCCCCAAACTTTGATCGTTCTCCCCTTGCCTTTCTATGGCTTATTCTTGGACTCATTGCACTATCTTCCACAGCGATTTTCATCAAGCTATCCATTCAAGAAATCAGTGCTGAGGCTACGGTTTTCAATCGTTTATGGATAGCCACTTTAGCATTTACAGGACTAAATTGGATCAGACCAGTTAATACTCAATCCACAGAAACAGGCCCTGATCAGTTAGGTGAAGTTGATGACTCACCGAGAGTCCCACTCGCACTGTGGTGGTCGTGGGAGATTATAGGTCTGTTGCTAGCGCTAGGGTTTGTCCACCTGACAGGTCGTTATCTATGGACGTGGTCACTGACCAGCACTACCGCTGCTAATGGTGCCATGTTAGCGAATATGCCGCCCCTATTTACGGCCTTAGGTGGTTGGTTATTTTTAGGACAACGCTTTGATAGACGTTTTTTACTGGGGTTAGCCATTGCCGTTGTTGGAGCTATTACCCTCGCTCTCGGTGACTGGATTCAACCTAAGGAAGTCCTTTTTGGGACGGGTGCCTTGGTTGGTGATGGAGCAGCTTTACTGTCCTCTGTGTTCTATGCGGCTAGCTTTTTGCTGGTTGAAAAACTGCGTCGTAATTTGTCTACCTCTGCTATTTTGGTGTGGCGTTGTGCAATAGGTTTGATGCTAGCAACCCCTATAGTCTGGTTGATGGATGATACAATCTTCCCCATTAGTACCCTGGGATGGGTAGCTGTTTTTGGACTGGGATTAATTAGTGAAGTCACTGGACATGGCCTGATTGTTTATAGCCTGAAATATTTTTCCTCTGCATTTGTCACCATTGTCTTGCTTTTAGAGCCAGCACCCGTTGCAGCGGTTGCCTGGCTATGGTTTGGCGAGTTCCTCGATCCACTTAATATTGCTGGATTCTGTTTGATTACGGTGGGAATTTATTTGGCTAAAACCGGACGTGGCTCAACGGGGGATAGCAATATATTAGAGTCATCTAATCAAGATTCACCAAATCGAAACATCCCGAAATTAGAGCCATCCGATATATCTAGCAAATCATAGTTAAGTTGACGGTCTCTGTGTTCATATTGCTGCTAAGATGAATAGCTATTGTAAAGCCATTCCGCTAGTATAATCTAACTGTTTTTATCTCTATGTCAAATTCGTCCTATTTAACCTCAAAGTTCTGTCGTCAACGAGTGATAACCGGTTTCTTGGAATGGCTATATGGTAAAGATGCTCTGTTTCGGAGTGAAACAGGTTTGATCTATCCTTTGAATGTCCGCTCCTGGGTAGATGCACCTAAGGATAGTGGGGAAGTACTAGGGGATTTACAGTCAGAAACCCGTCAGTTTCCATCGAGTAGTTGGTTGTTAACTGAAATGCAACAGAAAAATAAGCATCTTTGGAATGGTAGAACCTATGCTCTAGATCCCAGAAGTAAAACAGAAGCTGTACCAGGGGAAGAAGATCGCCTTCATTGCATGGTAGGTTCCTATTTTGATACGGTGAACACATGCACTATCTTAGAAGTTGAACTAGAGCGAGCTGTGGCTCACCTTGGCCCTGATTCATCCCCAGAACAGTGCTATGAAGCTTTACCTCTACGCCGTCAACTTCACGGAGATCACCGAGGGCAAAATGCATTACAAGATGCCTGGACAGGACGTAGCCGCAGTGCAGCGGTGGCTATTTCCTGTTGCTTTGTGGTAAATGTCGGTCATACACCCAACCCAAGAGATCAATATCGTTACTTTTTACGTCAGCGATCAGGACAAGTTGCCGATGGTCCCGGTCAATACCATATTGTTCCATCGATGGTTTTTCAGCCCACGGGTACGGATCCATTTGATCCAGATTCCTACAACGTAGAGAAGACTATCCTAAGGGAAGTAGCTGAAGAGCTATTTAACTATGAGGAAGGTGACTTCGATCCCTTGTCCCACCCTGAAATCGCCGACCTAAAAACCTTATTAGACCAGGGTGGTGCAACCCTTAAGATTACAGGAATCGCGATGGACTTACTCTGTTTGCGACCTGAGCTTTTGACTTTACTGTGTATTCAGGATTCAACCTGGTTTGAACGCCATGGGGGATCGCTGTGTTTCTCTGATCATGAGTATGATTACGATCCATCTAGCGGGGAAAGTTGGCGATCTATCCTTGATGATGAACCTTTTCAATCAGAGGGAGAATTGGCACCACATCGTTGTGTAGCGACTGGGGCGGTTAGTGCCCTTCTGGCTAAGCAATATTTATTACGAGAATAACACGTAAATTCTCCAAACCGGGTCAGCAAATCCAATTACTCTATTTTTTGTCAGTTGTCAACTCCCGACTAGTTGGTACTAAGGGAAAATCATCTCTAACTAATTTATTATAGACTTCTTTAGGTATATTACCACCTGTGCTGTCGTCCTTTTCAATTACCGTAGCTGTGAGTTGGGGGGTTAATTCCGCTCCCTGATCCCCAAAAATAATCTCAGTTCCGATATTAAAGTACTTACCGGGTTTGACCAGTGCCAACCAACAGTTATGTTGTTTTTCTTCCAAAAGCAACACTTCCACCCTTGCTCCTGTGGACTTGTTACCATATAAGCGAGCAGGGATAACTCGTGTATTATTCATCACTAATAAATCCCCAGGTTTTAATAATTCTGGTAGGTCTCTAAAGATGTGGTCTAGTGGAGGTGTTAGCGTTCCTGCATCTAGAGAATTAATCACCATTAAGCGAGAACTGTCTCTGGGAACCAGGGGGTTTTGGGCAATTAATTCTGGAGGTAGTTCATAGTCATATCCAGATAATGACATATCTATGTTTTGCATTCTTACTCTTTAAATTAGGATATAAGTGGGTCAGTGGAATTAAATATAAGATTAACGTAGGTTGGGTTGAAGTATGAAACCCAACACCACGGGCCTCGTTACTCGACCCATCCTAAATGGGGAGCAATCTCATGGTAGGTAGGGCGCACTTTTGAGCAGTGATTCCCCATGTTGTCGCCAAAATTCTAAGAAAGAGTCTAATAGGATTTGAGGGTTGATTGTACCATCAGGGTTCAACCAGTTGGGTTCCACCGAGGTTAAAGAGGCGATCGCCACGGAGGCTAAGGTTTTAGGTAAAATTTCTGGATAGCTGGGGTTAGCAATTTCTAGTGCACCCCCGCAATTGCGACGGTTGAGTTTCATTGAGACTATACTAGCAAATAAGTTCCCAGATTTGACCAAGGAGATGATTATACAGTTGCTGGATTTGAAAAGACGTATATTACTCAGTCTCGTTTTTATCAACAGATTCGGACGGAAGAATGCACAGCTTTGCCTAGGTTAAATGTTACACAGGAGATCCCAACAATATGAACGAAACATACAATAGTGCCAAAGAATGGCGTAGGGCAAATTACCGAAAACTAAAACAATATCGTGGAGAATGGATTATTTACACGAAGGATGGCATAGTAGCTCATCACCAGGATTATAGGATAATGACGCAGCAAGTTGACCTTCAAAAATTAAAACCTTTTGAATATATTACTGAGCGTATATACGAAAACGAATTTGTTGAGCCGGTTAAGTTTTTGCCTGTGCGGTTTAGAACGGTGAAAAAACATGACTGGCAACCAAAATATGAGGTCTGTCTAACTTTTCAAAATTCCAAAGTCTTGGAAATGCTTGTAGATTCTGGTTCAGATATTAGCCTAATTACGTTTTATTTAGGTACAGATTTGGGATATATTCTGTCTCAAGGGGAAGTTCTTAGTCATGGAGAGGGAGTGGGAGGGAGTGTTCAATACGTACTCCGACAAGTGGAAATGCAGATTGATGATTATAATTTTTCTGCTCCTCTTGCATGGTTGCAAAATAAGGATTGCCAAGAAGTTTTATTGGGTAGGGAAGTGGTGTTTGATTTATTTGATATTGAATTTAAACAAGCTGAGGAAAAAATCGTATTCAAATATAGGGGGGATGCAGAAAATTTCTTACCTGGCTCCCCTTGAATACCGCGATCGCCCTTTTGATTTAAAATAAGTTTAGAAGTTTAGATGAAGATCGCCTTCATTGCATGGTAGGTTCCTATTTGATAAGTAGGGAGGCACAATTATTTGTAGGATGGGTCGAGTAACGAAACCCATCCTAAGTTAATCTTATATTTAATTCCACTGACCCACTTACCGGGTCAGTAAATCCAATTACTCTATTTTTTGTCAGTTGTCAACTCCCGACTAGTTGGTACTAAGGGAAAATCATCTCTAACTAATTTATTATAGACTTCTTCAGGTATATAGCGGAGAGGATCCCTTCCTGAAAAGGAAATAAATAAAATACAAGCCCAGGCATATTTCCCTGCAATAATGGCATGAATAATTTGCTGAATTTGTATATGCTGGAATGTTATATCTACATTTTCTAATTCTTGCTTTTGTTCAAATTTATCTGGAATCATTTATCACCTCTATCAGTCATCAATTAGTTATTATTCGTCAGTTACTAAAGTTTTATGGTGAACACCATATAAAATCGGACATCAGACTGGTAGTGATCTGGATAGTGAGGAAATAATCCTCACGGTTAAAATTAGACCAGTTTTAAAAAAAGGGAGTATAAATATCCTGAGATTGAGGATTGAGATAAGGATGTTGTAACTGGATATTTTGTAACGCAAACTGTTCAAAGATGGCACTTATTCTCTCCTCTGGCGTATCGTCACCTGCTAGCCACGCTTCGATTAGTCCATTAGCAATAATTTGACAGCGGTGAGTACCGAAACTCTCTTGGTCGCCAAATTTCTGCTCTGGTTCTTCAGCACAACCTAACCCAGGTGCTAGTATTTTAGTGAACATGGGAACCTGTTGCTGAAAGTACAATTTATTTTGCGCATAGATTTTTTGCAAAACTGGCCAGACTGTCTGATGTTGACTTTTATTAAAATAGAGAACAGCTGAATCGTAACGTTGATAATCGCTGGGATTATATAATGCTTTAAAAGAGAATGAAATGTCAAGATCATTGAGATATTGCGTTACACTTTCCATAACTGTTGCTGCTCCCTCAGCTGTGATATTGAAGTAGATGCGCGTAATTTCATGGTTGTTTTGAGTGCCCGCATTAGCCACAGCCATATAAAAGCCGTTCTGTACCAAATTTTTCGGCATTTTAACGGATATAAGCTTTCCTGGATTGAGACCTTGAGTTGTTGGTGATAAGTGTAAATTGGGGTCAATGTGCAGTGTTAATCCGTTTTTATGGACTGCCAAGGTACCATCTGTTTCTTCCTTGACAATCTCCCAATGATGACTCCAGTAACCTTTACCTTTGTTCCCATGGTGTAGACGATCATAAAATTCTAGATCTACCCCAAATAAACTGTTGTTTTCAAGCTGTTTATTCAATTTGCTGTTGTTTCCATTCTCATCTGTACTTGATTTATTATTTATACTAACGTTATAATAGTTGCTATAGATAAAGTTACGCAATTGTAATTGTAAATGTTGCTGTTGTATGTGTAGAGGTAGCTTTTCAAACTGAGAAGTCACAGAGTCTGGTAGAATGGAGTGTTTGTACCGTGTGTGTTTAATAGAATGATAAGACTCAATTTGAATGTGAGTAACCATATCCTGTAGAGAATATTGCAACTGCTCAGGGATTTGTGCCAGGTGAAATTCGAGAGAATTTAATAATTGCATAATTTTGTCACCTTATAGATAAAAACAACTAAAAACAACAAAATCCCCTTTCCCCGCTGACGCTAAAACGCTTAATTACCTCCTTCCAAAAATTGTCTCCATAGATGCTTGAGGGCGACACAAGAGAGTTTTAGCTAACTGAAGAATAGCTATACCAGAATTTCCAAATGTCTTTTCGTGTTGCAGTTTAGCTTGAATAGATGTGATTAATGAAAAGCCAGTAAACTGTACAACTAACTGCAAAAAATTAGGACGGCGCTCTAAAATATCTGGAAAATTAGTTAAATAACCATCTACTAATTCTGCTATAGAAGGTTGTATTAAATGCAAAGGAATCGCTGCTAATCGTAGAGATTCTTCAATTGGTATGGTTCGACTGGTTACCATGCTATATAGCCAAATTTGTAAATAACTAGCAATTATGGAACCCAAATCACTTGCTGGGTCTCCCCAATCACCACGTTCCCAGTCAATGAGGCGAATTATTTTTTCACCCCAGATATGACCGGATGATTGATTTATTATAGATTCCCAATTTAAAGAAAGGAGAATATTATTGAGTTTCAGGTCATTATGGGTTAAACAACAAGCATGATAGGATTGGCCCAATTGGGAAATTGCTTTTCCCAGATTGTCATAACGTTGATACAGAGAAAAGAATTTTAAACCATCTGCAGTCAGGTGACCAAATAGTTCTGGTGTAATTCTAGGTATTCCCTCATGTACGTGAGAGTTTTTCTGTTTTCTGGTGACGTGAGAATTTTGGAAGAAATTTTCATATTCTGGACTATCTAAAGTCAACCGGTGAATTGATGCTAATATTTCCCCTAGGGAGCGAGCAATTGTCATGGGAAATAAATTTTCTCGAGCATAAAACTCACCTATATCCCGATAGTCTCTGAGATAGTTGAAGACAAGGATAGAATTTGCTTGATCAAAATGTATTGCTTCTGATAGGGATGAACGGAGATGATTTACTTCTGAAAATGTTTGAAAAAAATTATGAACTTGCCATTCATCTACAAACTCACCAGTGGTTTTACCCTCTCGATTAATCCGTTCTTGTTTCACCAATAATTGACGGTTATTCGGCAAAGTAAGTAATAGATTAAAATTTTTAGCAGATTTGAGATCAATCTTGCTCCCTGATTGCTCTTCCTCAGTGCAAATTCTTTGAGAAATCAGGTAAGGAAAAACGTTTTCAGAACTTAAAACAAATGGCATGACTTTCAGGTGATATGTTATTCTTGAAAGGAATATGCTAGAAAAGAAATGGCATTAATAGCTGTAATAACAACCATAAACTCAAGGGTTTTGATGCCAAATTTTATTAGACCATCAAAATAAGGGTCTTCCCCACCAAAAACAGTTTGAGAATTGTGATTATTCAGATCATTAATGAATGTTTCTGAGTTAATAGGCTCCAGATCATCGATAATAATTTTAGCCATTGATCTTCTTAATATGTATTAAGGTTATTCTAGAGCCTTTTTGGTTGGCTCTCCTGTGGTATTAGTAATTTACCTTTGATTCCAGGAGAGCCAAACTAGCTAATTATTCGAGTGTATTAGTAGTCGTAGTCGCTGTAGGACTTGGCTAAGTAGGCAATATGACCAATACCGTAGGTATTTACAAATGCTTCTGCTAATTTGGTGAATATGGACATATCACTGAAATCATAAGATCCACCACCATACACAGAAATAGAATTGACATCGCTCATTTCATTGAGAAAACTTTCAGAATCTTGAAATAATTCAGAACCTGTGGTTTGCAATTGACCCAGTTTGATACTTGCCATAATTTCCTCCTCAAGGATTTGTTACTTACTATGAGTGAACCAGAAGTGACCAGGAAATGATCTGGTAATTTTCTTACCAATAATAATCATGATCACTATAAGACTTAGCTAAATAAGCGATGTTACCAATACCGTAGGTATTTACAAATGCTTCCCCTAATTTGGTGAGAGTGTACATGTCACTAAAATCAGACCCACCACCATAAACAGAGATAGAATTGACATCGCTCATTTCATTGAGAAAACTTTCGGAATCTTGAAATAGTTCAGAACCTGTGGTTTGCAATTGACCCAATTTAATACTTGCCATAATTTCCTCCTCAAAGACTGATTGCTAGTGATAGACATTGCTCAAATCAACAGTGTTTTAGTTTTATACTCCACTGCTGTAGGACTTAGCCAAATAGGCAATATGACCAATACCGTAGGTATTTACAAATGCTTCCGCTAGTTTGGTGAATATGGACATGTCACTCACGTTGGAGCTGAATCCACCATGGACAGAAATAGAGTTGATATCACTCATATCATTGAGAAAACTTTCAGAATCTTGGAACAGTTCAGAACCAGTAGTTTGCAACTGTTCTAGTTTGATACTTGCCATAATTTCCTCCTTGGAGACTTGTTCTTATTGGTGAATATGGGAGCGTTTGAGGTTTGCTCAAGCCATACTCCTATTTTTATGGAAGAAAATTCAAAAAATCAAGGGTTTGAACTGTGTTGATTGGACATTACTCATGATTTAATGTCCTTTTATATCGCCCGTTCCACATTAATCTGTGATTACAGTAGTGGGAATTTATCTAATGATGATGAATCTGTTTTTAAAAACAGTTACCTGATATATAATAAATCCTCCCTTTAGCAAGGGAGGAATAATAAGAATTAGTAAAAACTTAAGTCAAATGTTAGAAAGTGACTGAATCTCTCAATTGGTCTAGTGTGTCATCAATCTCCACTCTCCATCTTTCTAGATTGTCGTTGACGCGTCCTAAAATTTGGGAAATGTCACCACTCTCGACCGAATTGGAATTTCTCCTTCTTCGTCTTACACCTCCTTGGATATTAACCATTTCGCCAGGAGTAACTTCTTGCAAAAGGTTGCCATCACCATTGGGGTATAGATCACTGATTTTTATGTCCATTTTTGCATTACCTTGTGAGATCTTGGGTTACCGAGAATTGACTTAGAATTTTAAATTCTTTTTTTCATGTTCTGAAATCATCTCTCAAATTTGCAACCCTTCAACATCAAGTTTATAGACATAATTTCAGGCTTATTGTCTCTAAATTACCCCACTCTATAAGCTAGAAACTCTGGGATTTATCAGTGGGGTAAGAGCTTTGAACTGGTTTCCTATCTCCCGGGAAGATTTACTTTTCAGTTGATTTTTGAGTCTGTGTCTTGGATCCAGGGATGGTGATATCTATTGGTGTGATTTTACTTGCTAACTGGGTTAACGGTGGTTGAATGGCACTTTGATTTCCCACGACTAAAGTAACTAAATTCTCTGGTTTGAGATATTTCTGAGCCACTCTTTGCACATCTGCAGCTGTGGTTTTTCTGACCGCTTTTTGATAGCGAAACAGAAAGTCAGCAGGATAACCATAATATTCATAACGCATTAACCGTGACAGGGTTTGACCTGGGTCCTGAAAATTGAATACAAAAGAATTTAGAGTAGACTCCTTAGCGTACCTTAATTCTTTTTCTGTTACTAACTGGTTCTGAATGCGCTTAATCTCTAATTGGATTGATTTTATAAACTGTACTGTAGCATCAGAACGGGTTTGTCCACCAGTAATAAACATACCCGGATAATCAAAACGGGGATCCCATAAACCATATACAGAGTAGGCTAAACCTTGGCGCGATCGCACTTCATTAAATAGTCTTCCTCCGAATCCATTTAACACTCCATTCATCACATCCAATGCTGCATAATCTGGACTATTGAATTTTCCCCCCAAATGTCCCATTAAAATGCTGCTCTGTGTCAGTTGTGGTTGATTGACAAAGAATAACCCATTTAAATTAGCTTGCTGCACTGGTGGTAATTGAGTTTTAGCAATGTTGGGATTCGGTTGCCAATCACCCAGTTTAGTCTCAATCAGAGAGCGCATTTTTTTCGGGTTAAAATCCCCCACAATTCCCAGGATTATGTTATTAGGATGGAAATATTGCCCATAAAAGTTAATCACATCTTCTCGCTGAATTTTATCGAGAGTTGCATATTCTATAGTGCGTGCATAGGGGCTATTTTCACCATAGATTAATTTGCGAAACTCCCGACTGGCAATATTGTCAGAATCATCATTGCGACGGGCAATACTTCCCCTAATTTGAGTTTTAATCAATTCCAACTTTTCTGGAGCAAAAGCTGGTTCTCGTAAGACTTCTGCAAACAACCCGAACACAGTTTCTAAATCTTCAGTTAAACTTTCAAAACTCGCAGTTCCACTGCTTTCATTAATGTCAGTTTCTACGGATGCTGCTCTTTGTTCCAAAATTTCATTTAGTTGATCCGGCGAATGTTTGTCAGTTCCTCCAATGCGCATCAGTGAACCTACAATGTCACCCAAACCAACTTTATCTCCCGCTTCCCAACGACTACCAGTCTTAATTAGGGTTGTTCCACTAACTAAGGGTAATTCATGATCCTCCATTAAATAGACGACTAAACCGTTGTTTAATTGGAATCGCTCATACTTTGGCAGTTTAATTCCCGGTAAAGAATTGAATTGTAAGTCGCTATAATGCTTCGCCGCTGCTGTTGCTACCCTTGAGAAATTCAAGGTCAATAATAAGGCAATTACTACTGCGAAAAATAATTGCCAACTTTTACCCAACTTGGGGAAAATATTGCGTGAAAATTTCAATTTTTTACTCCTGACCATGATTTTTTTCTTCCTCTCTACCTATGATTTTTGGGAAAGTAATTTACCAATTGTGCGATTTTCCGCTGTGAAGGTTGATTGTGCTACTCTTTTAATATCCGCAGGAGTAACCTTTGTAATGTCATCCAATTGCTTGAATAAATTCCGCCAAGAACCGGTTTTTACTTCATATTCCAATAGTTGCTGTGCCATACCCATATTGGAATCTAAACTCCTCAGTAAACCCGCCCTGGCTTGTGTTTTGACTCGCTCTAATTCTTTCTCAGATACGAGCTGGGTTTGTAATTTGGTAATTTCCTGACCTAGGGCGATCGCCAGTTCATCTACTGTATGACCTGGCGCTGTCAGGGCATAAAATAACATTAAATTAGGATACTTATCTCCTGGAAAACCACTAATTCCCTCCGCCACCAAAGCCACTCTTTGGGTTTCAATCAAGGATTTATACAGTCGTGAAGTCCTACCATCACTTAGTAAACTGCTAATAATATCGTAAACAGCATTATCAGGGTCAGTGATACTGGGACGATGATAGCCCTCCAAATACCAAGGTTGGGAGGGTAGTTCTATTGTAATTTCTCTGGTACTGGTTTGTTTGGGTTCAGGAGTAATTTTAGCTTGTGCTTTCGGTTTAGCTGCATATCTACCAAAATAAATTTTGGCCAATCTTTTAACCTGATTAGGGTTAACATCACCAACCACCGCAATGGTTAAATTACTGGGAACATAATAGTTGTTAAAAAACTCCCTCACATTAGCTGGAGAAAGGTTACGAATATCTTCATCATAACCAATAACAGGTCTCCGGTAAGGGTGAACTTTAAAAGCAACATCGGTGAATTTTTCCACCATTAACCCTACGGGAGAATTTTCTACCCGCATTCGTCTTTCTTCTAAAATCACATCCCTTTCTTTATAAAATTCTCGGAATACCGGTTCTAAAAATCTTTCTGATTCCAGAGACATCCACAGCTCCAATTTATTGGCGGGAAAACTATAAAAGTAACGGGTTGCTTCACTAGAAGTATTAGCATTTAAACCCACACCTCCAGCTTGTTCAACTATTTGACCCATTTCATTTTGTTTCACCAATTTCCCAGCTTGAGCTTCTACGGTTTTGAACTCTTTTTTTAGCTTTTCTAGCTCTTCCGTTCTATTTTCACTCTTGGCAGCTCTAATTTGACTATCTAATTGCTCTAATTTATCTAATAATGGCTTCTCCGCTTTGTAGTTTTTTGTACCAATGCGCTTAGTTCCCTTAAAAGCTAAGTGTTCTAAAAAATGAGCTACCCCTGTCTGTCCATCTGGTTCATCTATCCCACCAACATTTGCATAAGTGAGAAAAGAAACCACGGGTGCTTGATGTCTTTCCAAAACAATAAACTTTAGACCATTATCTAAAGTAAACTCTGTTAGCTGCTTAACAACCCGATCTAAATAGGGCTTAATCGAACTTTGATTACCTTGTAGGGCGATCGCTGTTTGAATGGGAAAATTACCAGAAAATAACAGAAATGCTAGGGTTATTACCAGAAAACGGCTCATACAAGTCAAAATCCAATGGCTCATAGCAAAAATTCAACTAAATTTACACTTCTTTAAAATTCGGGTCAGTTAGCAAACAAAGCATTAATCTTCTATTAAGCTTTCTGTGCTTCCTAACTTTCATGTTAGACAATGCAGATAAAATTCGTGTTCCCTAACACACACCGAATAACTACTATGCCAGTTTCTCATTATTCCTCCCCTTCAGAAACTCAAACCCGTAGCCGCATTCTTATAGCAGCATTGCGTTTATTTGCTTCCCAGGGATTTGATGGCACTACCACCCGTGATTTAGCCCACGCTGCAGGAGTTGCTGAGGGTACACTCTTTCGTCATTTTGCCAATAAAAAGGCAATTCTGGTAGAGGTAGCAACCAATGGTTGGGTAGAAATTCTCACGGACCTACTGACAGAATTGAGTGAAATGGGTAGTTATAAAGCCATAGCTCAGGTTATGCGTCGCAGAATGTGGAACATGCAAAAGAATGTTGATTTGATGCGAGTTTGTTTCATGGAGGTACAGTTTCATCCAGATTTGCAGGATCGCATCCAAACTGAGGTGATTGATAAAATGACCAGTGTTGCAGAAGCATTTTTCCAAACCGCCATGGATAGAGGTGTCTATCGTCAAATGGATGCTAAATTGGTTGCTAAAGTATTTTTAGGAATGTTCGCGATCGCAGGTTTTTCTCATCAAACCCTAATTGATCCCAATGCGTCTCCCCAGGACATGCAACAAATGGCTGAGGGTTTAGCAGATATCTTTTTAAATGGAGTTTTGGTTAAGGAATCCACAATTCAATAATAATTCTCATCGAGAATCTGCTCAGTGGAAAAAGGACACTTTTCTGGGTAATCATCCTGGGAATGAACACTTACACTAAACCCGCTCTTTGACCCTCTCTAATCGCTAATTTTCTAGCATCGGGATATGCTTCCCATAGCGCTTTCTCCCAGAAATAAATGAACATGGTCTGGAGCAACCTCAAGAGCGAGGATATCCCAGTCTTTTTCTTTATAACTATTAGCACCTTGAAGACCCAAGCACAAGCACTTAAAGTCAACTGCGATGGTTTTGTAGGAGTCCTGGTCAAAGTTACCAAAATTTAGTAAAATCATTTTGTAAGTCAGCAAAACCAAGAGTAGCTTTCTACAGCACCAATTTATGGGAGACCGAAAATGGAAGAACTGCTAGAACTCAAAACATTGTTAACTCAAGGAAAAGTTCTTGATGCTCTGGTCTTGGTGGAGGAAATGACCGAGATGAGTAAAGATGACAAGATCAATAAAATTTACAGTTTTGCAGTTATTCTCATACTACATCTAATTAAACGGCAAGTAGAACAACGGACGACTCGTTCCTGGGATATTTCTATTTCTAATGCAGTTCGTCAAATTAATCGCACTAATAAACGCCGAAAGGTAAACGGTTACTATTTAAGTGGTTCTGAATTAAAAGCAGCTCTTGCAGATGCCTATTATTCCGCACTAGATGGTGCTTCCTTGGAAGCTTTTGAAGGTCGTTATTCTAGTGAGGAATTAGCTGAGAGAATTGATTATTGTCGTCTAATGAAAGATGCTTGGGATTTGATCTCAAAGCAACAAAATTAGTCGGACGAAAAGTCAACCCATGGGGGTGTTGGATTAAACTCAACCTACATTAATCTTATATTTAATTCCACTGACCCACTTAATTCCATGCTTTTTTACTCTTCCATTTTATCTTTACATAGTTTGGTCTTTTAACGCCAACTTACTTACTACGTCTACGTTAGTAGATTTTAGTAGGTTTTGTCAAAAGGTTTGGTCGACTTCCCTCCTGTCAAAACATGTAGAGTGTTATTGTATTTTTTGATAATTTCTGTTATAATTGCGGGGAGTGGCCACACAGCTTGGGATTTCTCTAGCCAAGGTGGGACAATAGCTCACGCTGGAAAACCATAAAGAGAGGATTTGAAAAAATGGCATTTACACAGCTTCCTTTACCATACGACTTTAACGCTTTAGAAAGTTACGGCATGAAAGCTGAAACCTTTGAATACCATTATGGTAAGCATCACAAAGCATACGTAGACAACCTAAACAAGCTAACTGAAGGTACAGATTTGGCGGATAAGTCTCTGGAAGAAGTAATCCAAATTTCCTTCAAAGATGCATCTAAAGCTGGGGTTTTCAACAATGCAGCACAGGTTTGGAACCATACTTTCTTTTGGAATTCGCTTAAACCTGCAGGTGGCGGTGTCCCTACCGGAGTATTAGCAGACAGAATTAGTCAAGACTTTGGTAGTTTTGACAAATTTAAAGAAGAATTTTCCACAGCAGCAGCAACTCAATTCGGCAGTGGTTGGGCTTGGTTAGTTGATGATGGTGGTACGCTCAAAGTAATCAAAACACCAAACGCCGAAAACCCTCTAGTACACGGTAAAAAACCACTCTTAACCATTGATGTATGGGAACACGCTTACTATATAGACTTTAGAAATGCGCGTCCAGCATTCATCAAAAACTTCTTAGACAATTTAGCCAACTGGGAATTTGCTGCTGCAAATTTAGGCTAAGTCTGATAAGACATTAATAATAAAAAGTTAAAGCTTTTAAGCGTTCATGTTATAGCTACAGCTATAAGATGAACGTAGGTTGGGCTGAAGTATGAAACCCAAAGTCCGCATGGGTTACCCTAAGCCATCCTACAAATAATTGTGCCTCCCTAATTAGAGGTTGGGTAAATAATTGAGAGGACAATTTAACCCTGAAGCAGATTAGCTATGCCATCTTCTGTTGAGCGTCCTTCAATTAACTCCTGAAAATAGTGATTTAATGGTCTTTCAGAACTAATTGTTTTCAAAATAATCCTATCATTTTGAAATTTGTCAATAACTCTCAAGGCTAGGTGAAATTCTGCCGAATTTGGGTGACAGAAATTTGCGTCATAAGCGCAAAAAGTTAGCAAGTAAATAAGAGATAAAAAAGCATTCTGTTTGTATTGGAACTCGAAATCTCCATAGTGTCTAGTTAGTAAATAGTTGATAATTTTTGTAAAATGTTCCAGGTATAGACGAGAAGTTAACAAGGTGTTAGAAGGATTATTAAAATCATAGTACCAAAGTAAAATTCTGCCATACCCCCACAAGTATTGACTTGTTTCAGATGTATATTGTAAGTCAAATAATTGGAAATATCTTTGTTGTAGTTGTTCAGTTACAGCGATTCTTGATAAACACTGTAAATACTCATTTGACACGTTTTTGTCCCTTCCACTATTATCAATAATTAATTTCACCTGAGAGTCAGAAAATAAACTATCTGACATATCTCGTGAACATATAAATTGTGAGAATTGATATAATTTACCAGTAAGAATTATTGCATTAGTCAGTAAATTTTTCTGGTGGTAACTTACAGGTCTATTGTGTCTTAGATATTGATTAGTCGTAGTAATCATAAAATCAATTACTCTGTCAAATTGAGAATTTGTTAATTTTCGTTTCAACCCTGTAACAATCTCCTCATCCTCAATGGATGAAACCTCGATAAATTGTAGTAAATCAGGATTCTGTCTGTGTCCTAAGTGTTGATAAGCTTGTCTGAAACTTGTACTTAGTTGTTCGTAAGTTCGACTATTAATGACATTTAATTGAGAGATTTGATTTAAAGAATTCATAAAATTTCCAAGAGCTACACTTGCGTTCAAACGTCTAATTTGAGACAGAGATCTTTGTTGACGATTTTCACTGATTCTGGAGGGGGGGATGTAGCTATAAGAGACATTAACCCTGTTGACCAAACTAGTTTTAATAGTATATTGGTTTTGCAAATCTTTAACTTCCAGTCTAGGAAAAGATCCTGGTTGTAGATAAAACAGAATTTGTACTAAGACTTCCTGATCATTTTGGTTGCTGTGATGATTGTGATAGTTTTCAATATCAATTCTGTAATCCTGGGGAACACCATTGATAGAGTAATCAGAACCATTGACTCTAATTGGTAAATTAGCACTATTTCTACCACGGGGAATTTTCACAAAGTCTTGATCTCTACTAGCTATTCTTCCTGTTAAGACTGTAAGCTTACCTTCATAAGAAATAGCATCTCTTTCATCAGATAACTCAATCCATACTTCCTGTCCATCAATAGCTATAGCGAACTCAATTCGATCTAAATAAATTCCAAACAAGGGAAACCCCAGCTGATTTTTTTGGATCCATATCTCTGAAAACCTTTGGATTTGAGGTGTGAAACAAATAAAGTTAGATAAATGCAGGTAGGAAATTTTCTCAAAAATATTATATTGACTGATTAAGACAAACTGGTATTGGGGATACTGGGTAGTAAGTTGATTGACAAGGTTAATATCCGGTTGAATTTGCTGGTAAACAATATTAGCAATATCGAGTATAAGTACAGTGATTCGTTTATAAAAAATTTGGTGGTCATGGTATACTTCGATAATCAAACTTATAGACTCTTGACCAATTTGAGATTGAACAAATCTAAAAAAATTAATCTTGCGTAAATAATCACCCAGGTGGTTAATGCTTTCCTGATTTGTAGCTAATTGAGGGAATTGCTGCTGTAAGAAAAACTCAGCTATGGAATAACATACCCGTAAATATGTTGTTTGAGAATTGCATACACTAGGTAAAGATATCTGATGTCTAGTATCAAGAATAGGAATTTGGTAAGGACTATTTTCTGGTTGTGTAAAAGTAACTGGAACTAAAGTAGAAATATCAAAACTATCGAAATCAATAAATACTAGTGGTTTAAATGGTTTAGGGGAGGGGTTATGTAGGTGTCTTTCAAGAATTGCTTCACGGTGACTCCAATAATGATAAGCACTGCTATATAAATAACCGTCCTTAGATCCCAGACCATACCTCATACTCAGGGTCATTAAATCCAAAGTATCACTAATGATAAATAAACGTTCCCTATCTCCTCCGCTTAGTTCAGTTCCCATAGATAGGAAATTTAACTCCTGGGAATTAATAGTTAACTCAGAAGCAAGAAAATTATTACCTATTGGTGCAGTTAAATAAGGATAATTAGAATATTTATCCAGAAACAATTTGTAGTCTCTACTCGATTGAGGAACTATATCAGATTCTTCCTTCACTAAAAAAGTATACTCACAAGCATCAAAATAAGATTGTAAATTAAATAATCTAGGCATATTTTCCTGTTCCTTACTGATTTTAAGTTTTTATGTTTTTTTGAACCTGGTCTAAATTAAGTAGGGAGGCACAATTATTTGTAGGTTCATCTTATATTTAATTCCACCTACCCACTCTCTAAATTACTTTAATAAATTTAGATTTTCTAGTCTATCAATGATTTGGTTAATTTCCATTTTATCAGTAGTTTTATACATCAAATCATATAAATTTGCCTGATTCATGTTAGGGTTATCATGGAAAATAAAATCAATATTGAAATTAAAATTAATTCCCCCAATGTAAGCTACTTTATTCCCTAAAATAGTAATCTTAGCATGGAGATTATCAATCTTGCGAATATTCTGAACATTAAAGCTCCTCCTATAGAAGTTTTCATATCTCACAGACACACTCGAATCAATAAAAACTCTCGTATTTAATGAACCAAGATAACCTGCTATTTCCCTAGATGGTTGAAAACTACGACTATAAATTCTGATCTGTTCATTGTGAGGAAAATTGCGGAGGTTTTCTATCAAATCTTGCTGATATTGTGCTGATGTCAAAAAGTTATCATGATTTTTTCTATATCTTCGAGGATAAATCACGGAGCGCAACCGAAATCCATCACTATTAGCATCAGGTATAACCTCATTTTTACTGTGATTATACCAAAAATTTTGGAAATAACTAATTAGATGTTCATGCTGAGAATTATTACTAACGACTATTCCAGCTTCCGTATTAAAGTCCAAACTGCGACGAGTCAGATTACAGGACCCCAGATAAGCAGCTTTTTCCGAAATATAGGTTTTTAAATGGAAAGCACCACTACGAATCAGTATATTCTCACTCAACAGCATTCTCAAACAAGATTTTTTACGTTCATCGGTTATTTGATATTGTTCCGGTATGACCATAGAATCTGATATTTGTTCATCAATGCGGTCTAAAAGTTCATTGTTTAAATCTGTTAATATATAAACAGGTAATTTTGCGGACTTGTGACAAATTAATTCTGTTAAGTGCTCATCCTCAATAATATAACTAGAAACTAGTAAAAACTCACTTGCTTGGTCAATAATTTGGTGGATAGTTCTCCGATTTTTACCACTATCGATTACAAAACTAATTTGAGACGCATGTGAGGGATTTGGTTGTAGTTCATCAGGTAAACCTATGGGTTGATATTGGTATGTTGACACATATTGATCAACTAGTAACTGAACATCTGTGGTCAATTTTGATATATAATCTTCCTGTATTTTGCTACTAAATCCTAGGAATGTAATAGCAGATCTTAATCTGATAGGTAATTCCTCTATAGGAATCCAAATTTTCACTTGTTGAACATTATTATTAGATAGGTGACAATCAAAATTAAGAAAGAAATTATTTAAATCATGAGATTTCAAAGCATAATTAATTTTTTCCAAATCAGGTAAATTTTGCCAATAATCTTGAGATGCGTTCCATAGTAGTTGGATAAAATCTGAGTTTAAACCTGGGTAATCAGATTCTTGTATAGTCAGGAGGTAATTTCCCATTTGTTCATAAACAGTACCAGAAAAAATAGGAATTTGTGTATCTCCTGCTGTTAAACTAATGCTTCCTTCCTCGCAGACAAAGTTATAAGCATATTCCTGAATATCTCGATCATTTAATTGAGAGTCTATATGTTTGAGCAACTTGAGAGATGGTACTTGGTAAATATCACTTGCTCTCATAGCACCACGACTTTGTTTGCACAAGTTAATTAAAACCGATTCTGGGATAAAATCTAATCCGAAAGATTGACGTAACAATTCAGGTGTTCTTCTCCGATATTTGGTAGATATCGCTTGTACTTCTTGAACTAAATAATTTAAGGATACGGATGTAGCTTGTGTTCCATTTAATAGCAGTCTTTCAAATTTTCCCGATAATCTAACTTGTATTTTCATAATTCACGGTTGATTGAGATGGGGACTTGATTTAGATGATAACTTGACGTTCTTGAGAGACAGCAGGATGATATAATAATGATCTAAGGGGAGAATTATATCTTCGCCATACATCACAGTCACCAAATAAAAATAGATAATCTTTTGCTCTTGTTAGGGCTATATTAATATCCTCTACTGGAATATTTTTAGGACTACCTGAACAATTAACCATAATGATTTTCCTTTCCTTTCCACTCCATTCTCCTGCTGTACCAACAAATAGTTGATTCTGATATATGGATGAGATTGTAGGTAAAATTTCCTTAATAGCATCTGTCTGGGTTGGAGAAAATGTAATCATCCCTATTTCGGACATAACTTGTCCATCCTGATTTCTGATTAATTTTTCTAAAAATCTAACCATATTTTCTGCTACGGGTTTATCCCCTACCATGGTGTCAGATACATCTTGCCAAATAATTCTTCTATTAATTTGCGATAGATTGATTCCAGGTAGGTTATCATCAATGTAATATGACTGACTATATACCCAATAATTACAAATACACGAGTAGACAACTTTAGCCATGACTGGATGTAGTCTAAACTGTTCCTTTAATGTACAAACATAAGCTGGTGATAAATGCCTTTGCAGCCATTGAAAGCAATTAAATTGCAAACAGTTATAAGGATATGGGATAGATTTTTTAGCTTGTCCATATGTTGGAGACATATCTTCACCAAACAAAACCAGTTTTTTGCATAATCCTGCCAAAAATAATAGCTCTATCCAATGGAGACGATTTGCTTCTTCTACGATGATTATATCAAAACTAGTTTCCCATAAAACCCTATTTTCCACCTGCATGAACTCAGCAACAGTACCAGTAATAGTGACTTGTGGATTGGCTAAAAGTTGACGGGCAATTTCTTCAATTCCTGCTTGTGAGAGGTGATTATAAATTTGGCTTAATCTTAATTGCTCTTGTAAAAAAGGCAATAGTTGTTTCAACCGATAAGCTAATAAGTTTAGTCTTGCTTGGGTTAAGTTTTGAAATTCTGACTCTAACTTTAGTATATCTGCTAATTGTTGATAGGTGTTATTTTCAATAATTGGCAACCATGTTTCTAATTTTGCTGGTGTTCTTAATTTTGACAACTCTACATCTGGTAGTAAATGTAATGGCAAATAATCCATTTTAGCTTGAGCTAAATTATCATAACGTAAGCGATTGATTACCTTTTGATAATAATCCCCTTGTGGGGAAAGTACCAGTGGATAAGTTGTTAGGTTATAATAGGGTGACAAGGATGCCAAATTATGAGCTAAAATCAACATCTTATGAGAACAATCAATAGCCACTTGAGCAAGATTTTTAGCAATAGAGGTTTTTCCTGTTGCTCCTGTTCCGGAAATCACAGTGATAGGACTATTTGAAAGTGCCATTTCCAACGCTATTTGTTGATTTCCACTCAGGGGAATCCTAGGACTAATGGAAGGAAAGTTTAAGGATAATCGCTCCTGAGAGTAAAATGCGCTGTTCCTACAGATCGTTTGTATGATTACCTCTATGGATAATGAGGCAAAATTGTAAATCTCTAATAGTTTTTCCCATTGTGCTTGGGTAACAGGTGAAATTTCAGCTGCTGTATATATTAAATTTTTTAATTGTCTTTTAAATCCGCCTCTATCAAGTTCCTCAATTTTATTTTCTTCAGTTTCATTAGGTTCGTTAAAGTTCATACTAAAGTCCATATTGTAATTCTCATTATAAGTCATAGTATCTTCTGTTAATTGCGTTCAAGCAAATTGGTGATCATTTTGGTAATTATTTCAACGGTTGGATAAAATCCCTGCTCCGTCAAATTTTCCGGTAACTTCATTAACCTGAAATTTTGAGATGCAATTTCTAGATTATGATTTTCCCCATAACTCGAATTATAAGTTGACGGATGTTCTTGTAAATATAATACAATTGCTTGTGAAAATGAATCAAAACTTCTACTTCTTTTTTGCATTTCACTAATTACATCCTGACTGGGAACATACCAAAATACCCAAATGGGAAATTCTAACTTTGTGGAATTTAGTTCCCCAGAATCTAACTGATGAATTTCTAAGGTTAACACCCAATCACCTCTAGAAATTTCAGCTGGTTTCTGCAAACCAAATACATAAACTTGGTTCTGTAAAAATACTCTAACTGTAACATTTTGATCTCTAGTTAAATAACATCCTTGATCAGCAATTAAGTTAGATTTAACCAGGGAACTAGCATTTATATTTACATGATTAAATTTGAGTAATGCCGCTGTGAAGTAAATATAAACCACATCCGCCAATAAGGAATTTCTAAAACTCCATAACTTCTCTTTTTCATACCTCTTGCGTACATATTCTAAATATGCCTGATAAAAACTCTTATATGTAGCATTTTGCTGTAGCACATAATTTGGTTTTGTGAACTGATAGTTTTTATTTTGAATCGTATTAACTATTGGCTGACTTTGAAACAAATCAATTACTAATCTAATTTTTCTAACTTCTCCCCTAAACTGAACTGCTCCACTTCTTTCATATTGAAAACAACTCAAGTGTAAATATCGAGTAAAATAAACCAGAAATTTATTTTCAGGAGTGTTAAAATCTTGATATCGTTGAATCCCCATTAGTTCTTGTTTTGAACCAGCTTTTTCTACAGCAGTTAACCCAGGTCTACGAATATAATCTCGTAAACAATAACTATCCATTTCTTGAATTTTTCCTACTGGCATTGATTCTGCTTGTCTTCTCAGTTGATGACGTAGCTTGTCACCAATTAATTCTAACTTTCGGCGCAATTGATATTTTTTATCTAAGCTGATTACAATTGGTAAATTGGCATCTTTAAGGTTCACAGAGTGTAACTTTTGTGGTACTCGACTGAGCAAAATATGAGATTCCATATTAAATCTTACGGTATTTTCTCCACTAAATATGTCTGTAAACATGCCAATAAATAACCGGATTAATTCGGATACTGTTTTATCCAAACGATTTCCTAATCTATTTTCCCATTCTTCGATTTCTGCTTCCTCTTTAATAGTTTCTAGATCCATAACTTGACCCATGATAGGTAATTTATAAGATTTTTTAGAAACTTCTAAATTCAATACAGACCTTAAATCCTGCCAATTATGTTCATCAGAATAGGATAAATTAGCTGGTTGTAAATAGGGAAACCCGATTTGATAAACTCCCGGAACAATGGTGATAAACCAAGACGATAAAGATAAATCTTCATATGGTTCCAAAACAATAATTGGACGGTCGCTGGCACTCAATTCAGTCGAATTTGAAATCGGGTCAGACTGATTCAGATAGGCAAATAAATTGGAATATATTTTCATTATACCTCTTCATCTTCATATACTAAACCCTGCCAAGTAAACTGTCCATAACGCCCCTTTCTTGCTTTATCAAAGGCTGTAATTAATGGTTGATCATTGATATCATCAATAATTCTGCCCATTTCTTCTAGCTGCTCATGAGCTTCGTCAACCATCACTCCTCGTAATTTGGGCAACAGTTTCTGTCCAAATTGATCAGCGAGGGCAAATTTAAAAGCTGGGGATTCAATACTCTCCACTTGTGGATAGTTAACCACATATTGAGTAATAGCTTGGTAAACACGATGTGCAAATGGGTGTCCCATTTTTTCCATTACCTCATTAGCTTGGTTCAGGAAATATTTGACGCTCCTAACTATTTCAGAATTGGGATTGGGCAATTTCACCCACGATTGAAAATGAGAATAGGGTAGATAACTGGAATCCTGATATTGAACTGTTGCTCCTTGATTCTCCTGACGCAATTTTAAATTTTGTGGTCTACCAAAGGTTAAGACATTTGCTCTATCTAGTACTTTGTCAGATAGGGTCTGTGTAGTTTCATCTTCATTCATCGTTCCCACAAATAAAAAGGAGTTGGGAATTTGTAAACGACGTTCATTTTCACGAATTCGCAAACTACCTACATCCAGTTCTAAGTGGGTCGGGTGATTACGGCGACTTTCCAATTTAGACAAAAACTCACTAAAGTAATATTCCACTCTGGCTAAATTCATTTCATCCAGTAACACAATGACTATTCTGTCCTGCATTTCTGGCTGTCCATATTGATATAGTCCTCTCATTAAGTCAGTTGGTTTAAATTTCTTTTCCACATAGTTATAAAAACCCTGCAAATCCTGGGGAGAATCCCATCGTGGTTGTACAGCTAATGTTAGTAATTGGGCACCAAGATAATTGGCATATCTTTGCGGTAGTTCACTTTTACCCGTCCCACTAATCCCTGCTAAAATTACTAAGGCAGAAATGTCTTGTACTTTTAAAGATGTGTGGAAAGCATTAACTGTTCTAGTTGAAAAAGTTAATCCTTGGGACCTAATTCTAGTAATAAAATCAGCTATAAATTCTGATTCTTGCTTTCTTGGTTTAATTATTTGTGGTAGATTATTCCAAAGCTTTTCTTTCAAAGGCTGTAAGGCTAATTCCGCACTATTTTCTATTTCTACAATTTCCTGTTTGTATCTACTAATTGTTCTTTCAAGTTCCTGTTTTTGTTCTTGTAAATGACCATTGCTCTCTTCTAAAGCTGCTTTCTTACCCTGCCAAGTCTGTGTTTCTGTTTCTACCTCTCTTAACCTTGAGCTTTCGTCTGCAATACTCAGTCTTAAACTATGTAATTTTTCTCTTAATTCTTGGACTTTTTGGTATTCGTTTTGATTTTCTTGGATTGAATGTAAAATTTGTTGTTTTTCTAATTCTAACCTTTGTATTTCTGGTCTTAACTGATTAACTTTTACCTCATAATCTTGGTTTTGTTTAATAATATTATCATAGGTAAAACGCAACAATTCTAAATCAGCTGCACGTTGTTCTAGTTCCTGAGACTGATTTTTCAGATTTTCAACTTGTGTGGTCAACTTCTCTAAATCAATTTCTTTAGCCCGTAATTCCAATTCAATAGAAACAGTTTCTTGTCTGCGGGAATCTAAGGATTCCAGTTGAGAGGTGAGCCCACTGATTTTTCCTTCTAAAGCACTTTTCTCAATTCTAGATTGTTCAATTGCTCGTCTGAGTTCTTCCAATTCTAATAAACGAGGATTCTCTTGATTAATCACACTGATGCGATTTTCCAATTCCTGTTTTTGTGCTGTCAGATTGGCAACTGTTTGGGTAATATCTTCCAATCTAGACTGATTTTGCTCCCATTCTCTTCTAATGAATTCTAACTCAGCTTGCTGATTACCTAATTTCCCTCTCAGGACTACTAGATTTTCTTCTTCCCTTTCTCGGTCTTGTTGTAACTGCTTTACAGTGGGCCTAAGAGTTTCTATTTGTTGGATTAGGTTTGTTGATTCTTGTCTTGTCAGTTCCCGATTTTTTAGTTCCTCAAGCTTAACTAATGTGACCCGATTTCTATCATCTTCCAACTTGCGAACTACAGAAGCTCCCATAATAGCACCAGCAGTGCTACTTAATACCCCTATACTAGCTTGTCCGTTAGCTATACCCGTCAAGATAACACCAATACCCACACCCGCACTAAGCCCACTAACTATAATCAGATCCTTCATGCTAACCCAATACCCCCTTTTATACAACACAGACACTGTAAACAAGCGGAAAGCCACTTAGCATCTATCAAAAGATAGATATTTTTCCACTTAGCTTCTCAATTCCCTACTTCCTCTTATCATACTTGTCAAACATTCCTCACATGGATTACCATGGTGGGCATGATACGTCAGGGCTATTTAGCACAATGAAAGCATTTGAATATATACCACCACTACAGCCTCAAAAACCATCTTCAACTGTACGCCGTCAGTCGAAAAGACACCTTCGCCAGCGATCGCAATTAATTATGGCAATGGAAGTTTTTGGCAAAATCATAGTAAATTTACTTATTATTTCAGTATCAATATCTGCACTGACACGGCTGTTCCCCTATTACTGGTTACAGCAAGACAAGTTAGAAAATATAGAGACACAAGTTAAGCTTATGAAAACTCGCGTTCGCACCCTAAGAGAAGAATTTACCCGTAATTTTGATCCTAGTCAAGCTCAAAGCATTATGAGAGAACACTCTTACCGCTTACAACCTAACCAGCGACAAATTATACTGGTTAATCCAGATAGAAAAACTGTCGAAGCCCTAGATTCCACGCAGTAAAAGGTAGTGAGGAAACTATCCTCAGCTACCCCATCTTACCATTTAAGTGGGTTGAAGTATAAAACCCAACGCCCGCATGGGTTTCGTTCCTCAACCCATTCTACAAATAATTGTGCCCCCTACTTATTTAGTTCATTTATACGTGTAAAAACCTAATTCTCCTAACCAATTTTCCACTTGTAGCCTTAGCCTATAGGTGATTATATCCCCTATCTTATCTAAGGAATTTGTATGGGATAAGACCCTACGGTAATCTGCGATCGCACAGTTCCAATCGCCCCACAGGTGGTAACTCCTACCCCGTTCTGACCAAATGTGAATCTCGAGTTGACCAAACAGCAGGGCAATTTCAAAATCATCAATGGCATCTTTGTACTCTCCTAATTCTCGTAAGGTAATACCCCGATTAATCCAGGCGCGCACGTAGCGGGGATTTAAATCCAAAGCTTGGTCATAATCAGACATGGCCTTAACTAAATCGCCGCCAGCAGCATAGTAGTTAGCTCGGTTATTATAGACGCTGGCCAACCTGGGGTTCAACTGCATGGCAGTATTGTAGTCCAGTAGTGCTTTTTGAGCATGACCGCTTTGAAAGTAGATTAACCCCCTGTTATTATAGTCAATAGCATTTTCAGGATGACTATCAATTATTTGGTTCAGCAAGGCGATCGCCTTTGTGTACTCTCCTTGATGAGCTAATTGTAAAGCGTATGATCGCATATACTTCTCATCCTTTAAAGACCCCATGTCTGGAGCTGCTAATTTTTTTTGGTTATAAGACTTGTAAGAACTTTGCCAATTGTTTCTTTTATATAAGGGGTTATTGTCAGTGTGAGAGTTAAAAAAAGAGTAAGTATCCATATATTTCTGCCCAAGCTAATTGCCCTATGAAATCAAACGATAAAATTTTTCTTGCTGGTAGTTTAGGTGTACTACTGTATTACTATTATGCCATCTGTGTGCCATTTAGAGATTAAGGAGTAAACAGGTGAGAATCAATTCAAACTACCTATACAATTAGGCCATAGACCCAGAAACATATACATCACTCCCAAGACTAATTCCAGACAGAATTTGGGTGTGTGTCAAAATTGAGGAAGCAGGGAGTTACAATCAGGCAAAAAGCTGATTAACACTCTGTGTGGTCACTCCCTAGTGTCACCCTGTACCATTGCATAAACCCAAAAATTCACGAAAAATTCACATTCCGAGTAAACTCCATGACAACAGCAATTTCCCATCCCAATGGTTTAGACCTAAGAACCGATGATTATATAGTTATTGGTTTAGCGACTTGTTTTTATAAGGAAGATGGAGAGGTGCATGAGCTTGAAATTATTGAACCAATTCCTTCAGCAGCATTAGAGGCCATAATAAAAGGGATACCTACATCATATAAACTAGCTTATGCAACCACTTTAGGATCCATACTAGATGGGGAAAACCTGTTATTACCCTCCGGATTTCCTGAAACTGCCCAATTTAGCGAAGAGTTTTTGCAAAGAACATTTTCTGCGACGCGCACTTATAAGCGACGGGAATCGGCCCAAAGCTTAATTCCCATTGGTACAACTAAAAGCGATTTTAATTATTCTACGGAGCGTAAACGAGTATTAAACGCCGCCAGGGTTGTTACCAAAGAGGACAATATTAAACAACATTCCCATACCCACAAGGTGCTTTAAAGATAAATTATCGCTTGAAAAACTTGGAGTAATGATTAGTCAAATATGTTGAAACTATACGGTAGCCTTTTTAGTCGAGCATCAATTATTAAGTGGTATTTAGAGGAGCTAAATGTTCCATACGAGTTTGTGAATCTGGATATGAAAGCAGGAGAGCATCTAAAACCAGATTTCTTAGCAATTAATCCTATTGGAAAAGTGCCAGCAATTGTAGATGGTGAGTTAAAACTTTGGGAATCGGGAGCAATTTTGTTATACTTGGCCCAAAAGTACAGTCAGGTATCCTCATCTTTAGAGACCCAAGCAACCTTTTACCAGTGGGTACTATTTGCTAATTCGACCTTAGCCACAGGTATATTCATAGAAACCAACCGAGAAAAAGAAATGCCGCGTTTATTAGGTCCCTTAAATGATATTTTTTCTCAACAACCATTTCTACTAGGGGATCAGTTTACCGTTGCTGATGTAGCTGTAGGATCTATACTCAGCTATATCCCCATTATGCTGAAGCTGGACTTAAGTAACTACCCAGCAGTCTTAAACTACATGCATAACATCTCCCTTCGTCCAGCATTTCAAAACACCATAGGTGCAAGAAGTAACTAGTTGAAAGAGGAATTCCTCGTTTTAACGGTAGTTAGTGAATTGTAAAGCTACAGGAAAATCCTCTTCTTTTAAGCTTTGGATTACAGCTTGTAAGTCATCCTTGGCTTTGGCTGTAACCCTTACTGCATCCCCTTGAATAGAAGCCTGTACCTTCTTAAAATTGTCACGAATTAGTTTAGATATTTGTTTAGCAATATCCTGATTAATGCCCTTTTTCAGGGTAATTTCTTGACGGACACGATTACCGCTAGCAGACTCAACCTGACCAAAATCAAAGATCTTTTGTGATAGATTACGTTTAGCAGCCTTTTCCCGCAGTATACCATGCACTGACTCCAAAGTCATATTGCTGTCAGTATTAATAGTAACAGTTTTTTCCCCCAACTCCACGGTGGTTTGGGTATCTTTGAGATCATAACGGCTTTTGATGTCTCGTATCACCTGATCAACCGCATTGACCAATTCTTGACGGTCAAAATCGCTGACAATATCGAAAGAAAAACTAGATGCCATAGGAAAAATATAATACCTTTAGTGTTATCTTAAATGAATAATGATGAATACTGAGTAATCATAGTTATTACCCAGTACTCACTGGTAATTAGTCATTCGTATCAGTAGGCGTTTTGGCCCTACTCCACCCCTTGTAAGTGGTTGGGGCCATGATCTCATTTTAATCGAAATAGAACAAGGTTACCACTTTTCTTTGTTCTTCCGCTTCTTTACAAGTTTCCAAGAGAGTACGACTATCATGGAAAGCAAAGCAGACCAATTGCTGACAGCGAGAAACAATTTCTCTATTGCACAACTGGCTAGCCTCACTTAAGGAAAGATTATCATTACTAGGATTTTCCACCAGATGCATCACCTGCTCTAGTTGTTGGCGGGATTCAGAGGGTTGGCGTTCCAAACTTTGGGGTAGAATTACCGTCAGTAAATTCGGATCCGCACGGGTCGCACCTCTGATAGCAGCGGAGTTAGTACCTGTAGCACCGGAAGTAATAATGCGATTGCCCGACAAAACCAGGGCATAAGTCATCATTTCAATAAGATTTTGATGAGTAATTGGTACGTGACGGGAACCTAACAGAGCGATTCTTTTGGAACCAGTTTGTTGGATTGTCGCCAGTTCCTGTGCTAAAGTATCCAGGTTAATCAGTTCTGTTGACTGGCTCAAAGATAGAGATTATCGGATTAAACAACCCAACTATTGTACCAAATGGCCTGCAGGTAATCGGCCAAATGAAGTTACAGATTTCTATCTTTTTTCTTAATTTCCTAGTTGTGACAAGAGACGGTTGGTATCGAAGTGTTCGGACATTAGTTGATTTATGCACTCTACTTTAAGAGGTTCATGGAACCGAACATGACCAAAGGCTCGATCAACAATCTCTACTGTGGTCAAGGTGTCAAGATCCACTGATAAAATAGGAATTTCCAGTTCTTCGGCCCGGTGCAGGATGAAAGGTGGAGGAGGTAATTGTCCCGTGAGGATTAGACATTGAGTAGATGTTTCTAAAGCTGCTTGTTGAATTTCTACCCGATCCCCTCCTGTAACCACTGCCTTGTTACGACGTTTGCGGAAATATTTAACTGCGGCATTGACATTCATGGCCCCAATAGCCAGACTTTCGACTAATAAGTCTAAGCGATCTTCACGACATAAAATATCAGCTTTCAATTGTTTGACTAGCTCCCGTACACTAACGCTACGGAGTAAGGCGTTCTTTGGCAGTATGGCTAATACAGGAATTCCCCGTTCTTCCAAAAATGGGCGCAGGAGATCGTTGGCAGTGTTCAGTTCTTCTGGGGGGACTTCATTGATTATTACACCAAGCAAGCGTGAGCTGATTCCTTCTAATCTAGAACCTATAATTGTTTGGGCTGATAAAATTGTCTCTACTGAGAGAAGAGACTGGTAACGGTGGACTAAAATTACACCGCCATCCAATATATTAGCAACTTCTGGTAAGGATAAACCAAATAAATTTCCCTCGGTCAAATTACCTGGCCCTTCCAAGAGCATCAAATCTCCCCGTGCCACTTGTAAATAATGTTCTACCAATAGTTCCTGGTAATTAGTTTTATCCTCACCCCTTAATCTTTTTTGGACGCTAACCTCATTTAAGCCCAACAGGGTCGGTGCAACTAGATTTTCACCCAGCTTCAAGCTTTCGATCATAAATTGGACATCTTCTTCCATCGGATTGATCTTGGGATTGAATCTACTATTACCCAGGGGTTTACCATAGGCTATATCTAATCCCTTTTGTCTTAGTTGGTAAGATAACCCCAACAGGGTTGCAGATTTGCCGCTGTAAGCCTCTATTGAGCCAATTAGCAAATACTTAAAATTTTTAACAGATGTTGCCACGCCCTGCGCTCCTAATTTGAACTGTCCGATATTTTTATCGGGTTTGCCTACTCCACAAGTAATCTCGGTAGAGCTTACCGTTTGCTCTGAATGAACCGGAATTAGTATTCCTCACTAAAGCTATAATTTCCAAAAACCATTATTCCGGACACAGGAGTTTACGGTAAAAGGCTTTGGAAAAATCAACAATTCTATTTCTCTTATAATTTTCTATGACTTGAATTAGAAAGTCTACAAATTCAAAGCCAGTCATAGTTACTTCATAGGCAAACTCCCCAGGAGCATGAAACTGTACACTACAGCAAGTTAAATCAGTAGGTAGGGTACTAATATTCCATTTGGCCGTGAAGGGAATATTGTCACTACCCTCTATTTTCCGCTCTCCATCAATACAACCCTTTTGATAGAGGGTGATAGCCCAGGGTAAAAAATTACGTTTATTACCCTGAATATAGGGCAAGTAAGCATTTACTTCGTGTGTAGCAGCGGGCAATGTTTGATCCATAGACACTTGAATAGATTAAGAAATAGATTAAGAAATTATTGGGGTTGATGGCTAACCACCAAAACTTAATGCCTGACCGCGAATCTGTGGGTTTACTTTCCCTTGGGCATAGACAATCTGACCACCTACTATGGTTTGTACGGGCCAACCCGTTAAGTTCCAACCCTCAAAGGGACTCCAACCACATTTGCTTAATAACTCCTCCCTTTTTACAGGTTTATAATTATTTAAATCCACTAAGACCAAATCCGCATCGTAACCAGGGGTAATTTCTCCCTTATTGGGAATTCCATACCCCACAGCTACTGCTTTAGACATCCAATTTGCTACTTGGGAGACAGTACATTTACCATCCATTGCTGCCGTTAACATTAATGGAAGAGAAGTCTCTACACCTGGCATACCAGAAGGTGTGTTAGGGTAAATCTGGGCTTTCTCTTCTAGGGTGTGGGGAGCATGATCTGTAGCAATGAAATCAATTACACCATCTCGTAAAGCCCGCCATAATACTTGATTATCTTGGGGCGATCGCAAGGGAGGATTCATTTGTGCTAGGGTCCCTATGGTGCTATAAGCTTCAGTATTTAACAAGAGGTGTTGTGGCGTGACCTCCGCCGTTACCCAGCTAGGTTTATACTGACGCAGTAGTTCTGCTTCCACTCCCGTAGATAAATGTAAAATATGTAAACGTCTATGATATTTTTGAGAAAGTTTTAGTGCTAACTGGGTTGCATTTAAAGCGGCCTGGGGGTCTTGAATTTGAGAATGAATGGCTGGGTCGTGAATACCGGCAAATTGTTGACGACGTTGACGAATTCTGGACTGGTCTTCAGCATGAACAGCTATTAAGCGACTACCCTGGGAAAATATTCTGTCTAGTATGGCTTCTTCATCAATTAATAGGTCACCATGCATGGAACCCATAAAAATTTTAATTCCTGGTGTGGGATTAACCGTCAGTAACTCTGTTAAGTTATCTGCTGTTGCCCCAATAAAAAAGCCATAATTAACCAAAGACTTTTGAGATGCCCTATGAAGTTTGTCGTCTAAAGCTGACTGATTAGTAGTTAAAGGTTTTGTATTTGGCATTTCCAAAAAGGAAGTGACACCACCTTTAGCGCAAGCGCAACTGGCAGTAAACAGATCTTCCTTATATTCTAAACCGGGTTCACGGAAATGCACTTGGGGATCAATTACCCCAGGAAGTAAAGTTAATCCTTGAGCATCTATTTCCACCACAGAAGTGTCAGCACATACTTCCGAACTTACTTGTACTATTTTGTTCTTTTGGGTTAACACATCCCCAATTATGAAATCACCATTGGGTAGCAGCACACGGGCTTGACGAATCAATAAACTAGGATAATCGGACATATTAATATTAATATATAAAGGAAATTTGATTACGGTAATTCAAGCTAGTTCATTCTAGCAGAAAATGGGCAGGTAAGTTGAGATTTTTATATATAGCTTTAGCTGCGGAAGCGAGCCAGAACCCCTACCCAACCCTGATTTTTAACCCTCAAACCCGTCTATAGCCTTCTTTCCAGGGCTATACTTAGATTTGTCATACCAGGGTAAATTTTCTGACTAATGTCTACTTATTAACAACTGGGAATATTATGTCAGAATAGATTTAGGGCCTGTTCCAGTCAGTTGGTCAACAACATTTTCCGATTCCTGGTAAATGGTTCCCAATGCCAAACCTAGTAATTTCATGCAAAATCAAGTGTCCGAGCAAAACTCCGGTGAAAAAAAGAATAATTCCTGGATTAAGGAAGTTTTTAGAACGCTAGCGCTGAGCGGTATATTAGCTTTAGGCGTTCGCACCCTGGTGGCTGAAGCGCGGTGGATACCCACAGGATCAATGGAACCCACGCTCCATGGTGTACAAGATCAATGGCAAGCGGATAAGATTATTGTGGATAAGGTGAAATATAAATTTTCTCCTCCTGAACGGGGGGATATTGTTGTATTCTCCCCCACGGATGAACTACAAAAGGAACAATTCCATGATGCCTTCATCAAGCGCATTATTGGTCTACCAGGTGAAAGGGTAGAATTAAAGAATGGCAAAGTCTATATTAACAATAAATCCCTGCCCGAAGAAAAATATTTATTTCCCACCGTGCGCACAGGTATTGATGTGTGTACAGCCACTTTGCAGCGTCCCTTTTTGTCCCAACCACAAACCATACCACCCAACTCCTATTTAGTTTTAGGTGATAACCGTCCGAGCAGTTATGATGGACGTTGTTGGGGACTTGTGCCAAGAGAAAAAATTATTGGACGTGCCGTGATTCGTTTCTGGCCTTTGAACAAGATTGGCAGTATTGACTCACCTCCCCTATACCCAACCCAAAAATGACCAGTTTCTCACCCTGGCTCGAATGAACGAATTATTAGCCCCCTTACAATCCCTTAAACAAAGTAACTGGTTCAAACTGATTTGTGGCGCCAGTTTCCAACATTTACCATCAGTTAGGAGTTTAACCTTGGCCTACACCCTAGCAGGTGCAGACTGTATAGATGTTGCTGCTGATCCGGCTGTAATTGATGTGGTTAAGCAGGCTTTCTCAGTTGCTAAAACCCTTGTAAAAGAAACACAAGCAAAAGGATTTAACTGGCAAGGGAACTTACCCTTATTAATGGTTAGTCTAAACGACGGTGAGGATCCACACTTTAGAAAAGCTAAATTCAATCCCACAGACTGTCCAGACAATTGTTCCAAACCTTGTGAGAAAATATGTCCTGCTCAGGCTATAGTATTTAATAGTCAAATTAACAATCAAAAAGATAGTTCTTCAGGAATTATTGCAGAGAAATGTTATGGGTGTGGACGTTGTGTCCCCATTTGTCCTTATGGGATAATTGACACAGTCTCTCATTTATCACCTCTAGGAGCAATTCTACCCTTGATCATGTCCACGGGAATAGATGCCATTGAAATTCATACAAAAGTGGGACGTTTGCCAGAGTTTGAGGACTTGTGGTCGAAAATAGCCCCTTGGGCAAATAAATTAAAGTTATTAGCCATCAGTTGCAATGATGGAGAGGGTTTAATTGACTACTTAAAATCAGTTTATAATCTGATAGTACCTCTTCCACAAGTTTTAATTTGGCAGACAGATGGCAGATCTATGAGTGGGGATATAGGGGATGGTACTACCATAACAGCGATAAAATTAGGACAAAAAGTTTTAGCGGCAAACTTACCGGGACATGTGCAGTTAGCAGGCGGTACTAATAATTACACTGTTCCCAAATTAAAGACCCTGGGGATGTTAGGGGGTGGAAAACTGGAGAATTCCCCGGGTCAACTTGCGGGTGTTGCTTATGGAAGCTATGCCCGGGTATTGCTGTCACCAGTGATTGACCAGTTAGAAAGTTGGGAGGTAAACACCAAAAAAAGTCAACGGCTAGAGGATCAACCAGAACTGCTCTGGCAAGCAGTAAAACTTGCTAACTCTCTGGTATCCCAAATCAAGTCACAGTCAGATCTCTAATAGCTCATTTGTTATCTCTAAAAACGTCACCACCATAGAAAGCATGACGATTACAGACCTGCAAAAGTTACTGGAAATTTTACCCCAAGACCTGGAAAAACAGCTGCAAGATCATCCCCAAAGGGATAATTTAGTAGAAGTGGTGTTGGATTTAGGGCGTCTCCCAGAAGCTCGGTTTCCGGGTGTTGCTGAGTATTTAAGTCAGTCCCCCGTTACTCAGTCCCAAATAGATGATTGTATTCAACGAGTAGGAAATTTCGGCGGAGATAATAGAGCTGGTATCGAGCAAACTTTACATCGTATCAGTGCCATACGCAACCGCAATGGTAAAATTATTGGCTTGACTTGCCGTGTGGGTCGAGCCGTGTTTGGTACTATTGGGATGATCCGAGATTTAGTAGAAACGGGTAAGTCAATCCTCATGTTAGGTCGTCCAGGGGTTGGTAAAACAACAGCTTTGCGGGAAATTGCCCGTGTATTAGCCGAGGATCTGCATAAGAGAGTAATTATTATTGATACTTCCAATGAAATTGCTGGAGATGGTGACATAGCCCATCCAGCCATTGGTCGCGCTCGAAGAATGCAGGTAGCTAGACCAGAATTACAACATCAGGTAATGATTGAGGCTGTGGAAAACCACATGCCAGAGGTAATAATTATAGATGAGATTGGTACGGAGTTGGAGGCTCTAGCATCACGGACAATTGCGGAGAGAGGAGTACAATTAGTGGGTACTGCTCACGGAAATCAAATTGAGAACCTAATCAAAAACCCGACTCTTTCGGATTTGGTGGGTGGTATTCAAGCAGTAACTCTAGGAGATGACGAAGCTAGAAGACGTAGATCGCAAAAAACCGTATTGGAAAGGAAGGCACCCCCTACCTTTGAAATTGCTGTGGAAATGTTAGAGCGGGAGCGTTGGGTGGTACACGAAAGCGTGGCTGATACGGTTGATTCTTTATTAAGAGGACGCCAACCCAATCCTCAAACGCGAACGGTGGATGAACAGGGGAAAGTTTCCATTACTCGGCCATTAACACTGGTGAATGGTTATGGAAGTGGTTTAGCAAGTGAAGAAGAGTCTTTAGCAATCAAACAGGTAAATGGTTGGCGTGCTTCTGGTCACATGGTAGCTTTACCCCCGTTGTCTCCGGAGAGGGAACGGGGAACAACTAGTGAATTTGATCGGTTGTTGGATGAGTCTTTTGACCAGGGTGACAGTTTTAACTTAGGTAAAATTAGATCAGCGGGTCCAAATGGGGAAGATTTACCTTTGCATGTTTATCCTTATGGAGTGAGTCGTCATCAGTTGGAACATGTAATTGAGGTGTTGAAGTTACCTGTTGCTTTAACAAAGGATATTGATGGAGCAGATGCAATTTTAGCTTTGCGCTCCCATGTTAAAAATCAGGCAAAACTCAGGCAATTAGCTAAGTCTCGTCATTTACCCATACATGTAATTAAATCCAGTGCTATTCCCCAAATTAGTCGTGGGTTGAGAAGATTATTGAATATGGATGATCTGGATTTGGGAGAAGATTGTGAGTTGCAACTATTATTGCATGAGGGTAGTGATGATGAAATTGACGCTTTAGAGGAGGCCAGATTAGCAGTTGAACAAATTGTCATTCCCAAGGGTCAACCGGTAGAGTTGTTACCTCGTTCTGCCCATGTGCGTAAGATGCAGCATGAGTTAGTGGAGCATTATCGATTGAAGTCCCATAGTTTTGGGGAGGAACCAAATAGGAGGTTGAGGATTTATCCAGCTTAGGGGGGACCAGGGGAGAGGGGACACGAAATCCCCAATTTCCTTGGGAGTGTCCATAAATGTCTGGAAATAAACGAACAGTAACTACCTATCTTTGTAAGGAAAATCTAAATGATATTGGACGGTGCACTTTTAAGCAATAGTTCCCCATGTTGTCGCCAAAACTCTAGGAAAGCATGTAAGAGTTTGTCAGGATTTAAACTATTGTCAGTGTTTAACCAAGTGGATTGAATTTATTGAACTCTACCACAAGTTCACCAAATACTTTGGGTATGGTTTTTACATTGCCAGAAAGTAGTGTTATAATCGTAATAGTAAAAACTGGATAAAACTATGCAAATACTACCAGGGCCGAAAACATTATCCACTATTCAAGTCTTAAACTGGATATTCAGGCCTATGCCTTATATGGTGGAATGTGCTAAAAATTACGGAGATGTGTTTGCTCTAAAACTACAAAGTGATTTACCACCACTGATATTTCTTCATTCTCCGGAAGCCATACAGCAGATGTTAACTAATGATCAAAAAGAATTGGAAGCACCGGGAGAGTTAAATAGTATTTTTGAATATTTATTGGGCAAAAATTCTGTTATTACTCTTAGTGGTAAGGCACATCAACGTGAGCGTCAATTAATTATGCCTCCTTTTCATGGAGAAAGAATGAAAACTTATTCAAAATTAATTGAGAATATCACCACAAAAGTTTTTGCTCAACAAGAAAAAAATCAATTTTTCAATGTTAGGAACATTACCCAAGATATCACTCTTCAGGTAATGATGGAGGCTGTTTTTGGCATTCATGAAGGAGAAAGAGCAGTAAAACTTAAATATTTACTTTGTGAAGTTTTAGAACAGGCTAGCAGTCCTTTGCGGGTGAGTTTTCTATATTTTCCTAAATTGAAAGAGATCTTTGGGATATCGGAAATTTGGAGACGATACGTTGAGAAAAAAGAACAAGCTGACCAACTAATTTATCAGGAAATTAAAGAAAGAAGAGAAAATTTTGATCCCCAGCGGACAGATATTCTTAATTTGCTTATGTCTGCTAGAGATGAAAATAATCAACCCATGACTGATGCAGAATTAAAAGATGAATTAATGACTTTATTAGTTGCGGGTCATGAAACTACAGCTACAGCTATTTCTTGGGCTTTTTACTGGATTCATAAATTCCCGGAAGTTAGAGAAAAGTTATTGGCAGAATTGGATAGTTTAGAAGAAAATTATGATTCCAGTGCTGTTTTTAAATTGCCATATTTAACTGGGGTTTGTAATGAAACATTAAGGATTCATCCCGTGGGAATGTTAACTTTTCCTAGAATGGTTAAAGCACCCATTTCTCTCGGCGGTTATCAACTTGAACCGGGGACAATTCTTTTAGGTTCAATTTATTTAGTTCATCACAGGGAAGATATTTATCCGGATCCAGAAAAATTCAAACCAGAACGCTTTTTAGAAAAACAATTTTCACCTTATCAATTTCTACCTTTTGGTGGTGGGTCTAGGCGTTGTGTGGGTTTAGCTTTTGCCCAAATGGAAATGAAATTGATATTGGCCAAAGTGCTAAAAACATGGTCAATGAAATTAGTTAATACCCAGGAAGTTAAACCAACAAGACGGGGGCTAGTTACTGGACCAAATGCTCCTATAAATCTGACAATTGAAAATATTAGAACCAGTGAAGGTTTAATTTATAATCTCAACTAACTGTGGTAGATTGGTTTTGACAATGACCCAGAAGTATTATCCAATCTACTACCAGTGTTGCACCTCGAGCCAAAACATCGAGAACTGGATTAAGCTTCTCCGGTCTGAAGACACGGAGATTTCTGAAGAGTCCATAAACGAACTTTCTGAGGCTGGCTTAAACAGCCTCTACTGATTCCGCTAAGATCAATTCCTAGCATCACCGCTACTTTTTTCAAAATATTAGCAGCACCATTACAGTCCGCATTAATTTTGAACCCATCAGAAGTTTCATATACTCCACGACTAACTCGTTTCCCGCTTGCTTCCCACCCTTCGGGTTTTTCACCGAATTTAGGTATATTGTCGCAATCAAAAAACGATGATTGAGAAGTGTATGATTCTTCTGTTTCAATAAAATCTATTCCGTATTGTTTACATAATTGAGCAATACGGTCTTTTAATCTTGCTGTGGGAATTTGGAAAAACTTCTGATTGTTTTTAGACCCCAAATCAATACTATCTTTTTGTCCTTTATTCCATCCAAAAACAATAGCACCAATCTTATTTTCAATACAGTGGTTAACGACTATTCTTGCAGCTTTGTTAACTGCATCACGCATTTGTCGGTTTCTTTTTTCGGTAATAGCAGCTAATCTGTTAGACCAAAAACCCTGCGGTTTATCACTTTTAAGTTTAGCTACTGATTTGTTGTACCACTGATTTAAACTTTTTAAATGAAGTCCATCAACAATAAATGATGTTCCCAGATTAGAAACAAATGAACGTTTTTCTGATAAGTTCCTAGTTGTTTATGCAAATCTGCTCTACTAGGAATATAACCAGTTTTAAAGTACATCTGCCTAGAATAGTAAACGCCACAATTTGTCAGCTTTTTAGCTTCTGTGCAGACGTACTCCAATATGGCTGTTATTGATTTATCGGACTTGATAAGAACTTGTTGGCATCCGTACATTGTTCGACCTTCAATGTTTGTTGATTTCAAAAGTATAGTTGAGATATGATTTACTTGTCAATAGCAGCCACGAAACAATATGAAGACAACACTGGAATACAGAATAGGAAATCACTCAAAAGGTAATGCAGTAGTGCATCTTGTATGGATACCTAAACGCCGAAAAAAGGTATTATCTGGAGAGATAGCTAAATGCCTTCGACAGGTAATTTACGAACTAGCCAAAGAAAAAGACTGGGATATCCTCGCTCTTGAGGTTGCACCATGTTCATTTATTTGTAGAACATCAACCAGATGTTGCTATAAATCAAGTGGTTAAAGCTTTTAAAGGACGGTCATCTTGCTTGTTAAGACGAAAATTTCCTGAATTACTTAAACTTCCTAGCCTATGGACTAATAGTTATTTTTATTCCACTGCTGGACAGGTTTCAGCAGATGTTATTAAAAGGTATATTGAAGAGCCGCATCACGGTTAAATATCAAGGCGAATAAATTCGCCGTTGGCACTTCCTGTCTAAAGCCAAGTGGCTTCCGTGCCTTTCGGCGATTTTCTTGTGAGAAACAGTATTGAGTTCAAACACGACGCTACCACTCGCGCACCTCTTGTTCCTCCTCTAGCATTTTATATTTCTATTCAACTCCCAACAACTCTACATCAAAAATCAGGGTAGCATTGGGTGGAATCACCCCGCCCGCACCACGGGATCCATAACCCAAGTCTGGGGGAATAATTAGTTGACGACGACCACCTACTTTCATGGTACTTAGTCCTTCATCCCACCCTTTAATTACTTGTCCAACCCCTAGCTTAAAGCTAAAAGGTTGATTGCGATCGCGTGAACTGTCAAATTTCTGACCATTCTCTAAAGTACCAGTATAATGAACTACTACTTTTTGTCCCTTTTGGGGCATCAAACCAGTACCTTCTTGTAATTCAACATACTTAAGACCAGTAGAAGTAGAGACAGTGTTAGTATCAGACATATTGTTACTCGCAGTTAAATTTTTATCTTTTTGATTATTTTCTTGGTCTTGGGTTTTGGGTTCTGTAATGATAGCTGTGGGTGTAGTTTCCGTGAGTTTGGCTGTGGTATCTTGTTTACCACCATTAATTTGTGCTATCACCAAAGCTGTAACACATACTATTATCAATACAGCACTAAGAAAAATACCTTTCAAAATAAATCCTCCCTTAACGCCAAAATTTATTTTCCAAATCCCGTATTTGACGTTCTAAACGGTCAATTCTCCCGCGTAATTCGTCAACTTCGGACTGGCGCGGAACTCCAAAATCCTGCATCATGTTACGCAGTTGTCTTTGAACTTGTCCTTCCCAGTTCCCCTGTTCTGATTTCAATTGGTTAACAATATCATCCATTAATGTGCCCACCTGCTCAGGATTGAGTTTTCCATCCCTGACCAGTTCATCCCCAACCTGTCTAAGTTTATCTGCTACTAGGGAAGTTGTACCTATTCCCACCATCATCAGTTGTTCTAACCAGTTGTTGTTTTCCATATATGTCTTTAGCTTTTAGGGGACGGAGGCGAACCAGAACGCCTACCTAGCTCTATTATATATGCCCCAGATCTATCTTTCTTATATTCATCAAATAATCGGCAATAAGTGAATGGTATATTTGTACTAGTAATTATAATAATTACCTATTACCTATCACCTATTACCAATTACTTATGTAGGTGCTTATTAGCCAAGTGCTTCTGCACCACCAACAACTTCCAGGAGTTCCTGGGTAATCGCTGCTTGACGGGCTTTATTGTAAGAAAGAGTGAGAGAACTAATGAGTTGACCAGCATTATCACTGGCATTGCTCATTGCTGTCATCCTTGCTGCTAGTTCACTAGCCGCCGATTCTTGCAAAGCTCTTAATAACTGATTGCTCAGATATAAAGGTAACAGGGAATCTAAAATTTGTACGGGGTCTTGTTCAAAAATCATATCCCGGGGTAGGGGTGCTACTGTACTGGTAACTTTTTCCCGCTCTACCTCAAATTTTCCCCCACGAGTAGTTAGTCGGAATATCTCGTCATCGGAGGTTTCCAAACCTTGAGTATCTAAGGGTAACAGGGTTTGGACTACGGGACGGGAACTGACTAAAGAAACAAAACGAGTGTAAACTAATTCGATTCTGTCTACCTTTTCTGATAAAAACAGAGAAAGTAACTCGTCAGCTATATTTGTAGCCTCGGTAGCAGTGGGAATTTGTTCTAGACCGCTGTAGGTGGCATCAATTTTGTAACCCCGTCTTTGGAAGTATTGATTAGCTTTACGACCCACAATAACAAAGGTAACATCTAAACCTTCAGCCTTTAATTCCTTGGCTCGGGTTTCTGCTCGTCGGATGACGTTGGAATTGTAACCTCCACATAGCCCTCTATCACCGGAAACTACTAATAAACCAACAGACTTCACTTCCCGTTTTTTCAGTAGAGGTAGATCTACATCCTCAAATTTTAACCGGACCTGTAAACCATACAGCACCTGTGCTAAACGGTCAGCAAAGGGACGGGTGGCAATTACCTGCTCCTGGGCACGACGCACCCGAGCTGCAGCCACTAGCCGCATAGCCTCGGTGATTTTTTTGGTGTTCTTGACCGACTGAATGCGATCGCGTATTGCTTTGAGATTAGCCATAAATTAGTCCTTAGTCATGAGTTCTTGGTTATTGATGATTAGTATTGGGAATTACCAATCACCAATTACCGATTACACTGTGATTACACCGTAGCTAGAAAAGTCTTTTTGTAATCAGCTAAAGCTTCTTTCAGGGCTACTTCTTCCGCTTCTCCTAGGACTTTGCTGGTTTGCACTCCTTGGTAATAAGAGTTCTTACCACTCTTTAAGTAGTCACGGAAACCTCTAACAAAGCTGGTCACCTGGTTAACAGCTATATCATCCAAATAACCGTTAATACCGGCGTAAAGAATAGCGACCTGTTCAGCAACAGAGAGAGGATCATTTTGGGGCTGTTTCAACAGTTCCCGTAAACGTTGTCCCCGCGCCAACTGATCCTGGGTGGCTTTATCTAGGTCAGAAGCAAATTGGGCGAAAGCTTGTAAGTCATCAAACTGTGCCAATTCCAATTTAATCTTACCTGCTACTTTCTTCATTGCTTTAGTTTGGGCAGCGGAACCCACCCGGGATACGGAGATACCCGGATTCACTGCTGGACGAACACCAGAGTTAAACAGGTCAGAAGAAAGGAAAATCTGTCCATCAGTGATAGAAATCACGTTGGTAGGAATGTAAGCGGAAACGTCACCAGCTTGGGTTTCAATAATAGGTAAAGCAGTCATACTACCCTTACCCAATTCATCACTCAATTTAGCTGCTCTTTCTAATAAGCGAGAGTGAATATAGAACACGTCTCCTGGATATGCTTCTCTTCCGGGTGGACGACGTAAAAGCAAGGACATTTGGCGATAAGCCTGAGCCTGTTTAGAAAGGTCATCGTAAATCACTAAGGTAGCTTTACCTTGGTACATAAAGTACTCGGCAATAGTAGCACCTGTGTAGGGGGCTAGGAATTGTAAAGTAGCTGGGTCACTGGCATTAGCTGCTACAACTACTGTGTATTCTAAAGCGCCTTTTTCCTGTAGGGTTTGAACCACGTTAGCAACTGTGGAAGCCTTTTGACCCACTGCTACATAAACACAAACTACATCTTCACCTTTTTGGTTAATAATGGTGTCAATAGCAATAGAGGTTTTACCAGTTTGACGGTCACCAATAATTAACTCCCGTTGACCCCGACCAATGGGAATCATGGAATCAATAGCTGTGATACCCGTTTGCATAGGTTCATGGACGGAACGACGGGCAATAATCCCCGGGGCGGGGGACTCAATTAAACGGCTGGTAGTAGCTTTAATTTCACCTTTGCCGTCAATTGCTCTGCCTAAAGCATCTACTACCCGACCGATGAGGGCTTCACCCACACCTACCTGGGCAATTTTAGCGGTTGCAGTAACGGTACTACCTTCTTGAATATTTCTTCCTTCACCCATTAGTACGGCGCCCACGTTATCTTCTTCTAAGTTTTGGGCGATACCAACAGTGCCATCTTCAAATTCTAAAAGTTCCCCGGACATGACTTGTTCTAAGCCGTAGATCCGGGCAATACCATCACCAACTTGTAGTACAGTACCAACATTAGCAACCTTGACCTCTTGATCATATTGCTCGATTTGTTGTTGGATAATGCTGCTGATTTCGTCAGGTTTAATGGAAATGCTCATGTGCCTATTTTCGTTTTTCTTGTGAGACGGCAGAAGTTTTTGGTAATTGGTAATTGGTGATGGGTAACAGATGAAATCTATCTAATTCCCCATTCTCCCTATTTAACCACTGGTTAAGCGTAGAGAAAGACGACGTAGTTGACCACGCAAGCTGGCATCAATTACTTGAGAACCTACTTTGATCACTACACCACCAATTAAATCGCTGTCGATTTTAGTTTCAATTTCTACTTCCCGAGCTTTAGTAATAGAAATTACCTTTTCTCTTACTGTTTGTAGTTGTTCATCGGTTAGGGGAATAGCAGAACTAACTTCCGCTAAAACCGTTTGGGTTAATTCCCGCAACAGACTGATATACTGCTGTAAAATTGGTTCCAAAAAGGAAATCCGCCTTCTATCAACTAACAGCAAGATGAAATTTCTCAGGTAGGGATTAACACTTTCCCCCAACAGTTGTCTGAGTAGATTCTTTTTGTTTTCTGGTCGAATAAAGGGGTTATCCAAAAAGTTTTGTAGTTCCCCAGAACCAGAAATCAAACTAATCAAAGTCCGCGCATCTGTGCCGAACTCTTCTGTCAAATTGTTGGCTTTAGCCACTGATAACAAAGCCCGTGCATAGGGCTGTGCCACTTCTGCTGTCGCTGCATTACTTTTCATGGTTCCTAACCTCCCAATTGAGCGATGCTACGGTCAATAATTCTTATTTGAGCATCCTCAGCAATGCCAGCTTTAAGTTCTGCTTCGGCTTTTTGCAAAGCTTGAGCCACCACTTTCTGCCGTAATTGAGAAATTACCCGCTCCAGCTCCGCATTTAAATCTGCCGCTCCAGCAGCTTGCATTTTCTCAACGTCAGCAGCAGCTTGAACTAAAATTGCTTCCCCAGCTGCTTTAGCACTAGCTTCCGCATCAGCTTTAATTCTGTTAGCTTCCACCTGGGCTTGTGTTAGTTTTTCCTCAGCTACCTTTAACTGCTTCGCAGCATTTGCAGCTCTTTCCTCTGCACTCTTAATTGCTGTTTCGATGTTTTCTCGACGAGTTTTTAGGGTGTTACCCAACACTTTACGTCCAAAAACAAACAGCACAGTAATAATAATGGCAAGGTTAATTAGGTTGGTCTCAAAAATATTAGTATTTAGACCAATACCGCTATGTTCTGCTCCCTCTGCCAATTCACCCGTGACAGCGGTTGCTTCCGCTATCAATAGTAAAAAAGTCCCCATGTTTTTTCATCCACAACTGCGCAGCCAAATTCAAATTTTCTTGTCAGTGGTCATTCTTCAGGTTGATGATTTATGACACCATGACATTTCTGTAAGTTAGTTTTGACCTAATTTAGCGTTGGCCTATTAGATCAGCACCTAACAGCTTCTCCAATATTTGGCGACTGAGGGCATCCACCTGTGCTTCTAAAGAAGCTAAAGCTTGTTGTTTTTGCTGCTCAATTTCACTAGCTGCTTTTTCTCTTTGTGCCTGGGCTTCTTGCTGTGCTGCCGCTATTTTTTGAGATGCTACTTTTTGCGCCTCTGCTTGAGCTTGAGCAATCACTGCTTGCGCTTGTCTTCTTGCACCAGCTAGTTCCTGTTCATACTGAGCCGCCAGTTTTTCTGCCTGGGACAAACGCTGTTGGGCATCCAATTGATTATTCCGGATGTAGTCATTACGTCCATCAATGGCTTGACCCAATGGTTTATATAGGGTTGCATTCAATATCAGGGCTAAAACTAGAAACTGAATTGCCATCAAGGGCAAAGTCGCGTCTAAGTCAAACAAGCCCCCTTCCTTGGCAACCTCTTCTACTGCCAACAAGGTGATCCAATGTGTCATTGTTGCTTGTTCCTATGTATGGTTATAGTCCTGAGTTATAACTAGAGGATGAGTTATGAGTTAGTGAGTGATGATTAATTCAACCCCTAACTCTTAACTCCTAAGTCCCATCTTTTGTCACTCAGTCCAATAGACTGGTTACTACTTATGCGAAGGGGTTAGCAAACAACAATACTAGGGCAACTACTAAGCCGTAGATGGTTAGCGCTTCCATGAACGCCAAACTCAGCAACAATGTACCGCGAATTTTGCCTTCTGCTTCTGGTTGACGAGCAATACCTTCTACAGCTTGTCCTGCTGCATTACCTTGACCAATACCAGGACCAATAGCAGCTAAACCAACAGCTAGAGCAGCAGCTAATACGGAAGCAGCAGAAATTAATGGATCCATGATCTTCTTTCCTTACTTTAGAGATACGGTTGATTTGGGAATATAGTGTTAGTAGTCAGCTATCATCTATCAGTTATTGGTGATCAGATGCTATTAATTGGTGAAGCTCCCCCGGTTGACTTTTGACTACCTGTTGTCACCCTGGCACTTTCACCTCTCACCTGTCACCTCATCACTGACTGTTGTTTCCTGAGGGGTCTAATGACTTCCCTCATGCTCTTCGCCATGATGATCTTCCATCGCTTCACCAATATAAGCAGCAGCGAGGGTGGCAAAAATTAGGGCTTGAATGGCACTTGTGAATAGTCCCAAGGCCATCACTGGCAATGGTACAAACAGGGGCACTAGTAACACTAGTACGCCAACTACCAGTTCATCAGCTAAAATGTTACCGAATAAACGGAAACTTAGGGAAAGAGGTTTGGTGAAATCTTCAATAATCTTGAAGGGCAACATAAAGGACACTGGTTGCACGTAGTTGCCAAAGTACCCTAAGCCTTTCTTGCTGAATCCAGCATAAAAATAAGCTAAAGATGTTAACAGCGCTAAGGCAACTGTTGTATTGATATCGCTGGTAGGAGCGGCCAGTTCACCTTCTGGCAAATGAATTAGTTTAAATGGAACTAATGCTCCAGACCAGTTGGAGACGAAAATGAACAAGAACAACGTGCCAACAAAGGGCACCCAGGGGCGATATTCTTTTTCGCCAATCTGGTTTTTTGCCAAGTCCCGAATGAATTCCAGGGCAAACTCCATTAGGTTTTGAATGCCTCTAGGAATGCGTTTCACATTGCTGCTTGCCAGGATGGAAGCTAGTGTTAATACGCCAATTACAAACCAGGATGTGAGAAACACCTGTCCATGGAGCTTTAGGTTGCCTATTTGCCAGTACAGATGCTTACCCACCTCCAATTCTGCTAAGGGAAGGGAGTAGAAGTTCAGAAAATTGAGCATTTTCTTTCTAATGGGGTCGCTTCTTTCATCTTACTGGAGAAGCGGAGCTTTTTAAGGTTCCCGCAGCTTTGTAGAGTCACAAGACAAAAGCCATCCTGATTACATAGATGATGAGCGTGGCTTTGTAGGTCAGAAATCCCAAGAATATGGGCATGATTTGCAGTTGATTCCACCGTGATGCTAACAAAATCAGCACGACTAATAAGGCTAGCCGGGTTTTACTCAGCTGTTGTTTCTCTGTGCCTAAACGCTCTACATCTCTGGCCAACATCTTTAGGTAAAGCACTCCCGCACATGCCCCTAATAAATAGTTTAAGGCCATGTTCAGGGAATAAGCAATCCAAACGGCTGTGAAAATTACTGCTGTTAGGACAAGGGTAATGACCAACAGCTCTTGATAGAGTTGGTAAAACTCTTTCATGGCAGAGTTTTTTTGTTCCTCTGGTTTGAGAATCAGGTTGGTCATCGTTTTTTGTTGTCGGAGTGGATACATTTTGTTCTTGATGACAAGCTCACGGAACTTGAAACCAGTTCAACTAAATAGGGCGACTGCATGTTCAGTCAGCTGAATCATACCACGTTAGTGGTAACAATACTTTAGAAAAAACAATTAACTTAATTTTTTTGGGAATTTTTTGCCGGAAGTTGGGAAAATTGACAAAGATTATTCTTGTTTCGCTTATCTTTATCTTCCTCGCATTTAATATCGCGATCGCACTTCCAATTAAAGGTTGGGACTGAGTATCAACAATTGCTGCTCTATCAATTTCCTGACTCCAGCTAAATCCACTTGACTTTTCACGAGAATTTGTGATATGCTGTGTACTCCATCACATTTTTCCATGAACTCTAACTCCTGGGGAGATAGGTTAATAATTTGGTAATCGTAGTTAAATATACATTGACTGGGAAATCCATCTATACAAGGGTTTAATTCTGGAATAGCTGTTAGTAAGGTATTATCATCTTGCCAATGGCTTTTTTCTAAGGGGGGAGAAGCTAGGAAAAACTCGTAGTGGGCAACCTCGGGGTCTAATAGTTCTATGAGGCGATATTTTTCTCTGGGAGATAATTCTTGGGCTCGTGCCATCAGTTCTGGCGCTTTCCCCAATAATCTCTCCAGATTCCAAAAGCCTGGATTGGAAAATCCTACAAACTCTAACCCAGAAGCATCTATGAGCTGGAACAAGGTATCAATGTTATAATCCACTTCCTGGGGATGAACGTACATGTCAGCAAAACATTCGTCCTTTTGATTTTCCCATGACCATCTGGCTTTCTCTCTATTGACAATTCTATTGTTTTCTGGTAGAGCAGCAAATATTTTTCTACCCACTTGTACCCCATCTCCATAATCGCCACGTTTACTTCCTTGAAGAAGTGCGATCGCCTTTTGCATAAGTTGTATTTCCCATCTACCCAATTCACCATAAACAAAGATGTGCATAATTCCTCCCGGTGTCAGTTTACCTGCGAGGGACTGAATACCAGCTATGGGGTCAGGTAAATGATGGAGTACACCAACAGAATTAATCAAATCAAACTTTCCCGGTATTTGGTCCAGATCATAAATACTCAGGTGGTGAAATTCCACCCGGTTAGCACCGGAACTTTGACAGCGTTTTCTAGCAACTTCTAGCGTGCCCGGACTGATATCTATTCCTACTACATGTGAGTAGGGATTCAAATGTACTAAATATTCCGTGCTAACTCCTGATCCACAACCAGCATCTAAAATCCGGATATCTTGTTTTGAGGGTTTTCTCCCGGTACAGAAGTTGTAAGCAGCTAACCAATTCCAGCGCCAATTATATCCTGGTGGTGGTTGGTCTAAAATTGGTTCAGGGGGGAACGGGTAAGTGTCATAAAGTTTGGCTACAGCAGCAGTGATTTGGGTGTCGGACATTGTTAGATATTAACGCAGCTGGTCCTAGTCTATCAGAAAGTCCCCACTACACCAACGCTTTAAGTAAGGCTTGTAATTTAAGCTGCACCTCAGCAAATTCTCGTTCAGGGTCAGAACCTGCAACAATACCAGCACCAGCGTATAATCTGGCACAATTATTGTTAATAAGCGCGGAACGAATACCCACAATAAACTCACAATTTCCCCTACTATCTAACCATCCTAGGGGTGCAGCATATAGACCGCGATCAAATTTCTCGTAGTGCCTAATTTCCGCACAGGCAATTTCTCTAGTCGCCCCTGCTACAGCAGGTGTGGGGTGCAATTGGGCAACAATTTTTATGGGGTGAACATTATTGGGAACCACAGCAGTAATTGGTGTCCAGAGGTGTTGAATATTTGCCAGTTGTCGTAGTCGTGGAGTTAGGGGTTGGGGAAATAACCCCAGTTGTGATAGTCTCTGACTGATAAAATCAATTACCAGGTTATGTTCGTGTTTTTCCTTGCTACTGTTGACTAATCTATGGGCATTAACTGCATCTTCCTTAGGTGTTTTGCCCCTAGGAGCTGAACCAGCTAGTGCATCGGTGATTAGCTGGTGGTCTTGAATGCTAATTAGTCGTTCCGGACTGGCGCCCAGGAAGTTTTGTCCTCGACCATTACTAATACAAAACACATAACAGTTAGGATGTAAATTCCTTAAATTATTTAGGGATTTTAATATATTAAACGAACTATATGAATATACATCTAATGTGTCTGCCAAAACAATTTTGCTTAACTGTTTAGCTTCTATTTTTTTGAGAGCTGATAAAACTGAGTTTTTAAAAACGTCCGGATTGTTTATCTGGCTTGTCTGGGAACCCTTGCAGGTGGTCACAGCTATGGGGAGACCATTGGTTAGAGATTGTAAAGTCCTAACTTTATTTTGGATATCTTGGAGTATGTGGTTAACATCAACATCAGCATCAACTACCGTGTTGATCACTAGAGTACAAGAGGAATTTTTCACAGCTACTTGTAATTTGGGTAAAAAAATTGTCGCTGCTGCAAAGGGATAATTAGAATGCTGATGCTGTTCAAAAAAACTAAAACTGCAAAAAAAGTGACTACCTGTGAATGGTTCATTAAGATTACCGAAATTAATGATATTTTTTAGACAATCTTTAATAAAACCTTCCGTTTTGTTAAATCTGTGTTGACCATTAATATCTAATTTCTTTATGGCATCAATAGCTACAATGGCTTCCCCTTTACTTTTATTTTCAAAATAAAAGTTTAATGTGTTCCTTTGTCCTAACTTATCTAATACAAATAGGGGGTCTATAAAATCAATTGCCAAGGAGATGCTAACAATTTGCTGGTGATGATGTTCATAGCATCTTTGTTGCACTGCTAACAGTAGTTGATGCAAATCTTTATAATCTGTGAGGAATCTTGGAAGACATGGTGAAATTCTCATGGATGTGTCTGTTAATTTTTTTTAAGTTTTATTGATCAAGTGTAACAAATAGATTGTAATATTTTAGTTCTATTACTAGTTCTATTGCGGGTTTTATTAATTCAAATTAGCATCTTCTGGGAACTTGGAGCTATAAGAAAGATGAAATTTCTCGCTCAAATTTCTCAGTTAAGTATAGGATCCGGTGGTAAATTTATTAGAGTGTAGTTGATGAGGAATAATGACCACAAGACAAATACCCAATCATAAGTTGTGGATGGCTGCTATTAAACCACCAATGTACAGTGTTGCTATTATGCCTATATGGGTGGGATCTTGTGTCGCTTTTGCGCAAACTGAAATTTTTGATGGTGTCCTATTTACGATTTTTGCAACTGCGGCAATTTTGATTCTAGCGTGGGAAAACATCACTAATGATGTTTTTGATGCGGAAACGGGTATTGATAAAAATAAACATCACTCATTAGTAAGTTTAACAGGCAATAAGCAATTAATGTTCTGGTTGGGTAATTTGTGCCTAATTTTGGGTTTGTCAGGAATAATTGCGATCGCTTGGTTACAAAGAGATCCAACTGTGATTGGACTTATTCTATTGTGTTGTAGTTTAGGTTATGTGTACCAGGGACCTCCGTTTAGATTAGGGTATAAGGGTTGGGGAGAAGTTTTGTGTTTCTTTGCGTTTGGACCTGTGGGGATGACAGCAGCATACTACAGTCAAACCCAAAATTGGTCACCTACTAATTTAGCTGCTTCGGTTATTGTAGGGATTGTAACTAGTTTAGTATTATTTTGTTCTCATTTTCATCAAGTAAAAGATGACATTGCTGCGGGAAAGCGGTCACCCATTGTGAGGTTAGGAACACAAAGGGGTGCAGAAGTTTTAGTATGGTTTACCGCTAGTATTTATGTGATATGTTTATTACTGGTAGTGTTAGGAATTTTTCCCTTTTGGACTATATTAAGTTGGTTGAGTTTACCTTTTGGGGTGAAATTATGTGGTCACGTGTGGAAAAACCATCATCTTCCGGAAAAGGTGAGTGATTGCAAGTTCATTGCTATCGGGGTGCATTTTTGGAGTTGTTTGTTATTAGGGATAGGGTTTATTTTGGGTTAGAAAAATGGAGTACCAATTTTCTTTTCGTCAATTCAGTCAGAAATTTACCCATGCTGTGATTACCAATCATGGTGTTTGGGATATGCGAGAGGGCATAATGATTAGACTGGTTGATCGAACTGGGAAAGTAGGTTGGGGGGAAATTTCTCCCATTGCTTGGTTTGGTTCAGAAACCTTAGAACAAGCTAGGGAGTTTTGTAGTCAACTACCAGAGATAATTACTCCAGAGATGATTTTGGGTATTCCAGCCCACTTACCAGCTTGTCAATTTGCTTTTGAATCGGCCAGAGAAAATTTTTCCAATTCAATACCTGTTTTTAAAAATCAACATTTAAGAGATGAAAGCCTAATAAGTAAAAAGATGAAATATAGTGCTTTATTACCGAAAGGAGAAGCTGCTGTTCAGGAATGGAAAAATTTATGGCAAAAGGGTTATGAGACCTTCAAACTAAAAATAGCAGTGGATCACATAACCCAGGAATTAGAAATTTTGCACTTACTGGTTGGTCAACTACCAGAATCTGCCAAAATCCGGTTAGACGCTAATGGAGGACTCAATTATCACCAAGCTAAATTATGGTTAGAAGTTTGTGATCAATTTTCTCAAAAGATTGAATTTATTGAGCAACCTTTAGGGATGGATAGGTTGGAAGAAATGCTAGAATTGAGCCAAGTATATTTAACAGAAATCGCTTTAGATGAGTCCGTTGCCACCTGGCAAAAGTTAGAAAGTTGTTATCAAATGGGGTGGCGAGGAGTTTTTGTGGTCAAACCAGCTATTTTAGGTTCACCATCTCGGTTGAGGGAATTCTGCCAAAATCACACCATTGATCTGGTATTTTCTTCTGTATTTGAAACTCCTATTGGTAGAGAAGCTGCGCTCAAGTTGGCTGGGGAACTATCTCATGGCATATCTAATCTATCTGGTAATTGCCGTTCTCTGGGTTTTGGTATTGACCATTATTTTGCACTACAATCTACAAACTGGCCAGAAGTTTTATGGAATCCTATTTATTAAAAAGTTTATCAGATATGGACAATCAAAACATCTTTAGGGAAAATTGGTTAATAGTTGAAAATGGTGAACAATTTGAACCCCTTGTTAAGGAATTATATGGTGAAATACGTAATCAATTAGATAGGCAAATTGACCACAACTATGAACCGGTATATAAACCCCTAAAAATCATTTTAGCCCAGCGAGATCCGGTAAAATTTCTGGCGGGATTTATTGCTGGTTGTGCAGCTGAGTGTGCAGTTTTTTTATGTAATCCCGACTGGGAAAAAAATGAATGGGAGCAAGTTTGGAATTTAGTAAAACCAGATATTATTTGGGGTGATGAGATAAAATTTCCTGATTTTACCACCACTAATATTCCGGAAGAACCTATGATTAGTGGCATTATGATTCCCACTGGTGGTTCATCGGGAAAGATTAAATTTGCCATTCATACCTGGGAAACTCTCACCGCGTCAGTGTGGGGATTTACAGAATATTTTAATTTAAGTTCGGTGAATTCTTTCTGTGTTTTACCACTATATCATGTGAGTGGTTTGATGCAGTTTATAAGAAGTTTTACCACCGGTGGAAAATTAGTTATTACTTCATTTAAACAGCTCACATCTGAATCTAACCAAACATCAGATATTTACAAGATAAAAAACTCAGACTTTTTTATATCTCTAGTGCCAACTCAATTACAAAAACTATTAGACAATCAAAAATTAACCCAATGGCTATCGGAGTTTGAAACTGTATTATTGGGAGGTGGACCATCATGGAATGATTTATTAACCAAAGCTAGAGCAAATGGCATTAGGTTAGCTCCCACATACGGTATGACCGAAACAGCTTCCCAAATAGCCACCTTAAAACCAGATGAGTTTTTAAAAATAGCACCGGATGAGTTTTTAAAAACTAAAAATAGTGGTCGGACTCTCCCCCATGCAGAAATTGTGATAGAGCATCTTCTGGAAAATGAACATTATGGGGGAAATCATCTGGGAGCTATTAGGATTAAAGCTAAATCTTTGGTTTTGGGCTATTATCCCACAATTTGGCAGGATAGTCAGGGTTTTTTAACCGATGATATGGGATTTTTAGACCAGAATGGTTATTTACATATTATGGGACGTAGGAGTAATAAAATTATTTCCGGTGGTGAGAATATTTATCCTCCAGAAGTGGAAGCAGCAATCCGAGCAACTAATCTGATTATGGATGTGTGTGTAATTGGCATACCAGATCATAATTGGGGGGAAGCAGTAACAGCTATTTATGTCCCCCAATCTCCTCCCACTCCCATCCCAGAAATCAAAAACCAACTCCAGCAAACATTAACCAGGTTTAAAATTCCTAAATATTGGATTCCCGTGGTTAGCTTACCTCGTAATCCACAGGGAAAAATCAACATTTCACAACTTCAACAGATCGTCCTGGAATCTCTCGATCAGGAAATGATCATATAATCTCCTCCCTGGATTTTTTTCTCTCGATATCTTCTACGTCTCTACGGTTAGTTTCTAACCAGGAAATTATCTCACCTGACATTTGTCTCTTATTCCGCGTAGCTACATCAATACACACATGTCTGGTAATTGCTTTGGCTACAATCACGTTACTGACATTAATTTCATAGTTAATATCAAATTTGTCCCCGGTGATTTTTTTGGGAATTAAGTTAATTATTAATTTGTCTCCACAATAAATTGGTCGTAAATAATCTGCACTTGCGTGTACAATAGGATAGGCTATTGATGGATGGGTAAAGAAATTCCTCATGTTGATGTTAACATGCATTAGGGAATCTTCGTAAGCTTCGTGACATATATTTAAAATGTTGGCGAAGTAAACGACTCCTGCTGCATCAGTATCTGCAAATCTTATGGTTCTTTGGTAAGCGAAAATCATTGTTGATAGATATATAGTTGATAATAAAGAGGCAAATTCCTCGCTTTTGGTTAGAGAATATAAATATCCTGGGAGCTGGGATTGAGGTAAGGGTAATGTAAATCAATTAGTTGAGATGCAAAATGTTGCTGAATAATCTGTATTCGCTCTTCTATGGCATTTTTACCTTTTTGCCAAGCTTCTAACAGAGCATTGGCAATTATTTGACAACGGTTCATACCAAAACTCTCTTCTGGAGAGAATTTTTGGTTTGGTTCTTCAGCTAAACTCAATCCAGGCGCTAAGTATTTGGTAAATAGGGGAATTTGGGGCTGAAAATAAATTTCGGTCTCTAGGTAAGTTGGTTCCAGAATTTTACGGATAGCTGGATAGTCTTGACAGTTAAAATGTAATGTGGCTGTATCATACCTTCTATAAGAAATAGGATTATATAATACTTCAAAACTAAAGGGAATACTGGCATCGTTTAGTCGTTTTGTTAAAATGTTCATCAGGGCGATCGCTCCGGATGGAGTAATGTTAAAATAGATTTCTACTATTTTTTTAGAATAATAATTTATATTATGGTTATGGGTATTATGGGATAGATGTTGCTGATTACAGTTGCCAACTGCTATGTAACAACCATTTTGCAGTCGGTTCTTTGGCATCCAAATCCCTATTAAATCACTAGGAGTAGGAGATCGGTCGGACTTGAGGCAACATTCTGGTTCTACATACAGTGTGAGATTATTTTTCATTACGGCAATAGTCCCATCTGGTTCTATTCTTAATACCTCCCAGTCAGCATCATAGTTACCTATACCGTGATTATTTTCATGTAGTAGTTGGTAAAAATCCTGGTCAACACCTAATTTGTAATTCGGTTCTAATCCGTTGGTTAGTAAATAACTACACTGCTGATTATTTGTAGATAAAATGGGCTGCAGTGCCCCATTGTAATAAATACCATGGAGGAAATTGCGCAGCAATAGGTTTAGATATTTTTGCTGCAAATCTGGTGAATTATGTCTAAATCTTTGTGCTACCGTACTGGGTATGGCAAAAGGTTGATATTGGGGATGTTGAATGGAGAAATCCGCTGAAATCTCAATATTTCTCACAATATCAAATAGGGACTCAATAACGGACAGGTGATAATTATCTACTCGATTTACTGGGGAATTTTGAGAACTACTGATTTGGCTTATTTGGCTATTCTGGGAATTGTTTGACCGCAGACCATGCAAATGGCTATTTACGGGGGAATTATTTACTTGGTAACTACTCAACATTTTAATAGACTTGCACCTCCGAAATATAACTCAAATATACTGGGAATTTAGGCTCTAACAGCAAATAGTACATAAAGTTTTAACAAATATCCATAGGATAGGATTAACAATCCTTAATATAATCTCTAATGGGATCAACAACCGCGTAAACGAGTTTTAGGGTAGTAGATTGGTGCTATTTGGCGATTAGTTTCCCGTCCATTTTTTTTGGTGTAAGTTTTAACTCCTATCACAGATGGCAGAATTTTCTGGGGTGAAGTACCAAAAATATTTAATAGTGAGTTTTCTGGCATGGTTAATAGTTTTTTGCTAACTTCTAACATAGATAAATGAGTTTTGTCAAAATACTTATAGTAGTTGATACATTTTTGAACATAATGGATAAGTGCCAATCCTGTAAATTGAACCACCCGAATAATAAACTGTGGGAAGTGTTCTAAAACCATGGGAAAGATCTGAATATAGGTTCCCATAATTGCAATTAGGGAGGGTTGAACCGTATCCAGGGAAATAAGGGCTAAATCCAGGGATTCTTCTAGGTCTAAACTGAAATCTACCACCAAACTAGAAAGCCACATTTGTAGATAACTAGCGAGTAGAGTTCCTAAATCAAAAGCGGGATCCCCCCAAGCATATACTCCCCATTGCTTAAATCTGACTAGACAGTTATCTAAATTCTGCCAACGGGAATGAACCAGAATATTATGCAGTTGTAAATCATTGTGGGTTAAACAACATGGTTCCCAATGGTAAGATAAATCCCCAATGGCCGATTCTAGTTCTTCATAATGTTGATAAAGCGCATGAAATTCCAGTGCTGCTGTGGGAATGTTGCCCAACACCTGCTGGGTAAGGGAGCTTATTCCTTGGACTGGATTGTAATAATTGTAGCGTAACTCTCCCTCGGGTGCAGTATCTATAAAATCACGGTATTCCCGCTTCTGGAAAGTGGAACGATGTAAATATGCTAATGCACTACCAATAGAAGTGGCAATTTCTAGGGGGAAAATACTGCAACTTTTGTAAAATTCCTCCAGTTCCATATATTCGCTCAGAAAAGTACAGACCAGGATAGAGTTTTCCGCATCAAAGTGTAATAGTAAAGATGCGATCGCCGGAATATTACCAAGAAGGGGAAATTGCAGTAGTAATTGGTGAAAAACCCACTCATTCCGGGACTGGTAGTTACTGGGATATTCCCCGTTAGGGGTTTCTTGTTTAATTAGAATTTGGCGGTTACCAGAGAGTTTTACCAAGAAAGCATGTTTATCAATAGTAGTTTTAGGTAAATCAGGTTCAGGGGATGGAGAATCTTGTGAACTGAACAGACCTGCGTCATAAAGGTACTGGATCACATTTTCGGAAGACAGTGATATTTTCATGTATAACTTTCCCAGTTACTTAAATTACCGAGCTGATTGATGTGGAAATCGAGGAGTTTTCCGTTGTGAGGATTAAGTAGATAGCGACAATACACCAACCATTAAATATTGCTGTTATCTAGTAATATCTTGTTTATTTAGTGAAAACCTGCCAATATGGCAAATTTACCTTGATTTGCACTTCAATTGCACTTCAAATTATACGGAAGACTCTATAGTCCTGTAAAATATTGACACCACTGACGATACTAGTTCCAGTATACATTGAATTTTTAGTTTTCATCCTATTCATGGTAAAATATACATATACTGATCAGCTCATGTCCACCATTAATACTTCATTCCACACCAAAGTCCAATTTTTACAGCGTCAAGCGGCGTCTGTGTTACTTTATCAGTCAGTATTACAAACGGAAGTAGGAATAGCGTTTCTAGAATTACTCCAAGCCATACGCTATACGGATGGAGATGGACGTAATTGTCTCCAAGCTTATGGCAATTACTTTCATTCTTTAGCAAGCAGTCAGCAAACTTGGGAAGAATATTTAATTAGACAAATTCTCCTATCAGACAATCCCTTTACTAAACTGGCTCAAAAGCGGGAATTTACTGATTTACCATCAGCATTAATCGCTGCTGCTCAACATGATCTACAGATACTACAAAACTTGTACGAGTGTAATTGTGCCCTATTGAGTGAGTGGGTACAGACTGTGTCACATTTACCGGTTTCCCCAGTTGTATGGTATCAGGAACCCCAACAAAGCCAAACAGTAATACTTCAAGATTTCATGAGCACTTGGCAACAGTTGGAAAACTGGGGTGATATCATTAGGGATCTGGCCACCTATTATCAATACCAGGGAAGCGGTTTATTTGCCGAATATCGAGCTTGTAGATGGGAGAATGGGGAGTTTGTTGGCATACCCTGTCCTGATAAGGTTAAACTGGAAACACTGGTAGGTTATGAGGAACAAAAACAAATCCTCTTAAAAAATACCCGGTTTTTATTATCAGGACAACCAGCGCTCCATGTATTACTTTATGGTAGTCGTGGTTCTGGAAAGTCTTCCCTAGTAAAATCCCTATTAAATCAGGATGGTCACCACAACCTCCGCCTGGTGGAAGTAAGAAAATCAGAGTTGCATAGTTTACCACAAATTGTGGAATACTTACGCGAGTTACCTCAGAAATTTATCATTTTCGTTGATGATCTTTCCTTTGAAGAGGATGATGATGTCTTTAAATCACTAAAAGTTGTTTTGGAAGGTGGTTTAACTCCCCGTCCCAATAATGTGGTTGTTTACGCTACATCTAACCGTCGCCATTTAATCAGGGAGTATTTCACTGACAGACCAAACCCGAAGGATCACCAGGAGATTCATAGTTGGGATACAATGGAAGAGAAACTTTCTTTTGCAGATCGTTTTGGTTTAACACTAACCTTTGAAGCTGCTGATCAGAGAACCTATTTACAAATAGTTCATCACTTAGCAGCACAAACAGGTATGGATTTAACCGGGGAAGATTTAGAATTTCAAGCTCTCCAATGGGCAACCCGTCATAATGGGCGTTCCGGTCGTACAGCACGACAGTTTATTGACTTCCTACAAGCCGATTCAAATGACAATAACAACTACTAATTCTCACCAGATAACTACAGTCAAAATCAGCAAGATACCATCAGTTATAGTTAGTAATAGACTGGTTATAGGTGTACTATCGTTTAGCATAAGTTTTGGTTTAAGTATTGTCCCTCAATGGGATTTTAGTCACGCTTTGATTAGTGCGATCATTACTGTGATTGCCACTTATACAGCTGCCTTATTTGCTGACAAACGACGGAGAAATCATGAATTAATGGTTTTAAATTCCTTTTACCCTAAAATCAGGCAAATGGAGCAGTTGAAATATCGCATTGTCAGAGAAATTGAACAATTAGAACAACATAAGGTTTTAGCATATACAGAATCAAAACAACTAGAAAATCAAATACTAGATTGCCGTAATAAGAGAGATACTATTCACCGGGAGATAGGTAACTATGCTGCGGAAAAAAGGCAATTAGAGTTGGAAATTGGCACGATGGAAGAAACCATGGGTGAGCTACAAAAGAGTAGGCAAGAATTGCATAAGTCTTGTGTGGATCTAACAGCTGAGAAGCGCCGTCTGGATATTAATTGTCAGGTTTTACGGTCAGAAATTGGCCAGCTACAATCTCAAATAGCAATTTATAAACAAGAAAAGGAGGAGATAGAAAGCAACCTGGTTCTTTCTCAGAGACTTAAACCCCAACTAGAAGAGAAGCTCCATGAACTAAGAACGGAAAGTCAAGATTTAGAAGCCAAGGTCTTGACCCAAAAGAACCTATTACAGGAAGCTATAGAAACTGAGCAGGGTTTACAAGCCAAAATGGTTGACCTACAAAATCATAAACAAAAGCAAGAAACAGAAGTGATTCAATTGCAAAATCGAATTTCCTTGCTTAGGGATGAACATGACCTATTACAAAATCAGGTTTGGGAACTATTACAAAACCTGGAAACCCTAGCTCCACAAAGTACTCTTCCAGATGATGAAGAAAACAACGGGGAAAATAATGTTGAATTATTTCCCTTTGATGATTTACTATAGTTGTTTGCTAGCTGTCCACTTCTGAACTAATCAAAACCTAATCAATACTATGAACGCAACTGATGATAAAACAATAGTACGTGAATATTTTAATTCTACGGGGTTTGACCGATGGAAACGTATTTATGGTGATGGTGAGGTCAATAGTGTACAATTAGATATTCGTACAGGACATCAACAAACTGTAGATACGGTTATCGCCTGGTTAAAGGATGATCAGAATTTGTCTCAACTCACCATTTGTGATGCTGGATGTGGTGTGGGTAGTTTAAGTATTCCCCTTGCTGTGGAAGGAGCTAAAGTTTACGCCAGCGATATTTCCGCAAAAATGGTTGCAGAAGCTCAGGATAGAGCTGTAATATCCCTGAAAAATACCGCCAACCCTACCTTTACTGTTCAAGACTTGGAATCTTTAACTGGCAACTATCATACGGTAATTTGTTTAGATGTGCTAATTCACTATCCCCAAGAAAAAGCAGATGAGATGATATCCCATTTATGTTCCCTGGCGCGATCGCGGATCATTATTAGTTTTGCTCCCAAAACCTTTTGGCTGACCATTCTCAAGAAAATAGGTAGTTTTTTTCCGGGACCGAGTAAGGCGACTCGTGCCTATTTACACCGAGAAGTTGATGTAATCAACATCTTGGCAAAAAATGGGTTTACAGTTCAACGAAAAGCCATGACCAGAACCCGTTTTTATTTCTCCCAATTGCTGGAAGCAACACGATAAAATAGTAATAAAACCATAAATTTTAACGATTGATTATTATGTCCTCAGATGGGAAGATAGCAGTTGAATTTCGGGATGTGAGTTTTGAAATTAATCACCGTATTCTTTTATCTAAGCTCAATCTAGAAATTAATCAAGGGGAAGCACTGATATTGCTGGGACGCAGTGGTAGCGGTAAAACCACTACCCTGAAATTAATTAATCATTTGCTTGTACCTACCCAAGGGGAAGTTTTTGTGCAAGGTCTCTCCACGAATAAATGGGATGTGATTAAACTGAGGAGAAGCATGGGTTATGTGATTCAAGAAACTGGTTTGTTCCCCCATTTTAATGTGGCTGAAAATATTGGACTTATACCATCCCTAGAAAAATGGTCTGGCAAAAAAATTAAAACTAGGGTCTATGAAATGCTAGACCTGGTTGGTTTGGAACCAACTAGGTTTGTCCATCGTTATCCCCACCAACTATCAGGAGGACAAAGACAAAGAATAGGAGTTGCTAGAGCATTAGCAGCGGATCCACCTATATTATTAATGGATGAACCCTTTGCAGCTCTGGATCCGATTACACGTTGGGAATTACAACAACAATTCCAGCATTTACAACAACAACTAGGTAAAACAGTGGTATTTGTGACTCATGATATTCAAGAAGCATTCTTTTTAGCATCCAGAATTGGATTGATGTGTGAGGGGAACTTAGTTGCTTTGGGTACAACAGAACAATTCCTTCAATCTTCACATCCGGAAGCTAAGGCATTTTTGGCATGTTTAAATGCTGGCAAACGCCGATAATAAGTGCCCCGATCCCCAAAAATAAAGTTAAAGCTATGTTTTTATTACAACACAGTAAAGAAATTCTGATTGGTAGTCTGGAGCATTTAGTATTAGTGAGTATTGCTATGATGATAGCAATTACTATTGGCATTCCTTTGGGAATTTATATTACTCATAGACCCAAATTTGCACCAGCGATTTTAGGTTTAGCTAATGCTATTCAGACCGTTCCCAGTTTGGCTATATTTGGTTTTTTAATTTCTGTGCCTTTTTTGGGTGGGATTGGTAGAAATCCTGCTATTGTTGCTTTAACGCTTTATGCTTTACTACCTATTATTCGTAATACTTATATTGGTATTAATGGCATTAGTCCTGCGATTAGAGAAGCAGGAATTGGCATGGGAATGACAGAAAGGGAGTTGCTATTAAAGGTGGAAATTCCTTTGGCTTTACCGGTGATTTTAGCTGGTGTAAGGGTAGCAACTGTCATATCTGTAGGAATTGCCACTATTGCTGCTGCTATTGGTGGTGGTGGTTTAGGAACATTTATTTTCCGGGGAATTTCTACAGTTAATAATGAACTGATTTTGGCGGGTGCAATTCCTTCTGCTGTGATTGCTCTAGGTGCGGATTTTTGCCTGGGTATGTTGGAAAATTATCTGACTCAACAAATAGTTGGTAAGGGTAATAAAGAACCAGTTTCTGGGATCTTTAGTAAAAGTTTGGGGATAATTTCAGTGATAGGTTTGATATTATGTGGATTAGTGATTTTTAATGTATTTAATAATGTACTTAATTTACAGTCTAAAACACCAAAATTGGCAACCATTACTATTGGGTCGAAAAACTTTACCGAGCAGGTGATATTGGGAGAAATTTTAGCACAACAAATAGAAAATCATACCCAGTTACGGGTGGAACGTAAGTTTAATTTGGGGGGTACTTTTGTTTGTCACGAAGCAGTAAAAGCTGGTAAGATCGCAGGTTATATAGAGTATACTGGCACTGCATTTACAGCAATTTTAAAGGAGAAGCCAATTACAGATCCTCAAACTGTTTATGAGAAAACTAAACAAGCATATCGGGAAAAATATAACTTAACTGTGATGCCATCTTTAGGATTTGAAAACAACTATGCCCTAATTATTCGCAGTGAAGATGCTAAAAAATGGCAGGTTAAAAATCTTTCACAAATAGCTAGTTATAGTAACCAATTAAAAGCTGGTTTCGGCTATGAATTTTTGGAACGAGCAGATGGTTATCCAGGTTTATCTAAAACATATCAATTACAATTTGCTGATATTAAACAAATGGAATTGGGTTTAATGTATGAGGGTTTGAAGCAAAAACAGGTAGACTTAATAGCTGCAAATTCTACAGATGGATTAATTCCGGTTTTAGATTTGGTAATTCTAGCAGATGATAAGAAATACTTTCCACCCTATCAAGCTGTCCCTGTGTTTAACCAACAAATTCTGGGAAAATACCCAGAATTGGAACCTGCGATTAATCAGTTGGTCGGGAGAATTTCTACCGCTCAAATGCAAAAGATGAATTATCAAGTAGACAATCAATCTCTTCCTGTAGAAGATGTGGTGAGGGAATGGTTAAAATCGGAAAAGTTATAATTTTTCAATTCCCTCCTGATTGGATCACCACCAGTTTGTACCAGGTTCACCTTTAAATGGACCAACAACATCAGAAGTGATCCATCCACCATAAAAACTACCAGCTTGAGGTTTAACTAATTCATCATTGACATAACAAGCATCCATTAAATTGGGATAAAAACTATAGTGTTGTTGAATGGATTTAAAGTTGGGGGTGGGGTGAATATAACGCCAAGCTGCATTACTTACATATTTACTTCCCACAGCAACATCATAATACTCAGACATACCTTTCCACTCACACATGGTCTTTCTGGATGTTGCTATTAAATACTCCATTCTGATGTCTTCAGCAGGAATGTAATAACCAGGAGGATGACTGGTTTCTAAAACCCTTTTTGCTTTAGTCGTCTCAGCTAAAATAATACCATTGAATACGATTTTAATGTGCTTGTTAGTATCCTGTAGAATAGCAGGACGGGGATAGTCCCAAACTGATTCCTGTCCTGGTTGTGGGGGAATGGGTTGTGGTTTCATATCATATTAAGGAGATAAAGTAAAGAGGAGCTGTTTAATTTAAGATTTTCCTAACACTATTTTCGAGTCATTGGAGGAAGCTGCACTCACCATACCCGAGTATTCACCATTATAGTTAGTGAATTCCGCTGGCGATCGGCGAATATTAGAAAGGCGAATTTGCCAAAAAGTGCCCAATTTGCGCCGCCAGATTTATCCTGTACCACTGCTGTTGCACCTGCTTTTAGGTAGTGTTGTGGTTCAGCCAAAGCATCAGAACCACCAACCACAATTGGTCGACCCCCCATAGTCCGGTAGCTGGCACTTCAACTAGTCCAATTGTTGGACTATTACTAGTTTGTAAACTCATCATTCATTTTTCTCCTGGTTTTACACAAATGACTCAGCTAACAAGCCAATGTATCATAATTGCAGCACCTCAGTAATTGATGAAATATAAATTAACAATGTCATCATGTCTCATTTTTCCCCATCATCCCTATCGCTTTTTATCTAAAGCTATAAATTATTAATCTTTAACTAATCCTCAACTTTTGTAATATTAGGAGGAAGTAAAATCCCTAGATCCTGAAAATTGTCTATATAAAGTTGACGCAAAACACGCTGGATGTGAAGATGTTTTCCCGGTTTAACTTTTGTCAAGGTTCGTAACAATAAGTGGGACTCACTTAAACTTTCTACACCTTCTACAAACGTTGACTCCAGCACATCTAACTGATCAATTTTTAGCTTTTTTCCTATTTCTTCAATCACCTGACATACGCTCGACAAATTGCAGTTAGCGGGTACACTAATATCTACTGTGGCAAATATATATTGTTTAGAATAGTTAGTAATGGATCCAATATCCCCATTACGAATTATGTGCAATTGCCCATTAGTGTTTCTAATACGAGTAGTTCTCAGTTCAATAGCTTCAACAATACCTTCAACAGTTTTGTCTTCTGCTTTTCCCGCTTGAATATAATCACCAACCAAATAATAGTTTTCAAACAGAATGAAAAAACCACAAACTATATCATTAATTAGGGTTTGTGCTCCCAATCCTACAGCAATACCGATAATTCCCGCCCCTGCAAGAATGGGGGTGGGATTAATCTCTAAAGTATAAAGAATGGAAACTGCAACTCCAAAGTAAATTAAATACTGCAACAAACTACGAAACAAGGGAATCATAGTTAATCGTCTACTTCTTTGTGTGTCAGTTAAGTCCTGTTGGGTAAACAGAAACTCCTCTAGCAGTAGGTAAATTATCTCGAAAACAACCCGACTGATAAAGATGATGGCAATAATTTTGATAATTTTTACGCCAAAATTTGCCAAGTTAGCTATTAATTGTACTTGCTGAACAACTAATGTGGCGGTAAATACGTAAACTACAAATTCCAAACACCGTTTTAAAAAAGGTACTAAGTGTCTTAATCTTTCATAAAACCTTAATAAATTATCTGGACTAGAGTATCTAATGCTAAGAACATCCAAAATATCAACAATTGCTGCTACTGCTTTGAGTATGAGTAACCCAATAGCAATGCTTAGATAAATTCTCAGTCCTATATAAAGGTATTCTGTAACTATTGATGGTAGTTTCAGGAATTGGGTACAAACAACCACTATCCATAACCAAATTCCCAGGGTTATTCTCCGGTTTAGAGTGGTAAAAAAAGCATCTACGCTTTCATCGTCAGCTGTATTTTGATCTAAACTTTTAACTTTTTTAACACCTATCTTCAACCAATAATGAAGTAACTTGATCACAAAAACTGCTGCAATTATTACCCCTAGACTCTGGGTAATAGCAATTCCCAATCCTAACCAAAATCCTGATGGAATCCGGTCGATCAAGTTTATGGTATATTCTTTTAGGTTTTCGCCCTGATAGATTAAGAAACTGTTGACACCAATAATTCCAAGACTTACTACTAAGCAAGTAAGCAACATTAAAGCAGTAACATTGCGACGAATCAGTCTAATTTTTGTGGGTTTCCCCTCAAATAAGGGTACTTGAACCAGGAAGTGGCAAAATTTGGTTAGTAACCACCTTGATATCAAGAAAAAAATTGCGATCGCCAGTATCTCAACCAGGATAATTGAGGTGTTAACAATAATTAGTTGGTTCATGCAGTATCTTTGATTTTCGGTAAAAAAATAGTTGCAAGATAGATGCACAACCCAGCATTAGTGCTATATTAGCACGATTATAATTTTATGGGAGTGAAAACTATAAAGAAACTATTACCAAACCATAAAGAACTGACCACCAACATTAAAGACGTACTAATCTTCAATTATTTTCAATAGAGAGCTTATATTTTTCCGGCTCAGTTCTTAGATCCACATAGAGGAAATCAATACCCTCTTGCTCTAACATTTCCAAGATTGCTAAATTTAATTCCCTCTCGGCCTGAAAATAGAGGTTATCATCATTAACAAATGCCATTATCTCAATTACACGGGCGTTTTTTTCAATGTTTTTGAACCTGACTGTAGAAACAGGAGATAATCCAGCAATAGACTTTGGCATTTGTTGAATGCTATCACAGATTCTGGCAGTTTGTCGTGCGGAAATGCCATCTATTTTGAGAACCAAATTCAGACCCCACCTTAATTCTTCCCCTGGATTTTGGGACCAATTTTCCACCACTCCACCAATCAACCGAGAATTGGGCATCTTGATAATTGAACCCCATTTAACTACATGCAGTGTTGTAGTTCTAAAACCAATATGTAGAACCTGTACAAAACCATCCAGTCCTGATACTCCTACCCAGTCACCTTCTTTAAACAGAGCATCAGAATAGATAATCACCGTACAAAACCAGTCATAAACGATATCCTTCAGTAATAAACCAAAGGTAATACCAGCACCACCTAACAAACCAACAAGTGCACCTGCAGATTGACCTAAAAATATTTCACTGATCTTGATTGCCAAGACAACCACTGCAGCTGATTGAAAAATCTTGGGCATTACTGGTCTGAGCAACTCATCTAACTCAGTTTCAGTTTGCAGCACAAAGTTGGCAATTATTTGCCCCAAAATTGAAGAAGAACGATAAACAATATAACCAATAATGAAGATCACTATTAGATTTAAACTCTTGCCAATAGTCTCTGTCAGTTTGGGACCCAACTCCTGAGCAAGAATTTCGTTAATTATCCAAAATCCCCCTATCAAAATTAACCAGTTTAAAGCTGGCTTAATAATACTAATTAACTCATCATCCAGTGTGGTTTTTGTTTTGTTTGTAAGATTTTCTATGGTTTTGATCACTACTCCCACAAAAAACCTTCTCAACACTTGTATTAGTGTTAGTATTATCAAAATTGCAGCTATCTTGACAAAAATAGTATTGGACTGGTTAATTCCCTGGAGTATTTTCATTATTGCTTCCATAGCTTTTCACCTTAATTAAGTAAATTTCCTAACCGAGTGCTTACCCTATCATACTAAAGTGGAAAAATTTGGAACTTTACAATCTGTCATTAATACTGAAAGTACCTCGGCGATCGCACCCCAGGTGCTAGATATAAACTAATCAATTGATTGATATTGAATGAAAAAGGTGCGTTAAATAACGCACACGGACGAATTACAAAGATTTTTGACAAAGAATTAATCCAAACCACCCATTGTCATCCTTCCAAGTTCTCACTGTTTTTAATCCTTTGCTTTCCAGTTGCTGGGACATTTGGAGTAAATCAAATTTGCGGGAAATTTCTGTTAGTATAGACTCACCTGCTTCAAAGAAAACCTGTAAATCCAAAGATGCTAAATTCACCCAATGACTTTCTTGACAATGGAGTCGCATTTCAATTTGCCTTTCTTTCAAATTATATGTTGCTTGGTGCTTAAACAAGTTTGTGTCAAAATTTCCATTAAATCGCCAATTTAAATGGGTAAGCATGTTCAAGTTAAACGCAGCAGTTACACCTTGAGCATCATTATAAGCTGGTTCTAAAATCCCTTTGTCTTTGTGTAAATCAACCCCCAGCAAAAGGAAATCACCGGTTTTTAAAGTTGTGGAAACTTGGGTGAGGAATCTATCACATTCCTGTTGACTAAAATTGCCTAGGGAACTACCCAGGAAAAACAACAAACGAGATTGTAAATAATTGGACTCTAAATGAAATAATGCCTGTTCATAGGTTCCCAGCAACCCATGAATATCAATTTGAGGATATTTATCCTTCAATTGCAGAACGCTAGTTTTGAGAATACCTCCACTCACATCAACTGGTAGGTATCTACAAGTATGGGATATTTTCTGATAAGCATCCAGTAAAAGTTGAGTTTTAGTAGAACTACCACTACCCAATTCTATCAACTCACAACAATTAGTTAGTTCGGCAATTTCCCCAGCATATTGTTGCAAAATTGAAGCTTCTGTACGAGTAGGATAATATTCTGGCAAATCACAAATTTCCTCAAATAATAGGGAACCCCGATCATCATAAAAATACTTAGGGGACAAGGTTTTGGGATTTCCAAGTAATCCCTGAATTACATCCTGACCATCATCATGCAAGTGTTGATATTGTTGTTCTAAAACTGTTACGGGTGCTAAAAGCATTTGTTTTATCCTCTTATTTTTATTTCTCTGATTTTATCAAAATCTCAGGATTTTGAGTCATTAGTAACTGGAAATTTCCCTTACAAACTCATGGCAGTTCTAAAACCCACATGCTGATAGAAATAGGGGCGAAACCAGTTGCGATAACAGGGTAGGGCCATAGTGCCATTTGTAGCCCAAGAACCACCAACCATCATTTGATGCTTACCATCAAAAAATGGTGCTGACTGGTCTTCATATAGATAATGGGTGGTAAATCCAGGTAGGGGAGAAAATGTACTAGATAACCACTCCCACACGTTTCCTCGTAGGTCAGCTAACCCGGATCTTTTTGAAAACATGCCCACGGGACTGGGAGAAATATATTTCAGTTTGAGATTATAATTATTTTCCTCAGTCCTATCTCCCTGGTTATTGGTGGAAAATTCCCAAGCCCGATTCCATTCTGGTTCTGTCATTAAACGAGTACCTTGCCATTGACAGTAAGCCATTGCTTCATAATAATTGACTTCCACTGGCCAATCTACAGGCAATTCTAAAATATCAAAAGTTGCCCGATACTTGTAATTGTGGGAATTTTCCAATAGCCAAAATTTAGGATGTTGCACATTATTTTGTTGTTTCCATTGCCAGGATTCACCATGCCAATATTCTGAATTTTCATAGCCACCAGCTTGTATAAATTGTAAAAATTCTCCATTGGTAATCAGATTACTACTGGCTAAAAACGGTCGAACTACAATTTCTAAACTGCCATATTCGCTATCCCAACCAAAAGTTAAATCATCTTCTTTCTTACCTAATTTAACTAAAGCACCAGGAATTTCCTGCATTTGATTAGGGGGTATTTTACCATGACTGGGTGCATAATTCCATCCTGATGGCAACCTTAAATACTCAACTGGTAACTGACGTAGCAGCATAGAAGAGGTCTCAAAATGTATGCGACTGTGTTCAATTCCCATTAATAATGCCCATAGGGGATGTTGGGCGTGAATAGGCAAATTTAAAGGTGTATTTTCAATTATCTCAGTAATTGCTTGTCTGGCATTTTCTCTATATTCCCAAACCTGGTCTACATCCGGCCAGATAATATGTTGGGTTGCCAATTCTAGTTCATCAGGTGTTTCTGGGTCAACACCAACCTCGAACAAAATCTCAAATTGGGGATTGATGGGATTTGGCAATAATCCAACTCGAACTAACTTGTTAATGTAAAAAACTGCTGAGTGTCCCAAATAAAAAATTAATCGGTTTCTCAAAGGATCCGGATTCAGGTAAAAAGCATCCGGGTGAGTGATGCTTCTTAATAGGGTTGTTTCTAACTCCCAAGAGTTGTTAAAGTAATCAAGCAGGTTTTTCCTACTACAACAATCTAGGTTGATGATTTGGGTAGATGCTAGATGAGGAAGTCGGGATAGGGTTGGCATTTTTTGGGGTTAAATTTTATCCGGGTTATTAGCACACTATTTATGTACGTGCTGTTATATAGATACTACACCCGGTGGCGTTTTTTTTCATTATTAACCAAAATTTAACCATTATGGTTTACCTCCCCAGCAATGGTTATTTCGCTGATTGAGTTAGTCTGATTTTTTCAACGACAAAATCTCAGCTTCACTACTTTCTCTAGCAACGCGAATTAATAAAGAGCAAGCCATTAAACTGGCAACCATGGAATTACCCCCATAACTAAACATGGGTAAAGGTAAACCCGTGGTTGGTATGGCACCTGTTGTAACAGCAATATGTAATAGTGATTGTCCAATTATAAGTACAGTCACACCTGTTGCTACTAATTTGTGAATGGGATTTTTAGCCTTGAAAGCAATTATTAATCCCAGGGTTGCAAACATACCCAACACTAATAAAAGCACTATACCACCCACAAAACCAAACTCTTCAGCGAAAACTGCAAAAATAAAATCCGTATCTTGAATGGGTAAATAAAACAATTTCTGCTGGGACATACCAAATCCCACTCCCCAGGTTTGACCTGTACCCACTGCTAGTAAACTTTGTACCAACTGATATCCATCCCCTGTAGGATCAGCCCAAGGATTTAGAAAAGACATGACTCGACGCCGTTGGTACTCCTTAATACTCATACTTAACAATGCCAGGGAAAACCCTCCTAATGCTGTTCCTACCAAGTATCTGTAGGGTATGCCACTGGCTAGAGCAATAAACCAAATTGTCATGCCACAAAGCGCAGTGGTACTAAGATTAGGTTGGGCAAGAATCCCTAACAGGACTAAACAAAACACACCTAACCAAAACAGACGAACTTGTGGGGAGAGTTTTTCCCACTGGGCAAAAATTCTAGCACTTTGTAGGACTAAAAATGGCTTGATTAATTCTGATGGTTGAATGGGAATAGGACCAATGGCTATCCACCGCGCTGCATCAAAAGCCTTTTTTCCTACCCCGGGAACAAGGATGAGGAAAATTAGTAATAAAAATAGGAATAAAAACCAATGGGATGCTGCTAAAATTTTAGATAAGGGGGTATTTACAATCCAGTTAAATAAAATGAGACCAACAAAGACCCAAATAATTTGACGTTTAAAGTAATACAACCCATCATCCTGGCGTTCAGCAGCTACGGGATAAGATGCAGAAAAAAGCATAATTAACCCCAGGATTAACCATAGCAATGTCAACCAGCGCAACAAACGTGCTTCCGGGGCCCAATTACCAGCAGAATGATCAAAAAATGGAATGAGTTGACGTAGGTTCACGTTGAAACTATATATGTTTACACCGCCCTACAGCGAGTAAGGCGGTTGGAGCGGGGGAGACTTGATTAGTTCTGACCTATGAGAATCATGCCAAACCAGTATTAGTACCTTGCCTACCAGTTGCTAATTCTACCTTAACAATTTTACCACCCATTTTCTGAATTCGTTGCTGCTCGCGGAACCAGTTTTCGTAGGGAACCAACTTGGTAAAATAAGTATTCTGTAATTCCCTTTGGGTGCGGGTGCGGGTTAAGCTGGGAACGCAAGCGGTCACTTTAAATAAACGAGCCATTTTTTCTAAACTCCCTGTGTTTTGGAAAACCTTTTTTATCGGAAAAATCTTGAGACTAAATCCTGTCTCAAATCTTTGAATTTATAGCTCTAGTCAGAACGCTATAGACAGGGTTGATGGGTAGCTATTCTGAAGGCCTTTGCACCTTTGTAGGTGACTACGGCTATATCTATATCTATTCTATTCCGCTCTATAGGATCTACCCAAAGCTACTCAGACCTTTACAAATCTGGACTTTAGAACCTACTTGCTGTTTCATCGTAGTCTCAAGATGATTCTTGAGAGGTTTGTCTACTCCACAAGCTATCTCAGTAGAGCTTACCCTCAAAGTCTGGAAATCTAACATCAATACTAGACCGCTAATACTCACCCGAAGCATATAGAACGACCTAGAACTCATATTTGATTTCCAGACCTTAATCAAGTAGCACTGCTAACATTCATAGAATGCCAAAAAGTGCTAACTCACTCTTAGCTCAAACCAGAGGAAATATAGTCGAAGTAAACTCCCATTTCCTTACCAGCATCAGCACCAACCAAGCTAGCAGTTACTTCTTTCATGGCTTGGATCGCTTGAACTGTAGCACCAGCGGGTACACCCAAGGAGTTGTAGGTTTCTTTCAAACCGTTTAATACACGCTCATCTAAGATGGAAGCATCTCCAGCTAACATGGCGTAGGTAGAATAACGCAAGTAGTAATCCAAATCACGGATACAAGCTGCGTAGCGGCGAGTGGTGTACATGTTACCACCGGGACGGGTAATATCTGAGTACAACAGGGACTTAGCTACAGCTTCTTTTACGATTGCAGCAGCATTAGCACTGATGGTGGTAGCTGCACGCACGCGCAGTTCACCAGTCGCAAAGTAGCCTTTCAGCTTTTCTAGAGCAGCGGTGTCCAAGTATTTACCTTGAACGTCAGAAGAATTAATTACAGAGGTAATAGCGTCTTGCATTGTTGTTATTTCCTTATTTCCAACCTGATTGCAAAAGTTTTCGGTTCTAGCTGTGGAATCGCTCTAACCTATGACATTGCACCAACAACGTAGTCGAAGTAAGCACCTGCTTCAGCTGAGTCTTCAGCGGATAACAGGGTAGCAGCAACGGATTTCATTGCAGCAACGCCACCAGCTACAGCGTCAATGGGTGTACCTAAAGACTTGTACATTTCACGTACACCAACGATACCGATTTCTTCAATGGGGGTCACATCTCCAGAAACGATTCCGTAGGTTACAAGACGTAAGTAGTAGTCTAGGTCACGAAGACAGGTAGCTGTCATTTCTTGACCGTAAGCGTTACCACCGGGAGAAACAACATCAGGACGCTTTTGGAACAATTGGTCGCCAGCTTGCTTAACGATGCGCTCGCGGTTGTCAGTCAATACTTGGGCAATACGAAGACGTGCTGCACCACCAGAAACAAAGCTCTTAATCCGATCTAACTCACCAGGGCTGAGGTAGCGAGCTTCTGCATCAGCATTCACGATGGACTTCGTGACGATACTCATTAATGGATTCCTCCAAAACTAATGACACCAGGTTTGAAACTGGTAGGATTTTCATTGGTCGATAGCAGTTTTGTATCTTAATACATTCTGGGTTACATTTGCTCCCCAAATGTGAAGAAGTTACCAAATTTTTCTATCCTTCCGGAAAATATTTTCCAGCATTATGTTGAGCATTCATTACTGCTCTTAATACTTTGTAATATTTTTTTTCACAATCGCTCATTTTCCGGGTTTTGGGTCTGGGGAATTGTAAAACAGGAGTAACTTTACCTGTCACTACCTGTCCTATTCCCCACATCTACCTTATCTGTTGGTACCGCGACCGGTTAAAACGGATGGAGATAGACTAGACCAAGACTGTTTAACTAGGTCTGCTTCAGCTTTTACACTGCCTAGGTAATTACCAGCAGGTAAGGATGGGAAGCGGTTATAGGGGACAACGTCTTCACCAAAGTAACGACTGTATTCCCCAGTGTTGACTATGGTTTCTACAGCTGTTCTGAGACCACTATCTGCCAATATTTTGTTATATTGACGGATTTCACCTTGAGTTGCAGGGGCTCTCCCTAAAATGTGACGGAACAAGAATTCAATCACTTTGGTGTTGGGATAGGGTGTGTAGAACCGCTTGCGATAAATCTCCGAACTGGCTAGTTCAATCACAAATTCACGCACGGTGATTTCCCCATTACGCAGTCTACTGTCTAAATCAGTGCGTCTGATATAGTCGGGAATCTGCCCACTAAATACATCCATTACCTGAACGTAAATGGCATTGATTACCTGGTTGATCTCAGTTTTGTTTGTACCTACGGTCATGCGGTAGATACGAGCCGGTTTGCGGCGACTTGTGCCTACACCAACTTCTACTGATTGACCACGACCATCGTTAAAGGAACGACCCAGTTCAATGAACAATGGTTTAGATTTGTCCATTTGTTTAGCTTTAATGGCTAAATCTGCGATCGCATTGCCTAAAAGTGGGGTATTTTCCGACTTAATCCTAGGTTGTAGGGTTTCAAAGCTAGGCACAACCAAATCATCATTTTGTTTAGTGAGCTGGTTGTAGAGTTTTTCCGTATTGGGGAAGTTAGCAGCAGGTAGGGTGGGGAAGCGACGGTAGGGAACGGTATCTTCACCAAAAGATTCAGCATATTCCGCACTATTTACCATGGCATTAATAAAGGCTTTAATGCCTTGAGTAGCCAATATTTGGTTATACTTACGGATTTCTGCCTGATCTAGGGGTGCGCGACCGAGGAAATGCTTAGTACCCAGCTCAATCACCTTAGTATTGGGATAGGGTGTGTAAAATTCCTTAATATAGAGACCAGAACCACCCAAGGACTGAATAAATTCCCTAACAGTGATTTCCCCATTACCCAACTTACTTTCTAAATCGGTAAACTCATTTTGGATAATGTAGGGTGGAATATCCCGCTCAAATACCTGACGGTAAGCAGCTCCAATCAGGGTTTGAACTGCTACTTTATCCGTAGCAATTAGTTTGAACACTTTAGTTTGTTCACGCTGTTTGCTTACACCTTGGTTAATGCGGAAATCCACACTAGGTTGGGTCCGTAATTCCTTAACTGCACCCAATTCCACGAAGCGAGGAGTTTCTTCCTTCTCCACCTTGTTGATGTCCTCGCGGATAGTACCAACTCGCAGTTGACGGAGAGAAACACCAGCGGGGGTCAAATAACGTTCATAGGGAACAGTATCTTCACCAAAGGACTCGCTATACTCTACAGTGTCAAGAATGGCATCTACAACAGCATAAAAGCCCTTCTTAGAGGCAATATCAAAATACTTATTGTTTTCTTCACGACCATAAGTAGGACGACCCAGCAAACGTCTATGAATGTACTCAATTGCCTTACAAACATATAAGGAAGTCCAGTACATCTTGCGGAATAAATCGGACTTGGCTAAGATTCTGACAAACTCTCTAACAGTAATTTCACCGTTTTCCAGTTTAATTTCTGCTACTTTGAGTCTTTGACCTTCATAAACATCGCGACCAAATACTTGTAAGTAACAGGCTTTAATTACAGCTTGGGTAGAACTTTCGGAGAATTTAACACTAGCACCCTTAGCAGCTTTTTTACCAATAGTTCCAGGTAACTGATCTAACTTGAACACTTTTGCACCCAAGGAACTGGGAGCCAGACCCCTAGCTTTAGGATTGCTCAATTGGTTATTAATACCCGGTCCTTGGTGAATGAGGATGCGACGAGTGTCCTTACCAAAAGGTGCAGGACTGCTACT